>NZ_WJPO01000005.1 GCF_009649175.1 Rhodovulum strictum | reverse complement strand
TGACACCTCCGTCGTTACGGGCGTCATCTCGGACAGCAGACCACCTCAGGCAACGAGGGTACTGGGCGGTCGCTTACGCCCAATTCAGAGGTGATCGGGGGTCCCATCTTCGGGGGGGCGGAAGGCTTCTTTGCGATCTACTGCGAGCCCTCGCCCAGCAGGTGCACCTCCGCGGCAGGGTCGTCCAGAACCGCGGCTGGGGAGGCAGGAAGGAAGACGAACCCGCTGCGGTCGAGCGCAGCATCGAGGACGGCGAGCGGCGAGTCCGATGCCGGTGCGGCGAGGCCGAGGACGAACTCGGCGAGCTCATCGGCTGTCAGTTCCACGTGGTCGTGCAGCGGCACGGTCGCAGGCTCTGTCAGGATCACTCCGTTGCGCATCTCGATGTGCCATGCCGTCTCGTCGCCTTCGACTTGGAGCGTAAAGGCGGTGCGGGTCTCTCCAGCCTGGTCCGGGTCCACGAGCACCCGCAGAAACGCAAGGCTGGCCGCGGTTCCGGCCGCGATCAGATCCTCGCGCCGCGGCGTGCCCAGGACAGCCCGCACTTCGCCGATGGTGACCGGCCGGCCCATGGCGAGGAGATTGCCGTCAAGCTCCAGCGCCTCGGTGATGTACCAGCCGCGGGCGTTAGACGATGTGGTGCGCTGGCCAAGCGCGCGGGCGGCGATCGACCGCGTGGCGCGCGCGGCCTGGTCCTGCGAGTCGAGTTGGAGGAGAAGCGAGGTCAGTCGCAGCGCCCATTGCCAACCGGCGATGTCGCCCCCTGCGGCAGAAGCCGCTGCAGCGGCCTGCACCTCTTCCCGGCCGCCCATGAGCGCGATGGTTCGACGAGCCTCCTCGCGGACCGGAAGCGGATTGATGTCATAGACGTCATTGCCGAACCAGCTGACTTCCGTATTGTAGATCTGACGAACCTGGCTTTCGACCTGCCCGTAGAACTCGTAGTCCTCTCGCAGGCTTGTCGGCATTTCGACCGCCTCCGCCGCCTCTCGCCCGTCCATGCCGCGCGCGATCATGCGCAGCGACTGGTCGCGGATCAGGCGGATCCGATCAGCGGAGCGGCGAATGGCCGAAAGCACCGCGTCCTCACCCGTAACCGGCGCCGCATGCAGATCGAGCAGGATAGCAGCGTTGTAGGTTTCCAGATGACGGGCATCGTCGAGGTAGGGATCAGGGTCCCGCAAGGGGCCGCCGCGCAGGGTGGAAAGGTTGAACATGAACCCCGGCGCCATGGCGTTCGTGATCAGGAGCCGGAGCCGCGGGAAATAGAATCCCACGCTGTCGGTCGCATCCGATCGGTTCGGCATGACCGTCACGTCTTCGCCGGCGATCTTGAGTGTCTCGACGATACCGTTCGTGAACAGCCGATCAGGTGCGCGGTAGCTCGATTCCGCCAAAAGCCTTTCAGGGGTGAAACCGAGGTTGTTGGGGAAGGCGTCGGGTCCTTCCGGGGGATGGAACACGCCGAATTGAGCGACAGCGCGCGCCTTGAAGAGACCTGAGAGAGGACCGAGACCCACGCTGGCCGTGCGGTTCCTGTCCAGCCATTCGTGCCCCCAGAGTTCGACGCCCTCGTCTGACCAGGCCGCAGTGCCTTCGGAGTAGTGCCAGTGGGTGAGTAGGATCGCTGCCACACGGACAGGCTCACCCAAGGCGGTTGCGAGCGCGTCGCGCATCTCCTGCGCGGCACCCGTCGAATCGCCAGTGTCGATGATGATCCAGCCGTCTGGCGCACGAATGGCCATGGAATGCGCGATGCCCCAGCCTGCGAGAAGCCAGATGTCGGGCGTTACCCTGATGGCGCGCCTTTCGGTCATCGCAAGACGTTCGTTCGCACCTGCCACGGGAGCGGTAGTTATCGCGCCATTCGCAGCTATTGCAGTCTCCTCGCGCAGCGACGGGCTGCGCCAGAGGGGACCGGGGACCGACGTCTCCTGAGCTCGGGCTGCCGAGGGAACAGAGAGGGCTGCCGGGCCGAGTGCGAGGAATGCTCCCGCGACGGGGGCGGCGGAAAGAAGGTCGCGGCGGGTGGTCATCGTTGCAGTCTCCTTGCAGGCAAGACCGGTGAAAGTAGTGGCGCCTTGCGGGGGGGCGGGTGGGACACATTCAGCACGCGCATGACCGTCGGCGCCGGATCGGATCGTCTCAGGCGGCATCTCTTCGTTGAAGTCTGCACGGCGGCACGGTATCGATTGTGCAGAATTGGCCAGTTGCACCATGAAATCCTTTCCCAAGCCTTCGGCCCTGATCCAGACGGGATGGCTCTCGCGGTCCACGCCAGAGTTTCGTCGGGACCTCATCGAGGGATCGACTCCGCACAGGATCGCGCCAGGCCAATACCTCTACCACACGGGGGACGAGACCGGCGCGCTCTGGGGCCTCGAGTCCGGAAGCGTCGCGATCGAGTTCGCACATTCCGACCACCTGATGCGGACGGCCTTCGTGCTGCATCGCGGACACTGGCTCGGCGAAGGAACGCTCTTCGATGGAAGAGCACGGGTGGTCGGTGTCCGGGCCCTGCGGGAGAGCGTGTTCTTCGGGGTCCCGATGCTCCGTTTGCGCGGCCTTCTTTCCCGCAAGCCCCAGTACTGGCGCGAGTTCGGCCGTCTTGCCCTCGAGCATTTCGACGTTGCCACCGGCATAGCCGCCGACGGGATGATCCCCGATGGTCGTCGGCGGTTTCTTGCGGTCCTCATGCGACTTTCCGGCCTACGGGACACAACTCCACCGGAGTATCCCGAGGTCAATCTGTCCAAGGAGGAACTGGGCGCGGTCGCCAACCTCTCCCGAAGTTCGCTCACGCCCATCCTGCGCGATTTGGAGGCGAAGGGCGTCATCACGCTCGGCTATCGTTCGCTTCGGGTCATCGATCCTGTGATGCTCGGCGCAATATACGGGCGAGCGAACCGATGAACGGCTGGGAAACGAAAGCCTCCGACCAGGCGGGTAGCATGCCCGAGATGCCGGCCAAGATCGAACATCACCACCTCCTGCGGGCGATGGATGCGCTGATGGACAATGTCGATCGGGTGGAAGCCGAACTGGCCCGCCAGATCCGCCCCCTGGTCGATCGTGACCTGACCATCGCACGCAGTTGCCATTGGCGCGCCATCGGTCCGAGAGACAATGGCGACGGCATCTGCCTCGATCTTGCGCCGCCCGGATCGCATCGCGCGTCCAAGGGCGCGGTCGAAGCCAAGGTCTTTCCAAAGTTCGTGCAGGGCAAAGACGTTGCCATAGGCCTTGGAGCTTTCGATCTCGACGGGAAACGCGGTGTTGTCGCTCCGCCCCATGGCCCGGTTCAGGCCGTTGATCAGGGGATCGAGCTTCGCGGGGTTCAAGTCTTCCAGTCGGCCGAGGTTGGCGACGACCCGATGGCGGACCTTGCCCTCATCGTTGCGATAGCCCTCGACCAGTTGCAGATACTGGCGCCCGCCGGATCTCGTGATCTTCGTGTACATGTCGCAACATTATAATCTGATGCGTCATACTGAAATAGCCGCGCATGATACGACGTGCCACAACATGACTTTCGTCAAAATCGGGCTTTCCGCACGCGAAGAGCCCTTGCTTTATTGAACTCCGCCCCGCCAAATCGGGCTCAAATCTACGGCGAAGTGTCGAAGTTGGGGGGTAAGTCCGTCCGGGGAAAGGGGAATTCCGGACCTCAGCCGATTTGTGCAACAGTGCCGGTCCTGACCCTAACTGCATGGATTCGTGATGTGAATCCTTCACGGCGAGAGTTCTGCAACAATGCCTATTGAACACCTACATAAGGCCGCGAATATCCCGGGGAGAGGCCGAAGGACGGGGGGCAGCGCCCCCGTCGTGACGGCGGCGATCCCTCGGGCCGGGCAACGCGCAGGCACCCGGTCTCAGCGAAAGCTGCGGCTGTCCTTGATCTGGTCCCAGGCCCAGACGACCTCCTGCAACCGGTCCTCGTCGGCGCGGTTGCCGCCATTCATGTCCGGGTGCAGATCCTTGACCAGCGACTTGTATTGCTTGCGGATTTCCAGCTTGGTCCAGTTGTCCTCGGCGCCCAGGATTTCCAGCGCCTTGCGTTCGGTCGGCGGCAGCCGTCGCGTTGCGCCCTGCTTGCGGCCCGGGTTGCGGGTGGCGTTCTCGCCCAGCACCTGCATCGGATCGTCCACGCCCAGCCGCGACCAGGCGCGCTGTTCGTCACGATTGCCGAAGGGCCGCGTCTCGCGCTCCCAGACCCGGTCCTTGTCGACCTGGGCCTCGAATTCCTCCTCGGTGACGCCGTGGAAGAAGTTCCAGCGCAGGTTGTATTCGCGCACATGGTCCTTGCAGAACCACAGGTACTCGTCGAGGTGATCGGGCGATTTCGGCGCACGATACTGACCCGACAGGGTGCAGCCCGGATGCTCGCAGACCCGCTGAGAGGTCTCGAACGCGCCAGACATGCCGCGCCGTCCGCGCGTGCGCTTCTTCTTGTCCGCCGAGACGGAGATGTCGAACCCGAATGGGTCGGTTTTCGTCATGGCCTGTGCCCTTTGCGACTCGGACCAGAGAGTTTAGTCAGTTGAGTGTGAGAATGAAGGGGGCAGAGGGCGAAAAATGAGTATTGCCGAGGAAATCCGTGGGCGGCTTGAGGCAGCACTTGCCCCCGAGCGGCTGGAAGTCGTCGACGACAGCGAGCGTCACCGCGGCCATTCCGGCTGGCGCGAAGGGGGCGAGACGCATTTCCGCGTCACCATCGCCGCGCCCGCCCTTGCGCCGCTCTCGCGGATCGAGCGGCACCGCGCCATCCACCGCGCCCTCGGTCCCGATCTGGTCGCCCGCATCCATGCGTTGGCGCTCGACATCCAGGTTCAGGCCCCGGACTAGCTGTCGTCGCCCTGCGCGGGCCCCAGCCGGCGCACCGGCCGCGGCGCCGCCTCGCGGCTGGGCGCGCCCAGGGTCGGTGCGAACCCCCGCCCGGCAAAGGGCGAGAGCGAGGCCGCCGCCGCCGCCGCGATCGCCTCGGGGCTGGCGGGCAGGGGGCGTGCCGTACCCTCGGGCCGGGCACGGCGGAACACCAGCAGGTTCTGCGTGACCTCGATCCGCCCGGTCAGCCCCTTGCGCTCGGTGCAGGGCAGGCTTTCGGCGCGCTGATATTCCCAGCCCTCGGCCGCCATCGCGTTCAGGATCTCGGTCAGCGCCAGCGCGAACCGGTCCGCCGCCCCGTTCGTTCCCTTGACCCGCTTGCCCCGCTCGGGCGCGGGCAGCACCTTGTATTCATAGACCGTCATCGCTTGCATTCCCCCGGACATGCCTCCGCACATCCCGTTGTGATTTGCCCGATCCCGCGCCGAATGCCGCACCCGGCCGCTGTGCCCCGACTGATTCTGATGTCCTTGAGGTTGTAGTCCTCTGCGGCATCAAAACCCATAGGCGAGCCGCCCCCTGTCCGGCGAAGTTGCGGTCATTCCAGGAAATCTCATGTATTCAAGCGTTTGCAGAAATTTTCCCGGCGCGATGCAAAGGACGCAGCACCTGACTCGAAATACAGGCGCCGAGCGCTTCGTGAAAGCCGAAAATCATGTTAGCGTGGAACCGTTGCAAGGTACCTGCAACTTGATGAGGGGGGTTATCTCATGTCGAAATTTCTGAAGACAACCGCGTTGGCCGCAGTGGCGGCTCTGGGCATAACGGGGGCGGCGTCCGCGGCAACGGTCTAGGGGACGATCCCGGGCGGCACGGCGACCAATGACGGTCTGGTTCCGGTCTACGGTGCCGGCACGGCCGAGCGCGACGGCTGGTATGGCGGGCAACTCTGGCTGATCGGCACCGACGTGACGCTGACCTTCGATTTCCTGGGCAGCGAAGCAGGCTTCAACAACTCGTTCTGGTTCAACGGCGTCGAGTTGTTCGCAACCGGCGGGAACACGAACAGCTGGTGCACGGTCGACTGCACCGTCCCGCTTGCCAGCGTCTCTGTGGGCGGCCTGTCCACCGGTCTGCTGGACTTCAAGTTCGTCACGCCGGTCGGTGAGGCCGTGAACGGGTCCAATCCGGACAACACCACGCCCACCGTCCCGAACTTCTTCCTCAGCTTCGACGGGGCCAACCCGAAAGCGGGTTCGGGCACTTCGGTTGTGCTCTGGCTCGATGATGGTGGCGCGGACGGCGATGACAACCATGACGACATGGCCGTGCGGATCCGGATCGACAATGGCTCGATCTCGGCCGTTCCGCTGCCGGCCGCCGGCTGGCTGCTGATCGCAGGCCTCGGCGGGCTCGGCGTGGTCGCGCGGCGCAAGAAGTCGTAACGAATCGTCCCGTCTTGCGGACAGACCGGAACGGCGGCCCCAGCGGCCGCCGTTTCCCGTGCTGCCCCCGGATGAAGCGGCCCCCGGTCAGGATTCCGAAAGCGCCGCCAGCGTCGCCGCGATCCGCTCGCGCAGCGCATTGGCCCGTTCGTAGCCATAGCCATGTGCCCGGGGTCATAGACCCGCAGTGCGGCATCGACATGGCCAACAGCCGCAAACAGATGCGAGCGCGCATTGGACATGGGGTCATGCGCGGCCAGTGCTTACGTCGCCAGCGCAAGATTCTCGTGCGTCATGGCCCACTGCACGTATTGGTCTGCCTCGGTGAAAATGCGAAGCGCGGCGTGCCACGCTTCAACTGCCTCGGCTATCAGGCTTGCACCCGCAACGCCGCCGCTGCGCATGCCCAACTCTGTGCGGACTGACCGCGCAAGCCCGCCACCGGCGACGATCAGCCTTGTTCCGTTTTTCAAAGGGTCGGCAATGGGTGCGCGGTTCTATTCGCAAATCTGTCGCCCAGCCCGTGACGAGCCCTGGCGGCCGATCAAGCCTGCGCCCGACCCCGAAAATCCTCATATGGGTTTCATATCCCCGCGGCGTCGTAAGGCGGCTCAGAGTCCCAGCTTTGCCGCGACGATCTCGTTGACCGCCTGCGGGTTTGCCTTGCCGCCCGTGGCCTTCATCACCTGGCCCACGAACCAGCCTGCAAGCTTCGGATTCTGCCTGGCCTTTTCCACCTGCGCCGGGTTCGCGGCGATGCACTCGTCAACCGCCGCCTCGATGGCGCCCATGTCGGTGACCTGCCGCATCCCCCGCGTCTCGACGATTTCGGCCGGATCGCCGCCTTCGGTATAGACGATCTCGAACAGATCCTTGGCGATCTTGCCCGAAATGTCGCCCGAGGTGATAAGGTCGATGATCTTTCCCAGTTGTTCCGGGCTGACGGGGCTTTCGGCAATCTCGCGGTCATCCTTCTTGAGACGGCCGAACAACTCGTTGATGACCCAGTTCGCCGCCGTCTTGCCATCGCGGCCCTGCGCCACGGCCTCGAAATACCCCGCCGCCTCGACCTCGGCGGTCAGCACCGAAGCGTCGTACTCGGTCAGGCCGAAATCGGTCACGAAACGGGCCTTCTTCTCGTCCGGCAGTTCGGGCAGCGAGGCCCTGATCTCGTCCACCCAGGCCTGGTCGATTTCCAGCGGCAACAGGTCGGGGCAGGGGAAGTAGCGGTAATCATGCGCCTCTTCCTTGGATCGCATCGACCGCGTCTCGCCCTTGTCGGGGTCGTAGAGCCGGGTTTCCTGCATCACCGTGCCGCCATCCTCGACGATGGCGATCTGGCGCCGGGCCTCGTACTCGATCGCGGCCTGGATGAAGCGCATCGAGTTCATGTTCTTGATTTCGCAGCGCGTTCCCAGCGCGTCCTTGTCGCCCGCAAGCCATGCCTCATAGGCGCCGGGGCGGCAGATCGAGACGTTCACATCGGCGCGCAGGTTGCCGTTCTGCATGTTGCCGTCGCAGGTGCCCAGATAGCGCATGATCTGGCGCAGCTTGCCGACATAGGCCGCCGCCTCTTCGGGGCCGCGGATGTCGGGGCGGCTGACGATCTCCATCAGCGCGACGCCGGTGCGGTTGAGATCGACAAAGGACATGGCCGGATCCATGTCGTGGATCGACTTGCCCGCGTCCTGTTCAAGATGGATGCGCTCGATCCGCACAAGCCGCGCGATGCCGGGGCCCATGTCGACCAGCACTTCGCCCTCGCCGACGATGGGGTGGTAAAGCTGGGAAATCTGGTAGCCCTGCGGCAGGTCGGGATAGAAATAGTTCTTGCGATCAAAGGCCGAGACCAGGTTGATCGCCGCCTTCAGCCCCAGCCCGGTGCGCACGGCTTGCGCCACGCAGAATTCGTTGATGACGGGCAGCATGCCGGGCATCGCGGCATCGACAAAGGCGACATTGGCATTGGGTTCGGCGCCAAAGGCGGTCGAGGCGCCCGAGAACAGCTTGGCGTTCGAGGCCACCTGGGCATGGACCTCGAGCCCGATCACCAGTTCCCAATCGGCCTTGGCGCCGGAGATTACCTTGGGTTTGGGGGCTTGATAGGCAAGGTCGAGCATCGGGGCGGTCCTTTCTCAGCGGAGCCTGTCTAAGGCAGGGGGCGCGCGCGGGCAAGGGGGACGGGGCGGCGGAGGATTGCCGATCGGGCGCCCTGCGATCGGCGGCACCCCGCGCATGTCCGAAGGGCAGGGTTGCCCGATGACCCCTTGCCGGGCATTACCCCCCGGCCGGTCAAACTGCGTCCGGTGCAACACCAGGACGACCGATGCGCCTTGTTCCGCTTGCCCTCTGCCTTGTCATGGCCGCCACCGGATGCGTGAAATCCCCCGACAGCGCCAGTCGCGCTGCCTACTTCCCCGGGGATCTGCCGCGGATGGGATGGGATCACCGGCCCGAGGCGCCCGCCTGGACCGAGGCAAGCCTGCAAGCATTGTCGAGCCATGGCGCAACGCTGGCCCAGACCGTCCCGGCCGATATCGCGCATTGGTGCCCGGCCTATCAGAAAGCGGGAACGGCGCAGCGGCAGGCCTTCTGGGCGGGGATGTTCTCGGCGCTGGCCAAGCATGAAAGCACCTGGAACCCGCAGGCGGTCGGCGGTGGCGGGCGCTGGTTCGGGCTGTTGCAGATCTCTCCGGCTACCGCGCGTCATTACGGGTGCATGGCGACCAGTGGCGAGGCGCTGAAGGACGGTTCGGCCAATATCAGCTGCGCGATCCGCATCGCCTCGCGCACCGTGCCGCGCGATGGCGTGGTGGCGGCGGGCCGTGGGGGCGTTGCCGCCGATTGGGGGCCGATGTCGGTTTCGGCCAAACGCGAGGAAATCGCCGCCTGGACCCGGTCGCAGCCCTATTGCAGGGGCTGAGCGGCGCGGATTTCATCTCTTGCGGCCGCGCCTGCCCATTCGACGGGCAGGGGACACTGCCCAGCCTTGCGGCATTGGCGCCGCGTTGATATCTGCCCCTCAAGCCCGATAGTTTCCATCGGAAAACGCATGCGAGGCAGGTCTTGAGTTCACTCACTCCCCGGCTGGAAATCCAGAACATCATCCGTGTCTTTGGCGGGCGCACGGTGGTCGATGACGTGTCGCTCAAGGTCATGCCGGGGCAGGTGACCTGTCTGCTGGGGCCTTCGGGCTGCGGCAAGTCCACGACACTGCGGGTGATCGCGGGCGTCGACATGCAGGACAGCGGAAATATCTTCATCGACGGCAATCTGGTCTGCGACACGGTGTTCCGCGTACCGCCCGAACGCCGTTCGGTCGGGCTGATGTTCCAGGATTTCGCGCTGTTCCCGCATCTGAGCGTGGCCGAGAACGTCGCCTTCGGGCTCAGCGGCAGCCGCGCCGAGAAACGCCGGCGGGTCGAGCAGTTGCTGGAGCGGGTGGACCTGCTGGGCCATATCGACGACTATCCGCACCAGTTGTCGGGCGGCGAACAGCAGCGCGTGGCGCTGGTGCGCGCGCTTGCGCCGCGGCCCAAGATCATGCTGATGGACGAGCCGTTCTCGGGGCTGGACAACCGGCTGCGGGATGAAATCCGCGACGATACGCTGAGCGTGCTCAAGGAAGAGGGCGCCGCCGTTCTGCTGGTCACGCACGAGCCCGACGAGGCGATGCGCATGGCCGACGAGATCGCGTTGATGCGGCACGGCAAGATCGCGCAGCAGGGCGCGCCGTATAACATCTACAACGCGCCGGTGGATCGGGCCGCTGCGGCTTTCTTCAGCGATATCAACGTGATCCGGGGCAAGGTCAAGAACCTTCTGACGGAAACCGCTTTTGGCCAGTTCCTGACGCCCGCCATGCCCGATGGTTCCGAGGTGGACATCATCATCCGCCCCCAGCATATCCGCATCGATTTCGACCGCAACGGCCGCGGCCCGAACCCGACACCCGAAACCGGCGTGGCGGCGCGCGCGGTGGTGGAGCGCGCCCGCTTCATGGGATCGGAAAGCCTGGTCGAGTTCCGCATGGATTACGACGGCACCATGCTGAAGGTGACCGTGCCCGCGGTGTTCCTGCCCCGGCCCGGCACGGCGATGTGGCTGATGATCCGGCGCGACCGCTGCTTCGTCTTCCCCGCGCCGGGCCATGAACGCGCGGCCTGACGGGGTGCAGTCGGCGGAATTCGGCAAATAATCGCGAGATCGCGATGGAATGGGTCTTTGATCTGGCCGTTGGACCCAATAGATGTGACAGACAGAATTCCATGCGGGGCGCGGGGTGCGCCCGCCCGGAGGGAGTAACCCATGCTGAACAATATCGGCCTTCCCGGCCTGCTGCTGATCGCCGTCGTGGTTCTGGTGCTTTTCGGCCGCGGCAAGATCTCGTCGCTGATGGGCGAGGTTGGCAAGGGCATCACCGCCTTCAAGAAGGGCGTCAAGGAAGAGACCGAGGAGGCCAAGAAAAGCCTCGAGTCCGCCCGCGACGTGACCCCCGAACAGGAGAAGGACAAGGCCTGATCCGCCTGTCCCGCGCATAGCCCCATGTTCGACCTCGGCTGGACCGAACTTCTGCTGATCGGCATCGTCGCGCTGATCGTGGTGGGTCCGAAGGACCTGCCGGGCATGTTCCGCACGCTTGGCCGGTTCACCGCCAAGGCCCGCAACATGGCGCGCGAATTCCAGCGCGCCATGGACGACGCCGCCGACACGGCCGGCATGAAGGACACGGTCAAGGATCTCAAGGATCTGGCCAACCCGCGCAAGATGGGCCTCGACAAGCTGAACGAGGCGGCCGATGCCTTCGAGAAATGGGAGCCGAAGAAGCCATCCGGCCCGCCGCCGTCCGGGGCCACCACGACGCCGCCGGACCAGAATGCCGCCGCACCCGCCCCCGAGACCAAGAGCGACGCATGAAAAGCGACGAGATCGACGACAGCTCTGCGCCCCTGATCGAGCATCTGGCGGAACTGCGCACAAGGCTGATCTATTCGGTCTCGGGCTTCGTCGTGGCCATGGTCGCCTGTTTCATGGTCTGGAAGCCGGTCTTCAACTTCCTGACCCAGCCGATCTGCTCGGCGCTTGCCGCGCGCGGGCAGGATTGCGGGCTTTACCTCATCAAGCTTCAGGAAGGCTTCTTCGTCGCGATCCAGATCTCGCTGGTGGGCGGGATCGCGCTGTCCTTTCCGCTGATCGCCTTCCAGATGTGGCGGTTCGTGGCGCCGGGGCTCTACCGGTCGGAAAAACGCGCCTTCCTGCCCTTCCTGATCGCCTCGCCCTTCATGTTCTTCCTCGGCGCGGCATTTGCCTATTACGTGGTCACGCCGCTCGCCTTCGATTTCTTCCTGGGCTTCCAGCAGGTCGGCGCCATCCCGGCCGAGGGGGGCGAGGTCACGTCGCAGACCGCGGGCGTGACCTTCCATGGCTCGGTCCAGGAATACCTGTCGCTGACGATCAAGTTCGTCCTGGCCTTCGGCCTGTGCTTCCAGTTGCCGGTGCTTCTGACGCTGATGGGCAAGGCGGGGCTGGTCTCGTCGGCCGGTCTGGCGACGACGCGCAAATATGCGGTGGTCGGCATCCTGGTGCTGGCCGCCCTGGTCACGCCGCCCGATGTGATCACGCAGATCATCCTGTTCGTGGTGGTCTACGGCCTTTACGAGATCTCGATCCTTCTGGTGCGCCGCGTCGAGAAGAAGCGCGAGAAGGAACTGCGCGAACAGGGCCTGTGGTTCGAGGACGATCCGGCCGAAGACCCCCTGATGAAGGAATTCGACCGCAGCGAGGATGCCCGCCCGTGAACCGGGACATGCTTTGCCGGATCGCCGAGGCGCTGGAACGGATCAGCCCCGCGCCCGCCGAGGCCCCCGATTTCGCTTGCGCCGATGCCTTCGTCTGGCATGCCGCACCCGACCGGCTGGCGCCTGTGGCCCGCGTCAACCGGGTGGACCTGACGCTGTTGCAGGGGATCGACCGGGCGCGCGACACGCTGCTGACGAATACCCGCCATTTCGCACAGGGCCTGCCTGCGAACAACGCGCTTCTGTGGGGCGCGCGCGGCATGGGCAAGTCGAGCCTGGTCAAGGCGATCCACGCCGCGATCTGCGCCGAGGGCCATGCGCTGAAGATCGTCGAGGTCCAGCGCGAGGATCTGCCCTCGATCGGGCGGCTCCTGACGCTCTTGCGCGCGGCGCCCGGTCAGCGCTTCATCCTGTTCTGCGACGACCTGTCCTTTTCCCATGACGACCAGCATTACAAGTCGCTCAAGGCGGTGCTGGATGGCGGGATCGAGGGGCGGCCCGAGAATGTGGTGTTCTACGCCACCTCGAACCGGCGCCACCTGATGCCGCGCGACATGATCGAGAACGAACGCTCGACCGCGATCACCCCGTCCGAGGCGGTCGAGGAAAAGGTCTCGCTCAGCGACCGGTTCGGGCTGTGGCTGGGCTTTCATCCGTGCAGCCAGGACGAGTATCTCGCGATGATCCGCGGCTATTGCGACGCCCATGGCATCGCCATGGATGATGCGGTGCTGCGGGCCGAGGCGATCGAATGGCAGGCCACGCGCGGCGCGCGCTCGGGCCGGGTCGCCTGGCAGTTCTTCACCGATCTTGCCGCGCGCCGTGGCGTGCGGATCTGAGCGCGCCCTGTCCTTCTTCTTGGTCCAAATACCCAAAACCGGCGCGCAATGCGCGCCGGGAAAGATCTTGCAGCAGGATTAATCGTCCCCTTGGGCTTGCTGGCGAACGCCGTCGGGTCTTACGGCGTCAGATAGGGCATCGGATCGACGCTTTCGAAGCCCTTGCGGATTTCGAAATGCACGAAGGCCGGGTTGCCCGCGCGCACCTGCGCCACGGTCTGGCCGCGCTTGACGCTGGCGCCCTTCTCGACCGCGATCCCGTCGATATTGGCATAGACCGACAGCATGTTGTCGGGGTGGCGCACCACGAGGATGGGTACCTGTTCGGTGTCGCGGGTGATGGCGGCAACGGTGCCGTCGGCCGCGGCCTTGACCGGGCTGCCCGCGCGGGCCGAGATGTCGATCCCGTCATTCTTGCCCTTCTGGTAGCCGCGGATGATGCTGCCCTGCACCGGCATCGCGAAACGCGGCTGCGAGCTGCTTTCGGTCTTCATCTGCGGCGAGGCGGGAGCGGCGGCAGCGGCGGGCGGGGCGGCCGCCGGCGTTGTCGTCTGCTCGCGCGGCAGGGGTGTTGCAGCACTGGGCGGGGTGGGGGCGGTCGATCCGGCACCGGGGCGGGTCGTTGCCACGACGGCGGGCGCGGCGGCCACCTCGCGCGCAGGCGTCGGGATCAGCAGAAACTGCCCCTCGCGCACCGCCATGTCGGGGCCAAGCCCGTTCCAGTCGGCCAGCGCGCGCGGCGTCACGTTGTAGAGCCGGGCGATGGAATAGGCGGTCTCGCCGCGCTCGACCCGGTGGCGCGTCGGTTCCTGTCCGCGCGGTGCAGCGGGGGCAGCGGCTGCGGCGGGTGCCGATTGCTGGCCCGAGCGCTGGATGGCGTCGCCCGCGATGGTGGTGATGTCGATCTCGCCATCGCCGCGGAAACCGCCCGTAGCCGCGCCACCTGCGACGCCGACGGCCATGCCACCGCCGATCTCGGGCACGCGGCGGGGCAGGGCGAGGATCTCGCCCTCGCGCAGGCGGGCATCGCGCGCGATTCCGTTATGGCGCGCCAGTTCCTCGGCCGGAAGGCCCACGCGGTTGGCCACATCGCCCAGGCTGTCGCCGCGCCGGGCCACTGCCACCTGGTAATTGGCGTAAGAGATCACCCCGCGCGAATCCGGGTCGGGGCGCGGGGCGCTTTCGACGCGGACGGGCTGGTTGCCGCCGCCCATGTCGCGGAAATCGTAGTCCCAGCCGCTCTGGCATCCGGCAAGCAGGCTGGCGCCAAGGCCCAGGGCAAGGATTCGGGCGGGCAAGCGGGTATTGCGGTCGCGGATGGACATCGCTCGATCCTCACTGATGCGGGATCCGTTTGCCCGGACCCTCTGGCTGTTCCTAGTCGTTGCCGAGCCCCTCGACCAGCGGCACGAAACGCACCTCGCGAAGCTCGTCGTAATCGAAGCCGGTCTCGCCGCGGGTCACCTTGATCAGCCGCTGCACCGTGTCCGACTGCCCGACGGGCACGATCATGATACCGCCAACACGCAATTGCGCCAAGAGCGGGCCGGGCGGATCCTCGGCGGCGGCGGTCACAAGGATGCGGTCGAAGGGCGCCTGTTCGGGCAGCCCGAACGAGCCATCGGCGGCCAGAGCGGTGACATTGGTCAGCCCCAGCGCCTCGAACCGCTTCTGCGCCTCGCCGACAAGGCGGCGATGGCGTTCGACCGTATAGACCCGCCGCGCGAGCCGCGACAGGATCGCGGCCTGATAGCCCGAGCCGGTCCCCACCTCTAGCACCTTGTCGCGGGGCTGCACGTTCAGCGCCTGGGTCATCAGCGCCACCACCGAGGGCTGGCTGATGGTCTGGCCGCAGGGGATTGGCAGCGGCATGTCCTCATAGGCGCGCGGGGCGAAATGGCCCTTGATGAACACGCCGCGGTCGATCCGCTCCATCGCGTCCAGAACGCGGGCATCCGTGACCCCCTTGGAGCGCAGCGTGTACAGGAACTGCATCTTGCGTTCCGAATTGTCCTCGCCGGTCATTCCAGCCTGGCCTTCAGCGCGTCGATGGCATCATGCGCGGTCAGGTCGGCGCGCATCGGCGTGACCGCGATATAGCCGTCAAGGTTGAGCGCCGCGTCCGAGCCCGGCGCGGTCGGCAGGTGCTGCGGCCCGCCCTTGATCCACAGGAACTTGCGCCCCGAGGGCGAGCGGTGCGGTTCCACCCCGAAAGAGGCATCGCGCCGGTAGCCCTGCGGCCCGACGCGCAAGCCCTTGACCCGCCCGGCCGGAAGTGGCGGGAAATTGACGTTGTAGAACAGCCGGTAATCGGCGCTGTCCCAATGGCCCTGATCGAGCAGCGCGCGCACCGTCGCCGCCCCATGGGCGCGCGCGGCATCGAATTGCAGTTCCTCGTCGAAATTCAGCGGCCCCAGATATTGCGACAGCGCGATTGCGGGCAGCCCCTGCAACGCCGCCTCCATCGCGCCGCCGATCGTGCCCGAATAGAGCACGTTCTCGGCCGCGTTGTTGCCCCGGTTGACGCCGGAAAGCACCAGATCGGGCCGGGCATCGGTCATCACGTCATAGATCCCGGCCAGCACGCAATCGGCGGGCGAGCCTTCGGCGGCAAAGCGGCGGGGGCCAAGCTCGGCGATCATCATCGGATGGGTGTACGAGATCTTGTGCGCCACGCCCGATTGTTCGAACGCAGGCGCGACCACCCAGACCTCGCCGCCCGGACCGGCGATGTCTTCGGCGATGGCCTCGAGGATCTTCAGCCCCGGGGCGTTTATGCCGTCGTCATTGGTGATGAGAATGCGCATGCGTCCTGCCCTGTGCCACAGGCCCTTCCATAGAGCCAAGCGCGGAAAGCGTAAAGCGCGAGACGATGGATGGCGCGGCCGGGGCGGGGCCTGTCAGCCCAGCCCCAGTGTAGCCAGCAGCCGCCGCGCCTCGTCCGTGGGCTGCGCCAGGGCCGCGGTATCCTCGCCCGGGTACAGCCGATGGCGGTGGGCGGTGGCCATCGCGGCGGGTACGAAACGGTGCACATGCACATCGCCCAGCCGCGCCTGTTCGGCCTCCCACGCGGCAAAGATCGCGCGTTGCGCCGCCTTGCAGGCGGCATAGGCGCCCAGGAACGGGCCTTCGGCAAGGTCATCGACCAGCACCGCATGCCCGCCGCCGGGCGCCGTGCGCAGCAAGGGCGCAACGTAATTCGTCAGCACGCCCAGCGCCTCGATATTGGCGGCGATGGCCTTGGTCCAGAATTTCAGGTCGATCTGTTCGGCCGGGCTGAAGGGCGGGGTCTGGATCGCGCAATGCACCCACAGATCGACATGGCCCCAGCGGTCGAAGATGCCGCGGCAAAGCGTGCGCATGGCCTCGTCAACGGTGATGTCCATGGGCGCCAGCGTGGCATGCCCGCCCGCGGCCTGGATGCGGTCGTCCAGTTCCTCTAGCCCGCCGCTGGTGCGGGCGACGGCAACGACGTGATGACCCTGCCGGGCCAGTTCCTCGGCCACCGCCGCGCCGAAGCCGCGGGAGGCGCCCGTCACTAGGGCGATCTTGTGGTCTGTCATGGATGCTCCTTGAAACAGCAACGCTGCATGGTCGGGACGCGGCGGCGGACCCGTGGGGGCGCTTATTCTGCGGCTTTGGTCTGAAATCCCTTGTCGATCATGTCCGAGGGGGCGACCGGATAATCGCCCGAAAAACAGGCATCGCAATATTGCGGGCAGGCGGCATTGCGGCCCCGCGCCTCGCCCACGGCGCGGTAAAGCCCGTCCAGCGAGATGAAGCGCAGCGAGTCGACGCCCAGATAGTCGCGCATCTCGTCCTCGTTCATGTGGCTGGCCAGCAGCTTTTCACGCTCGGGCGTGTCGACGCCGTAGAAGCAAGGCCAGGCGGTCGGCGGCGAAGCGATGCGGAAATGCACCTCCTTCGCGCCGGCATCCAGGATCATTTCCTTGATCTTGCGGCTGGTGGTGCCGCGCACCACGCTGTCATCGACCAGGACGATCCGCTTGCCCTCGATCAGGGCGCGGTTGACGTTCAGTTTCAGCCGCACGCCCATGTTGCGGATCTGTTCGGTCGGTTCGATGAAGGTGCGGCCGACATACTGGTTGCGGATGATCCCCATGCCGAAGGGAATGCCGCTTTCATGGGCATAGCCGATCGCCGCGGGCGTGCCGGAATCGGGCACCGGGCAGACCAGATCGGCCTCGACCGGGGCCTCGCGTGCCAGTTCCACGCCGATCTGGTGGCGCGTCTCATAGACCGAGCGGCCGCCCAGGATGGAATCGGGGCGCGAGAAATAGACCTGCTCGAAGATGCAGAAGCGCGAGGGCCGCGGCTCGAACGGGCGGAAGCTTTCCACGCCCTTCTCGGGCGAGATCTGGACCATTTCGCCCGGCTCGATCTCGCGCACCAGTTCCGCGCCGATGATGTCGAGCGCGCAGGTTTCCGACGACAGCACCCAGCCTTCGCCGAACCGGCCCAGCACCAGCGGGCGCACGCCCAGCGGGTCGCGCACGCCGATCAGTTTCGTACGCGTCATCGCCACCACCGAGAACGCTCCCTCGACCCGGCGCAGCGCGTCCTTCATCCGCTCGGGGATGGTCTTTTGCAGCGAGCGCGCCATCAGGTGGATGATGCACTCGCTGTCCGACGAGCTTTGAAAGATCGAGCCGCGGTCGATCAGCTCGCGCCGCAGCGCCTCGGCATTGGTGATGTTGCCGTTATGGGCGATGGCCGCCCCGCCCATCGAGAACTCGCCGAAAAAGGGCTGCACGTCGCGGATCGCGGTCTGGCCCTTCGATCCGGCGGTGGAATAGCGCACATGCCCGATGGCCAGCGTTCCCGGCAACGTCTCCATCAGGCTGGCCTTGGTGAAGTTGTCGCGCACATAGCCAAAGCGGTGGGCCGAGTGGAACCCCGTCCTTGCGTCATGGCTGACGATGCCGCCCGCTTCCTGGCCGCGATGTTGCAGCGCGTGCAGGCCCAGCGCCACGAAATTCGCGGCATCGGTCAGGCCGATCACGCCATAGACGCCGCATTCCTCGCGCAGCTTGTCGTCATCGAAGGGATGGGCGGGGGGCATGTCTCGCTCGGGCGAAACATGCGGGTTCATCGGGCGCATGGGCGTCGAGGCTCCGAATCCAACTGGCGGGGACTGGCCCCTCTCTACGCGCTTGGGCACGCGCTGTCACGAAAGGATCACACAGCGCGCGCGGGCTGTCACTGGGCGTCGGCGGGGGGCAGGGGCGTGCCCGCGGGCGCAGGTGCTGCCGGGCGGTCGCAGGCGCCCATCAGGGTCTCGTACTGGCGGGTCAGCCAGCCCAGCGCCTGATCGGGATCGGCCTCGGCGATCTGGCGGGTCAGCGCGCCGAAGATGTCGGCCGAGCGCGAGTTGTCCACCACCGGGTAATCGCCCGCGGTGACCACCATGCCGTAGACGAACAGCGCGACCGCCACCAGCAGAACGCCACGCGCCACCCCGAAAAGGAAGCCAAGCCCCTGATCAAGCCCCCCCAGAACCGAGCCCTGGATCATCGAGGACAGAAGCGGCGTGAACAGCGAGACCGCCACCAGCGCCACCATGAACACGCCCGCAAAGGCCGCCAGGATCGCCAGTTCGCAGGAATTGCCGACCAGCGTACCAAGGAACGGCACCTCGTAGACCAGCGGTTCGACCATCGGCGCGAAGATGAAGGCCATGATCGCGGCCACGATCCAGCCCGCGATCGCCATCGTTTCGCGTACGAAACCACGCGAATAGGCGAGGATCGCCGAAAGCAGGATGACGACGGCCACGATCCCGTCGACAGCGGTAAACCCTTCCATGGTAGTCCCTCCTCGGCCTCAGCCGGCGCCGAACATCTCTCCGACAAAGGCCGCGAGATCCGGCATGTGCCTGAGCCGCAGTCCCGTCGGGGCGCCCGGCTTGCTGTCGGCGGGCGCGATGGCTGTGGAAAAACCAAGTTTCCGCGCCTCTTTCAACCTGTTTTCCGTCTGCCCGACGGGACGCAGCGCGCCCGACAGCGAAATTTCCCCGAAGACAACGCAATCCGCGGGCAGCGCGACATCTTCGCGCGCGCTGATCAGCGCCGCGGCCACCGCCAGATCGGCGGCGGGTTCGGTCACCCGAAGCCCCCCCGCGACGTTCAGGAACACGTCGAGCCCGGTAAAGGGGATGCCGCAGCGCGCCTCGAGCACGGCAAGCGTGGTCGCCAGCCGCCCGGCATCAAGTCCGACCACGGTGCGCCGCGGCGTGCCCAGCGGCGAGGGTGCGACAAGCGCCTGAATCTCGGTCAGAACCGGCCGCGTGCCCTCGATCCCGGCAAAGACCGCCGCCCCCGGCGCGGGCGTGCCGCGCCCCGACAGGAACAGCGCGGACGGGTTCTGCACCTCGGCCAGCCCCGATCCGGTCATCTCGAACACGCCGATCTCGTCGGCCGGGCCGAAGCGGTTCTTGACCGCGCGCAGGATGCGGAACTGATGCCCCCGCTCGCCCTCGAAATAAAGGACGGTATCGACCATGTGCTCGACCACGCGCGGGCCTGCGATCTGGCCCTCCTTGGTGACATGGCCGACAAGGATCACCGCCGAGCCCCGCCGCTTGGCAAAGGCGGTCAACTCATGCGCCGCGGCGCGCACCTGGGCCACGGATCCCGGCGCGCTGTCGACCATGTCGGCCCAGAGCGTCTGGATCGAGTCGATGATGGCAAGGCCGGGGCGCTCGGCGTCCAGCGTGGTCAGGATGTCGCGCAGATTGGTATCGGTCGCAAGCTTGACCGGCGCCTCGGCCAGGCCCAGACGGCGCGCGCGCATGCGGATCTGGGCACCTGCCTCCTCGCCGGATATGTAAAGGCATTTCAGGCCGTTGCGGGCGAAACTTGCAGCAGCCTGCAAGAGCAGGGTGGACTTGCCGATCCCCGGATCGCCGCCCACCAGGATCGCCGAGGCCGGCACCAGCCCGCCCCCCAGCACCCGGTCAAGCTCTGCCAGCCCCGAGGCGGCGCGGGGCGGTTCGGGCTCGGTCGTGGCCAGATCGGACAGCGGCAGCGTCCGCCCCCGCGCCGCCCCCAGCGATTTCGCGGCAGGCCCGGCCGAAAGCGGCGCATCCTCGGCGATGGTATTCCACGCCCCGCACGCCTCGCACCGGCCCGCCCATTTCTGGTGGGACGCGCCGCAGGCGGTGCAACTGAAGGCGGGGGCTCTGGCCATGGCCTGTTCTGGCGCAAGGGCGCGCGGCGGGCAAGGGGGTGCCTCCGCGCCACAGCCGCCGATCAGGATGCCCTTCCCGTCGCAGACCGGCCAGGGCGACAGGTCAATACCCGTTCGACCCGCGCGCCGGCCCGGTTCAGGCCCCGCGCGAAAGTGCCGCGATGCCGGTGCGCGCCATCTCGACCAGCCCCAGCGGCCGCATCAGCTCGGCAAAGGCGTCGATCTTCTGCGGTGTGCCGGTGATCTCGAAGACGAAGCTTTCCAGCGTCGAATCCACCACATTCGCGCGGAAGATATCCGCCAGACGCAGCGCCTCGACCCGCTTCTCGCCCGCGCCCGCCACCTTGAACAGCGCCAGTTCCCGCTCGACCGAGGGGCCCTCGACGGTCAGGTCATGCACCTCATGGACCGGCACGATCCGGCCAAGCTGCGCCTTGATCTGCTCGATCACCGCGGGCGTTCCGGCGGTGACGATGGTGATGCGGCTCATATGCCCGGTATGGTCGACCTCGGCCACGGTCAGGCTGTCGATATTGTAACCGCGCCCGGAAAACAGCCCGATCACGCGCGCCAGCACGCCCGGTTCGTTATCGACGATCACCGCCAGCGTGTGCCGCTCGATGACGTCCGAATTGGGGTCGCGCAGGTCATAGGCGGAATGCTTCGACGTGCCCTTCTGGATGTTGAGTGCTGCTGCCATGTCTTTTCTTCTGGCTCCAAATATCCTCGGGGGGAGTCCCCGCAAGGCGGGGACGGGGGGCGGAAAGCCCCCCTTGCGCACGCATCAGACCAGTGCTGCGCCTTGCTTGAAGGCTTCGGCATCGGCGGCGAGCAACATGTCGTTATGCGCCCGGCCCGAGGGGATCATCGGGAAACAATCCTCGTGCTTCTCGACCAGGCAATCGAAGATCACCGGCCCGTCATATGCCAGCATCTCGGCGATGGCGTCATCCAGATCGGCCGGGTCGGAACAGCGGATGCCCTTGCAGCCGAACGCCTCGGCCAGCTTGACGAAATCGGGCAGCGCCTCGGACCAGGAATGCGAAAAGCGGTTGCCATGCAGCAGGCTCTGCCATTGCCGCACCATGCCAAGGCGTTCGTTGTTCAGGATGAACTGCTTGACCGGCGCGCGATACTGGATCGCGGTGCCCATCTCCTGCATGTTCATCAGCCACGAGCCTTCGCCCGCCACGTTGAGGACCAGCGCCTCGGGATGCGCGATCTGCACGCCGATCGAGGCGGGCAGCCCGTAGCCCATGGTGCCCAGCCCGCCCGAGGTCATCCAGCGGTTCGGCGCCTCGAAGCCCAGGAATTGCGCGGCCCACATCTGGTGCTGGCCGACCTCGGTGCAGATGTAGCGGTCGGCGCGGTGTTTCGTCAGCGCCTCCAGCCGTTGCAGGGCATATTGCGGCTTGATGACCGTGTCCGAGTTCCGGTAGCGCAGGCACTCGACCTTCTTCCAGTCCTCGATCTGCGCCCACCAGCGCGCCAGGCCCTCCTTGTTGACCTTGCGCCCGCGCGATTTCCAGATCCGCAGCATGTCCTCCAGCACATGGGTGACATCGCCGATGATGGGCATGTCCACGCGGATCGTCTTGTTGATCGAGGAGGGGTCGATGTCGATATGGGCCTTGCGCGAGCTGGGGCTGAAATCGGCCACCCGCCCGGTGATCCGGTCATCAAAGCGCGCGCCGATATTGATCATCAGATCGCAATCGTGCATCGCCAGATTGGCCTCGTAAAGCCCGTGCATCCCCAGCATGCCCAGCCAGTTCTTTCCGCTGGCGGGATAGGCGCCCAGCCCCATCAGGGTCGAGGTGATGGGAAAGCCCGTGGCCTCGACCAGTTCGCGCAGAAGCTGCGTTGCCGCATCGCCCGAATTGATGACCCCGCCGCCGGTATAGAAGACCGGGCGCTCGGCGGTTTCCATCGCCTCGACAAGGCGGGTGATCATCTCGCGGTCGCCCTTGACCTGGGGCTGGTAATGGGCGTTGCCCGCCGCGCGCGGGGCGACATAGGTGCCGGTGGCGAATTGCACGTCCTTGGGGATGTCGACCAGAACCGGGCCGGGCCGCCCAGTGGTCGCGACATGGAATGCCTGGTGGATCGTCTGGGCCAGCCTGTCGGTTTCCTTCACCAGCCAGTTATGCTTGGTGCAGGGCCGGGTGATGCCGATGGTGTCCGCCTCCTGAAAGGCGTCGTTGCCGACCATGAAGGTGGGCACCTGCCCGGTCAGCACGACCAGCGGGATCGAATCCATCAGCGCGTCGGTGATGCCGGTGACCGCGTTGGTCGCGCCGGGGCCCGAGGTGACCAGCACGACGCCGGGCTTGCCGGTCGAGCGGGCATAGCCCTCGGCCATGTGGACCGCGCCCTGTTCGTGGCGCACCAGCACATGCTGGATGTCGTTCTGCTGGAACAGCTCGTCATAGATCGGAAGCACGGCGCCGCCCGGGTAGCCGAAGATCACCTCGACGCCCTGATCCCTGAGCGCCTGAACCACCATCATCGCGCCGGTCATCTGTGTCATCTGTCTGTCCGTCCCTTCCGCCGTCCGTCTGTGCATCCGCTGCGCATAAAAAAGCCCCCGGTCAGGGCGGGGGCGCATGGGGTGAGCTGGGCTCCGTCGTTACCGGCCCATGCGCCTGTCCTTCGCCACTACGCCTACCATCGCCATCGGGGTTCCCCAGCTTGCGTGCGCGGGACATTAGGAGCGCACCGGGTGGGGGTCAACCCGCAAAGGGCAGAATTTTCGTACCCTGCGGCAAGAAATCCTTTCCGAATGTTGCTCGAGGCCGGGGTTTTGCGCATGGATCGGAAATCGGGCACCGCGCGCGGCCCGCAGCACAGGGCGGGGCGCGTCCATTCGACATCGGGAAAAAGTCGGGCCCGCCGCTCGGCGCTATTTATCTGGGGCAAAGCTGTCGATAGATTTCGCCCACGCAAACGATCCGCCCGCAAAGGTGCGGGCGCCAACCGGGAGGAATATTGATGGATCGCCGTTCTTTTCTGAGGAGCTCCGCGCTGGGCGGTGCGGCCGCCGCCGGAACCCTTGCCGCGCCCGCCTATGCCCAGGGCAGGCGGACGCTGACACTGGTCACGACCTGGGGCCGTGGCCTTGCGGGGGTGCATGACGCAGCGCAATATTGCGCCGACGCGATCACCGCGATCACCGACGGGCAGTTGACCATCGACCTCAAGGCCGCGGGCGAACTGGTCGGCGCCTTCGAGGTGTTTGACGCCGTCTCGGCCGGTCAGGCCGACATGTATCACGGGGTCGATTACTACTTCCTCGGCCAGCACCCGGCGCTGTCCTTCTTCAGCCAGGTGCCGTTCGGCATGACGTTTCAGGAATACAACAATTGGATCCACCATGCCGGCGGGCGCGAACTGGCGGACGAGCTGTACTCGATCTTCGGGCTCAAGCCGTTCTCGGCGGGCAATACCGGGGCGCAGGCCGGCGGCTGGTTCCGCAAGGAGATCAACAGCCCCGAGGATTTCCAGGGCCTGAAGTTCCGCATGCCCGGGCAGGGCGGGCAGGTGCTGGGCAAGCTGGGCGCGAGCGTGCAGAACCTGCCGGGATCCGAAGTGTATCAGGCGCTGGCCTCGGGTGCCATCGACGGGACCGAGTGGATCGGCCCCTGGGCGGACGAGAAGGCCGGGTTCCAGGAGATCACCAAGATCTACTACACCGCCGGTTTCCACGAACCCGGGCCGAACCTGAACCTGACGGTCAATCTGGACGTGTTCGAGGATCTGGCCCCGGCGCACCGGGCTGCCATCGAACAGGCGGCTGGGGCCTGCAACATCTGGTCGATGTCGCAATTCCTGGCCAACAACGCCGCCGCGCTGACCCGGCTTCAGGCGGGCGGGGTGCGGGTTCTCGAATATCCCGACAGCGTGTGGGATGCCTTCGGCGCCGCCTCGCTCGAGGTGATCGCCGAGCCGATGGGCGATCCGCTCTACAAGAAATGCCATGACAGCTACATGGCGTCGCTGAAAAGCTCGGCGGCCTGGAATGGCCGGGCCGAGGCGGAATTCACCGCCCAGCGCAACCGCGTGATGGGTCTCTGATCCGAAATCCGGCTGGCGCCCCCGTTCGCAGCGGGGGCGCCGTCCCAGGCGTGGCGCATCCGCCCCGGAATGAAGGGGGGGCAGATCCGCGACGGCTGGGCAATAGGGGGCGCAGATGGACGGGTCCGGATCGGCCGGGGTGCTGGGCGCGCTTGGTGGCGGGGTCTTGTGGTTCTTCAAGAACCTTGCGCTGGCCTTCTACAATTTCGGCTATGCAATCGCCCATCCGGGGTTGTGGCTCGACTGGTCGAACCCGCAGGCGATCATGCGCGTGGTCTATTACGGCGCCTCGACCGAGTTCTTCTTTGTCGTGCTTGCCGCCTTTGTGGTGCTGACCGGGCTGGGGCTTTGGCGGCGGTCGATCATGTGGGGATCGGTGCGCTTACTGGAAGGTTTTGCCAACACCATCGGGCGGTTCTTTGCCTGGGCGGGGCTTCTGATGGTGCTGCAACAGATCATGATCGTGTTCCTGCAACGCATCTTTCGCGTCTCCGAGATCAGCCTTGGCCCGCTGGGCTATGCGTTTTCCAAGGATCTGAGCTGGTGGTCCGAGGAGCTGAAGCTTTACAACGCGATGATCGTCTGCCTGTGCATCAGCTATACCTTCGTGCAGTCGGGCCATGTCCGGGTCGATCTGGTCTATGCCCATGTCAGCCACCGCACCAAGCGGCTGATCGACATGTTCGGCGCGTTGTTCTTCATGATGCCGATGGCGGTGCTGGTCTGGCTTTACTCGTGGTATTTCCTCTGGCGCCACCTGATCACGCCCAAGCCCTCGGCCTCGGAATCGCTCGACCGGCTGTTGATGAAGGCGCAGGCGCTGCGCTGGAATGTCGAGACCATCGGCTTCTCGCCCAATGGCTTCAACGGCTATTTCCTGTTCAAGGTGCTGCTGGTGGCCTTTGCGGGGCTCGTGTTCCTTCAGGCCATCGCGGTCTTCTACCGGGCCTTGCTGGAATATCTCGAAGGCGAGGAGAGCGCCGGGCGCTTCCTTGACAGGGACAGTCTGGGTCCGGGCGAGGACGCCCGTGAAGCCACGCATTAAGGGGGCAGGGCGGGCGCATGTTGTTCGGACTTGACGGTATCGAGATCGGCCTGATCATCGTCTTTCTCTGCCTGTTCGCGGGGATCCTGTCGGGCTTTCCGGTGGCCTTTGCCATCGGCGGCGCGGCGGTCATTTCGTTCGGGATCATTGCCGCGCTGGACAGTGCGGGGCTGTTGATCCACCAGGCGGTGGATACCGGCAGCGCGGCCTATGCGGCGCTGACCGCGCAGGGGATCCATCCCAACGACATATCCGTGTTCCGGTTTCCCGACCTGCCGCGCTACGAGACGGCGCTGTTCCCGCAGGGCTGGGAAGTGGCGATGGATCGCAATGTCAGCTTCATCGTCAACCGCATCAACGAACGCGTTCTGGCCGGCCAGTCGATCGAGACTCTGCTGGCGGTGCTGATGTTCGTGATGATGGGCATCACGCTGGAACGCTCGAAGATCGCCAATGACCTCTTGACCACCATGGCGCGGGTCTTCGGTCCGCTGCCGGGCGGGCTGGCGGTGGCCGTCGTCGTGGTGGGCGCCTTCCTTGCCGCCTCTACGGGCATCGTGGGGGCGACGGTGGTGACGATGGGGCTGTTGTCGCTGCCGACGATGCTGCGCAACCGCTATTCGCCGGAACTGGCCACCGGGGTCATCGCGGCCAGCGGCACGCTGGGCCAGATCATCCCGCCCTCGATCGTGATCGTGCTGCTGGGCAC
Source organism: Rhodovulum strictum (assembly GCF_009649175.1). Taxonomy (GTDB): domain Bacteria; phylum Pseudomonadota; class Alphaproteobacteria; order Rhodobacterales; family Rhodobacteraceae; genus Rhodovulum; species Rhodovulum strictum. The sequence continues at coordinate 138,740 of NZ_WJPO01000005.1, read as the reverse complement.
GCTGGCGGGCGATCTTTATGCAACGTCGCAGGAAAGCCGGGCGCAGATGGCGGGTTGCACCGATGCGCTGACCTATCTGGGCAAGGCGGCGGTGGTCTCGGTCGGCACGCTGTTTCAGGCGGCGATCCTGCCGGGCATCCTGCTGGCGGTGCTGTATGCGGGCTATGCCTTCGGTTTCGCGCTGCTTTACCCGTCCAAGGCGCCGCCCGTGTCCTTCGCTGCGGCCTCGGGTCCGGCCAAGTCGCGCGCCGATAAATTTCGGTGGTTCCTGGCCGCGCCGCTCGGGCTGATCGGGGGCGCCTTCCTGCTGGGTGCGGTGGGCATCGTGGGCAGCCAGGATGTCACGGTCAGCGGCTTTTCCGAACAGACCGAGGGCGCGGTGCTGCGCACCAATGTCTCGGACCAGTGCAAGGCGTCGATGATCGAACTGCACGGCCAGCAGAAATGGGATCGCGCGGTCGAACAGCAACGCGCCATCGAGGCGGCGGGCGGCGAGGTGCAGGCCCATCAACTGAGCCCCGAGGAACGCGCCCTTGCGCGCGAGGCCAGGATCGCCGCCGCCGCGCCGTTGTCCTCCTCGCTGATGGTGGTCGTGGTGCTGCTGGGGCTGCTGCTGAGCACGGCGCGTGGCGTGGTGCCCGGGGCCGATCCCCGCCCGCTGCTGATCGGGGCGGGGGGGCTCTTGCTGGCGCTGGCGGTCGATGCGGTGCTGATCTCGCCCGTCACCTCACCCGGTGCGATGTTCCTGCTGCTGGCGATCCCGTTCGGCATTGCGCTTTACGGGCTGCGGCATGCGGTCGGCCTGCTGGCCCAGTCGGACCTGTTGCGCGTCGTCTTTCCGCCGCTGGTGCTGATCGTGGCGGTGCTGGGCTCGATCCTGGGCGGCATCACCAACCCCACGCCCGCCGCCGCGCTGGGGGCGGGCGGGGCGCTGATGCTGGCCGCCTATCGCAAGCTGCGCGAGGAAAACCGTTCCGGCAGGACGATCATCTGGGCGTCCTTTGCCATCGTGATCATGATCCTCGCGGGCGTGAATTTCGACCTGCGCATGGGGCGCGCAAGCGTGCCCTTCGAGGATTGGGTGGCCTTCTTCGTCGCGCAGGGCGCCTATCACTTCGCGATGTTCGGCATTCTTTACGCCTGCTGGGTGCTGCTGCGGTCAGGCGTGCTGCCGCCGGTGGTGCGCGAGACGGCCAAGGTCACCACGATGGTCTTTGCCATCCTGATCGGCTCGCAATTGCTGAACCTGGTGGTGATCTCGTTCGGGGGGGAGCATTACATCCAGCAATTCCTGCGCAGCTTCGATGACGAGTTCAAGGTGTTCCTGATCGTCATGCTGGTGCTGTTCGTGCTGGGCTTCGTGCTGGATTTCCTGGAAATCATCTACATCGTGGTGCCCATCGTCGGCCCGGTGATCTATGGCGGCACCTTCGATCCGGCTTGGGTCACGATCATGATCGCGGTGAACCTGCAGACCTCGTTCCTGACGCCGCCCTTCGGCTTCGCGCTGTTCTACCTGCGCGGGGTGGCGCCCAGAGAGGTCACGACGATGCACATCTATCGCGGCGTCGTGCCCTTCGTGCTGATACAGGTGGCCGGGCTTGGGATCCTCTGGGCCTTTCCTGAGATCGTGACCATCGTGCCAAGCCTGCTTCCGGCGCGCTGATACGGGCGGCGCGGTGCAGCGGATTCGCCGGGGCCGGGGCGCCGTTCGGTTACGGATTTCCTGCGCCTGCGCAGCGCACCCCCTGCCGATCCCCGTGAAATCAGCGGGTTACAATGGTGCGGCAGATGCCGTGCTTCCTTCTCCCCGGGGGGCGAGCCGTGCTAGACAGGGGGCGCGCGCCGTTCCGGCGTGTCCCTGTCACCGATCCGGCGAGGTTTGCGATGGTCTCACGCGTGATCCCGGTCGATCCCTTTGACCTCGTGATCTTCGGCGCGACGGGCGATCTGGCGCGGCGCAAGATCCTGCCCGCGCTCTACCGGCGCGACCTTGCGGGGCAATTGCCCGACGAGGCGCGGATCATCGGCACCGCCCGCGCGGCACTGGACGATGACACCTGGCAGGGCGAGATCCGGCACGCCATCCTCGAACATGTGCCCGCGGACCGGATCGAAAGCGCCGCGCTCGAACGGTTTCTGGCGCGGCTGGGTTATGTCCGGCTTGATGCGACCGGCGAAGACGGCTGGCAAAGGCTGGCCAGCCTGATCCGTCCGGGCGTGGTGCAGGCCTATTACTTCTCGGTCGGGCCGGGGCTTTTCGGCGATCTGGCGCGCGGGTTGCACCGTCATGGCATGAACCGCGAGGGGTGCCGGATCGTGGTCGAGAAACCCTTTGGCCACGATCTTGGCAGCGCCCGGGCGCTGAACGCCACGCTGGCCGCCCATTTCGACGAGCAACAGATCTATCGCATCGACCATTACCTTGGGAAGGAGACGGTCCAGAACCTGATGGCCGTGCGCTTTGGCAACATGCTGTTCGAACCCCTGTGGAACGCGCAATATGTCGATCACATCCAGATCACCGTGGCCGAGATGGTGGGCGTTGCGGGCCGGGGAGGCTATTACGACAAGTCGGGCGCGATGCGCGACATGGTGCAGAACCACATGATGCAGCTTCTGTGCCTGATCGCGATGGAGCCGCCCTATGCCTTTGAACCGGACGCGGTGCGCGACGAAAAGCTCAAGGTGATCCGCGCCCTCGATGCGGTCGAGCCGGGTGATATCGTGCGCGGGCAATATGCGGCGGGCAACGGGCAGGCAGGCTATGCCGAGGATGCAGCGATCCCGTCCAGCCGGACCGAAACCTTCATCGCGCTCAAGGCGCATGTGTCGAACTGGCGCTGGAAGGGCACGCCGTTCTACCTGCGCACCGGCAAGCGGCTGCGCGCGCGAACCTCGGAAATCGCGATCACCTTCAAGGATCCGCCGCATTCGATCTTTGGCGAGCAGGAGGGGCAGAAATCGAACGTGCTGGTGATCCGGTTGCAACCGAACGAGGGGATCAAGCTGAAGGTGACGATCAAGGAACCCGGCCCGGGCGGCATGCGGCTGATCGAGGTGCCGCTGGACATGTCCTTTGCCCAGGCGCTGGGGCCGGGGGCCGAGGATATCGCGGATGCCTATGAGCGGCTCATCATGGACGTGATCCGGGGCAACCAGACGCTGTTCATGCGCGGCGACGAGGTCGAGGCCGCCTGGGCCTGGACCGATCCCGTGATCGCTGCCTGGGAGGCGCGGGCCGACCGGCCCAAGCCCTATGATCCGGGCAGTTCGGGCCCCGAGGATGCGTTGATGCTGATGCACCGCGACGGGCGGCGCTGGCGGGAGATACGGCCATGAAGCTCGTGACCTATCCGGATGTCGAGATGATGATGATCGACCTGGCCAACAAGCTGGCGGGCGAGTTGAACACCGTGCTGTTCCATGCCGAACAGGCCAGCATCGCGCTGCCGGGCGGTACGACGCCGGGGCCGCTTTACGACGCGCTCTGCGCCAGTTCGCTGGACTGGCGCCGGGTGCGCGTGCTGCCGACCGACGAACGGCTGGTGCCGCCCGACAGCCCGCGTTCGAACGAGGGGATGATCCGCGCCCGCCTGCTGACCGGCGCCGCGGCCGAGGCGCAGATGATCGCGCTGCGCCCGGGTGCCGATGGCATGGACGGGCTGGCCGGGCGTGTGGCCGAGGTGCTGCCGCTCGATATCCTGCTTCTGGGGATGGGGGCGGACATGCATATCGCCTCGCTCTTTCCCGGCGCGCCCGAGCTTGAGGACGCGCTGCGCGCCGATGCCCCCCCGGTGATGCAGATCACCCCCCCCGCCCAGCCCGAGCCGCGGCTGAGCCTGACCGCCCCCGCGCTGCGCAGCGCGACCATCGTGCATATCCTGATCACGGGGGCCGACAAGCGCGCGGCGTTGGAACGGGCGGTCGAGATCGACGATCCGCTGCTGGCCCCGGTCTGCGCGGTGCTGGGATCGGCCACGATCCACTGGGCGGAATAGACAAGGATGGACATGGACAGGATCTGGATGGCGCTCGATGCCCGGGCGCGCGCGGTGGCCGAGCGGCCGATTTCGGCACTGTTCGAGGATCCCGGCCGCGCCGCCGCCTTTTCGGCGCGCGAGGGCGACATGCTGTTCGACTATTCCAAGACGAATATCGACGCCGAAACGCTGGAATTGCTGCTGAACCTTGCCGAAGCCGCCGGCCTTGCGGCTTGCCGCGAGGCGATGTTCACCGGCGCGAAGATCAACGAGACCGAGGGCCGCGCGGTACTGCATACCGCGCTGCGCGCCCCCGGCGGGTCGGTTCAGGTCGACGGGCGCGACGTGATGCCGGAACTGCGCGCGACGCTGGCGCGGATGCGCACCTTTGCCGAAATGGTCCGCGGCGGGCAATTCGCGGGGCAGGGCGGCGCGATCACCGATGTTGTGAATATCGGCATCGGCGGATCCGATCTGGGCCCGGCCATGGCGGTGCAGGCGCTGGCACCCTTCCATGACGGGCCGCGCTGTCATTTCGTCTCGAACGTGGACGGCGCGCATGTTGCCGACACGCTGAAGCGGCTGAACCCGGAAACGACGCTGGTGATCGTCGCCTCCAAGACCTTCACCACCATCGAGACGATGACCAATGCCGAAACCGCGCGGGACTGGATGGCCGCCCGCGTCGCCGATCCGGCCGCGCAATTCGTGGCGCTGTCCTCGGCGCAGGAGCGGACGCAGGCGTTCGGCATCCCGGCCGGGCGGGTCTTTGGTTTCGAGGATTGGGTGGGCGGGCGCTATTCGGTCTGGGGGCCGATCGGGCTGTCGCTGATGCTGGCCATCGGTCCCGACCGCTTCGACGATTTCCTGTCGGGCGGCGCGGTGATGGATGCCCATTTCCGCAGCGCGCCGCCGCGCGGGAACCTGCCCGTCCTGCTGGCGCTGGTCGGGCTCTGGCATGCGCAGGTGCTGGGTCATCCCACCCGCGCGGTGCTGCCCTATGACCAGCGTCTGGCGCGGCTGCCCGCCTATCTGCAACAGCTGGAAATGGAATCGAACGGCAAGGGCGTGACGATGCAGGGCACCCGCCCCCTGCGCCCCACCGGCCCCGTGGTCTGGGGCGAGCCCGGCACCAATGGCCAGCACGCATTCTACCAGTTGCTGCATCAGGGCACCCAGGTCGTGCCCTGCGAATTCCTGGTCGCCGCGCGCGGGCACGAACCCGACCTGGCGCATCATCACCGCCTGCTGCTGGCCAATGCGCTGGCGCAATCCGCCGCACTCATGCGCGGGCGCAGCCTAGACGAGGCGCGCGCCATCGCGGCGCGGGCTGGCCATGCGGGCGACGAGCTTGAGCGTCAGGCCCGCCATCGCGTCTTTGCGGGCAACCGGCCCTCTACCATGCTGATCTATCCGCAACTGACTCCGCAGGTGCTGGGCCGGATCGTGGCGCTTTACGAGCACCGGGTGTTTGTCGAGGGCGTGATCCTTGGCATCAATTCCTTTGACCAGTGGGGGGTCGAGCTTGGCAAGGAACTGGCGACCGCGCTGGCGCCGGTGATCGCGGGCACCGATCCGGGCGCGGGGCTTGACGGTTCGACCCGCGCGCTTCTGCAATTCGTGGCGGAATTCGAGTCTCGGCCCCAGGAGGAGGGAAGGTTTCGTTAAGGATTTCCGGGTAGCGTTCGATCCGAACGTGGAGTCTGTATCCAATGGCGACCTGTCGGGAATGTGGAAAGGTTCTGGGGCTGTTCGGCGCGAAATCCGGCGCCCTGTGCGAGAATTGCACGCTGGTCCTTGAGGCGGAGCAGATGTTCCACGACATCAAGGCGCTTGAGGAAAAGGGCCTGAGCCGCGAGCAGATCGCGGCGGCCGTCTGGAAACGCGACAGCGCTCAGGGCTGATTTCTGCCGGCCGTCATGTTCGGTCAGTCCGCTGCCGGGCGGTCAATTGCCCATGTCGCTGGTCCGCGCGGCCTTCTCGGCCAGCCCCCCGGTCCCCTCGCGCCGTTCCAGTTCGGCCAGCACCGCATCCAGCGTCACATCGCGCGAGGCGAGCATCACCAGCAGATGGTACAGCACATCCGCCGCTTCCGCGGTCAGCCGGTCGCGATCGCCCCGCACCGCCTCGATCACCGCCTCGACCGCTTCCTCGCCGAATTTCTCGGCGCACTTCTCGGGGCCGCGGGCCAGCAGCTTTGCCGTCCAGGAACTGTCGGGATCGGCCGCGCGGCGCGCCGCAATGGTGGCCGCCAGCCGTTCGAGCGCGTTCATGCCAGCCTCACGGGCACACCGGCCGCCGCCATATGTGCCTTGGCCTCGCCGATCGTGTAGGTGCCGAAATGGAAAATCGAGGCCGCAAGCACCGCGCTGGCCCCGCCCAGCGTCACGCCCTCGACAAGGTGATCCAGTGTCCCCACGCCGCCCGAGGCGATCACCGGCACATCGACCGCCGCGACGATGGCGCGGGTCAGGTCCAGATCGAAGCCCGATTTCGTGCCGTCCTGGTCCATGCTGGTCAGCAGGATCTCGCCCGCGCCGAATCCGGCCACGGTCGTTGCGAACTGCACCGCGTCGATGCCGGTGGCCTTGCGCCCGCCATGGGTGAAAATCTCCCAGCGGCCCGGCGCAACGCGCTTGGCGTCGATCGCGACCACGATGCACTGGCTGCCGAACTGCCCGGCCGCCCGGCGCACGACTTCGGGATCGGCGACCGCGGCAGAGTTGAAGCTGACCTTGTCGGCCCCTGCCAGCAACAGCGCGCGCACATCCTCGCCCGAGCGCACGCCACCGCCCACCGTCAGCGGCATGAAGCATTGCTCCGCCGTGCGCCGCACCACGTCGAACATGGTTCCGCGGTTCTCGTGTGTGGCGTGGATGTCGAGAAAGCACAGCTCGTCCGCGCCTGCCGCGTCATAGGCCCGGGCCGCCTCGACCGGGTCGCCGGCATCGACGAGATCGACGAAATTCACACCCTTGACCACGCGGCCATCGGCGACATCAAGGCAGGGAATGATCCGGGTCTTGAGCATGCTCGGCTCCTTTCGCGCCCTCATAGCCCGGGCGCGCGCGCAAGGGAAGCGTGGCAGGCGGGGCGCTGCCCCGCACCCCGGGATATTTCGGGCCAGAAGAAGCAAGCAGGGGTCTTTTCCGACCCCGGATAGCGGGATTAGTGGGACAATCGCACCCGCGATGAAGCCAGGGCCGATGTCTTCGGTTCCATCGCGCGCTTCTGCAACCCGACGCGGCGTCATCCCGAGCCATCAAGGCGCCATCGGTTCAAGTCCGGTGGCGAATGCCGTCCGCATTGCCAGCAACGAGGGCGCCGAATTCTGGCGCGCGGTGATGACGAGCCGTGCAACCGGGGCAGTCAGGACGGTCTGGCGCACGGAATCACCCCGGCGCCGATCCTGTACGAAACCGGTACAGCGGCCGACCTGGTCGCGCATTTCACGCGGTCTGGTTGGAGACCGGCTGCCGATGGCCCTGAAAAAATCGTCCTGAAACAGATGGCTGCACGGCAGGCGGGGGCAACCGGATTTGCGGCCTGCGCCCGTGAACCTTTCCTTAACCGTTTCCTCGAATCCTCGGGGGGCTCGAATTTGACTTGAAATGTTCTCGTTTTGATCCGATAGATTGGAGAACGGGAAGTGAACACGAGCGGTCATTGCCGCCCGCTTTGCGGTGTGGAATAAGGATGGGAAACATGGGCACAGCGAGCCTTCTTGACATGGTGGACAAGCGCAGTTCCGACAAGCAGAAGGCGCTCGACTCGGCGCTGGCGCAGATCGAGCGGCAATTCGGCAAGGGCTCGATCATGAGGCTCGGCGCCGACAACCCGGTGGCCGAGATCGAGGCGACCTCGACCGGGTCGCTGGGGCTGGATATCGCGCTGGGGATCGGCGGGTTGCCCAAGGGCCGGATCATCGAGATCTACGGCCCCGAAAGCTCGGGCAAGACGACGCTGACGCTGCATTGCGTGGCCGAGGAACAGAAGAAGGGCGGCATCTGTGCCTTCGTCGATGCCGAACATGCGCTGGACCCGATCTATGCCCGCAAGCTGGGCGTCGATCTGGACGAATTGCTGATCTCGCAGCCCGATACCGGCGAACAGGCGCTGGAGATCGTCGATACGCTGGTGCGCTCGGGCGCGGTCAGCATGGTGGTGGTCGACTCGGTTGCGGCGCTGACGCCGAAATCGGAACTCGAAGGCGACATGGGCGACTCGAATGTCGGCGTGCAGGCCCGGCTGATGAGCCAGGCGATGCGCAAGCTGACGGCGTCCATCAGCCGGTCGAAATGCACGGTGATCTTCATCAACCAGATTCGCATGAAGATCGGCGTGATGTTCGGCAGCCCCGAGACGACCACGGGCGGCAATGCGCTGAAATTCTATTCCTCGGTGCGGCTCGATATCCGCCGGATCGGCGCGATCAAGGACCGCGACGAGGTGGTGGGCAACGCGACCCGCGTCAAGGTGGTCAAGAACAAGGTGGCGCCGCCGTTCAAGCAGGTGGAATTCGACATCATGTATGGCGAAGGCATCTCGAAGACCGGCGAGCTGATCGACCTGGGCGTGAAGGCCGGTGTGGTCGACAAATCGGGCGCCTGGTACTCCTTTGGCGACGAGCGCATCGGCCAGGGCCGCGAGAATGCCAAGCAGTTCCTGCGCGATCACCCCGAGGTGGCGCTGTCGATCGAGGACAAGATCCGCGCGGCCCATGGGCTGGATTTCCACATGGGCGCCGAGGATGGCGACGAGGTGATGGAAGCCTGAACCGCCGCCCCGCGCAAGGCCCGGCCCGCCAGAGCGATCCGGCGGGCCTTTTCCATGGCGCGCTGCCGGTCGCTTGACCGCGGGGGCGGGCCGCAGTAGCCAGCGCCCATGGCCCGCGCACCGCTTCTGCAACTTTCCGGCATCTCGCTGAATTTCGGCGGCAACCCCGTCTTTGACGGGCTCGATCTGGTGATCCAGCCGGGCGACCGTGTGGCGCTGGTCGGCCGCAACGGGTCGGGCAAGTCGACGCTGATGAAGGTGATGGCCGGGCTGGTCGAACCCGATGCGGGGGCGCGCACGCTCTCGCCCGGCATGACGGTCGGCTATATGGAGCAGGATCCCGACCTGTCGGGCTTTGCCACGCTGGGCGATTTTGCCGCCGCCAGCCTGCCGCCGGGCGAGGAATACCGCGTGGCGATGGTGGCCGAGGGGCTGAAATTCGACCCCGCGACCCCGGTTGCGACCGCCTCGGGCGGCGAGCGGCGGCGGGCGGCGCTGGCGCGCCTTCTGGCCGAGGCGCCGGCGCTGATGCTGCTGGACGAGCCGACCAACCATCTGGACATCGAGGCGATCGGCTGGCTGGAATCGCAACTGGCCGAGACGCGCTCGGCCTTTGTGCTGATCTCGCATGACCGGGCGTTCCTGCGCGCGCTGGCCCGGGCGACGCTGTGGATCGACCGCGGCGAGGTGCGCCGCCAGGAACGCGGCTTCGAGGCGTTCGAGGAATGGCGCGACCGGATCTGGGCCGAGGAGGACGAGGCGCGCCACAAGCTCGAACGCCGGATCAAGGCCGAGGGGCGTTGGGCGGTCGAGGGGATTTCGGCCCGGCGCAAGCGCAACCAGGGACGGCTGCGCGCGCTGGCCGCGATGCGCGAGGACCGCGCGGCGATGATCCGGCGGCAGGGCACGGCGGCGATGGCGCTTGAATCGGGGCCGCAATCGGGCAAGCGGGTGATCGAGGCCCGCGCGATCGCGAAACGCTTCGGCGAACGCATCATCCTGCGCGAATTCAGCCTGCGCATCCATCGCGGCGAGCGGGTGGCGCTGGTCGGCCCGAACGGGGCGGGCAAGACGACGCTGTTGCAGATGCTGACCGGCGTGCTTGCGCCCGATAGCGGCGAGGTCAGCCTGGGCGCGAATGTGCAGATGGCGGTGTTCGACCAGAACCGCACCGCGCTCGACCCCGAGATGACACTGTGGGAAAGCCTGACCGGCGATCCCGAGATGCGGGTTTCGGGCAAGGCCGATCAGGTTCTGGTGCGGGGCCAGCCGAAACATGTGGTCGGCTATCTCAAGGAGTTCCTGTTCGACGAGGCGCAGGCGCGCGCGCCGGTCCGCTCGCTCTCGGGCGGCGAACGGGCGCGGCTGCTGCTGGCGCGGATCATGGCGCGCGAGTCGAACCTGCTGGTGCTGGACGAACCGACCAACGATCTGGATGTCGAGACGCTGGATCTGTTGCAGGAGTTGCTGTCCGACTATGACGGCACGGTTCTGATGGTCAGCCACGACCGCGATTTCCTGGACCGCGTGGCGTCCACCACGATCGCGATGGAGGGGGACGGCCGCGCCATTGTCTATGCGGGCGGCTGGTCGGATTACCGCGCGCAACGCAACGCGCCGATGCCCGAGCCCGCGGCCGGAACGCCGCGCCCGCAGCCGTCGAAACCCGCCGCCGACCGGGTAAAGAAGGAACCGGCGCAGGGGCTCAGCTTTACCGAACGGCACCTGCTTGACCGCCTGCCCGCCGAGATCGAACGGCTTGAGGCCGAGATCGGCAAGCTGGCCGCGCTGCTGGAGGATGCCGATCTGTTCACCCGCGAGCCGGTGAAGTTCCGCAAGGCATCCGAGGCGCTGGCGGCGCGGCAGACCGCATTGGCCGAGGCCGAGGAAGAATGGCTGGAGCTTGCCGCCAAGGCCGAGGCCGCCGGTCGCTGAGCCGTTCCGCCCCGTTGCGGCGCCGCCGCTTTGCGCTTACACCCGGGGGGCCGGAAAGCTGGAGGGTATCGGGTGACACGGGTTCTTGATGCGGGCCGCGCAGGCGCGGCCAAGGGCGAGGCGGATCGGCTGGTGATCTTCCTGCATGGCTATGGCGCGAACGGGGCCGATCTGCTGGGGCTCGCGCAGCCGCTGGCGCCGCACATGCCGCGCACCGCCTTTCTGGCCCCCGATGCGCCCGAAAGCTGCGCGGGCGTGCCCTTTGGCTATCAGTGGTTCCCGATCCCCTGGATCGACGGCTCGACCGAGGAACAGAGCCGCGAGGGCATGTTGCGCGCGGTGGACGACCTGAACGCCTGGCTCGATGCGGTCGCCGCGGAGGAAGGGATCGGGCCGCGCCAGACGGTGCTGTTCGGCTTTTCGCAGGGCACGATGATGGCGCTGCATGTGGGCGCGCGCCGTGCGCCGCCCTGTGCCGGGATCGTGGGCTTCTCGGGGCGGCTGCTGGCACCGGAACTGCTCGAGGACGAGATGGTGGCCCGCCCGCCGGTGCTGCTGGTGCATGGCGATGCCGATGACGTGGTCCCGATCGAGGCGCTGCCCGAGGCGGGCAATGCGCTGAGCGAGGCGGGCTTCGACGTCTATGCCCATGTGATGAAGGGCACCGGCCACGGCATCGCGCCCGACGGGCTGAGCGTGGCGCTGGCCTTCATGCGCGACCGGCTTATGATCGACCCGACCTGAGGTCGGCAAGCTGCGTCAGGCGTTCAGCAGCCGGTCGGCGATCACCGCGGCCGAGGTGCGGTTGTCCACGCCCATCTTGTGGAACACCTGTTCCAGATGCTTGTTCACCGTGCGCGCGCTGAGGTTCAGGATCTCGGCGATGTCGCGATTGGTCTTGCCACGGGTCAGCCAGAACAGCACCTCGGCCTCGCGGTCGGTCAGCCCGAAGGCCTGCGCCAGTTGCGCCTCGTTCTCGCCCTCGCCATGGCGGCGGATGCGCAGGATCACCTCGCCGGGGTTCTGGCCCAGATAGCGCAGGGCGAGCCCCGCGCCCGCAAAGGGCGGCGCGCTGGAAATCGGCTGATCGGCCAGCCCGGCCAGCCAGCGCGCCAGCGCGGGCAGGGCGCGCCCCTCGGCCACCAGCATCCGTCCCTCGGGGGTTTCCAGCAGCGCCAGCGCCCCGGGCGAGCCCCAGGCCAGCCGCCCGTCCGGCGCAAAGGCCAGCACGCTCTGGCCCGCCTGTTCCAGCGCCGATCGGGCCGAGGCGACGGCGCGGGCGTTCAGGACATGGGTGATGATGCGCGCGATCAGTTCGTCCACCACCACGGGCTTGGCGATGTAATCGACCCCGCCCGCGCGCAGCCCCTTCAGGATATGTTCGGACTCGGTCAGCCCGGTCATGAAGATCACCGGCGCGGGTTCGGGCCGCGGCCCGGATTTCAGGATGCGGCAGGTCTCGAACCCGTCCATGCCGGGCATCATCGCATCCATCAGGATCACGTCGGGCCGCACCCGCCGCGCCAGGTCGATCCCCTCGGGACCGGAACGTGCGACCAGCACCGTCATGCCGTTATCCTCCAGCGCCGCGGAGATCAGCCCCAGCGTTTCGGGGGCGTCGTCGATCACCAGCGCGATCGAGCGGGCGGGCAGGGCCGGGGGAAAGCTCTCAGGCAGCATCGCGGGTCATCTCCTTGAGCAGGCGCAGGATCCCGGCCATGTCGAACTCGGCCAGCCGGTCGCGCAGCCGCGCCAGCGTCGCGGGATCCAGCGCGCCATCTGCGTCCAGCGCGTCCAGTTCGCGCCTCACGCCCGCGGCATGGCCGATCCCGGCCAGCCCCTGAAGCCGGGTCAGCGTCTCGGGCGCGATGGCGGGGGGCGGGGCGACCGGCGCGGTCTCGGCGGCGAAGGGGTCGTCGAAGACCAGTTCGATCTTCATCAGATCCGCCAGCCGCACCAGCACGTCGCGCAGCGAATAGGGCTTGACCACGAAGGCATCATATTGCCCTTCGCGGTCGACCGGCATCCGCGCCTCCAGCGCGTGGCCCGTGACCATCACGATGGGCGTCGATCGGTGCTCGGGCCGGGCGCGCAGCCGCTGCGCCAGTTCCCAGCCATCCATTCCCGGCATGTCGATGTCGAGCAGGAACAGGTCTGGCGCGCAATCGTCCAGGATACCCAGCGCGGTTTCGGCATCGGGAACGGTCTGCACCAGAAACCCCATCGGCCGCAGTACGGTATCCAGCAGCCGCAGATGGTCCAGATCGTCATCGACCGCCATGATCGTCTTGCGCGGCCCCAGATAGCCCCGTGCCTTCAGCCGCTCGGGCGCGGGCGCGGCGGCGCGGGGCTGGTCGGCCTCGGGCAGCACCGAGGGCAGCATCAGCCGCACGCGAAAGGTCGTGCCCTCGCCCGGCACGCTGTCCACGGTGATCTCGCCGCCCAGGATCTCGACCAGCAGCCGCGTGATCGTCAGCCCCAGCCCCGAGCCCGGCCCGCCGCCCCGGGGCGTCAGCCGCTCGAAGGGTTTCCAGATCCGGTCCAGTTGATCGGGCGCGATGCCGATGCCGGTGTCGCTGACCTCGATCACCGCCACCTCGTTGCGATAGCGCACGCTCAGCGACACCGAGCCGCGCTCGGTATAGCCGATGGCGTTCGACAGCAGGTTGATCAGGATCTGGCGCAGCCGCTTCTCGTCGAAATCGATCCATTCGGGCAGATTGCCGCTGGTATGGATGCCGAAATCCAGCCCCTTCTCGCGTGCAGGGGCCTCGAAGATCGCCGCGACATGGCGCAACAGGATCGGCAGGTTGATCCGGTCGCGATAGATTTCCAGCCGCCCGGCCTCGATCTTCGAGATGTCGAGCAGGTTCTCGATCAGCCCCGCCAGATGTTCCGAGCCGCGCCTTATCGCGCGCACCGCCTCGCGCCGCCCGGCCGGGATCTCGGGGCTGTTTTCCAGCACCTGGGCAAAGCCGTAGATCGCGTTCAGCGGCGTGCGCAGCTCGTGGCTGATCCCGGCCATGTAGCGCGTCTTGGCCAGGTTTGCGGCCTCGGCCTTTTCCTTTTCCTTCTGCAACTGGGCATCGGTGCGCTCATGCGCCCGGATTTCGCGCAGCAGCCGCTGGGTTTGCAGGTCGGCCTCGTCCCGGGCCTTGTGCTGGCTTTCGATGGCCAGGATCAGCGTCCAGGCGATCACCCCGATCACCACCAGCGCGGTGCAGAAGATCACCGTCAGCACCGCGTCCAGATCGGGGCTGGCGGCATGCGCCCGCACCAGCAGCAAAAGCCCCCCGATGATCGCCGCCGGAATCGCCGTGCCGATCAAAAAGACCGACAGCCGCGACATCAGCGCGCGTGCCACCGGGTCGGGCAGGGCCGCGTGCAGCATCCGCACCGCCAGCGCATCGACCCGGCCATGCGGCTTGCAACTGTCCCGGCAGGAACTGTCCAGCGTGCAGCACAGCGAACAGATCGGCCCGGCATAGAACGGGCAATGGGTCATGTCCTCGGCATCGAAGCGGTATTCGCAGATCGAGCATGCGCAGGTCGCGCCCGTCTCGTGCCGCGCGGGGGCAGCGAACTGGGGCAGCGGGCGGGCGATGTAGAACTGCCCGCGCGTGGCCCAGGCGATCACCGGCGCCATGCCGAAGGCGGTGCCGAGCGCGATGAAGGCCGACAGCGCCTCGGCCGTTTCGCCCATCAGCCCGCCATGGGCGACAAAGGCAATCACCACCGCGCCGCCCATCGCCCCCATGCCGACCGGGTTGATGTCGTATAGATGCGCGCGGCGGAACTCGATCCCCCGCGGGCTCAGGCCGAGCGGCTTGTTGACCACCAGATCCGCGGTCAGCGCCCCGATCCAGGCCAGCGCGACATGGGAATAAAGGCCCAGGATATGTTCCAGCGCCCCGAACACGCCCAGTTCCATCAGCATCAGCGCAATCGCGACGTTGAACACCAGCCAGACCACGCGGCCCGGATGGGAATGGGTCAGCCGCGAGAAGAAGTTCGACCAGGCGATGGAGCCGGCATAGGCATTGGTCACGTTGATCTTGAGCTGGCTCAGGATCACGAAGGCCCCGGTCAGCGCCAGCGCCAGCGCGGGCGAGGCCAGAACCTGTTCGAAGGCGGTGTGATACATCCGCGTCGGATCGGTGGCGTCCCTTGCAGGCACGCCCGCCGCGACCACCAGCGTCACCAGAAAGGATCCCGCCAGCATCTTGGCCACGCCCAGCACCGACCAGCCCGGCCCCGCGGCCAGCAGCGCCGCCCACCATTTGCGCCGCTCGGCCCGCGTCTTGGGTTCGGGCAGGAAGCGCAGGAAATCGACCTGTTCGCCGATCTGCGCGATCAGCGACAGCGCCACGCCCGAGGCCGCGCCGATCATCAGGATCGTCGCCCCCTCCTTGCCATGGGCGCCGTCGAACCCGGTCCAGACGCCCAGATCGGTCCCCGCCCAGGCGAGAAAGGCAAAGGGCATCAGGTGCAGCACGATCCAGAACGGCTGGGTCCAGGTCTGGAACGCCGAGATCTTGGAAAACCCGTTCACCACCAGCGGGATCACGATCAGCGCCGACAGGATGTAGCCAAGCGTGACCGGGATGCCGAAGCACAGATCCAGCGCCAGCGCCAGGATCGCGGCCTCGAGCGCGAAGAAGATGAAGGTGAAGCTGGCATAGATCAGCGAGGTGACGGTCGAGCCGATATAGCCAAAGCCCGCGCCGCGGGTCAGAAGGTCGATATCGACGCCGTAGCGCGCGGCGTAATAGCTGATCGGCAGGCCGGTCAGGAACAGCACGGCCCCCACCAGCATGATCGCGATGATCGCGGCATCAAAGCCGTAGGTCAGCGTGATCGCGCCGCCGATTGCCTCCAGCGCCAGGAACGAGATCGAGCCCAGCGCCGTGTTGGCAACCCGCGCATGGCTCCAACGGCGCGCGCGGCGCGCGGTGAAGCGCAGCGCGAAATCCTCCATCGTCTCGTTGGCGACCCAGCGGTTATAGCTGCGCCGCCCGCCGGTCGCGCTGAACGGAACCTGCATGTTCCCTGTCATCCCGTCATGCCATACCGCCCGGGCGTCGCCCGGCGGTCACCCACCGCAAGGGATGATAGGTGGAAAAACGCGCAGTCCCATACGTCATTCGACGTATACTGCACTGCGGCATTCTCTGCGAGCCTTCAGGTCACGGGCGGGGATCACACCCGCCGCTCTCCCACACACGGACCAGTCTGATCTGACAAGGAGGCGAGATGACCGATTTTTCCAAACCCACCATGCCGGGCATGAGCCGGCGCGCCGTTCTGGCCGGCGGTGCCGCGCTGACCGCATCGCTGTTTGCGCCGAGGGGGCTGCGCGCCCAGGACTTCCCGACTGCCGCGGTCAACACGACCGGGCTTGCCGTCACCGACAGCACGGTGACCATCGGCATCCTGCATTCGGTCACGGGCACCATGGCGATCTCGGAAACCGGCTCGGTCCAGGCCGAGAAACTGGCCATCGAGCAGATCAACGCGATGGGCGGCGTGCTGGGCCGCAAGATACAGTTCATCCAGGAAGACGGCGCCTCGGACTGGCCGACATTCGCCGAAAAGGCGCGCAAGCTGCTGGTCAACGACAAGGTGGCCTCCGTCATGGGCTGCTGGACCTCGGCCAGCCGCAAGGCGGTGCTGCCTGTGTTCGAACAGCATAACGGCATGCTCTACTATCCCACCTTCTACGAGGGGCTCGAACAGTCGCCGAACGTGATCTACACGGGCCAGGAAGCCACCCAGCAGATCATTGCCGGGCTCGACTGGGTCAACCAGACCAAGGGCGCGAAAAGCTTCTACCTGCTGGGCTCGGACTATATCTGGCCGCGCACCTCGAACAAGATCGCCCGCAAGCATATCGAGAACTTCATGGAGGGCTGCGAGGTCGTGGGCGAGGAATACTACCCGCTCGGCCACACGCAGTTCAATTCGGTCATCAACAAGATCAAGCTGCGCAAGCCCGACGTGATCTATGCCATCGTCGTCGGCGGCTCGAACGTGGCCTTCTACAAGCAGCTCAAGGCCGCGGGCATCGACCCGACCAAGGAATCGCCCATCGTGCTGACGATCTCCGTCACCGAGGACGAGATCCGCGGCATCGGCGGCGAGAATGTCGAAGGCTCCTATGCCTGCATGAAATACTTCCAGTCGCTCGACAATCCCAACAACATCGCCTTTGTCGATGCGTTCAAGAAGATGTGGGGCGCCGACATGGTGATCGGCGACGTGACGCAAGCCGCCTATCTGGGGCCGTGGCTGTGGAAGGCGGCGGTCGAGAAGGCGGGCAGCTTCGACATCGACAAGGTACGCGAGGCCTCGCCCGGCATCGAGCTTCCGACCGCGCCCGAGGGCTATGTCAAGATCCACGAGAACCATCACCTGTGGTCCAAGACCCGCGTCGGCCGGGCCCGGGCGGACGGGCAATATGACGTGGTCTTCGAGACCGCCGATCTGGTCGAGCCCGATCCGTTCCCGGAAGGCTACCAGTAAGCGGCGCACCCGCGCGGCCCGGCAGAAGTCCCGCTGTCCGGGCCGCGTTCCCCCTACCTTCCCGTGCCTGGAGGATTTCCGATGTTTGCCGGCTATTCCGCGGGCGAGCTCACCGCGATCTTCGCGATGCAGGGCTTCGCCGGTCTGATACTGTTCTCGGTCTTCGTGCTGATGGCGCTGGGTCTGGCGATCATCTTCGGCCAGATGGGCGTCATCAACATGGCGCATGGGGAGTTCATGATCCTCGGCGCCTATGTCACCTATCTGGTGTCCAACGCCTTCGCCACGCATCTGCCCGACCTGTTCTCGATCTATTTCTTCGTCGCGATGGTGCTGGCCTTCCTCGCCTCGGGTGCGCTGGGGATGCTGGTGGAATGGGGGTTGATACGGCATCTTTATCGCCGCCCGCTGGACACGCTGCTGGCGACCTGGGGGCTGAGCCTGATCCTTCAACAGATCTACCGCTCGGTCTTTGGCGCGCGCGAGGTGGGCGTCACCATTCCGAACTGGATGATGGGCTCGCTGCCGCTGACCGACATGATCGAGGTGCCGATCAATGGGCTCTTCGTCATGGTGCTGGCGGTCGGGATCTCGGTTTCTATCTATGCGCTGATGTTCCGCTCGCGCTGGGGCCAGCAGGTGCGCGCGATCAACCAGAACCGGGTGATGGCCGGTGCGGTCGGCATCAATACCGAACGCACCGACCGGCTGACCTTCGGCATCGGCTGCGGGATTGCGGGCGTGGCGGGATCGGCATTCACCATGATCGGCTCGACCGGGCCGACCTCGGGCCAGCTTTACATCGTCGATACCTTCCTCGTGGTCGTCTTCGGCGGCGCGGGCAGCCTTCTGGGCACGATCGCCTCGGCCTTCACGATCAGCCAGGCGCAATCCGTCCTCGAATTCTTCCTCTCGGGCTCGATGGCCAAGGTCATCACGCTTCTGGTGGTCGTCGGCATCCTGATGCTGCGCCCGCAGGGCCTGTTCGCCCTTAAACTCCGCAAGTGAGGGAAGACCCATGCAAAGCGACCGCAAGACCCGCTTCCTGACCCGCGAAGAGGCGATCTATTTCGGCCTGCTCGCCGCAGTGATCTTCCTGATCCTGCCGATGGCGCTGGACAGCTTCCGGCTGAACCTGTTCGGCAAGTACCTGTCCTATGCCTTCGTCGCCATCGGCCTTGTGCTCTGCTGGGGGGCTGGGGGAATCCTCAGCCTCGGGCAGGGGGTGTTCTTCGGGCTTGGCGGCTATGCCATGGCGATGTTCCTCAAGCTCGAAGCCTCGACGCCCGAGGCGACCGCGATCCAGTCCACGCCGGGCATCCCCGACTTCATGGACTGGAACCAGGTCACCGCGCTGCCCTGGTGGTGGGAGCCGTTCAACTCGCTGGCCTTCACGCTGGTCGCGGTGGTGGCGGTGCCGGTGGCCTTCGCCTTCATCATCGGGGTCGCGATGTTCCGCCGCCGGGTGGGGGGCGTCTATTTCGCGATCATCACCCAGGCCATCGCCGCGATCCTGACCATTCTCATCATCGGCCAGCAGGGCTTTACCGGCGGGGTCAACGGCATCACCGACCTGCGCACGCTAAAGGGCTGGGACATCCGCAGCGACGAGGCCAAGGAAATCCTCTACTTCGTCAATGCGGGGCTGCTCTTCGCCTGCCTCTTCGCCGCGCAATATGTCCGCCGCTCCAAGCTGGGCCGCCTGCTGATCGCCATGCGCGACCAGGAGGACCGGGTGCGTTTCTCGGGCTATGACGTGGCCAGCTTCAAGGTCTTCGTCTTCTGCCTTGGCGCGGCCTTCGCTGGCATCGGCGGCGCGATGTTCACCCTTCAGGTCGGCTTCATGTCGCCCACGCTGGTCGGCATCGTG
Organism: Rhodovulum strictum; assembly: GCF_009649175.1. Taxonomy (GTDB): domain Bacteria; phylum Pseudomonadota; class Alphaproteobacteria; order Rhodobacterales; family Rhodobacteraceae; genus Rhodovulum; species Rhodovulum strictum. Next base: position 119,654 of record NZ_WJPO01000005.1, on the reverse strand, counting down.
CCCTCGATCGAGATGGTGATCTTTGCCGCCGTGGGGGGGCGCCTGTCGATCCTGGGCGCGGTTTATGGTACGCTTCTGGTCAACTGGGCCAAGACCACGCTTTCGGAAAGCTTCCCCGAACTTTGGCTTCTGGGCCTCGGCGCGCTGTTCATCGCGGTCGTGATGTTCTTTCCGAACGGGCTTGCCGGGCTCTGGTCCGAACAGGTCAGGCCGCGCCTGCGCAAGCTGTTCGCCGGTCGCGGGGCAGGGGCCACGCCCCCCGCCGCGCCGGTCCCCGCCAATTCCGCATCGGCCCCGGACCGCCCGGCGGCCAAGGCCGCAGCCGAGTGAGGTGATCCCATGTCAATTCATCAGACCAGTTTCGTACTGTCGGTCGAGGATCTGACCGTCTCCTTCGACGGGTTCAAGGCGGTGGACGGGCTGACCTTCTATGTCGAGCCCAACGAATGCCGGGTGATGATCGGGCCGAACGGTGCGGGCAAGACCACCGTTCTGGACCTGATCTGCGGCCGGACTAGGGCCACAAGCGGCTCGGTCCGGTTCAAGGACCAGGAATTGCTGACCATGCGCGAGGACCAGATCGTTCTGGCCGGCGTGGGCCGCAAGTTCCAGACGCCCTCGGTCTACGAGGATCTCAGCGTCTTCGAGAACCTCGAACTCAGCTATCCGCGCGGCCATTCGGTCTTCGGCTCGCTGTTCTTCCGCCGCGATGCCGAGGTCAAGGCGCGGATCGAGGAGATCGCCGAGACGATCTTTCTGGCCGATCTGCTGGACGAAAAGGCCGCCTTTCTCAGCCATGGCCAGAAGCAATGGCTGGAAATCGGGATGCTGCTGATCCAGGATCCCGAACTTCTGATGCTGGACGAACCCGTTGCCGGCATGTCGGTGGCCGAGCGCAAGAAGACCGCAGAGCTTCTGAACCGCATCATCGACCACCGCTCGGTCATCGTGATCGAGCATGACATGGGCTTTGTCGAGGATATCGCGACCCGCGTCACCGTCCTGCACCAGGGCAAGACCCTGTCCGAGGGCAAGATGGACAAGGTCAAGAACGATCCCAAGGTCATCGAAGTCTATCTGGGCCATTGAGGAGGGCGAAAGATGCTGAACGTCACCGACCTGCATGCCGCCTATGGCCAGTCGGAAATCCTGCACGGGCTGCACCTGAACGTCGCGCCGGGCGAGATCGTCGCGATCATGGGCCGCAACGGCATGGGCAAGACCACGCTGATGAAGACGCTGATGGGCATCGTGCCGGCCACCGGCGGCAGCGTGCGCGTGGGCGAGACCGAGGTCACGGGGCTGAAATCGCACCAGCGCGTGGCCAGCGGCATCGGCTATGTGCCGCAGGGCCGGATGATCTTTTCCGCCATGACGGTGCAGGAAAATGTCGAGACCGGCCTGACCGTCACCGGCAGGAAAGAGGTGCCGGGCGATATCTACGAACTCTTTCCGGTGCTGCTGGAGATGAAGTCGCGCCGCGGCGGCAACCTGTCGGGCGGCCAGCAGCAGCAGCTTGCGATTGCCCGCGCGCTGGCCTCGGACCCCAAGGTGCTGCTGCTGGACGAGCCGACCGAGGGCATCCAGCCCAACATCATCCGCGAGATGGCCCGCACCCTGCGCCGCATCCGCGACCAGCGCGGCCTGTCCATCGTCGTCTCGGAACAGGTGCTGAGCTTTGCCCTGGACGTCGCCGACCGCGTGCTGGTGATCGAGAACGGCACCTTCGTCCATGACAGCCCGCGCGACGGCATCGACGAGGCGAAGGTCGCAAAGTTCCTGTCCGTTTGACCCTTCAACCCTGGCAGAAAGAGAGGAAGACCATGGCTGATACCCTGATCTCGGTGAACCTCGGCGAAAGCCCGCACACGAATGACTGCGTGCACAACCGCTGGCACCCCGACATCCCCATCGCCGTCTGGGTCGAGCCCGGCGACGAGTTCAAGATCGAGACCTATGACTGGACCGGCGGCCAGATCCTCAACAATGACGATGCCTCCGACGTGCGCGATGTCGAGTTGGAACAGGTGCATTACCTGTCCGGTCCCGTCGGCGTGAAGGGCGCCAAGCCCGGCGATCTTCTGGTGGTCGAGATCCTCGATATCGGCGCCAAGGAGGAAATGCTCTGGGGCTTCAACGGCTTCTTCTCCAAGAAGAATGGCGGCGGCTTCCTGACCGAGCATTTCCCCGAGGCGCAGAAGTCGATCTGGGATTTCCACGGCATGTTCACCTCGTCGCGCCATGTGCCGGGGGTGAAATATGCGGGGCTGATCCATCCCGGCCTGATCGGCTGTCTGCCCGACCGCAAGATGCTGGACATGTGGAACAGCCGCGAAAAGGCGCTGTTCGACACCGATCCGGCCCGCGTGCCCCCCTTGGCAGCGCTGCCCAACACCCAGTCCGCCCATATGGGCAAGCTGACCGGCGAGGCCCGCGACAAGGCCGCCGCCGAGGGTGCCCGCACCGTGCCGCCGCGCGAGCATGGCGGCAATTGCGACATCAAGGATCTCAGCCGCGGCTGCAAGATCTACTTCCCCGTCTATGTGGATGGCGCAGGGCTTTCGATGGGCGACCTGCATTTCAGCCAGGGCGATGGCGAGATCACCTTCTGCGGCGCCATCGAGATGGCGGGCTGGCTGCATCTGAAGGTCGATCTCATCAAGGACGGCGTGGCGAAATACGGGATCCGGAACCCGATCTTCAAGCCTTCGCCCATCGCGCCGAAATATGACGACTACCTGATCTTCGAGGGGATTTCCGTCGACGAACAGGGCAAGCAGCATTACCTCGACGTCCATATCGCCTATCGCCAGGCCTGCCTCAACGCCATCGAATATCTCAAGAAATTCGGCTATACGGGCGCACAGGCCTATGCGATCCTCGGCACCGCGCCGGTGCAGGGGCATATCTCGGGCGTGGTCGACATCCCCAATGCCTGCGCAACGCTCTGGCTGCCGACCGACATCTTTGCCTTCGACATCAAGCCGGGCAGCGCCGGGCCGACCAGGTTCCTTGATGGCTCGATCGACGTGCCGCTGGCGCCCGATCTGTGACATGACCGGGGCCGCGGCGCGCGTCGCGGCCCCTTTCCCGAGCGGAGTGAAAGATGCCCTATTACGATTACTGCTGCGATACCTGCGGCCCCTTCACCGGCTTTGCCGCAATGGCCGATTACGACAAGCCCACCGCCTGTCCCGATTGCGGCGGCTCCGCGCCGCGCGCGCTGTTCACGCCGCCCAAGCTGGCCATCGTGGGCGCCGCCACCCGCAAGGCGCATGAGACCAACGAACGCGCCCGCCACGAGCCGAAACGCTCGGGCCACGGGCCGGGCTGTGGCTGCTGTTCGGGCGGCGCCAAGAAGAACAGCGGCACGCTGCACCGCCCGGACGGGTCCAAGAGTTTTCCGGCCAAGCGCCCCTGGATGATCTCGCACTGAGCGCTCAGAGCAGGGCGGGCAGGCTGGTGCGCAGCCGGTCCATTCCGCCCGGCCGCCAGCCCAGCGCGCTGGCCCGGTCGCAACGCAGCGCGCTGACCGGGGCCTCGCTGTGCGGGGGCAGGGGATGGCCGATCCCCTCGGCCCGGGCCACCAGCGCCAGCAGATCGTGCCGGTCAAGCAGGATGTCCGACAGGTTCACCGCGCAGCCCGCCACCGCCTCGGCCGGGGCGGCGCGGATCAGCCGGGCAGCAGCGGCCAGATCGGCGCCGTGCAATTCGGTGCCCCGGCGCGGCGCGATGGGGCGGCCTGCGCGGAAATCGTCGAAAAGATCGGCCCATTTGTGCCGCTGCCCCGGCCCCGGCGGCCCGTAGACCCCCGTCGCCCGCAGCGATACCGGCACGAAACCCGGGCCTGCCAGCGCGAACAGCGCATCCTCGGCCCGCGCCTTGACCACGCCGTAAAGCGTGTCGGGCCTTGCGGGCAGATCGTCGGTCAACTCGGCCCCCAAGGGCCAGCCGTCCTGCACCGCGCGGCTCGACAGGAACAGCATATGCCGCACGCCCGCGTCCCGCGCCGCCTGAAACAGCGCGACCGAGCCTGCCAGATTGGCCGCCAGAAAGCCCTCGGGGTCATTGCCCTCGCCGCCCCGATAGCGCCCGGGCACATGGGCAAAGGCGCAATGGATCACCGCCGCGACCTCGGCCAGATCGGGCCGGTCGCCCAGCGCATAGGTCCGATGCGTGACCGGGCCGGAAAAGAAGCCGGGCGCGGGCGGGGTGCGGGTCAGCACGGTGACCGCCTCGCCCGCCGCCAACGCCTCCTCGACGAAGAAACGCCCGACCAGCCCCGTTGCGCCGGTGACGGCCAGGCTCATGGCGCGGGGCCGGGCAGGGTGGCGGGATCGGGAATATCCGCGCCCCGCTCATAGGCGCGCCACAGCTCAATCAGCGGGCGCAGGCGGTCGGCCTTGGCATGGTCCTGCCACGGCTTTTCATACTGGAAATGCAGCACCCGGATGTCGGACCAGGACCACAATTCGGGCAGGTTGAGCCAGACATATTGCAGCATGTTGTCAAAGACCGGCAGCCCGTGCCAGTCGGGAAAGAACTCCTGCAAAAAGGTCTGGTCGGTGCGCCGCCAGAACGCGCCGGGCGCGTCCAACCGGGCCAGCATCCGTTGAAAGGTTTCGGGGTTCGGCCGCGCGGTGAACACGCCCGAATTCATCCGGTGGAAATCGGAAAGGCTTTCATAGACATTAGGGGCCGCGCAAAGCTCGGGATAGTCGAACAGCCGGTCGATGGGGCGCAGTACCAGCGTGTCGGCGTCAAGAAAGATCACCCGGCTGTAGTCGAGTTGCCACAGGTGCAGCTTACAGAAATTGTCGAGCGGTGTGTGGAAGGCGGGCTTGGTCCCCTTGGTGAAGGGGGCGAGGCCGTGGATGCGATCCTTCGCGTGGGCGGCGTTGAACGCGTCCGAGGTCGGCAAGAGGTCCGTTTCCACTAGACGCGCGCCCAGATCGGCCAGCGGCGCCAGATCGGCATCGCCCACGCCGCCGGTATGCAACACGCAGATATCGGCCGCCGTGCCGGTCTGCCCGAGCGAGCGCACCAGCGCCTTTGCCCCCAACGCGAAATCCGCGTTGGTGACAAGGGTGACAAAGGCGTGTGGCGCGCTTGCCGGCCGGGCGGGGCGCAGCCCCTCGGTCACGATACCGACTTGAGCTGCTTGCCCTCGACATCATGCACGACGCGCGCCGCGATGTCCTTGGTCCAGGCCGAGACGCAGGGCACGCGCGAGCGGTCGACGCGATGGGCGAACTTGCGGGCGATCTCGACCACTTCCTCCAGCAGACCCTCCTGCAAGGTGATCGGCTGAAGCCCGAGATCGAGGAAATGGTCGTTCCTGACCACCAGTTCGTTCTCGGCCGCCTCCTTGCGCGGGTTCGGCAACCAGGCGATCCGTGCCCCGGTGAGTTTCGATACTAGTTCCGCCAGATCGCGCACCCGATGCGTTTCGGTCATCTGGTTGAAGATCTTTACCCGGTCCCCGGCCTGGGGCGCATCGCCCAGCGCCAGCGCGACGCAGCGCACCGTATCCTGGATATGGATGAAGGCGCGCGTCTGGCCGCCCGTGCCATGAACCGTCAGCGGATAATCGATGGCCGCCTGCGCAAGAAAGCGGTTCAGCACCGTGCCGTAATCGCCGTCATAATCGAAACGGTTGATCAGTTGCGGATGGCGCCTTGTCTGGTCGGTATTGGTGCCCCAGACGATGCCCTGATGCAGGTCGGTGATGCGCAGCCCGTCATTCTGGGCGTAGAACTGGAACAGGATCTGATCCAGCGACTTGGTCATGTGATAGACCGAGCCGGGCCGCGTGGGATAGAGGATCTCCATCCCCTTGGCGCCCGCCGGCGTGTCGATATTGACATCCAGATAGCCCTCGGGGATCGGTGCGCCGATCGTCGAATAGCCATAGACCCCCATCGTGCCCAGATGCACCAGATGCGCGTCGATGCCGGTTTCCACCATCGCCACCAGCAGGTTGTGGGTCGCGTTGATGTTGTTGTCGACGGTATAGATCTTGTGGCGGTCCGAGATCATCGAATAGGGCGCGGCGCGCTGCTCGGCGAAATGGATGATCGCGTCGGGGCGTTCCTCGGCCAGCCAGTCGCGCAGGCGGTAATATTCCTTGGCCAGGTCGATCAGGTGAAACCGGATCGTCTGGCCCGAGACCTCTTTCCAGACCCGGCAGCGTTCCTGGATCGAATCCATCGGCGTCAGCGACTGCACGCCGAGTTCGGCGTCGATCCAGCGGCGGCTGAGATTGTCGAGGATATGGACCTCGTGGCCCATGTCGGACAGATGCAGAGAGGTCGGCCAGCCGCAGAACCCGTCGCCGCCAAGAACCGCAATCTTCATAGAGCTTTCCTTTCGGAGTGGGGGCAGGGCGCGCATGCCGTCCCCGCACAGGTGCAGTCACGAGGGCCTTTTCCCGCTTTCTCTTGAAGCTTTTGTGTCACCGCGCCCGCTGCGCCGATTTGGCCACAAACGCCGCCTCCTTTCCAGTCCCGCGGCCCCTGCGACCGAGTGTCGCCGCCTGTAACGATTATAAGCTGTTTCTAAGAGTAATGTTTTGTCGTATGTATACCTTGGAATACATGGGGGCGCATGCGTTCCGCGCCCCGTGATCCGAGGGGGGACATGGATGGGCAAGGCAGGTTTGCGCGCGGTTCTGCTGGCAATGCTTCTGGGGCTTGCGGGGACGCTTGGCGCCCTGGCGCAGGGGCAGGCCCCGCAGCTTTCGCAAAGTACTACGGATCACTCCAAGCTCAAGGAATTGCAGCGGGAATTCACCTCTGGCCCCGAGGTGACGGCGGCCTGCCTGTCCTGCCACACCGAGGCCGCGACCCAGGTCAAGCATTCGATCCACTGGAAATGGGAGTTCGAGAATCCCTCGACCGGCCAGATCCTCGGCAAGAGCCATGTCGTGAACTCGTTCTGCGGCACGGTGGCCTCGAACGAACCGCGCTGTACCTCGTGCCATACCGGCTATGGCTGGACCGACATGAGCGAACCTCCGCCCAGCGAGGCGTCGGCGGTCGATTGTCTGGTCTGCCATGACACTTCGGGGCAATACACCAAGCTCGATTCCGCCGCCGGTCATCCGCCGCTCGAAGCCCGGGGCAAGACCATCACCGGCGCCGATGCCTGGGCGGTGGACCTGAAGGAAGCCGCGCAAAGCGTGGGCGCGCCCGGGCGCGAGAATTGCGGCTCGTGCCATTTCTACGGCGGCGGCGGGGACAACGTGAAACATGGCGATCTCAGTTCCGCCCTGTTCCATCCCGCGCTCGATGTCGATGTCCACATGTCGCCCGAGGGCGGGAACTTCACCTGTTCGACCTGCCACCATTCCGACAAGCACATCTTTGCCGGCTCGCGCTATGACGTTCACGCGATGGATACCGAGGGCACCGGCAAGCCCGGCATGATCCGCACCGATGTCGCGACCTGCGAAAGCTGCCATGGCACCGCGCCGCACAAGACGCTGTCGGTCACGGGAATGAAGCTGAACGACCATGTCGACCGCATCGCCTGCCAGACCTGCCACATCCCCAGCTTCGCCCGCGGCGGCATCGCCACCAAGACCCGCTGGGACTGGTCCGTGGCGGGCCGGATGGGGCCGGACGGCAAGCCGATGCACGAGGAGGAGTATGTTCAGGGCGATGGCAGCGCGCTGCACACCTATCTGACCACCAAGGGCGCCTTTGACTGGGGCGAGAATGTCGTGCCGCATTACGCCTGGTTCAACGGTCAGGTCGATTACACCCTGGCCGACCGCGAGATCGACCCGACAGAGGTGGTCGAGATCAACCGCGTCGAGGGCAGCCCGCAGGATGGCCGTTCGCGGATCTGGCCGTTCAAGCGGATGGAGGGGCGGCAGGCCTATGATGCCGGGCTCAACCGGCTGGTCTATTCCAATGTCTGGGGGCCGACCACCGACAGTGCCTACTGGACCAATTTCGACTGGGCCAAGGCGATCGAGGCGGGGATGGCGGCCGCGGGCGCCGAATATTCCGGGCAATTCGGCTTCGTCGATACGCATATGTACTGGCCGATCACCCATATGGTGGCCCCGGCCCGCGATGCGCTGGATTGCCGCGACTGCCATGCGCCGCAGGGGCGGCTGGCCGGGATCGCGGGGGTCTACATGCCGGGCTCGAACCCGAAAAGTCCCGGCGCGCTGATCGGCATGGCCGTCTTCCTCGCGATGGCCTCGGGCGTGATGCTTCATACGGTGCTGCGGCTGATCACCCGCGGCGGAAAGGGAGGACGCCATGACTGACGCACTCGCCAAACCCCCCGCGCCCTTTGAACGCGGCCTGACGCCATGCCCCGACTGCGCCGAACGCGAGGTGCTGATCTATCCCCGCTTCGAGCGGCTCTGGCACTGGTCGCAGGCGGGGTCCATCGTGATCCTGATGTTCACGGGGCTGGCGATGAACGGCTGGCACAGCCTGATCGGCTTCGAACTGGCCGTGCGGCTGCACATGATCGTTGCGCTGGCGCTGCTGCTTCTATGGGTCTTTGCGACCTTCTGGCTGGTCACCACGGGCAACTGGAAGGTGTTCCTGCCGCGCGTCTTCGGGCTGATCGCGGTGGCGCGCTACTATGCCTATGGCGTGTTCAAGGGCGAACACCACCCCTATCAGAAAAGCCTGGCCCAGCGGCTGAACCCGTTGCAGACGCTGGCCTATTCCGCGCTGAAGACGGTGGTCTTCCCGCTGGTCTGGGGCACGGGGCTGATCTATCTGACCTACAATTTCTGGGAAACGCTGCCCAATGCCTCGTTCTGGCTGGAGGTGGTGGCGAATATCCACCTGGCGGTGGCCTGGATCGTGTCGGGCTTCGTGATCCTGCACATCTATCTGCTGACCATCGGCCATTCCTTCCGCGACGGCGTGCGCCCGATGATCACCGGCACCGAAAAGGTCGCCCTGACCCCCGAACAGGAAGCCTATCTCGAACGGCACGAGACCTGGCGCCTGATCGACTGAACGGCCGTCAGGGAGGGAAAAAGCCGAACACCGCGTTCGCGCAGTTCGGCAGGATAGGCGGGGGTGAATCTCTGCTTCGTCATAGGGCTCATCCTTTGAGTGTTTTACTCTCCGGTAAACCCGGGGCGGTTCACAGCGCCCTGCGATCACGACATCGTCCGCGCTGAAGTGGCAACGGCCAGAGGCGAGTGCCCGGAGCCGACATTGGACATTCGCGCCCAAGCGCATCGAATGACCGCTCTCTGCCCTGCGGAAAGAATGCTGCGCCTTCCACCAAGGTCTGAGAAGGGCTCCTTGCAACCTCCGTCCCTCCCCGGACCGCTCAGATCTCGATTGGCACCAGCACTTCGGGTTCCACCACCTTGACGTCGGGCAGGCCCTGGCGCAGGGCGTCGGCGTTCTGTTCCAGAACCGGGAAGGTGCGGTAATGGCAGGGGATCACCATGCGGAAGTCAAAGAAGGTGCGGGCGGCATAGGCGGCGCGTTTCATGTCCATGGTGAAATGCCCCCCCGCGCAGAGGATGCCGATATCGGGGGCGTGCAGGTCGTTGAACACCTCCATGTCGGCCATGACATCGGTATCGCCCGAAACATAGATCGTATGACCCTCGCCCGAGATCATGAAACCGGATTCGGTGCCGGTATAGACCGGCCCGTGCGGCCCCGAAACCGACGAGGAATGCGTGGCGTTGACCATGGTGACGCGCACCTCGCCCAGCGTCACGGTGCCGCCCTTGTTGAAGCCGATGGTGGCGATGCCCTCCTTTTCCTCCCACCAGCTCATCAGGTCGTAGATGCCGACGCAGGGGATCGACAATTCGCGCGCAATCGCGACGGCATCGGCCATGTGGTCGAAATGGCCATGGGTGACAAGGATATCGGTGGCGCCCGCAATCGCCTCGGCGCGGCGTTCGGCGGGAAACATGGGATTGCCGGCAAGCCAGGGATCGACCAGCAGGATCCGGTCTGCGATCTCGATGCGAAAGCCGGAATGGCCGAGCCAGGTGATTTTCATGTCTGCCTCCCTGTGAATTGGCGGCCCTGCGGCCTAGGTCGGGGGCAAGACTAGCAGAGCGGGAGGCAATTTCCATGGACTGGATGGCCCAGGTGAACGCCTATTGCGAACGCACGGATGCAGGATACTGGTCGGAACCGGTGAACGCGGTGACGAACGCGGCCTTCCTGATCGCGGCGGCGGTGATGTGGCGGCGGACGCGCGGGCTGGTGCTGGGCCGGGCCTTGTGTGTCGTGCTGGCGGTGATCGGGCTGGGCAGCTTCCTGTTCCACACCCATGCGACGCTCTGGGCGGCGATGGCGGATGTCCTGCCGATCCTGGGTTTCATCCTGCTTTACCTTTATGCGGCGCATCGGGATTTCTGGGGTCTGGGCAGATGGCCCGCGCTGGGGCTGACGGCGCTGTTTCTGCCCTATGCGGCGGGGGCGGGCTGGCTGTTCGGGCAGCTTGGCTTTCTGGGCTCATCCGCGGGCTATGCGCCGGTGGCGCTGCTGATCCTGATCCATGCGGGGCTGCTGGCGCGGCGGGCGCCCGAAACGGCACGGGGGCTGGCGATCGGCGGCGGGCTTCTGGTGCTGTCGCTGACCTTCCGCACGCTGGACGAACCGCTTTGCGCGGTGCTGCCCCTGGGGACGCATTTCCTGTGGCACATCCTGAACGCCGCGATGCTGGGCTGGATGATCGAGGTCCATCGCCGCTACCATGCCGCATGCGCAGGCGCGGACGGCGTCAGCCGGGCGGGGTGACCAGATCGCGTGCCGCCCGTGCGATGACGATTTCCTCGTCGGTCGGGATGACGAGGATGCGCACGCGGCTGAGATCGGTGCTGATGACGGTTTCGCTGCCAAGGTTGCGGCTCTCGTCCAGTTCCATGCCGATCCAGCCCATGCCCTCGCAGACCTTTTGCCGGATATGGGCCGAGTGCTCGCCGATGCCGCCGCAGAAGACCAGCGCATCAAGCCCGCCAAGCGCCGCCGCCAGCCCGCCCAGTTCGCGGCGGATGCGGAAGACGAAATAGCCGATGGCCTGCCGCGCGGTGTCGGTCCCCGCGGCTTCCAGTTCGCGCATGTCATGCGACAGCCCCGACAGCCCCAGAAGCCCGGATTGGCGATACAGCAGATCGGCAATCTCGGCCGCGCCCATGCCCTCGTGCTGCATCAGGTAAAGTACCACGCCGGGGTCAAGCTGGCCGCAGCGCGTGCCCATCGGCAGCCCGTCCAGCGCCGAGAATCCCATCGACGAGGCGATGGACCGCCCGCCGATCATCCCGCACATCGACGCCCCGTTGCCCAGATGCGCGACGATCACCCGCCCGGCATGCAGATGCGGCGCAAGCCCGGCCAGCCGCCCGGCGATGTAGTCATAGCTCAGCCCGTGAAAGCCGTAGCGCCGAACACCCTTGTCGTAATAGGCCCGCGGCAGCCCGAACGTATCGTTCACCCAGGGGTGATGGCGGTGAAAGGCGGTGTCGAAACAGGCGACCTGCACCGCCTGCGGAAAGGCCGCCAGCGCCGCGCGCACGCCCGCCAGGTTGTGCGGCTGGTGCAGCGGTGCAAGCGGTTCCAGCCGGGCCAGCGCCGCCAGAACCTCGGGCGTCAGCCGGACCGGCGCGGCGTGATCGGGGCCGCCATGCACCACGCGATGGCCGACCGCGGCGATCCGGGCATCGGGGCGGACCCGCGCGATCAGGTCCAGCGCATGCGCCAGCGCCCCGGCGTGATCGGCCGCGTCCCCGGGCGGCAGCGGCGCGTCCGCCAGCACCGCGCCCTCGGCAGTCCGCGCCCGCATCTGCGTCCCGTTGCCGATCCGGTCGATCTCGCCCAGGATGCGGGCCGCGGGCTCGGCGCCGGGGCCGCCCAGTTCGAACAGCCCGAATTTCAGCGACGACGACCCCGCGTTCAGCGTCAGCACATCCGCCATGGCCTACTCCGCCAGCCGCCCGCGCAGCCGCGCATCATGCAGCGCCGCCACCGCGCAGGAGGCCAGCCGCGCCTTGTCGTCATCGGCGCGCGAGTTCAGGATGATCGGCACAAGCGCCCCCATCACCACCCCCGCCCCCTCGGCATGCGAGATATGGGTCAACTGCTTGGCCAGCATGTTGCCCGCGTCGATATTGGGCACCACCAGCACCTCGGCCCGGCCCGCGACCGGGCCGAGGATGCCCTTGGTGCGGGCGGCCGCGATGTCCACGGCATTGTCCATCGCCAGCGGCCCGTCGACGATCCCGCCCGTGATCTGCCCGCGCTCGGCCATCTTCGACAGCAGCGCGGCATCAAGCGATGAGGGGATGTCGGGGTTCACCGTCTCGACCGCCGACAGCACCCCCACCTTGGGCTCGTCGATCCCGATCGAGCGCGCAAGGTCGATGGCGTTCTGCACGATATCCATCTTGGTGCGCAGATCGGGTGCGATGTTGATCGCGGCATCGGTGACCAGCAGCGGATGCGCCACGCCCGGCACATCCATCACGAAGACATGGGTAAAGCGACGGCCCGCGCGCAGCCCGTTTTCCTTGCGCAGCGCCGCCTTGAGCAGCACATCCGTATGCAGATGCCCCTTCATCAGCGCCGCCGCCCGGCCCTGCGCCACCAGATCGACCGCCAGACGGGCCGCAGCCGCATGATCGGGCGCCGCGACGATCTCGATGCCGTCCAGCGACGCCCCCAGCGCGTCTGCCGCCGCCGCGATCCTGGTCGGATCGCCGACCAGGATTGGCGCGATAATGGTGTGTCGCGCCCCCAGAAGCGCGCCGCCCAGCGAATTGGGCTCTTCGGGCGCGACAACGGCGGTCGGCAGCGGCGGCAGGGGCTCGGCGCGGGCGATGATCGCGTCGAAATGGCGGTGCCGCTCGATCAGCAGGCCGGGGATCTCCAGATCGTCGAAGCGCATCTTGCGCGCGGGCGCCTGCACCTCGGCCTCGCCGCTCAGGATCGTTGCGCCGTCGGATTTCCGCACCACCTCGGTCGCCATCACCAGCCCGTCGGGCGGCCGCTTTTCGGTCACGCGCACCCGCGCCACCAGTTCGTCCCCGGCATGGGCACGGGCCAGAAAGCGCAGCGATTGCGCCCGGTAAAGCGCCCCCGCCCCGGGCAGGATATTGCCGATCACCGCCGAAACCAGCGAGGCGACCCACATCGCCGGGGCCACCGCCTCGACCGTGCCATCCCCATCGCCATCAAGCCCCGCCAGATGCATCGGGTTGTGATTGCCCGATGCCGTCGCGAAGACGTAGAAATCATCCTCGGTACAGATCCGCACCACCTCGGCGCTGTCGCCGATGGCGACCTCGCCAAATACCCGGTTTTCCTGAACATTCATTCGGCGGCAGTCTCCGTGGGCTGGGTCCGGCTGCGGACCGGGGCGGCCTGGGCTTCGGGTGCTGCGGGGGCGGGCGCGAAGGCGCCGAAGGCACGCATCCAGGGATTGCCCCAGACTGCGTGAAAGCCGGTCTCGATGGCGGCCCGGCGCATCGCGGTGCCCAGATCCAGCCATTGCCCGGCCAGTTCGAACCCCATCCGCTCCATCCAGAGAAAGGGGTTGTCGGGCGGCGCGGGCTGGCGCGTTTCGCGCAGGCGCGCGGCGGCGGGTTTGACCGGTCCAAGCAGGGGGTTCTGCGAGGACAGCGCCGCCCGGCCCAGCCGCAGCGGGTGCAGCGCGCGCGAGGCGTCGGCCAGCGGCGGGGCGATGGTGGCGCGCAGGGCAGGGGCGAACGCCTCGTAGCTTTCGGCCTGCATGCGCAGCGCGCGGGCGGCGGCGGCATGGGTCGGGGCGTTAGCATCCGGGCCATCCAGCGCGCAGGGAGCGAGCGACAGCACGGCCCGCCGCGCAGACCCACGCCCCTCGATCGCCTCGACACTCATCCGGTACAGCCCCGGTGCAAGTGCCGCGATTGCATCAAGCGCGGGGCGTTCGCCCACCCGGCCCGCCAGCACCAGCCCCGGCCGCGCCTCGGCATGGTCCAGCAGCACGACGCGCTGGCCCGCGACGCGGATCGCGTCGGCGTCGCCGTGGGTACCGGAAAGCCAACCCAGCACCTCGGCCGGGCGGGCGGCGGGATCGCCCGGGCGCAGGCAGATCAGCACCGGCACCGAAATCGCGCGCAGATCGAGCGGACGGCCCGGCGCCAATGCCAAGGCGTTGCGCGCCAGCAGATCGCCCGGCGGCAGCGCTGCGGCGGCCCAGCGCGCCTCCTCTGCGGTCAGCAGGGCGGGGCCGCCACCCCGGCGCGCCGCCTCGGTGACGCGCGGCCCGGCGCGGTCGGCCTCGGCCAGGATCGTGGCCAGCGGGCGCAGCCAGCCGCCATGCGGATCGTCCAGCATGGCCGCCAGCGCAGGCGTCGCCCCGTCGAACAGCCCACCGCCCAGATCGGACAGCATCCCGGCCAGCGCCCCCCCGGTGCCCGGCCGCCCCGGCGCCAGCGCCACCGCATCCAGCAGCACCAGCCCCGGCGTCCCGGGATGGGCGGCGGCCAGAGCCAGCGGCAGCCCGCCGCCCGGCCCCTGGCCCAGCACCAGCGGCGCGGGTGCGTCGGGGTGACGGCGGGCAATTGCGGCGGCAAAGGCGGCCAGCGCGTCGATCACATCGGCCATGGTCTGACCCGGCACCGGCTGGCGGGCAAAACCGGCTGCATAGACCGGCAGCCCGGCGGCCAGCGCCGCCGCCGCCGCGCCCTGCAACCCGTCAGCCCCGCCCGCACGCGGCGCGATCAGCAGCACGGGCCGCGCAGCCGGTTCGGGCGCCTTGGCGGGCAGCAGACGTACCAGCCGCGCATTGCAGGGCCGCGCCAGCGTCTCGGCATCCATCACCGGCTCTTGCGCATGGGGCAGGGCAGGGGGCGCGCCCTCGTCCTCGGCCGCGCGCAGGGCGTCGGCACGCTCGCGCAGGATGTCGGCAGCCAGCACCCCGCGTTCGGCCGAATCGCGCAGATAGTCGCGCCAATGCCCGGCCCAGTCGGCCGCCGTCGCATGCCGCCCGCTCATCCGCGCCGCGCGCATCACGGTTGCGGTCTGCGCCCATGCCGCCTGCCAGCGCTCGCCCTGATCGCGGGCGATTTCCCCGGCATGGCCCAGCGCGACCGCGTTCACCCGCCAGGCGCTGCGGCCAAGCCCGAACGGATCGAAAGGGGCAAGCCCGCGCCCCGTCATCGCGCGTTCCCCATGCAAGCGCCGCATCCCCGCCGCGTGCCGCAAGGCTTTCCGCAATTTCCGCGCACCGCACCCTCCCTGTCCTGACGCGCGGCGAGCATATCCGCTGGCGTTCGGCATTGCACGCAGAGCGTTAAGCGATCTGCGTAACGGGACTGCGACGCGGTCAGGGCCGCGAGAAATCGAGCGCGCGCAGCGCCTGCATCTCGGGGGCGTCGAGGGCATCAAGCCCCTCGGTCACCTCATGTACCGTCTCGACCAGGCATTGCAGATGCGCGATCTCGTCGGCGGTGAACGGCCCCGTTGACCGTGTATGGCCCGAAATCGTGCGCGAGGCCCGCGCCCCGGTGGATACCGTTACGCCATTGCGCAGCCCGTGCTTGCGCGCCAGCGCCACGACGTCGGCCGGATCGTCAAGTTCAGGATCGTCCCAGAGCAGGACGCCGGTATTCTCGAGCCCCCAGCGCACGACGGGATCGGTCAGCATCAGGCCGTTCTCGGAATAGAAATCGCTCCACGCCCGATGATAGCTTTGATAAAGCAGGAGCGGGCGCGTGAAACGAATGTGGATGGCAAGTGCGAAACCCGTGTCGCAAACCTGATCCATTCTGGACAGCAGCTCGGCCACTTTCCTTACCCGGTCCATGATGTTTCGCGCCCTCGCGTAAAAGTTGAGTGGCTTTCTGTGATGCCACCTGTTAGGAAGGTCCATTACACGTTTCGGCGCGGTAATTGAACACAGGACGCATACCCCCTGATGAGCCTGATCAAGAGATTTTCCGACCGCCTGAACGAGCTTGCCCCCGGGGGCTGCTACGTTGCGTTGCGCGTCGGTTTTTCCTATCCGGCCGAGGAGTTGAACCGCCTGCCCGATGACTGGGTCGAGCATTACACCCTGCACGGGCTTGTGGTGCATGATCCCGTGATGAAATGGGTCTACTCCAATACCGGCGTCACCTCGTGGGATCTGATGGGCATCGACGATCCCCGCGGCGTTCTGCGCGAGGCGCGACGCCACGGGCTGCGCCATGGCGCGGTGACCAGCGTGCTGTGCACCGAGGAAAAGGGGCGGCGCAGTTACGGCAATTTCGTGCGGCATGACCGGCCCTTCAACGTCGTCGAGATGCGCGAGTTGCTGTCCATCGTGACCCAGTTGCACAAGGCCGGGGTGCCGCCGCGCAAGCTGACCCGCGCCGAGACCGAGGCGCTGCGGATGCAGGCCAACGGGATGCGGCTCAAGGAGATCTCGGCTGAGCTGGATATCTCGATGAGCGCGGTCAAGGCGCGGCTGTCCAATGCCAAGCGCAAGCTGGGGGCGCAAACCCCCTCGCAGGCGGCGTCGATCGCGCGGATCCGGGGCGTCCTGTAGCCCTGCGGGTTGCGATTCCTGCGGGAATTCAGTCGGCAACAAACAACCAATGGTTGTATTCGTTTTCCTTTCTGCAACAATGACTTGCCTGAAGGGTGTGTGACGCCTTCGTGATACAACTTTAAGGTTTATAGACCTCTCCGGCTCTGCCCAGACTTGCGGCGGCAAGCACAAGAGAGGCCGCCCATGCACAACCTGAGCTTCACCTTCGCCGATCTGCACCGGCACGGTCCTGCGTTCTATGATTTCCTCGCGCTGCGAAAACGGGTCTTTGTCGATCAACTGGGCTGGGACGTTCCCCATGACGGGATCGTCGAGATGGACCAGTACGACACGCCGCAGGCCCATTACTCGGTCGTGCTGCGCGAGGGTCGCGTGGTCGGCGGAGCGCGGACCATGCCCACCACCTCGACCTGGGGACCGCATACCTACATGCTGCGCGATGCCTTTCAGGGCAAGCTGCCGCATATCCCGCCCCGCATCATGCCCGAGGACATTGCCAGCCCTGGCGTCTGGGAATGTACCCGTCTGGTAATCGACGACAGTCTTCAGACCGGGGCCGAGCGGGCGGAATGTCTGCGGCTGATCGTCGATGGGCTGGTCGGCATCGCCCGGGCGCGGGGGGCGTCGCAGATGATCTGCCTGTCCTCGCTGGCCTTGATGCGGGCGCTGCGGCAGCTTGGCTATGACGTGCGGCAACTGGGCGAAAGCTATCGAAATTCCGAGGATGGCCGCAATTACGCCGTGCTCGCAATGCCCGCATGTCTGGCCGGCGAGGCGCGCGCCCCGGTCAGGGAGAATTGCGCCGCCTGATCCGGGCGCGCGGGCGTTCCGCATTGCCCGGCTGCCATCCGCAGCCGGATGGATTGGCTTATCTTTTCGGTCTATGGGCAGAAGCGGCGGCATCGGATAAACCGGCCCCGCAAAGCCACAGCGCGCCAGGGAGCCGCCGATGACCAGACCGCATGCCGAGGTTCGCCCGAACACCTGGGATTTCCTGCGTGACCCGATGATCGTGCCCACGGGCTTTCGCGAATACGATGCGCGCTGGCGTTATCCGCAGGAAATCAACCTGCCCGGAATGACTGCCCTGGGGCTTGGGCTCGGAACCCAGATGATGCGCCGCGGCATCCGGCCGGAAATTGCGGTGGGCAACGACTATCGCGACTATTCGCTGGCGATCAAGCAGGCGCTGATGCTGGGGCTGGTGCAGGCGGGGATCACGGTGCGCGATATCGGCCCGGCCTTGTCGCCCATGACCTATTTCAGCCAGTTCCACCTTGACGCGCCCGCCGTTGCGATGGTGACGGCCAGCCACAATCCGAATGGTTGGACCGGGGTCAAGATGGGGTTCGAACGGCCGCTGACCCATGGCCCCGAGGAAATGGCCGAGCTGCGCGATATCGTGCTGGGCGGGCTGGGCGAGGCCCGTCCCGGTGGCGGCTGGCAGCGCGAGGATGGCGTGCGCGAGGCGTATATCCACGACCTTGTCGCGGATTTCCGCATGTCGCGTCCGCTGAAAGTGGTCTGCGCCACCGGCAATGGCACCGCCTCGGATTTCGCGCCCGAGATTCTGGACAGGATCGGTGTCGATGTCGTGCCGCTGCATTGCGATCTGGATTACACCTTCCCCAACTACAATCCGAATCCCGAAGCCATGGAGATGCTGCACGACATGGCCCGCGCGGTCCGCGAAAGCGGCGCGGATCTGGCGCTGGGTTTTGACGGCGATGGCGACCGCTGCGGCGTGGTCGATGACGAGGGCGAGGAGATCTTCGCCGACAAGATGGGCGTGATCCTGGCGCGCGACTATGCCAGATTGTATCCCGGTGCAAAATTCGTGGTCGATGTGAAATCGACCGGGCTTTACCACAGCGACCCGGAATTGCGGGCGCTGGGGGCCAGCACCGAATACTGGAAGACCGGCCACAGCCACATGAAGCGGCGCGTTCATGCCACCGGCGCGCTGGCGGGCTTCGAGAAATCGGGCCATTATTTCCTCGCCGGTCCCGTGGGGCGGGGCTACGATTGCGGGATGCGGGTGGCGGTCGAGATCTGCAAGCTGATGGACCGCAATCCCGGCCGCTCGCTCTCGGACCTGCGCCGCGCATTGCCCCGGACCTTTTCCTCGCCCACCATGTCGCCCTTTTGCGCCGATACCGAGAAATATGCCGTGCTCGACCGGCTGGTGGCGAAACTTCAGGATCGGCGCGCGCGCGGCGAACCCCTTGGCGGGCGGGCGATTTCCGATATCGTCACCGTCAACGGCGCGCGCGTCATGCTTGAGAACGGCGGCTGGGGTCTGGTGCGCGCTTCGTCGAACACGCCCAATCTGGTTGTGGTCTGCGAAAGCCCCGAGAGCGAGGAGGAATTGCGCGCGATCTTTGCCGATCTCGACGCGGTGATCCGCACCGAACCGGCCGTTGGAGATTACGACCAGAGGCTTTGACCGGGGCAGGGGGGACGTGCCGATTGGATGCCATCGGGTTTTCGGCAATCTCTCGCCGAGCAAAGCGCCTCTGTCCCGTGCCCGATTCCCGCTGCTTCGCGGGGACTGGCCTTTTGTGCGGAGACTGTCTAAAATGACAGGTGGTTTTCCCGTTCTCATGCAGGCAGAAAAATCGTCAGTGTCGGGAAAACGGCCAAGAAACCCAGCGTAGCAGGAAACCGGAATGACAAAAGACCTGGACAAGCTCTCGCTCGCCGAGCTCAAACAGCTCCGCAAGGATGTCGATGCGGCGATCGCGTCCTACAACGACCGCGAAAAGGCGAAGGCGCGTGCCGCGCTCGAGGAAAAGGCGAAGGAGTTCGGGTTTTCGCTGGACGATATCTTCGGCAAGAAGACCCGGCGCAGCAAGACGGTCGCGAAATACCGCAACCCGAACAACGCCTCGGAAACCTGGAGCGGGCGTGGCCGCCGGCCGAACTGGCTGGAAGATGCGCTGAAGAAGGGCGCCCAGCTTGAAAGCTTCCTGATCCGCTGACACGCGGATTCCGGGCGCTGCCCGAGCGGCGGCGCCCGTCTGGCCAAGGCCGCCCTGCCGATATAGACGTGGCGCGTTTCCGCATCCGGCGAAAGGCCCCGCATGACCCGCGTCTTCATCACCGGCACGGCCGGGTTCATCGGCTATCACCTTGCCGAACTTCTGCTGGCCGAAGGGCACGAGGTTCACGGCCTCGACGGTTTCACCGATTACTACGACCTGAACCTCAAGCGCCGCCGCCATGAACGGCTGTTGCAATCCCCCTTCTATTCCGCGACCGAGGCAATGCTGGAGGACGAGGCGGCGCTGTCATCCGCCATCGACGGCTTTGCCCCCGAGATCGTCGTGCATCTGGCCGCGCAGGCGGGCGTGCGCTACAGCCTTGAAAACCCCCGCGCCTATATAGACTCGAACATCGTAGGCACCTTCAACGTGATGGAGGCCGCGCGCCGCCATGACGTGCGCCACCTGCTGATGGCCTCGACCTCGTCGGTCTATGGCGCGAATACGGAAATGCCCTTTTCCGAAACGCAAAAGGCCGACACACCGCTGACGATCTATGCCGCCACGAAAAAGGCGACCGAGGCGATGGGCCATGCCTATGCCCATCTGCACGATCTGCCCACCACGATGTTCCGCTTCTTCACCGTCTATGGCCCCTGGGGGCGCCCCGACATGGCGCCGATCAAGTTCGCGCTCAGGATCGCGCGGGGCGAACCCATCGACGTCTACAATCACGGCGAGATGTTCCGCGACTTCACCTATGTCACCGATCTGGTGCGCGGCATCCGGCTGTTGATGGATGCCGCACCCGTGCGCCCGGCGGATGGCGTGGTGCCCGAGGGCGACAGCCTCAGCCCCGTGGCGCCGTTCCGCGTGGTGAATATCGGCAATTCGACCAGCGTGAAGCTGACCGATTTCATCGACGCGCTCGAGGCCGAACTGGGCCGTCCCGCGATCCGCAACCTGATGGATATGCAGCCGGGCGACGTGCCTGCCACCTGGGCGGATGCCACGCTTTTGCACCGGCTGACCGGCTATCGCCCCGAAACCGATTTCCGCGAAGGCGTGGCGCGGTTCGTGGCCTGGTTTCGGGACTATTACCGGCTATAGGGCCGAACGGGCTTGCCCCGGGGGGCGGTGGCTGACTAGGCTGCCGGTCGGGTAGGGGTGATCCGCATGCCGCGGCATCGGGGTTACACCATTTAAACGACTATGCTGCTAGGTCGGACACAGATGATTGCCGTCTTGTCCCATATCCGGCCGCGCGACCTGATGCGCTTGTGGCCCCGCCTTGCGGGTCTGGTGCTGTTGGCGCTCTGGCCCCGGCTTGCGCTGGCGGACGCCATGGATCATCCCGGCGCGGTGGTGCTGGCGCGGCAGAACGCGCTGGCGCAGGAGGACCGTGCGCGCTCGGTGGTCGAGCTTCAGGTCTTTCGCACCCGTCAGGAGGCGCGCGCCGCCGATGGCACGCGGCTTGCCCTGACCGCGCTGAACCCCGGTGCGAATGGCTGGTTGCTGCTTGAGCTGTTTCGCCCCGGCAAGGGGCGCGAAACCTATCACATCGAGAACCCCGCCCCGCTTGCCCGCCAGATCGCGCTGACCGGCGGCCCCGACCCCGCGCTTTCGCTGGGCGGTACCGGGCTCTGCCGCCCTTGGACCGGGGAGCCGCCCGAGCTTGACAGCGCCCGCGCCACCGGCCTGCCCTTTGCGCCGATCTGCGGCGAGCGGCTATATCTGCGCAACCCGGTCGCGGGCAGCCGCACCAGCCTGGAGCGTACCGCCGAATTCCTGCGCGACAGGGTGGCCTTTGGCGAAAGCCTGGTTGGCTTCGTCAAGGGCACGCTATACAAGGATCGCTACCTCGAAAGCGGGGCGCTGGTGGCCGATGCCGATCCGGGCCGGGCAGCGGCGGCGCTGGGGCGCGCGCGGCTGGCCGATCATCCAGTGATGTATACCACGATGACCTTCGATCTGGTCGGCGCCAGCCCCACCCGGATGGAGATGGGCGCCTGGTACGCGGTGGAGGGGGCGCCCGGCATCTATGCCTCGGCGCTGCAACCGCGGATGATCGACCCTGCCATCCTGCGCGGCGATCAGCGCGCCAACCCGCTGGACCCGGTCGAGGGCAAGGCCGATGTCTATCTGGTGGGCTTCGATCTGTCGCTGTTCGATCTGGGCTACGAGACCGGCACCGAACATCCCCGCCTCGACTGGTCGCCCCGCCCGCCCGAGGGCGCGCGCAACCGCGCGCTGCCCGGCCCCGATGGTGTGGCCCGTCCCGCCCCCCTTGTGCCCACCGGCATGCTGTCCCCGGCCGAGGCGCGCCGCGTCGCCGCCACCTTCACCGGCGGTTTCAAGCGCGAGCATGGCGCCTTTCGCGCGGGGCCGCTGGCTGCCACGAACCACGGCCACCATTACGGCTTTGTCGTCCATGGCACGGTGCTCAGCCGGTTGCAGCCCGGGCTTGCCACGCTCTACGTCCTGACCGATGGCAGGGTGGGGATGCGCACATGGGATAGCGCGGACGCGCCGCCGCTGCGCGAGATCCGCTTTGCCCGCCAGAACGGCGTGGCGCTGGTCGAGCCTGACCCCGACACCGGCCAGCCCCTGCCCGGCACGATGGTGCGCCAATGGCTACCGGGCAACTGGTCGGGCTCGGACAAGGCCGAACTCAGGACGCTGCGCGCGGGCGCCTGCCTGCGGCCCGGACCGAACGGCCCCTTCCTGGTCTATGCCTGGTTCTCGACGGCCACGCCCTCGGCCATGGCGCGGGTGTTTCAGGCCTATGGCTGCGACTACGCGATGCTTCTGGACATGAACGCGATGGAACACACCTATATGGCGGCCTACACCGCTGCCCCCGGCGGCGGCATCGCGCTGCACCATCTTGTTGCGGGCATGGCCCAGATCGACGCGCGCCGCGCCGATGGCAGCCGCGTGCCGCGCTTTGTCGGATCGGCCGACAATCGCGACTTCTTCTATCTTCTGCGCAAGGAGGATGCGGAATGAGGCAGGTTGCGATCGTCCTTGCCTGCCTTCTCTGGGCAATCCCCGCCGCCGCACAGAGCCTGGCCGAGCGCAACGCGCGCCTGTTCGACGAGATCGCCGCGGCGCGCGGTGTCAGCCCGGCGCAGATTGACCGGATCCGGGCGATCTTTGCGGTCTCGTCGGTGCTGGGTCAGGGCAACCCCGCCATCACCCGCCACCCGATGACCCGCGAGGAATGCAATGCCCGTGCGGGCGGCAATGCGCTGGCGGCCCATGCCGACCGCCGCTTCGAACGGATCTGCGGCGCGAAGTTCATGGCGCCGCTCTACGACCCCGCGACCCAGCGCCCCGAGGATGCGAAAGCCTGCATCGACCAGTTCGAATACCCCAACATCCCCTGCGCCTATCCCGTGGTCTGGGTCAAGGCACGCGAAGCCGCCCTGATCTGCGCCGCCGAAGGCAAGCGGCTGTGCGATGCCCATGAATGGGAAGGTGCCTGCCAGGGCGCGCTTGCCCCACCCGATTACCGCTTCGACCTTGCGCGCGGGCTGTCGGCCTCGGCCGCGGTCAACCGGATGCGCGCGGCGCATAACGCCAGGCACGAACCCGCCGCGCGCTGGAGTTATGGCCCCGCCTTTCAGACCGGAATCTGCGCCCAGAACAGCGAGAAAAGCCCGACCTGTCCCGGCGGCGGCTGGAAGAATTGCGGCTCGAACACCTATCCGGCGGGCAGTTTTGCAGGATGTACCAGCCCGCTCAGGGTCTATGACCTGAACGGCAACGCGGCCGAGCACATGAACCTGCCGCTGGCCCCCGACCAGATGGCCAGCGCGGGCAGCACCACGCTGGGCGTCACCGAGATGAAGGGATCGTGGTTCATCTGGGACAAATACCGCGCCCATCCCGACTGGTGCCGCTGGCGCGCGCCCTACTGGCATGGCGACCGGGTGATGAGCCCCGGCAGCCACGAGAATTACCATCTGGGCTTTCGCTGCTGCAAGACGCTGGATCAGGCACCGGCCCCATGAGGCCGGAAAGCGATCTGCGCACAGAGCCGGACGGCGACCATCAATCCGGCTTGGGCCGGAGGCAACCCGAAGCGATGCAGATCGGGGCCTGACAGAAATGCGCGCCCGGTCACATGCCGCGGGCGCTGACGGGGCTTCGGGGGCTGGAGGCCATCCCGGCCAGGGTGGCACAACCACGCCGCACGAGAACTTGTGGCTGGTCGATCACAAGCGCTGCGGAATCGGCCCGGCCGAACCTGATCCGAAAAGAAAGACGCCGGACCCTGAGGCCCGGCGTCGGAATTTCAATGGCGCGCGGTTCAACCTGCCCGCGCGCCGAAATGTCATCGCCTTATTTCGTGCGCTTGCGGCGCAGTGCGGCGATGCCGCCCAGACCGCCCAGAAGCAGCAGGCTGGAGGCCGGCAGCGGCACGTCGCCGATGGGCGGCAGGCTGCCTTCGTCGAGCAGCGCATAGCGGACCTGGCCGCCGAACACCAGATATTCGCCCAGGCCGTTGCCCCAGAACGAGACCTTGGTGAACTCGCCCGAGTCGTCGAAAGCGGCCACGAAGATCTCGTAGACGCTGCTTGCCGGGTTGGTTTGCGACGGGAACAGCCCTTGGCTCCAGGTGGTCGCCGAGGCCACCTTGATCGGCGCGCCGTCATCGAACGAGATGAACAGTTCGGTCACCGGATCGTAGCAGCAGGTCGCCCAGTCGCCCACCTCGAAGCCGATCGAGTTGATCGCCGAACTGAAGGTCAGCGTGACGCCCGCGTTGTAGTAATCCATCGGATCGGTCCGCCCCGAGGCGTCCCACCAGCCGCCGTCGTTGCGGGCGGGGCTGATATCGACCGTCTGGCCCGACATCGAGCCGTAACTGCTGACCCAGAACGAGCCACCGCCGTTCCGCGTGATCGTGTAGTCACCGCGGTCGATCGACGTGCCGCCCGACAGACCGGCCCAGGTGTCGGAGACAACGGTACCACCGGCGGCCGTGACCGTCGAATCGAACGATGTCCGGCCCGCGGCAATGCCGTCGAACACGGTCACGATGGTCGCGTTGGCCGCGGATGCAAGCGCCAGAACGGCTGCGCCGGCCGCGAGGCTCGCCTTTACAGATTAAGCATGTTTTTAACCTTCCCATGGTTGCCTCGGCGGCACACAACCAGACCCCTGAAAAATACAGTGCCCCGAGTCTCTAAATGTTAACGCGATCGTGACGAAATTTGAACGCAAAAATGCCGCAAAGCCCTGTTCGGGCGATGCAAGCCGGGGAACTTAGAGTTTTCGTAGGGTCAACAATGCCAGAGCGGCAGGATCCGACAGGGTGAACTGTGGCAAGGTCTACGTCACAATGCCATAATGGCGCACAGGCGGGGGCGCCTGACGCCAGAAAGGGTGGCGTTGTGGCCTCAGCGGCCCCAGGTCCGCACCGGGCCGCAATCCATATGCACGAAGTTCGAGCTGGAATAGGTGCCGACGCCGCCCGCCTTGCAGACGCTTGCCGCGCGCGCCATCTGGCCGACCGTCCGGCTCTTGAGCCGCAGATCCGCCGCCTGGCCCTTCATGTGCAGCGAGTTCTTGGCGACCCCGCCCGAGCGGGCGCTCAGCATCGCGTTGGTCTGCGGGCTGCGGTAGCCCGACAGCAGCATGTAGGGTTCGTCCACATCAAGCAGCCTGTGTGCGGCGGCCATGATGTCGAGATTGCGCAGATCCATCGACACCGTCTGATCGTTCCGCCAGTCGCGCATGAAGTGGTTGATTTCCCTCACCGCTTCCTTGATGTACTCGCCCTCGATCCAGTAGATCGTGTCCATGCTCTCGCCGGTGCGGCCGGAATACATCCGGACCCGCCGGATGTCGCCTGCGCCCCTCAGAACTCCGAAAGCGTTGGAATATGTCGGCGCAGCGACGAGTGTGGTTGCTGCAAACGCGGCCAGAAGGCCACGGCGCGAGATGCCGTTCCGGGTCATGTTCATGATATCTCCGCCCGCCCCAATTTCGTTCCAGTGCCGCGATTTCACGGCGTTTTTTTCCTCGGACCATTGGTTCCGACCCGCCATGTCTATGACATATTCGGCATTTCCAGCCAAGACTGGATTCGCCGCAGGGGGCCGGAGCCCCGGCAAACCGGCAAGAACTTGCTCATTTTTGCGGCTTAGGATGGGGTCGGCAGGGCGCTGGATTTCTGCAACAGGGAGTTGAGTTTCGATGGAAGGGTGTGGATTTCCCTGTGGACAGGTTGCCGCGATTGGCCGAAGGTACCCCGCATCCTCGCGTGTGAAAAGTCTGACAGGGAATTGATTTGATGCGTCTTGTTGATCTGCGCCGCGTGCTGATGGCAGGGGCTGCGTCTGTCGTTCTGGGCCTGACGGGGCCGCTGCCCGCGCAGGCAAGCATGGACATGGCCGCCTTCCGCCAGGCCGTGGCCGAGGCGGCGTCGGACGATGCCGCCATCGCCGAATTCTACCGCGCACGCGACTACGCGCCGTTCTGGACATCGGCCGAGGCCGCGGACCGCCGCGCCGCGCTGCTGACCGCGTTTTCGCAGGCGTCGGCCCATGGGCTGCCCGCCGGGCGCTACGATCCGCACGCGCTGATCGCCACATTCAGCGATGCCCGCACGCTGCGCGCCATCGGCCGGGCCGAGGTCGCGGCGACGCGGATGTTCCTGTCCTATGCCCGCGACATCCACTCGGGCGTGATCGAGCCGCGCCGCGTGGTCGCCGACATCAAGCGCCAGATCGACCGGCCCGAACCGGGCGACCTGCTGGCCGGGCTGGCCGCGGCCGATAATCCCGGCGTCTTCCTGCGTGGCCTTGCCCCGCGCAGCCCCGAATATGCCAGGCTCTTGCGCGAGAAGATGCGCCTGGAACAGCGCATCGCCGAGGGCGGATGGGGCCCGCGCGTGCCAGCGGGCACGCTGCGCCCGGGCCAGACCGGCGAGGCCGTCGTTGCGCTGCGCAACCGAATGATTTCCATGGGCTATCTCGCGCGCAGCGCGGCGGCCAGCTATGACGTGGCGCTGCAAAAGGCGGTGCAGGCGTTCCAGCTTGACCACGGGCTGGAACCCGACGGCATTGCCGGTGCGGGCACGGTCGACGAGATCAACGTCGCGCCCGAGGAGCGGCTGAAATCCATCCTCGTCGCGATGGAGCGCGAGCGTTGGCTGGGCAATGACCGTGGCGACCGGCATGTGCTGGTCAACATCACCGATTTCCACGCCCGCATCATCGACGCGGGCGAGGTGGTGTTCCAGACCCGCTCGGTCGTGGGCAAGAACGTGAACGACCAGCGCACGCCCGAGTTTTCGGACGTGATGGATCACATGGTCATCAACCCGTCCTGGCATGTCCCGCGCTCGATCACCGTCAAGGAATACCTGCCCAAGATGCAGGCCAACCCCAATGCGCATGGCTATCTGCAACTGGTGGATTCGCGTGGCCGGGTTGTCAGCCGCGGCGCGGTCGATTTCTCGAACTACACCGCGCGCACCTTCCCCTTCGCGCTCAAGCAGCCGCCCTCGCAGGCCAATGCGCTGGGGCAGGTCAAGTTCATGTTCCCCAACCCCTACAACATCTACCTGCACGACACGCCGTCGAAATCGCTGTTCGCGCGTGAGGTGCGCACCTTCAGCCATGGCTGCATCCGGCTGGGCGATCCGTTCGACTTCGCCTATGCGCTGCTGGCCGCGCAGACCGACGATCCCAAGGGGTTCTTTGCCGCGCGGCTGGCTTCGGGGCGCGAGACGCGGGTCGATCTGGAACAGCCGCTGCCGATCCACATCATCTATCGCACCGCGGTCACCGATCCCAAGGGACGGATGCAGTATCGCCGCGATGTCTATGGCCGGGATGCGGCGATTTTCGATGCGTTGCAGGCCGCCGGGGTGGCGGTCCTGCCGGTTCGGGGGTAAACCCGGGCCCGGGCAAGGGCAGGGGGCCGACATGGCGTTCACACTCGACCAGATCGCGGTCGCGCTTGGCGCGCGGCTCGAAGGCGACGGATCGCTCCGGATCGCGCGCGCCGCCGAACCGGCGGAGGCCGGCGCGGACGCGCTGGCGCTGGCGATGAAGCCTGCCTATGCCGAGGGTCTGGCGCAGGGTGCTGCGCAGGCTGCGATCCTGTGGGACGGTGCCGACTGGCGCGCGCTGGGGCTGCGCGCGGCGCTGTTCGTGCCGCGCCCGCGCTATGCCATGGCGGGGCTGACCCGGCTGATGGATCCCGGCCCCGAGATTGCCCCGGGCATCCACCCTTCGGCCGTGATCGACCCCAGCGCCGAGATCGGCGAAGGCGCCGCGATCGGGCCGCTTGTGGTCATCGGTCCCCGTGCCGTGATCGGCCCGCGCGCCCGGATCGCACCGCATGGCTTCATCGCCGAGGATGCCCGCATCGGCGCCGACGCGCTGATCCAAGCAGGCGTCCGGATCGGCGCCCGGGTGCAGATCGGGGATCGGGTCATCCTGCAACCCGGCGCGGTGATCGGGGCGGACGGGTTCTCCTTTGTCACGCCCGAGAAATCCGCGGTCGAGAACGTGCGCCAGTCGCTGGGCGATGCGGGCGCGGCCGAGGCGCAGGGCTGGACGCGCATCCATTCGCTGGGCGCCGTCACCATCGGCGACGATGTCGAGATCGGGGCCAATGCCTGCATCGACCGCGGCACGATCCGCGATACGGTGGTGGGTTCGGGCAGCAAGCTCGACAACCTTGTTCATGTCGGCCACAACGTCCAGATCGGCCGCGACTGCCTGTTTTGCGGGCAGGTCGGCATCGCGGGATCGGTCCGGATTGGCGACCGGGTCGTTCTGGCCGGGCAGGTGGGTGTCAATGACAACATCTTTATCGGCGATGACGTGATCGCGGGCGGTGCCACCAAGATCTTTACCAATGCGCCCAAGGGCCGCGTCCTGCTGGGATATCCCGCCATGCGCATGGAAACCCATGTCGAAAGCTACAAGGCGCTGCGCCGCCTGCCGCGGCTTTTCGCGCAGGTGGCCGAATTGCAGAAAGCGGTTTCAAAGCGCTCCGCGAGCGACTAGATCCACGCACGACAAAGCAAGGCAAAAGGGGCCCCCATGTCGGACAGCGTGAAGGACAAGGTGATCGCGATCATCGCCGAGCAGGCCGTGCTCGAACCTTCGGACGTCAAACTGGACTCGACGCTCGAGGATCTGGGCATCGACAGTCTGGGCCTGGTGGAATCGATCTTTGCCATCGAGGAAGCGTTCGACATCCAGGTGCCGTTCAACGCCAACGATCCCTCGGAAAGCGAGTTCGACATCTCGTCGGTGGCCGCGATCGTCCGCGCAGTCGAGGGGCTGGTTGCCGACCAGAAAGCATGAGGCGCGTCGTCATCACCGGCCAGGGCACGATCAACGCGCTTGGCCATAACGTCCCCGACACGCTGGCCGCGTTCCGCGAGGGGCGCTGCGGCATCGGCGAGATCGACATCCGCGATCTCGACCGGCTGTCGATCCGCATCGGCGGACAGGTCAGGGGCTATGAGCCCGAAGACCATTTCAACCGCCAGCAGATCGCGCTCTATGACCGGTTCACCCAGTTCACGCTGATGGCCGCGCGCGAGGCGATCACGCAGTCGGGCCTGGATTTCTCGGGCCAGCTCTCGAACGAGGCGGGGGTGGTGCTGGGCACGTCGGGCGGCGGCATGACCACGCTCGACGAGAATTACCGCTCGGTCTACGAGGAGGGCAAGAACCGCGTCCATCCCTTCGTCGTGCCGAAGCTGATGAACAATGCCGCGGCCAGCCATGTCTCGATGACCTACAACCTGCGCGGGCCGTCCTTTACCGTGGCCACGGCCTGCGCATCGTCGAACCACGCGATGGGCCAGGCGTTCTACCTGATCCGGTCGGGCGTCAGCCGGGTGATCGTCACCGGCGGGTCGGAATCGATGCTGTGCTTTGGCGGCATCAAGGCCTGGGAAGGGCTGCGCGTGATGTCCAGGGACGCCTGCCGCCCGTTCAGCGCCAACCGCAACGGCATGGTTCAGGGCGAAGGCGCGGCGGTCTTCGTGTTCGAGGAATACGACCATGCCCGCGCCCGCGGCGCCGAGATCCTGGCCGAAGTGGTCGGATTCGCGATGACCGCGGATGCCTCGGACATCGTCATGCCCTCGCGCCAGGGGGCGGCCCGCGCCATCGCGGGCGCGCTGCGCGATGCAAGGCTCGCGCCCGCGGATGTGGGCTATATCAACGCCCATGGCACCGGCACGGCCGCAAATGACAAGACCGAATGTGCCGCCGTGGCGGATGTGTTCGGCGCGCATGCCGACCGGCTGATGATCTCGTCCACCAAGTCGATGCATGGCCATCTGATCGGCGGCACCGGTGCGGTGGAGCTTCTGGCCTGCATCATGGCGCTGAAGGACGGGGTGATCGCGCCGACCATCGGCTACGAGGAACCCGATCCCGAATGCATGCTCGACGTGGTGCCGAACGAGGCACGCGAGGCGAAGGTGGATGTCGTTCTGTCGAACGCCTTTGCCTTTGGCGGGCTCAACGCGGTTCTGGCGCTGCGCCGGGCCTGAGGTTCGAGGCTTGCGGCCGGGGCGCAGGCCCCGGACCGCGGCAGGTTCAGGTGCGTTACTGGTCGGCCATGGTCTTGGCCACCATGTCATAGGCCGCGGTAAAGCCCGACAGCGACATCGGGATCTCGGCGGTCTGGTCCGGTGCCATCAGCGGCACGATGATGACCTTGGCCGAACGCCCGGCCTTGAAGGCGGCAACCTCTTCCTGCGTCAGCGCAAAGCGGGCGTAACAGCCCTGCGGCACGCAGAAGGTGAAGCGATAGCGCTTGGGCGCGGCGGTGTCGATGGCCAGCCGCAGATCCTCGCTCAGCAGGGTTTCCATCGGCGTGGCGATCTCGACCGCGGCGGCGCGCGGCGCGGCGGCGGGCGGCAGCGGTGCGATCGAGACCTGGCTGACCGGGTTGTTGTTCGAGTCCCGCAGCAATTGCTGCATGTTGCACGATTCCCGCTCGTCATCCAGCTTGACGCAGACGACCCGCCAATCCTGGAAGGTCTCCTTGAGATAGGCCTGAGGGCCGTTGTCGGCCTCCTGCTCGGCCATCGGCAGGCTGTCGACCTCGGCGGTGGTGACGTTGGGCGGGGCCACGGTTCCGGCCTCGGGGGTTGCGGTGCCGCCCGCGTCCTGCGCCAGCACGGGGCCGGCCAGCGCCACAAGCGCTGCAAGTCCGAGGGGTCTGAGTAGTTCACGCATGGTTCGCCTGCCTTTGCTGCGTTGCTTGCCGCGCTCTAGCATGGCGGCGCGTCACTGTCAGCGGGCAATCGCGGGCGGCGGCGGAGCCTTGCGCGGCAAAAGAAAAAAGGGCCGCTCGGCAGCCCTTTCCTCATGTTTTCTTGCTCCCTGTCGGACGGGCCGACCTTTTGATTGGGCGCAGGCTACGGGCTTTGTTTGCGTCCGTCAACAGACAATGAATCACCCTTTCGCCGCGGCACGATCGCGCACGAAAAAAGGCCGCATCACGAGGATGCGGCCCAGTCCATCAGGGAGGAAGACCCGCCCGAACCAGCGGCCCGGTCTGCGGGATGGATTGAGACTCGCACGAAGCTGTTAAATTTGTATTGTCTGACCAGCGGGATCCGGGGAAGGAGCGAAATTCTTGTCGCAACGGCTGTTCATCGGCGGCGCCGGCCCGGACCACATGGCGGCGCAATATCTCCGGCTCGATTACGCCAACCGCCACGGGCTGATCGCGGGCGCCACCGGCACCGGCAAGACCGTGACCTTGCAGGTCATGGCCGAGGGCTTCTCGGCGGCGGGCGTCCCGGTCTTTATGGCGGACGTCAAGGGCGACCTTGCCGGGCTCGCGGCACCGGGGCGGACCGATGCCCGCGCGCATGACGCCTTCCAGACCCGCGCGGCCACCATCGGACTGGCCGATTATGCCTATACGGCCTTCCCGGTCACCTTCTGGGATCTGTTCGGCGAACAGGGCCACCCGATCCGCACCACCATCGCCGAGATGGGGCCGCTGCTGCTGTCGCGCCTGCTGGAACTCAACGAGGTGCAGGAGGGCGTGCTGACCATCGCCTTCCGCGTCGCCGATGACGAGGGGCTGCCGCTGCTCGACCTTGCCGATCTGCGCAGCCTGCTCGCCTGGGTCGGCCAGAACGCCGCCACGCTTTCGCTGAGCTGGGGCAATATCGCGCCCGCCTCGATCGGCGCGATCCAGCGTCGGCTTCTGGTGCTGGAAAGCCAGGGCGGGGCGCTGCTCTTCGGCGAACCTGCGCTCGATCTGTCCGACATGATGCGCCTCGATCCCGATGGCCGCGGCCGGATCAGCATCCTGGCCGCCGACCGCCTGATGGGCGCGCCGCAGCTTTACGCGACCTTTCTGCTCTGGCTGCTGTCGCAACTGTTCGAGGAATTGCCCGAAGTGGGCGATCCCGACAAGCCGCGGCTGGTCTTCTTCTTCGATGAGGCGCATCTGCTGTTCGACGGCGCGCCCAAGGCCCTGACCGACAAGGTCGAACGGGTGGCCCGGCTGATCAGGTCCAAGGGGGTCGGCGTCTATTTCGTCACCCAGAGCCCCGACGACCTGCCGCAGAACGTGCTCGGCCAGCTCGGCAACCGGGTCCAGCATGCGCTGCGCGCCTTCACCGCGCGCGACCGCACCGCGCTGAAACGCGCCGCCGAAACCTATCGCGACAATCCCGAATTCGACACGGCGCAGGCGATCCGCGAGGTCGGTGTGGGCGAGGCGGTCACCTCGCTGCTCGAGGACAAGGGCGTGCCCGGCATGGCGCAGCGCACCCTGATCCGCCCGCCCGCCTCACTACTCGGCCCGATCGAGCCCGCCCAGCGCGCCGCGCTGATCGCCGCCTCGCCGCTCGCGGGCAAATATGACCGCCTGATCGACCGCGATTCCGCGCATGAAATGCTGACCCGCCGCGCCGCCCAGGCCGCGCGCGCGGCCGAGGATGCCGCCCAGGCAGCCGACCGCGACCAGCGCCGCTATTCCCCGCCCGCCCGCGGCACACCTGCCCCCCGCCGCCGCCAGCCCCCCGACACCCTCGGCGCTGCGCTGGGCGATGCGCTCATCAAGGAATTGTCCGGCACCACCGGCAAACGCCTCGTCCGCGGCATCCTCGGCGGGCTGTTCAAGGGCCGCTGATCCATCCTTCTTCTGGCCCCAAATATCCCCGCCGGAGGCGCGCCCGGCTTTGCCGGGCGCCACGCCCAACCCCGGACAAGCCGGGCGCGCCTGCGCCCTGCGCCGGACGGGGGCGGGAGCGCCCCCGCCGCCCCTATAATTGCCGGATCTTCAACCGGGTGATGCGGTTGGCCTGCCGCTGCAACACCTCGAAGCGGAAGCCGTGGAAGGAAAACACCTGACCTTGCGTCGGGATCGACTGCGCCTCGTGGATCACGAGCCCCGCGATCGTGTTCGCTTCCTCGTCGGGCAGCGTCCAGTCCATCGCCCGGTTCAGGTCGCGGATCGTCATCGCCCCGTCCACCAGCACCGTACCGTCCTCGGTCTGGCGCAGGGGATGGCCGGCATCGACATCGAACTCGTCGGTGATCTCGCCGACGATCTCCTCCAGGATGTCCTCAAGGGTGATCAGCCCGCGCAGCGCGCCATATTCGTCCACCACCAGCGCGAAATGGGTGTGGCGGCGCAGGAATTCGCGCATCTGGTCGTCCAGAGTGGTGGTCTCGGGCACGAAATAGGGCTTGCGCGCCACGTCCAGCGCCCGGAATTCCTTCAGCTTTTCAGCACTCGCCTCAGGGCCGCGCAACAGCCGGTCCATCGCGCGCAGCAGGTCCTTGGCATGGATCACGCCGACGATGTTCTCGGGGTCGCCGCGGAACAGCGGCAGCCGCGTATGCGTGCTGTCCAGCGCGCGCGACAGGATTTCCTCGGTCGGCAGGTCGGCGTCTATCATCTCGATCTGTGAGCGGTGCAGCATGATCTCTTCGACGGTACGCTCGCCCAGATCCAGCGCGCCCAGGATGCGGTCGCGGTCCTCCTTCTCGACCAGCCCCTCGGAATGGCCCAGTTGCAGCGCGCCCGCGATCTCCTCGCGCACGGCCAGGATATGGCTGTCGGGGTCCGCCCTGACCCCGAACAGCGCGAGGATCCGGCGCACCAGCGCGCGCACTGCCGACACGACGGGCGAGAAGACCAGGATCACGATCCGGATCAGCGGCGAGACCCGCGCCGCCGCCGTCTCGGCATTGGTGATCGCATAGGTCTTGGGCAGCACCTCGGCAAAGATCAGCACCAGAAGCGTCATCACCAGCGTCGCCAGCGCCACCCCCGATTCGCCGAAGGCCCGCGTGAACAGCGCCGTCGCCAGCGAGGCCGCCAGGATGTTGACCAGGTTGTTGCCCAGCAGGACCGAGCCGATCAGCCGTTCGTTGTCCTCGGTGATCTTCAGCGCCTGTTCGGCGCCCTGATCGCCCCGGTCGGCCCGCGCACGCAGCTTGGCGCGCGATGCCGCTGTCAGCGCGGTTTCCGAACCCGAGAAGAAGGCCGACAGCAACAGCAACAGCACGATCGCGGCGATCGTCAGGATGAAGGCTGCGTCAAGCAGCGGTGCGGGGCTGTCCATGTCTCTCTCGGCCGGGGGCGTTGCCCTTTGTTATGGGGCGTGCCCCGGCGGGGATCAAGTCGCCTTGCCGCCGCGCGCCAGCGGGTGATGCTCCAGCACCAGCGCGCGCAGACGCTCGTCCAGCACATGGGTATAGATCTCGGTGGTCGAGACATCGGCATGACCCAGCAGCGTCTGGATCGAGCGCAGATCCGCCCCGCCCGCCAGCAGATGCGTCGCAAAGGCATGGCGCAGCGTGTGCGGTGTCACCTTGTCGGGCGAAATGCCGCCCGCCACGGCGATTTCCTTGATCAGCGAATAGAAGCGGTGCCGCGTCAGATGCCCCAGACGCCCATGCGAGGGGAACAGGAACCGGCTGGGCGACGCCCCTTCGGCGCGTGCCGCGGCTTCGGCCGCGTCGCGTTCGACCAGCCATTCGGCCAAGGCCGCGCGCGCGGGCCGCGACAGCGGCACCATCCGTTCCTTGCCGCCCTTGCCCCGGATCAGCAGCATCCGCGGATCGCCCCGCGCGCAGGACACCGGCAGCGAGACCAGTTCGCTGACCCGCATCCCCGTCGCGTAAAGCAGTTGCACCAGGCAGGCATTGCGCCCTGCGTCGCGCGGCGAGGCTTCGGCCGCGGCCAGCAGCCGGTCCACCTCGTCATGGCTCAGCGTCCTGGGCAGCCGCCGCGCCTTGCCCGGCCCCTTGATCTGCAAGGCCGGGTTGTCGCTGCGCCAGCCTTCCTCATAGGCAAAGCGGAACAATTGCCGGATCGCCGAAAGCCGCCGCGCGCGCGTGGCCAGCGCCAGCCCCTCGGCCTCGCAGGCGACCAGATAGGCGGTGATGTCGCGCTCGCTCACGCTGTCCAGGGCCAGCCCCCGCCGCTCCAGCCACCCGGCGAAATCGCGCAGATCGCGCGCATAGGCCAGTTGCGTGTTGGTCGCGG
Source organism: Rhodovulum strictum (assembly GCF_009649175.1). Lineage (GTDB taxonomy): Bacteria > Pseudomonadota > Alphaproteobacteria > Rhodobacterales > Rhodobacteraceae > Rhodovulum > Rhodovulum strictum. The sequence continues at coordinate 84,627 of NZ_WJPO01000005.1, read as the reverse complement.
CGTCCTTTTCGGCGGCCTGCGCCTCAAGGAAGGTGGCGATCCAGCGCAGCGCCTCTGCACTCATCCCCGGCGCTCCAGCAGTATCAGTTGCAGCGCGCTTTGCCGCGCAACCGATTCCAGCCCCAGCCGCCGCATCAGCACCAGGGCGCGTGTGACCTCGCCCAGATTGCCGCGCGCGCCGTCGGTGATCAGGTCGATGGCGGTCAGGATCGCCTCGCCCAATCGTCCTTCGGCCAGAAGCCGCGCCTCGGCCGTGCCGGGCTCGGCCCCGGCAAAGCCCTCGACCAGCGCCGCGCCCAGCGCCGTGCCGGGCGCAAGCCCCGCAACTTCGCCCGTGGCCAGCCCGATCAGCAGCCGTTCCTCGTCGGAAACCGGCTCGCGGATCCGGGCGATGGCCTCGTATTCGTCGGTCAGCAGCCCGATCCGGAAGGCCAGCGCGCCCGCCTCGCCGGGCAGCCCCAGCCGGGCCAGCCGCGCGCCGTAAATCTGGGCAAAGGGCACCTCCAGCTCGGCGGCCAGCATCGCCTCCCAGACGGGCAGCAGCGCGGCGGCGACGGGGCCGGGCTGGCCCGCGATCATTGCCACGTCAAAAGCCTGAAGCGCCGCGACCCGGCCCCACATCCCGCCCGAGGCGGCGGGCTTGCGTTCGGTCCAGATGCCCAGCAACTGGTTCGGCGGCAGCGCCCCGGTCCGCGCCAGCCGCTCGGTCGCCTCGATCCGCGCGCGCCAGCCCGCGTTTGTGCGCAGGTCCGACCGGGCAAAGGCCAGCGGCAGCGTGACCGTGCCCAGCGGTTCGCCCACCGCCTCGCGCATCCGAAAGATCAGCGGGCTGGGGCGCGAGGGGGCGGGCAGGGGCTCGCCCAGTTCGGCCAGTTCGGGGTCGAGAAAGCGCGCCAGCAGCGCGTCCTCCTCGTCGGTGACGTAACCCAGCGCGCGTGCCGTCTCCAGCGTCAGCGCGGCGGCGTTCCAGTCGCCGCGCCGGGCCAGACAGAAGACCCGCGTCGGAAAGGTCGGCGCGACATCGGGTGTCAGCCGCATCGCCGCACAGGCGCGATCCTCCTGACCGGTCAGAAGCGAGATGTCGAACCAGCGGCGGAACAGTTCCGGATCGGTCGGCCCGGCGCGTTCCACCAGCGCCTGCGCCTGATCGAGCGCGCCCATGTCCAGAAGCTTGTCCAGCCGCGCCAGCAGCAGCACGCCGTCTTCGCCGGCCCGCATCGTCGCGGGCGGGTCAAGCTCGGCCAGAAGCAGCGTCAGCAACAGCGCCTGCACCGCGGGCAGCGTGTCCACCCGTTCGGACCGGATCGCGCGGGCGATGGCCTCGGGCTGCCCTGGCCCCCACAGATCGCGCGGCAGCCCCGTGACCTGCGCAGGCAACAGCCCGACCGCATCGACGCTGATACCCGCCAGCGGTTGCACCTCGATGGTCTCGATCGGCGGGCCGGGGCTGAGTGCGGGCGGCACGCTTCGCACCGCCGGATCGGTCACCGAATCCGACAGCCAGTCGATCGCCGATAGCGGCTGATCGGCCGGGACGGGCCCGGTCGCAGCCGTCAGCACCAGCGACAGCCCGGCCAGCAGATGAAGCGTTCTAGTCCACATCAAGCGTCAGGCTTTCGCTCACCACTCCCTGATCGGGCGTCAGATCGCCCAGATAGGCAAAGCCGACAAGCCCGGCGAATCCCACAACGATCAGGAAAACCAATGCCTTGAGAAGCCGCAACATACTGCCCTGCCTTCCGTTTCTGTCCGCGCGTTTCCCGCTTTGGCTCGATTATAACTGGCATTCCCGGGGAGTTCACGCCATTGAAGGGCCGCAGGGAACAACTTGGCGGGAGGTTGCCCAGGTGGGGGCACGGTTGAAGAAGACCATTGCCCTGGTCGGGCTGATGGGCGCGGGCAAGACCGCGGTCGGCACCGCGCTGGCGCGAAAGCTGGACGTGCCGTTCCGCGATTCGGATGCCGAGATCGTCAAGGCCGCGAACATGACCATCGCCGAGATCTTTGCCCGCGACGGCGAGGCGTTCTTTCGCGCCAAGGAGGCGCAGGTGATCGCGCGCCTGCTGGACGGGCCGCCGGGCGTGCTGTCGACCGGCGGGGGCGCGTTCCTGGCCGAGGCCAACCGCGCCGCGATCTCGGCGCGCGGTGTGTCGGTCTGGCTCGATGCCGATCTGGAGCTGTTGTGGAACCGCGTGCGGCACAAGGCGACGCGGCCGCTGTTGCAGACCCCCGACCCCTTCGGCACGCTGGCGCAGCTTTATCACGACCGCCGGCCGTTCTATGCGATGGCCGATCTGGCGGTGACGGCGCTGCCGCGCTATTCGATCGAGGAAATGGCCGACAAGGTGATCGAGGCGCTTGCCGCCCGTCCCGACGTTCTGGAGGCGGCATGAGCCCGACAGCCGAAACCGTGCATGTGGCCCTGCCGGGCCGCGACTACGACATCCGCATCGGCCCCGGCCTGATCGCCCGCGCGGGCGCCGAGATCGGCCCGCTGCTGGCGCGGCCCCGCGTCGCGATCCTGACCGACGAGACGGTGGCCGCCCTGCATCTGGAGCCGTTCCGCGCGGGGCTGGCGGCCGCGGGGATCGAGGCGGCGGCGCTGGCCCTGCCGCCCGGCGAGGCGACCAAGGGCTGGGCGCAATTCTCGCGCGCGGTGGAATGGCTGATCGAACAGAAGGTCGAGCGCCGCGACATGGTGGTGGCGCTTGGCGGCGGCGTGATCGGCGATCTGGCGGGCTTTGCCGCGGCCGTCCTGCGCCGCGGCGTGCGCTTCGTGCAGGTGCCGACCACGCTGCTGGCCCAGGTCGACAGTTCGGTGGGCGGCAAGACCGGCATCAACTCGCCCCTCGGCAAGAACCTGATCGGCGCCTTCCACCAGCCGAGCCTCGTGCTGGCCGATACCGGCGTGCTGGACACGCTGGACCGGCGCGATTTCCTGGCCGGTTACGGCGAGGTGGTGAAATACGGCCTGTTGGGCGATGCGGCCTTCTTCGACTGGCTGGAGCGCAATGGCCCGGCGCTGGCCGCGGGCGATCTGGCCGCGCGCATCCATGCCGTGCGCCGGTCCTGCGAGATGAAGGCGGGCATCGTCGAGCGGGACGAGACCGAACAGGGCGAACGCGCGCTCTTGAACCTTGGTCACACCTTCTGCCACGCGCTCGAGGCGGCGACGGGCTATTCCAGCCGTCTGCTGCATGGCGAGGGCGTGGCGATCGGTTGCGCGCTGGCCTTCGAGCTGTCGGCCCGGATGCGGCTGTGCAGTCAGGAAGACCCAAGCCGCGTCCGCGCCCATCTGGCGGCGATGGGGATGAAGCGCGATCTGGCCGACATCCCCGGCGATCTGCCCGATGCGGATGCGCTGATCGGCCTGATGGCGCAGGACAAGAAGGTGCAGGACGGCCAATTGCGGCTGGTGCTGGCGCGCGGGATCGGCGCGGCCTTCGTCACCTCGCAGGTGGATGCGGGGCTGTTGCGCGCGATGCTGGACGAGGCGCTGGCCGCGCGCCGCGGCTGACCGGGCAGGGGGGCGCTGCCCCCCGTCCTTGCGGACTCCCCCCGGGATATTTCAGGCCAGAAGAAGGGGCGGGCGGCGCTTCAGGACAGGGCCGGCGGCGGCAGGCGGTCGCGCCGGGCGGGCAGCTCGGCCATCACGCGGCGGCGGTCCTCGGGGCTCATCCTTGTCCAGGCGGCGATCTCGTCGATCGAGCGCAGGCAGCCGGTGCAGAGCCGGGAGGCGCGGTCGACAACGCAGACCTGGATGCAGGGGGTTTCGATGGCGCCCTGGACGCGGGCGGGGCGGTCTTCGCTCATGGGGCGTCCTTCATGTGGCGCAGGCGGTCAAGTAACCCTTGAAGGATATAGCCCGCGGCGACATGGTCAATCACCTCGGCGCGGCGTCTGCGCGAGGTATCGGCTTCGAGCAGGGCGCGTTCGGCCGCGACGGTCGAGAGCCGTTCGTCCCAGAAGCCGATGGGCAGGTCGGTCAGGCGCGAGAGGTTGCGCGCGAAGGCGCGGGTCGACTGGCAGCGCGGCCCCTCGCTGCCATCCATGTTGCGCGGCAGGCCCAGGAGCAGGCCCGCGGCGCTGCGTCCGGTCGCGATGTCCAGCAGGCGCGCGGCATCGAGGGTGAACTTGCTGCGCCGGATCGTTTCCAGCGGTGTCGCGACGCTGCGCAGCCCGTCCGAGACCGCCACGCCGATCGTCTTGTCGCCCAGATCGAGGCCGATCAGCGCGCCGCGGTCGGACAGGGCGGCGGCGAAGCTTTCGGTGCTGTCGAAGACGCTCACTCGGCCACACCTGCCGCGATGGCCGCGGCGCGGACGGTCTCCAGCGCCTGCGGGTGCGGCGCAAAGACCTGCTGCGCCTCGGCCCAGATGCCGCCCGCCTGTTCGGTATCGCCCAGCATGCCGAGCGCACGGATCAGTTGCGCCCATTCCTCGGGGCTGCCGCCCTGCCGGGCCAGCCGGTCGGACAGGTTCGCGACCATGCCGACGATCATCTGGCGGCGCTGTTCGGGGGTCATGTCGGCGGCGGCCTCGATATCCTCGGCACTCGGCCCGCGCGTGCCGGCCTGGGGCAGCGGCGGCGGGGTGTAGTCGTCATCGCCCGCGAACCAGGCCAGATCGCGGATCTGGGCATGGACCGGGCCGAGCCAGGGATCGTCCGGCTGTGAGACCGTCAGAAGTTCGCGCCACACCCGGAAGGCGATGTCGGGCCGGCCGGTCTGGATATGCATGAGCCCCCAGTAATAGAGCGCGAGGCCATTGCGCGGGTCGCGGTTCAGCGCCTCTTCCAGCACGGCTTTGGCCTCGGGCGAGACATAGCCGCCTGCGGCCAGCACCATCATGTCGGCGCGCGTGGCGTAATCCTCGGCGGTGGCGCGGCCCTGTTTCAGGTCGATTACCCGGGCCTGCGCAGCATGCGCGGCGGCAAAATTGCCCAGTGCTGCCTCGTTGCGGGCCAGCAGGATCTGGCCGCGCAGATCGTCGCCGCGTTCGGCCACCGCCTCGCGCAGCCGCTCGACCAGTTCCATATGCTGGGGTTCGGGGGCGGGGACGGGGATCGGCGGCGCGGTCTCCTCGGCCTCGGTCTGGCGCATGCGGGTGGCGCGGAACTCGGCCGCTTCGGCGATGCGCGCGGCCATCGGCTGGTCGGGATAGCCGGGTGCGCCGACCGCGCGATAAAGACCCCATGTGCCACCCAGAAGCAGCAGCACGAGCACGCCCCCGACCGCAAGATTGGCCGCGCGCGGCGCTTGCGTGCCGGTCGTCTGGGCCTTGAGCTGGCGGTCGGCCTCCAGCACCCGGCGCGCGACCTCGGTACGGATGCGCTCGGCCTCGTCTGCGGTGATGACGCCGCGGGCAAGGTCGCGCTCGACCTCGCGCAGTTGGTCGCGATAGACCTGAAGATCATAGGCCGCGGCCGGGGCATCGCCCGACCGCCCGCGCGCCAGCGTGATGGCCAGAAGCACCGCGATTGCCGCGGCCAGCCCCAGGGCGACAAGCGTGAAGGCCATGAAGGTCCACCCCTTTCCAGTCCTTCCGCCGATCTATTACGGAAGGACCGGAATCGAAAGGGCAAAGCGGCGCGCCCGAACCGCCGCGCGCGGGCAGGTCGGGGGGGCGGCCGCGCCGGTCGGGCAGGCGGCGCGAAAGCCCGGCAAACAAGGCGAGTGCCCGCTTTCCTGCGCCGCGGTCATGGCCTGCGTGCAGCGGGGATGGGCCGTCCGGGCGGCGGTTTCTCACCATGATGTGATCCCGGCGGGGGTGTCGCGCCCGGGGGCGATCCATCACGCAGGCGCCCCTTTGCCGTTCGGGTGGCGTTTCGCAGTGCTGACGGGCGGTTCGCGGGTGATCCTGCGGCTGGGCCGCTCTGTCGCAGGGGGCTGTCCTGCGCATTTGGTCGCCTTGACGTGTGCGCGGCCGCTTCGCATAACAGGCGCCAAACCCCATTCGGAGTCCCGCCCATGTCCGACAACAATTACGACGTTCTCGTTCCCGAATCGGCCGCCAAATGGTTCGGCATTGTCGCCGGCCTGCTGCTGCCGGTTTTCTTTGGCGCGGTCGGCGCCCAGCTTTACGGCACCAGCGGCGGCAGCAGCTCGGTTCAGGTCTATCCGCTGCCCGAGGAATAAGGCGCAGCGATCCGCGCCCCCTGGTCCGGTGTCGATCCGGTCCGGGGGCGCGCATCCTTCTTTCGGTATGATTTCACACGCGGCCGCGGATTTTCCTGATCGGGCCGCTTCTTTCATTTCACCTGCGGCGGGGTGCTGCCGTGCCGTGGACCGCATCGGGCAATTTCGCCCCCGGGGCTTGACCTCCCCGCCCCAGCCGCTCCATCTAGGTCAAAGTGACGCATCACAGACCAACAGGGGGATCCATGGCCTTCGAACTTCCCGACCTTCCCTATGCCCATGACGCGCTCGCCGATCTGGGCATGTCGCGGGAGACGATGGAGTATCACCACGACCTGCACCACAAGGCCTATGTGGACAACGGCAACAAGCTGATCGCGGGCACCGAATGGGAGGGCAAATCCCTCGAGGATATCGTCCGGGGCACCTATCAGAAGGGCGCCGTCGCGCAGAACGGCATCTTCAACAACGCCTCGCAGCATTGGAACCATTGCCAGTTCTGGGAGATGATGGGGCCGGGCAAATCCGCCATGCCCTCGGAGCTTGAGGCGCGGATCAATGACGCCTTCGGCTCGGTCGGCAAGTTCAAGGAGGAATTCGCGGCCGCGGGTGCCGGGCAGTTCGGGTCGGGCTGGTGCTGGCTGGTGGTCGACACCGATGGCACGCTCAAGGTGACCAAGACCGAGAATGGCGTGAACCCGCTTTGCTTCAACCAGACCGCGCTTCTGGGCTGCGATGTGTGGGAACATTCCTACTATATCGACTTCCGCAACAAGCGTCCGGCCTATCTGACGAACTTCCTTGACCATCTGGTGAACTGGGAAAACGTGGCCGCGCGGCTCTCGACCGGCTGAGCCCTGTTGTCCGCCAGGCTTGCGGCCGTCCCCCGGGGCGGCCGTTTGCATTCCGGCTTGCGGTTCCGCCTGCCGCGCGGCTGCGCTATGATCGCGGCAAAACAAGAGCGGGCAGCCATGCGACATCCCCTTTCCGTCCTGCGCCTTGTGGCGCTTGTGCTGGGCCTTGCCGCGCCGGCTCTGGTGCTGGCGCAGGAACGGACGGCGCTGGCCCGGCCCGACGCGGCGAATTCGCGGGTGGCCGATGCCGGGGCAGGGGTTGCGCTTGTGCTCGACCTGTCGCAGCCGGTGCCCTACCGGGTCTACATGCTCGACAACCCGCCCCGGCTGGTCGCCGATTTCCGCGAGGTGGATTGGCGCGGCACCGACCCTGCGAAACTCGTCGCCACGGGCCGGGTCGTCGCGGCGCGGGCTGGGGCGCTGCAACCGGGCTGGTCGCGGCTGGTGCTGGAGCTTGGCGGACCCTTTGTCATCGAGACGGCCCAGATGGCGCGCGACCGGGCCAGCGGCCGGGCGCTGCTGTCGGTCCGCCTGACCCCCACCGATCCCGCCAGTTTCGCCGCCGCCGCGCGCCCGCCCGCCGCGGCGCTCTGGGGCCTGCCGCCGCCCGAGGAACTGGCCCCGCCGCAGCGCCGCCAGGACGGCACGCGGCCCCTGCGCGTCGTGCTCGACCCCGGCCATGGCGGCATCGACCCCGGCGCCGAGCGGGGCGGCCTGCGCGAATCGGACCTGATGCTGAGCTTTGCCCGTGAACTGGCCGAGGCGTTGATCCGGGCAGGGCACGAACCGGTGCTGACCCGCGATGGCGACCATTTTGTGCCGCTGGAAACCCGCATCGACATCGCGCGCGCGGCCCGGGGCGATCTGTTCATCTCGCTGCATGCCGATGCGCTGGCCGATGGTCAGGCCAGCGGTGGAACGGTCTACACCCTGTCGGACACCGCGTCCGACAAGGCTTCGGCCCTGCTGGCCGAGCGGCATGACCGCGACGCGCTGCTGGCGGGGGTGGATCTGACCGACAAGGATGACGAGATCGCAACCCTGCTGATGGACATCGCCCGGACCGAGACCGCGCCGCGGGCCGACCGGCTGGCGGATGCCATCGTGGCAGGGTTGCAGGCGCATGTCGGCGGTCTGCACAAGCGGCCGCGGCTGTCGGCGGGTTTCTCGGTGCTGAAATCGCCCGACATCCCCTCGGTGCTGGTCGAACTGGGCTTCCTGTCCTCGGAACGCGACCGGCGCAACCTCGTCTCGCCCGAATGGCGCGCGCGGGCGATTGCCGGGATCGTTGCCGCGATCGGGGAATGGGCGGCCGAGGATGCGGCGCAGGCGGCGCTGTTACGCCGCTAGGACCGCATCCTCCCGAGGACGTGACCGGCAGGCGCGCGCGAAACCGCCCGGTGCGGACCCGTTCGTTTTGACCCCGGACGGCGGGCGGCGTATAGAGGTCCATGCGATCAGGAAAGGCAAGGGCGGTTTGATCCGTTTCATTCTCTCGTCGCTCGGGGTAATCTTTTCCCTGGTCACCCTCGGGCTTGTCGGCGCCGCGCTGCTTCTGGGCGGCGTGTTCTGGACCTATGCGCGCGATCTGCCCAACCACGAGGATCTGGCGACCTACCAGCCCAAGACCATCAGCCGGATCTATTCCGGCGAGGGTCGGCTGATCGACGAATTTGCCGATGAACGCCGCCTGTTCGCCCCCGCCGAGGAAATCCCCGATCTGGTCAAGCACGCCTTCATCTCGGCCGAGGACAAGAATTTCTACAGCCACAAGGGGTTCGATGCCCGCTCCATCGTTGCGGCGGGGATCGAGGCGCTGGAAACCCGGGGCGAGACGCTGCGCGGTGCCTCGACCATCACCCAGCAGGTGATGAAGAACTTCCTTCTGGGCGGCGAGCGGACGGGCGAGCGCAAGGTCAAGGAACTGATCCTGGCCGTGCGGATCGAGAAGACGATGTCCAAGGACCGGATCCTGGAACTCTATCTCAACGAGATCTTCCTCGGTCAGAACTCCTATGGCGTGGCGGCCGCGGCCCAGACCTATTTCAACAAGACGCTGGCCCAGCTTGCCCCCGAAGAGGCCGCCTATCTGGCCGCACTTCCCAAGGCGCCCTCGACCTATCATCCGGTGCGCGCCATGGACCGCGCCATCGAGCGGCGCGATTACGTCCTGCGTCAGATGCACGAGAACGGCTATCTGGATGCCGACGCCTTTCAGACCGCGTTGGCGCAGCCGCTGCGCACCGTGCAGAATGGCGATTACCCGCCCTTCGCCGCCAGCCTGCCGCAGCGCGACTATTTCACCGACGAAATCCGGCGCCAGCTTTCGGGCCATTTCGGCGAGGCCGAGTTCTTCGGCGGCGGCCTGGCGATCCGCGCCACCGTCGATCCCGAATTGCAGATCGAGGCTGCCCGCGCGCTTCGCAGCGCGCTGGAGGAATTCGACCGCAGCCAGGGGCGCTGGCGCGGCACCGGCAAGAAGATCGACCCCGCCGCGCTGGCCGATGAGACCGCCTGGCGCAGCGCGCTGGCCGAGACCGAGATCGCCCGCGATATCGACCTGGTCAGCCCCTGGCTGCCCGCGGTGGTGCTGGCCGTCGAGGAACAGCGGCTGGTGATCGGCATCGAGGGGGTCGAGGGCACGGCAGAACTGCCGCGCGCCGATACGTCCTGGTTCCGCGGCGATCTGCGCCAGAATTTCGATCCGGGCGATGTCGTCCATGTCCGCCGGATGCTGTCGGATTCCGATGGCAGCTTCATCCGCTGGACGCTGCGCCAGGTGCCCGAGGTGCAGGGCGGATTCGTCGCGATGGATGTCAACACGGGCCGCGTGCTGGCGATGCAGGGCGGCTTTTCCTATCAGGACTCGGTCTTCAACCGCGCCACGCAGGCCACGCGCCAGCCCGGTTCGGCCTTCAAGCCCTTCGTCTATGCCGCGGCGCTGGACAGCGGGTTCACGCCCGCGACCATCGTGATCGATGCGCCGATCGAGGTGGACACGGGCGCAGGGATCTGGCGGCCCAAGAACGCCTCGAACCGGTTCTACGGGCCGACGCCCCTGCGTACCGGGATCGAACGCTCGCGCAACCTGATGACCGTGCGTCTGGCCAAGGAGGTTGGCATGGACACGGTCGCGACCTATGCCGAACGCTTCGGCGTCTATGACCGGCTGGAACCCTTCCTTGCGAACGCGCTGGGCAGCCAGGAGACGACGCTGTACCGGATGGTGGCGGCCTATGCGATGTTTGCCAATGGCGGCGAACGGGTCGAACCCACGCTGGTCGACCGGGTGCAGGACCGCTTTGGCAGCACGATCTACCGGCACGACACCCGCATCTGCACCGATTGCGACGATCCGAACCTTGCGCCGGGCCGGGCGCCGGGCATCGTGACCAACCGCGAACGGGTGATGAACGCGGTCACCGCCTATCAGCTGACCTCGATGATGCAGGGCGTTGTCGAGCGCGGCACGGCGGCGGGGCGGATCAATCTGGGCGTTCCGACCGCGGGCAAGACCGGCACCACCAATGACGCGCGCGATGTGTGGTTCGTGGGCTTCACCTCGAACATCGTGGCGGGGTGCTACATGGGCTATGACCGGCCGCGCAGCCTGGGCGGGCGGGCGGCGGGCGGCACGCTTTGCGCGCCGGTCTTCAACGATTTCATGCGCAAGGCGACCGCGAAATATGGCGGCGGGCCGTTCAAGGTGCCGCCGGGGGGCCGCTTCATCAAGATCGACCGCTATTCGGGCGGGCGGCTGCCCGATGATGCGACCGGCGAGCATGTCGTGGCCGAGTATTTCCGCACCGGCGAGGAACCGATCTTCGGCATCGGCGCCATGGTCGATGGCGGCTTTGCGATGGGCTCTGACCTGCCGCTTTTCGGCCGCGGCGAGGGGGACGTCGACCCCGCAGACCCGCCGCGCGAGGTTACCACCTCGACCGGCCGCAAGGCCGTGGTCGCGCCCAAGGCGAATTTCGGCACGATCTCCTCGGGCGGGCTTTACTGAACGCTGTCGGCTTGCCCGGGATTGCGCACCGGGCTATCACCCCCATCTGATACCGTCCGACCAGAGCTTGAAAGGGCACAGACGCCATGCGTGCAGAGGCGCAGAACACCGTCGCGGAGATCCGCAAATCGCTCAAGCTGCTGGCCCAGCGGCTGGACTGGGAGACGGCGACGCACCGGCTGGAAGAATTCGACGCGATGACCGAGGATCCGAACCTCTGGAACGATCCCGAACGCGCGCAGAAGCTGATGCGCGACCGTCAGGCGCTGTCCGACGCGATCGAGACCTATCGCACCATCTCGCGCGAGCTTGAGGACAATATCGAACTGATCGAACTGGGCGAGGCCGAGGGCGACAAGGAAGTGGTCACCGAGGCCGAGGCGGCGCTGAAGGCGCTGCGCGAAAGGGCCGCCCAGAAAGAGCTTGAGGCGCTGCTGGATGGCGAGGCGGATGCCAACGACACCTTCCTTGAGATCAACGCGGGTGCGGGCGGTACCGAAAGCTGCGACTGGGCCAGCATGCTGGCGCGGATGTATGTGCGCTGGGCCGAGGCGCATGGCTACGAGGTCGAGCTGCAATCCGAGAACGGCGGCGAGGAGGCGGGGATCAAGTCCGCGACCTACAAGATCTCGGGCCGCAATGCCTATGGCTGGTTGAAATCGGAATCGGGCGTCCACCGGCTGGTGCGCATCTCGCCCTATGACAGCGCGGCGCGGCGGCACACCTCGTTCTCGTCGGTCTGGGTCTATCCGGTCGTGGACGACAATATCGAGATCGAGGTGAACCCCTCGGATATCCGGGTCGATACCTACCGCTCCTCGGGCGCGGGCGGGCAGCACGTCAACACCACCGACTCGGCGGTGCGGATCACCCATATTCCCACCGGCATCGTGGTCACGTCGTCGGAAAAATCCCAGCACCAGAACCGCGACATCGCCATGAAGGCGCTGAAATCGCGGCTGTACCAGCTTGAGCTGGACCGCCGGAACGCCGACATCCAGGCCCAGCACGACGCCAAGGGCGATGCCGGCTGGGGCAACCAGATCCGGTCCTACGTCTTGCAGCCCTACCAGATGGTCAAGGATCTGCGCACCGGGGTCGAGACCTCGGACACCGCAGGCGTTCTGGACGGCGATCTGGACCAGTTCATGGCCGCGACGCTGGCGCTGAAGGTCGCGGGCAAGACCCGCGCCGAGGCCCAGGCCGAGGGCTGATCCACCGGGCTCTCAGCGCAGATCCTCGGGTGCGCGTCCGGGGCGCGAGCGATAGGCGGGCAGGGTCCAGCCAAAGGCCAGCGCCCCGCCGCGCACGCCCAGTGCCAGAACGAACGCCCCGCCCGCCGCAACCGGTAGCCCCATGCCCAGCCCGCGCAGCGCGACATAGGCAACCGCGCCCGTCATGGCGGCGGCCACATAGATTTCCTGCCGCATCAGTACCGACGGCTCGCGCGCCAGCACATCGCGCAGGATGCCCCCGAAGGTGCCGGTCAGCATCCCCATCGCGATGGCGATCGTCGCGGATTCCGTGACCAGAAGCCCCTTGTAGGCGCCGAAGACGCCATAGGCCGCCAGCGCCACCGCATCGAGCCAGAGCAGCAGCCGATAGCGTGATTCCAGCAGATGCGCGGTGAAATAGACCAGAACGGCCGTCGCGGCGCAGACCACAAGATAGAGATGCTGCGCCACCCAGAAGACCGGAACCCCCAGCACCAGATCGCGCAGCGTGCCGCCGCCGATGCCGGTGACCGCGCCCAGAAACAGGAAGCCGATGATGTCGAGCTGCTTGCGCGAGGCTGCCAGCGCGCCGGTCGCGGCAAACAGCGCGACACCGGCATAGTCCAGAATGTCGATGGGGCTCATGGGCGGGTCTTCCTGTGTGGGGATGGCATGGTGCAGGTCTTGCGCGCAGCGGACGCCACGGGGCCGCATTTCGCCATGCGGCCCGCGGCTTGACCGATGCGCGCAAAAGGGCCCCGGCCGTTTCCGGCGCGGGGCCCCTTCTCCTCCTCCCTGAGGATCGTGCGGCTCAGCCCTTGGGCTGGCCGGTCTCGTTTGGGGGGCGCGGGGCGGGCGCGGTGTCGCCCATGCCATGCGTGGCCTTGCCCCCGGCGCTGCGCTGTCCGGTGTTCAACGGGTCGTCCTGACGCTGGACCGAGCCCTCGAAATGCGCACCGCTTTCGATCGCGATGGTCTTGTGGATGATGTCGCCCTCGACCCGCGCGGTCGAGGTCAGCCGCACCTTGAGCCCGCGCACCCGGCCGATCACCCGGCCGTTGATGACGACGTCATCGGCCACCACCTCGCCCCGGACCGTGGCGGATTCGCCAACGGTCAGCAGATGCGCATGGATGTCGCCGTCGATCGTGCCCTCGACCTGAATATCGCCCGTTGTCTTGAGATTGCCCGTCACGACAAGGTCCGAGGACAGCATAGAGGCGGGCGGCTTGGCCTTGGGCGCAGTCGGAACGGGGCTGTCGGCACCGGGGCGTTGAAAGCCTGTTTCGGGCGGCCTGGCCTTGTCCGGTTCGCCGGCCTTGGGACCGGGCTCGTTGATCCTGCTCTTAGAAAACATCTCTGGCTGCCTTGATGTAGGTCATGGGGTTGACGGGTGTTCCGTCGACTCGCACCTCGTAGTGCAGATGCGTCCCGGTCGACTGTCCGGTACTTCCCATATCACCGATCAACTCGCCGCGCGAGACCCTTTGACCCTCGCGTACCCGTATCTTCGACATGTGGGCATAGCGGGTTTCCAGCCCGAATTCGTGCCGGATCGTCACCAGTTGGCCATAGCCCGACTGCCAGCCCGCCTTGGTCACCACGCCATCGGCGGTGGCATGGATCGGCGTCCCGTGCGACGAGGCGAAATCGACCCCCTCATGCGTGGTGCGCGACCCGGTGATCGGGTGGCGCCGGTCGCCGAACGGGCTGGTAAAGCGGTAGGCGGATTTCAGCGGCTGGGCAAAGGGCAGCTTCTCGGCCGCGATGCGGTAAAGGTTCAGCTCGTCCATCCGGTCGAGCAGGGCCTGGGCGCGCAACTCGTCGGCCGAGGGTGCGTAGTCGCCCTTGGTCGAGGCCGAGATCTGCACCAGCGGACCGCCCACGCCGGAATAGCCCTGACGCACCCGGTCGATCAGGCGGTCGGGGGACAGGCCGGCGGATTTGAACATCTTTTCCAGCGGCACGACCGACACGGTCAGCGCCTCTTCCAGCGAGGTGAAGATCTTGTCGTTGCGCTCGGCCTGCAATTCCTGCTCGTAGGCCAGCGCCTCGGCCAGTTCCAGCGCGGCCGAGGCATTGGCCGAGGCGGTATCGCGTTCAGAGGCGGTGTCTTCCAGCGCGCCGGTCAGGAAGGCCAGGATCTCGGGCATCTCGGCCGCGCGCGGGGCTTCGGCCATTTCGCCGCCCGGCTGACCGGCCAGCGTCGCGGCCAGTTCGCGGGTCCGGGCGCGGGCGGCATCGCGTTCGGCGGCGGTCTTGCGCAGGCCCTTCTGCAAGACGTCCATGCCGGTTTCCAGCTCGCGGTTGCGCTCTTCCGAGGTCAGCAGTTCGGACTGCATCCGCGACACCTCGCCCATCGCCATCTCGAAGCGTGCGCGTGCGGCGGCGGCTTCTTCGGCGGCAAGGTCGCGCTCGGCAGCCAGCGCATTGATCCGCTCGTCATAGAGCGCCTGTTCGCGCTTGGCCTGATCGCGCAGGTTGCCCGCGCCGACCTGGTCCATCAGCACGATGGACGTGGACAGCATCGCCCAGGCCATCACCGTCGCGCCGCCCGCCAGCCCCAGGGCCTGCGCCTTTGGCGAGAGCCGCAGAAAGCGCGTGCTGTGGTCGGTACGCAGGAAAAGTCGTTGTTCGGGAAGATAGCGCCCAAGCGCCATGTCGATGCGGTGGAGGAAACGCCTCGTCAATGCCTTCGCCTCATCTGCCATCTGGATCGGTCAGGACACCATCCGGGTCTCTGACGCTGTTCGTGACTAGCCACCGCGCGGCCATGTCGCAAATTTTTTTTGCGTTTTATCAACGGCTCCGTGCTGTTGGGCAATAATCCGCCGATTCTGCCCTTTCCGGTCCGCGGAACACCGCCGGTTGTGAATTGCCTGTCGCGGGGGCAGATCAGGCGGTTCCGGGCGCCAAGGCGGCGCCCGGCCGGTCGTCGTCCGGGCCGGGTCGCTCAGAGCGCGCGGACCGCCGCCAGAACCTCGTCTGCATGGCCGTCCACCTTGACCTTGTGCCAGGCCCGCGCGACCGTGCCCGAGGCGTCGATCAGGAAGGTGGACCGCTCGATGCCGAAATATTTCTTGCCATACATCGACTTCTCGACCCACACGCCATAACGCTCGCAGACATCCGTACCGTCGTCGGACAGAAGCGGCACGCTCAGGTCATGCTTGCAGCGGAACTTGCCGTGCTTCTCGACGCTGTCCTTCGAGATGCCGAACACCCGGGCGCCCGCCGCCTCGAACTCGGCCATCAGGCCCGAGAAGGCGATGGCTTCCTTCGTGCAGCCCGACGTGTCATCCTTGGGATAGAAATAGAGAACCACGGGGGCAGGGCGCAGCGCCGAAAGCGTGATGTCGGGGCCTCCGTCTTGGGGCAGGGTGAAATCGGGCGCGGTCTGGCCGGTGTCGATCATGGGGCTGTCGGTCCTTCGGGGTTGCGGCCTGTCGGTCGGACGGGCCTTCGGGTTGGCAGGCAGGCGCCTTGGAAACAGCGCGACGCGGCAGAGAATAGGCGGCGCGCGCGGGCAGGCAAGCAGGAGATCCCCCACCGCGCGGGCCGCGGGGGCGGGCTGTCGGGATGAGCGACGCAGGGCAACGGACCAGCACCGCAGACCGCATGATCGAGCCGCATCAGCGGTTCGGCCTGTGGCTTCTGTTAAGCCTTGGCATGCTGATGGGGCTGGCCGGGCTTGCCGGTCTGGCGCTGACCGGGCGCATGGTCGAATTGCCGGGCTGGGCGACCGCGCGGATCGAGGCACGGCTGAACAGCGCCTTTGCGCCCGCCGAGATGCGGATCGGCGGGGTGGGCGTGATGTTCTCGCGCAATGCGGTGCCTTCGGTCCGGTTTCGCGACGTGGTGGTGCTGGACGGGGCGGGGCGCGATGTGGCCGCGCTGCCCCTGATCGGGGCGACTGTGTCGGCGGCGGGGCTGGCGGCCGGGCGGCTCGATGTGACCCATGTCGCGCTGAGCGGGGCGGAACTGACGCTGCGCCGCGCGCCCGACGGGCGGCTGGACCTGGCGCTGGGGCGCGCAGGTGCGCCGGTCAGCGCGGCGGCCAGCATCGGCGAATTGCTGGACGAGATCGACCGCGGGCTGTCGGCGCCCGGGCTTGCCGCGATCCGGGCGATCAGCGTCGAGGGGTTGGGCGTGACCTTCGAGGATGGCCGGGCGGGCCGGATCTGGCGGGTCGAGAACGGTCTTATGACGCTTGACCAGGATGCCGACGAGGTGGCGATCCGCGCCTTCCTGTCGCTGCGGGGGCAGGAGGCGTTTCCGGCCGAACTTGCCTTTGATTTCGTCTCGTTCAAGGGCAGCCCCGCAGCCAGTTTTGCGGCGACGTTTTCGGATGTGCCCTCGGCCGATATCGCGACGCAATCGCCCGCGCTGGCCGCGCTTGCGGTGATCGACGCGCCGATTTCCGGGGCGATCCGCACCGAGGTCTTTGCCGATGGCAGCCTTGGCCCGCTGGCCGCGGCGCTGGAGATCGGCGCGGGGGCGCTGCGGCCCGCCGGGGGGGCGCCGCCCATCGGCTTTGCCTCGGGCCGGTCGCTCTTTACCTATGACCCCGAGGCGCGGCGGCTGAATTTCGACCGCATCGCCGTCGATACCGCGATCCTGCGGCTGAGCGCCGAGGGCCATGCCTATCTGCGCGACATGGAGGGCGGTTGGCCCGAGACGCTGGTTGCCCAGCTTGCCTTTCGCGAGGTGGCGCTGGACCCCGATGGCGTGTTCGAGGCCCCCGCGATCTTTACCGGCGGGGCGCTGGACCTTCAGCTTCGGCTGTTCCCGTTCACCGCGACGCTGGGGCAGGTCGTGCTGCTGGACGAGGGGCGCAGCTATCGCGGCCGGGGCCGGGTGCGCGCATTGCCCGAGGGCTGGGATATCGCCGTCGATGCCGCCATCCCCGAGATCGACCGCCAGCGCCTGCTGGCGCTCTGGCCGCTGACGCTGGCGCCCAACACGCGGGACTGGATCGCGAAGAACGTGCTCGCGGGCACCGTTCACGATGGCCGCGCCGCGCTGCGCCGCCCGCCTGCGGGGCCTTTGCGGCTGTCGCTGACCCATGCCATCCGCGATGCCGAGGTGCGCGTTCTCGACGGGATGCCGCCGATCCGGCAGGGCATGGGCTATGTCGCGATCGACGACGAACGCTTTACGCTGGCGGTCGAGCAGGGCAGCGTCGCCACGCCCGAGGGTCCGGTGGATGTGGCGGGCTCGATCCTTCAGGTGCCCGACGTGTTCGCGGATCTGCCGCAGGCCGGGATCGTGCTGCGCACCCGCTCGACCATTCCGGCCGCCCTGTCGCTGATCGACCAGCCGCCGCTTGGCATCGCCACCGCTGCCGGGATCGCGCCCGAACTTGCCACGGGCGAGGCCCTGATCGAAATCCGGCTCGATCTGCCGCTGATCGCGGATCTGGCGGTCGAGGATGTCGGCTGGCAGGTGACGGGCGATCTGCGCGGGGTCGGCTCGGACGATCTGGTGCCCGGGCGGCGGTTCGAGGCAGGCAGCCTGCGGCTGGAGGCAAGCCCCGAGACGGTCGCGATCTCGGGCATGGCGGCGCTGGACGGCGTGCCGCTGCGCGCGGCCTGGACGCTGCCGGGCGGACCGGGGAATGGCGGGGCATCGCGGGTCGAGGGCACGCTGGAACTGTCGCCCGCGACCAATGCGGCCTTCGGGATCGGTCTGCCCGAGGGCAGTCTGGCCGGGGCCGCGCGGGCCGGTTTCACGCTTGATCTCGACCCCGGTGCGGCGCCGCGGTTCACGCTGGGCTCTGACCTTGTGGGGCTGCGGCTTGCGTTGCCGGAACTGGGCTGGTCCAAGCCTGCGGGCAGCGCGGGGCGGCTGGAACTGGCCGGGCGGCTGGGCGATGCGCCCGCCATCGAACGGCTGGTCCTCGAGGCGCCTGGGCTGTCGGCCACCGGGTCCGTCGCGCTGACCGGCGATGGCGGGCTGGACGCGGCGCGGCTGTCGCGGGTGCGGCTGGGCGGCTGGTTCGATGCGCCCGTCGTGCTCAGCGGCCGGGGTGCGGGCCGCCCGCCTGCCGTCGCGATCACCGGCGGCAGGGTCGATCTGCGCGCGCTGCCCTCGGGCGGCGGTCCCTCTGCGACGCGGGGCGGTGGCGCGGTCGAGGTGGCGCTGGACCGGCTGATCGTCAGCGACGGCATCGCGCTGACCGGGCTGCGCGGGCGGGTGTCGGGGCAGGGCGGGCTGAACGGCCAGGTGACCGGCACGCTTGAGGGGGGCGGGCCGGTCGTTGCGACGCTGGTGCCCGCACAGGGCGGCACCGCGATCCGCGTGCGCTCGGGCGATGCGGGCGCGGCGCTGCGGGGCGCGGGCATCTACCGGCGCGCGCATGGCGGAACGCTGGATCTGGTGTTGCAACCGGACGGGCAGGAGGGGCATTACCTCGGCCAGCTTCGGATCGACGATCTGCGCGTGCGCGGTACGCCGGTTCTGGCGGAACTGTTGTCGGCGATTTCGGTCGTGGGGCTGGTCGATCTGCTGAATCGCGAGGGGTTGATGTTCTCGAATGTCGAGGCGCGGTTCCGGCTGATGCCGGGTGCGGTCGAGTTGCGGCGGGCCAGCGCGGTCGGCCCCTCGCTGGGGATTTCGATGGCCGGGGTCTATGGCACGCGCGAGGGACGGATCGACATGCAGGGCGTGATCTCGCCGATCTACATGCTGAACGCGGTCGGTTCGGTGCTGACCCGGCGCGGCGAGGGGCTGTTCGGCTTCAACTATCGCCTGTCGGGGGCAGCGGAAAATCCCACGGTGCGCGTCAACCCGCTGTCGATCCTGACACCAGGCATGTTCCGCGAGATCTTCCGCAGCCCGCCGCCGCGCGCCCGGCAGGAGGCCGCGCAATGAAGCTGTCGGATTTCAATTTCGACCTGCCCGAGGCCCTGATTGCGACCCGGCCCGCGCGGCCGCGATCCGCGGCGCGCCTGCTGGTGGCCGAGGGTGATAGAACCCGCGACCTGCATGTGCGCGACCTGCCCGACCTGTTGCAGCCCGGCGACCGGCTGGTGCTGAACGATACCCGCGTGATCCCCGCCCGGCTGAGCGGGCTGCGTCGGCGCGACAGCGCGCAAGGCCCGGTCGAGGCGCGCATCGAGGTGACCCTTATGGAGCCCGCGCCGGGCGGTCGCTGGCGGGCGATGGCGCGGCCCCTGAAGAAGCTGAAGCCGGGCGACCGGGTGATCTTTTCGGACCGGCTGAGCGCGCAGGTGACCGCCCGCGGCGACGAGGATGCGGTGCTGGAGTTCGACCAGACCGGCGCGGCCTTCGATACCGCGCTGGCCGAGGCGGGCGCCATGCCGCTGCCGCCCTATATTGCCGCAAAACGCCCCGCCGATGCGCAGGATGCCGAGGATTACCAGACCGTCTGGGCCGCCCGGCCCGGCGCGGTCGCGGCCCCCACCGCATCGCTGCATTTCGACGAACCGCTGCTGGCGGCGCTGGCCGCACGGGACGTCGGTTTCAGCCATGTGACGCTGCATGTGGGCGCGGGCACCTTCCTGCCGGTCAAGACCGATGATGTGTCGGCGCACCGGATGCATGCCGAATGGGGCGAGGTGACGGCCCGCGCCGCGGCCGAGATCAACGCCACGCGCGCCGCGGGCGGGCGGATCATCCCGGTCGGCACCACCGCGCTGCGGCTGATCGAAAGCGCGGCGGACGAGGCGGGCGTGCTGCATCCCTGGACGGGCGAGACCGACATCTTCATCCGTCCGGGCTATCGCTTTCGCATCGCGGATGCGCTGATGACGAATTTCCACCTGCCGCGCTCGACGCTGATGATGCTGGTCTCGGCGCTGATGGGGACGGAACGGATCCGGCGAATATACACCCATGCGGTGAATTCGGGTTACCGCTTCTTCTCATATGGCGATGCCTCGCTCTTGATCCCGGGGCCGCAAGCGGTCAGGCAGGGGTCGCAGACGGGCATCTGAGTCGCGTCGATCCCGCCTATTCACGGGCCAGTCACGCGAAAGGACGGCGCGCATGTTTCAGGTCTTGGCCAGCTCCTGGGCGCTGCTTCTGGGCATGCTGTTCCTGATGGTCGGCAACGGCATCCAGGGCACGCTTCTGGGCATCCGCGGCGGCATCGAGGGGTTTTCCACCTTCGAGATGTCCATCGTCATGTCGGCCTATTTCGTGGGCTTCCTGGGCGGCTCGCGGCTGGCGCCGGGGCTGATCCGGCGGGTCGGCCATGTGCGCGTCTTTGCGGCGCTGGCCTCGCTGATCTCGGCCATCCTGATCCTTTACCCCACGCTTGCCGATCCCATCGCCTGGACCATCGGCCGGGTGCTGATCGGGTTCTGCTTCTCGGCTGTCTATGTCACCGCGGAAAGCTGGCTGAACAATGCCGCCACGAACGAGACCCGCGGCAAGGCGCTGTCGCTTTACATGATTACCCAGATGGCCGGGATCGTCAGCGCGCAGGGGCTGATCCTGATCGCCGATCCGGCGGGGTTCGTGCTGTTCATCATCCCCTCGGTGCTGGTCTCGATCTCGTTCGCGCCGATCCTGCTGTCGGTCAGCCCCACCCCCGCCTTCGAGACGACCAAGCCGATGTCGCTGCGTCGGCTGATCCGGACCTCGCCAACGGGGGCCGCGGGCATGTTCCTGATGGGCGGCGTGTTCTCGGCGCTGTTCGGCATGGCCTCGGTCTATGGCACCTCGGCCGGGCTCAGCGTGGCCCAGATCTCGGGCTTCATCGCGACGATCTATATTGGCGGACTGTTCCTGCAATATCCGATCGGCTGGCTGTCGGACCGGATGGACCGGCGCACGCTGATCCTGGCCGCGGCGGCCATCGGCGGGGTTGCGGCGGGCGTGGCGCTGGTGCTGGGGGGCAGCTTCGCGGCACTTCTGGTCACGGCCTTCGTGATCGGGGGCATGTCGAACCCGCTTTATGCACTGCTGATCGCCTATACCAACGACTATCTGGACCGTGACGACATGGCCGCGGCCTCGGGGGGGTTGCTGTTCATCAACGGGGTGGGCGCGATCCTGGGGCCGTTGGTCACGGGCTGGATGATGGGGCTGATCGGGCCGCAGGGCTTCTTTCTGTTCATCGCGATCCTGATGCTGTCGCTGGCCGCCTTTACCGCCTACCGGATGACCCAGCGCGCGCCCGTTCCCGTGGACGAGACCGGATCCTATGCGCCGGTTCTGCCCACCGCCTCGCCGGTCGCCGTCGAGGTCGCCGGCGAGGTTGCGGCCGAGGCGCGCGAGGACGAGGCCGGGGAGGGCCGGTCCGACCCGGCGCGCTAGGCCCGTTCGTCTTGCGCGACAGGGCTTAATCTGAAACGATCCCCCCAGCGCAGGGGCAGGCAGGAGCAGTGGAATGGCAAGCCGCGACGAGATCATCGAGTTCTGGCTGAACGAGGTCGGCCCCGAAGGCTGGTACAAGGCCGATACCGACATCGACGCCGCGATCACCGCGCGGTTCAAGTCCGACTGGGAGGCCGCCCATTCCGGCGCGCTGCATGACTGGCCCACCAACCCCACCGGCGCGCTGGCCTTCCTGATCCTGACCGACCAGTTCCCGCGCAACATGTTCCGCGGCGACTGGCGGTCCTTTGCGACCGATGTGCTGGCGCGGGCGGCGGCGAAACAGGCGATCGACCAGAATTTCGATACGCGCGTCAGCGAACCCGAACGGCAGTTCTTCTACATGCCGCTGATGCATTCGGAATGTCTGATGGATCAGGACCGCTGCGTGCGGCTGATGCTGACCCGGATGCCCGAGACCGGGGCCGAGAACCTGCTGCACGCCAAGGCCCATCGCGAACTGATCCGACGCTTCGGCCGCTTCCCCTTCCGCAACGATGCGCTGCATCGCGGCTCCTCGCCCGAGGAGATCGCCTTTCTCGAGGAGGGCGGCTATGCCGCCTGCGTCGAGCAGTTTCGCGCCGAGGCCTGAGCGCCGGGCACGGGTGGTCTGACAGGGGGGCGGCATGAGCGCGCGCAACTTCGACATGATCGTGATCGGCGCGGGGCCGGGGGGCTATGTCGCCGCGATCCGGGGCGCGCAGCTTGGCATGAAGGTCTGCGTCGTGGAACGCGAGCATCTGGGCGGCATCTGCCTGAACTGGGGCTGCATCCCGACCAAGGCGATGCTGCGCTCGGCCGAGGTCTTTCACCTGATGCACCGGGCCAGCGAATTCGGGCTGACGGCCGATGGCATCGGCTATGACCTTGACGCGGTGGTGAAACGCTCGCGCGGGGTGGCGAAGCAGTTGGCGGGGGGCGTCGGGCATCTGCTGAAGAAGAACAAGGTCACGGTCGTCATGGGGGCGGCGACTCTGGCCGGTCCGGGCCGGGTGTCCGTTGCAACCGACACCGGCAGCGAGGAACTGACCGCACCCGCCATCGTGCTGGCCACCGGCGCGCGGGCGCGCGACCTGCCGGGGCTGGAGGCCGATGGCAAACGGGTCTGGAGCTATCGCCACGCGCTGGTGCCCCCGCATATGCCGAAAAAGTTGCTGGTCATCGGCTCGGGCGCCATCGGCATCGAATTTGCAAGCTTCTTCAACACGCTGGGCGCCGAAACGACGGTGGTCGAGGTGATGGAGCGCATCCTGCCGGTCGAGGATGCCGAGATCTCGGGTTTTGCGAAGAAGCAGTTCGAGAAACAGGGGATGCGCATCCTTGAAGGCGCCAGCGTCACGCGGCTGGACCGGGGTACCGACAAGGTGACCGCCCATGTCGAGCAGGGCGGCAGGACCGAGGCTTTCGAGGTCGATACCGTGATCTCGGCGGTCGGCATCGTCGGCAATGTCGAGGGGCTGGGGCTGGAGGCGCTGGGGGTCAGGATCGACCGCACCCATGTCGTCACCGACGAATTCTGCCGCACCGGCATCAAGGGGCTTTATGCCATCGGCGATGTCGCCGGGCCGCCCTGGCTGGCGCACAAGGCCAGCCACGAGGGCGTGATGGTGGCCGAACTGATCGCGGGCGGCCATCCGCACCCGATCCGGCCGGGCTCCATCGCGGGCTGCACCTATTGTCATCCGCAGGTCGCAAGCGTCGGGCTGACCGAGGCGCGGGCGAAGGAAAAGGGCTACGAGGTCCGCGTGGGCCGCTTCCCCTTTCTCGGCAATGGCAAGGCGATTGCGCTGGGCGAGCCCGAGGGGATGGTCAAGACCCTGTTCGATGCGAAGACCGGCGAGCTTCTGGGCGCGCATATGGTGGGCGCCGAGGTGACGGAACTGATCCAGGGCTATGTCGTGGCGCGCGGTCTGGAAAGCACCGAGGCCGACCTGATGCAGACGATCTTTCCGCATCCGACGCTGTCGGAAATGATGCACGAATCCGTGCTGGACGCCTGGGGCCGCGCGATCCATTTCTGACCGCGAGCGCTCAGGTCCAGCCCAGGTGGTGGATGTTGATCTCGAATTTCGGGTGCATCCCGGCCCCCGCCAGCCCGGGCCGGTGATGGCGACAAAGCGCGCGCCAATAGGGGATGATCGCCGTTCCGTCCTCGACCATCCGCCGTTGCAGTTCGCCCATGACCGCCCGGCGCGCGGTGCTGTCGGCAATCGCGGTCGCCTTGTCCAGCAGCGCATCGAACGCAGCGTCGCGAAAGCCCGTCTCGTTCCAGGCCGCATCCGAGCGATAGCCGAGGTTCAACAACTGGATGCCGGTCTCGCGATGGTTCCAGTCGGTTGCGGAAAAGGGATAGCCGGTCCATCCCGCCCAGAAACCCGCCGTGGGCAGCAGCGTCCGTTTCACCCGGAAGCCCGCATCGCGCAACTGCGCGGCCACCGCGTCGGCGGTGTTCCGGCGGTAATCGTCGTCAAGCGAGACCAGATCATGCTCGAAGCCCGTCATGCCCGCCGCCTCCATCAGGCGGCGGGCTTCGGGGATGTTGCGCTCATGCGGCGGGAAATCGGCATGGTCGGGATGCACGCCCTGCGCCACATGGTAATTGTTGGTCGAGACCTGCCCCCGCCCCGCAAGCCCCAGTTCCAGCGCGATCGCATTGTCCACCGCCAGCGCCAGCGCCCGGCGCACCCGAGGATCGGCATAGGGCCGGATGCCGTTCACCTCCGCCTCGCGGTTCGGCCGGATCACCACCGTCGACGAGGTGGCAACCGTGCTTTCCACCCAGCCCAGCGCGGTGAAGGCGTCGACGAAGCCCGACACGGTTTCATGGGTCATGTCGAAGGCATCGGCGCGCGCCCCGGCCAGCCATGCGGCGGGATCGGGGCCATGGTCCAGGAATTCCGCCCGGTCCAGATAGGCCGCGCCCCAATAGCCGTGATCGGGATTGCGGCTCAGCACGATGCGTTCGCCCGGCCTGACCTCGTCGATGCGAAAGGCGCCGGTGCCGATGCCATGCTCCAGCACCGGCGTTCCGATCAGGTCGCGATGCTGGATGGCGGCCGGGTAATCGGCCATGCCCAGCATCAGCGTGCCATCGGGCTTGCCGAGCCGCAGCCGCAGGCTGTGGCGGTCCAGCACCTCGACCGCACCCGGCGCGGCGCGGCCGCCCTGCATCAGCGCGGCCATGCGCGCCGCCATGGAATTGCCCGGCACCGAGGCGTCGCACCAGCCCAGGATATTGGCCTCGACATCCTCGGCGGTGAAGGGCGCGCCATTGTTCCACATGACCCCCGGCCGAAGGTTCAGCAGGTATTCTGTCGCCTCCCCATTGACGCGCCATCCCGCCAGCAGCATCGGGCGCAGCGCGCCATCCGGCTGCACCTCGACCAGGTATTCGGCGATGCCGCGGGTCGCATTGGCCAGGTCCGAGCGGTCATAGCGGCGCGGATCGGTCGGCGCGTGGCAATCCATCTGGATGCGCAGCGTACCGCCCGCCCGGGGCCGTGCCCCGGCCCGCGCGGGGGCGGGCAGGCCGATCAGCCCATGCGCCACGGGGATCGCGACGCCCAGCGCGGTGGCACGGGCCAGGAAGGTGCGCCGGTCCATCAGCCCGGCGCGGTATTCGCGCGCGTAGAGCAGGGCGGCGGCATGGGGCTTGGGTCCGGGGCGGGTCATCGGCCTTCTCGCGTCTTGCGCACCCGTCATCCGGGCGGGTCGCGCAGGACGAGCATAGCCGGGAAGCTGCCAGCGCCCTAAGCGCGCAGCGAAGCGGTCGCGCGTTCGTGAAGCCGCAGGCCTAGTCGCCCTTGCGGAACTCCTTGGGGCTGCGGCCGGTGCGGGCGTGAAAGGCGCGGGTGAAATAGGCGGGCGAGGCATAGCCCAGCGCGCTGGCGATGTCCTTTACGGGCGCCCGTGTATCGGCCAGAAGGCGCCGCGCCTCGCTGATCTTGCGCTCGGTCAGCAATTCCAGCGCCGAGCGCCCGCAGGTCTGGTTGCACACCCGCGTCAGATGGGTCGGCGTCACGCCCAGATCGGCGGCATAGCCCGATACCGATTTCGACGTGCGGAATTCGCGTTCCACCAGCGCGGCATAGCCTGCTGCCAGCCTGCGGGCCGAAACGGGAATGCTCGTCACATCCTCGGCCAGTTCGATCTGGCGTTCCAGCCAGACCGAGATCAGCCCCGCATAATGCCGGATCGCCCGGCGCGCGCCGGTGCGCTTGCGCGACAATTCACGATCCAGCCCGTCCAGCAGCGTCGCGATCTCGACCTGAACCTGTCCGTCGCGGATGCGCAGATGATGCGGCGTGTCGGGCAGATCCAGATCGGCCATGCCCGGAAACATCACCGCCGAGCCAAAGACCTGTCCCGTCATCTCGAAACCGTGCATCGTGTGCGCGGGCACGAAGATCGCGTTATGCGCGCCATAGCCACGGGTGACGCCCGCCACCGTGATCCGGCCCTGACCCTTGGTGATCCACAGAAGCTGCGGCGCGGAATAGCTGCGCATCGCCTCGGCCCGCCAGCGGCCGCCCTGCGTGAGCCGCGAAAACGGCACGATCCGGATATCGGGAAACAGCGTCATGGCAGCTTTTCGGCAGGGGGGCGCAGGGGATGCGGGTTCGAATCGGACAACCTTTTACCGATTCGCGGCGTTGGGTAAAGCAAAACAGGTTTGATTCGTCCGCCCCCGGCGCGCGGCTGTCAGCCCGGCGCGATCCGCTGCCATGCCGCGAACCTTGCGCGGAACCAGGTGCGCTGGCGCTTGGCATATTGCCGCGAGGCGGTGCAGGCAGCCGAAACGGCCTGGTCCAGCGTGATCTCGCCCCGCAGATGCGCGATCAGTTCCGGCGCACCGATGGCGCGCGCCGACAGCAGCACCGGATCCCAGCGCGGCAGATTGGCCCGCGCCTCGTCCAGCGCGCCCGCGGCGATCATCCGGGCAAAGCGGGTCTCGATGCGGGCGTTCAGCCAGTCGCGCCCGGCCTCGATCAGCAGGGGCTGGGCGCGGGCCAGCGGCAAGAGCGGCGGCGGCGTGGCGTCCTGCCAGTCCGCCAGCCCGCGACCGGTGGCGCGCATCACCTCCCAGGCGCGCTGGACGCGGACGGGGTTCTGCCGGTCGATCCGCGCGGCCGTTGCGGCGTCCAGCTCGGCCAGAAGCCCCGCGACCTCTCCGGCGGCGATCCGCGCATCGGCCTCGGCCCTTATCGCGGGCGGCGTGGCCGGGATCTCGGCCAGCCCCTCGGTCAGCGCGGTGAAGTAAAGCCCGGTGCCGCCCACGATGATCGGTCGCGCATCGCCCGCCAGGATCGGCGCCAGCTCGCGCAGCCAGTGGCCCACGGAATAGTCCCCCGCCCAGCCGACATGGCCGTAAAGCACATGGGGCGCGCGGTTTTCCTCGTCTGGCGAGGGGCGTGCGGTCAGCACGCGCCAGCCCGCGAACACCTGAAGCGCGTCGGCATTCACGATCACGCCGCCCTGCGCCTCGGCAATCGCAAGCGCCAGCGCCGACTTGCCGCTGGCGGTGGGGCCGGCGATCAGCACCGGGCGGGCAGGGTCGAGTTCGGGCAGTTCCATGCGGGCAGCGGCCTCGTTCGGCGTTGAACCTGTCGGCCTTTTCCGACATTTTGCGCCCGACACAAGATAACGGGCAGAGGCAGACCCTATGAACGACACCGGCGCCACGCAAGCGAAGCCCAAATACAAACGGGTGATGCTGAAAATCTCGGGCGAGGCGCTGATGGGCGACCAGGGCTTCGGGCTGCATCCGCCCACCGTGGAACGCATCGCGCGCGAGGTGAAATCGGTGCGCGATCTGGGCGTCGAGATCTGCATGGTGATCGGCGGCGGCAACATCTTTCGCGGGCTTCAGGGCAGCGCGCAGGGGATGGAGCGGACGACCGCCGATTACATGGGGATGCTGGCAACCGTGATGAACGCGCTGGCGATGCAGTCCGCGCTTGAGGGGATGGGCGTCTTCTGCCGGGTCATCAGCGCGATCCGGATGGACGAGGTGGCCGAGCCCTATATCCGCCGCCGCGCGGTGCGCCACCTTGAAAAGGGGCGGGTCTGCATCTTTGCAGCGGGCACCGGCAACCCCTATTTCACCACCGACACCGCCGCGACGCTGCGCGCCAACGAAATGGCCTGCGAGGCGATCTTCAAGGGCACCAAGGTCGATGGCGTCTATGACAAGGATCCGATGAAGGCGTCGGATGCCGTGCGCTATGAGGACATCACATATGATGACGTTCTCGTGAAGAATCTCAAGGTGATGGACGCCTCGGCGATCGCGTTGGCGCGCGACAACGACTTGCCCATCATCGTCTTCTCGCTGGACGAACCCGGCGGCTTCCGCGGCATCCTAGCCGGGGAAGGCACCTATACAATCGTGCATAGTTAGCGTTATAGCAATCTCTGCGCGCGACAACGAACCAATCAGAAGAGTTCAGACCGATGGCGGATGACGAGCTGGAAATCGACCTCGATGATCTTCAGCGCCGGATGGACGGCGCCATGAGTGCGCTCAGGCAGGAATTCGCGTCGCTGCGGACCGGACGCGCCTCGGCCAGCATGGTCGAGCCGATTCACGTGGACGCCTATGGTTCGCTGACGCCGATCAACCAGGTCGCAACGGTCAACGTGCCCGAGCCGCGGATGGTGACCATCAATGTCTGGGACAAGGCGCTGGTCAACAAGGTCGAAAAGGCGATCATGGAATCGGGCCTGGGGATCAACCCGCAGAAGAACGGCACGATCATCATGCTGCCGATCCCCGAGCTGAACGAGGAACGGCGCCGCGAACTGACCAAGGTCGCCGCGCAATATGCCGAACATGCCCGCGTCGCCGTGCGCAACGTGCGCCGCGACGGGATGGAGCAGATCAAGAAGGCCAAGGCCCAGGGCATGAGCGAGGATGACCAGAAGATCTGGCATGACGAGATTCAGGACCTGACCGACAGGCATATCGCCCAGATCGACAAGGCGCTTGAATCCAAGCAGCAGGAAATCATGCAGGTCTGAGATCTGCGGGGTCGGAAAAGGGGACGGCGTGGCCGCGAAGGACAACCAGCATACCGGCCCGGCCCATGTGGCGGTAATCATGGATGGCAACGGCCGGTGGGCGCAGATGCGCGGCCGGCCGCGGCTGTTCGGCCACCAGGCAGGTGCGCGGCGCGTGCGCGAGATCGTCGAGGCCTGCCCCGGGCTTGGCATCCGCTACCTGACCGTTTTCGCCTTCTCGACCGAGAACTGGAAACGCACCCAGGCCGAAGTAACCGGCCTGATGACCCTGTTTCGCCGCTATATCCGCAAGGAGGCGCAGGCGCTTCTGGAAAACGGCGTGCGGGTGCGCTTCATCGGCGACCGCGACCGGCTGGAGCCCAAGCTCGTGCGCATGATGCGCGGGCTTGAGGAACTGACCGAGGCCAATGACCTCGTGCATCTGACCGTTGCCATCAATTATGGCGGCCGGGACGAGGTTGCCCGCGCCACCAAGCGGCTGGCGCGCGAGGTGGCAGAGGGGCGGCTTGACCCCGAGGATGTGGATGCCGAGACGCTGGCGCGCTTTCTGGACACCTGCGTTCTGCCCGATCCCGATCTGGTGATCCGCACCAGCGGAGAGGCGCGGATTTCGAATTTCCTGCTCTGGCAGTCGGCCTATTCCGAATACGAGTTCACGCCGGTCCTCTGGCCCGATTTCACGGCCACCCATTTCGCCGAGATCGTCGGGAATTACAGCGCGCGCGAGCGCCGGTTCGGGGCGGTCACGGCCTGATGGCGATGCGGGGATCGTGGGAGGATCTGTCGGCACGCCTGATCTCGGGCGCGGCGATGGCCGTGGTCGGTGTGGTGCTGATCGCGCTGGGCGGCATCTGGTTCGCGATGCTGGCCGCGGCGGTTTCGGGCCTGATGGTGTGGGAACTTGGCCGCATGATCGCCCCGCAGGACCGGCGCGGGCCGGTTGCGCTGGGGCTGCTGTCGGGCGGCGCGGTACTGGCCGCCTGGGCCTTGCCGGACATCTATGCGCTGCCGCTGCTGGCCGCGCCCGCGCTGGTCGGCGCCGGGCAGATGCCGCGTGACCGGGTGATCTATGGCGTCTATGCGCTGGCGATCCTGGTGGCGGGTTACGGTCTGGCCAGTTTCCGGGGCGATTTCGGCATGGTCTGGCTGATCTGGCTGGTGCTGGTGGTGATCGCGACCGATGTGGCGGGTTATTTCGCGGGCCGCTTCATCGGCGGGCCGAAATTCTGGCCGCGCGTCAGCCCGAAAAAGACCTGGTCGGGCACTGTGGCGGGCTGGGTCTCGGCCGCGCTGATCGGGGCGATCTTCCTGACCTTCACCAATGCGGGGCGCGATCTGCCCTGGATCTCGGTGGCACTGTCCTTTGCCAGCCAGATGGGCGACGTGGCCGAAAGCGCGCTCAAACGCCGCATGGGGGTCAAGGACAGCTCTTCGCTCTTGCCCGGCCATGGCGGTCTGTTGGACAGGTTCGACGGCCTTCTGGGCGCGGCGCTGTTGATGCTGCTGGTGGCCCAGGTCGTCTATGTTCCCCAAGTGAGGTTCTGAAACAGGCATGGCACGGCGGATCACGATTTTCGGCGCCACCGGTTCGATCGGCGAGAACACGGTCGACCTGCTGACCCGGCAGGGTGGGGCGGCGGAATATGACGTGGTCGCGCTGAGTGGCGGGCGCAACGTCGCGCGGCTGGCCGAACAGGCCCGCGCCCTTCAGGCCGATCTGGCCGTGACCGCGCATGAGGAGTGTTATGACGATCTGAAGGCCGCGCTGGCAGGCTCGGGGGTCGAGGCCGCGGCCGGGCCGCAGGCGCTGGCCGAGGCTGCGGACCGTCCCTCCGACTGGATCATGTCGGCCATTGTGGGCGCCGCGGGGCTGGTGCCGGGGATGCGGGCGCTGCGCCATGGCACGACGCTGGCGCTGGCCAACAAGGAAAGCCTGGTGACCGCCGGGCCGCTTCTGCTGGCGACGGCGGCGCAGCATGGCGCGCGCATCCTGCCGGTGGACAGCGAACATTCGGCGATCTTCCAGGCCCTTGTCGGCGAGGAGATCGAGGCGGTCGAGCGCATCGTCATCACCGCGTCTGGCGGGGCGTTCCGCGACTGGCCGATCGAGGCGCTGAAGAACGCCACCCCCGAACAGGCGTCGTCGCATCCCAACTGGGCGATGGGACAACGGATCACGGTCGACAGCGCGTCGATGTTCAACAAGGCGCTGGAACTGATTGAGACCAAGGAATATTTCGGGATCGACCCCGACAGGATCGAGGCCGTCGTCCATCCCGAGTCGCTGATCCATGCGCTGGTTGGATTCCGGGACGGTGCGATCATGGCCCATGTCGGCCCGCCCGACATGCGCCACGCCATCGGCTATGCGCTGAACTGGCCCGACCGGCGCGACCTGCCGGTGGCGCGGCTCGATCTGGTGCAGATCGGCCAGCTCAATTTCCGCCCCGCCTGCGAAGCCCGCTGGCCCGCGCTGCGGCTTGCGCGCGAGGTGATGCAGGCGGGCGGGCTGACGGGGGCCGCCTTCAACGCCGCCAAGGAGGCGGCGCTGGATGCCTTCCTTGCCCGGCAGATCGGATTCACCCAGATGGCCGAGGTGGTCGAGGCCGTGCTGGACCGTCTGTCCGGCGACAGCCTTCTGACAAAATCGCCCGAAAGCCTTGAGAAAGTGCTGGAAACGGACCATCTGGCACGACAGGCGGCGGCCGACATCGTCCGTGGCCTGGAACGCTAGCGCAGTCACAAGCCAGGACGCCTGAATTTGGATCTCGTTACCCTGATCCCCTCTGCGGGGAACCTTGTCTTCACGATCGCCGCCTTTGTCCTGGCGCTTTCGATCATCGTCACCGTCCACGAATACGGCCATTACATCGTCGGCCGCTGGACGGGCATCAAGGCCGAGGTTTTCTCGCTGGGCTTCGGGCCGGTGCTGGTCTCGCGCATTGACCGGCATGGCACGAAATGGCAGATCGCGGCGCTTCCGCTGGGGGGCTTCGTGCGCTTCATGGGCGATGCCAGCGCCACCTCGGCCCGGCCCTCGCCCGATGTGGCGCGGATGGATCAGGATACGCGGCGGCACACGATGCATGGCGCCCCGCTCTGGGCGCGCACGGCGACGGTTGCGGCGGGACCGCTGTTCAACTTCGCGCTTGCGATCCTCGTCTTTGCGGCGCTGTCGCTGGCGCGCGGCGTCGCCGTCGATCCGCCGACCGTGGGCGCGCTGGTCGCGCTGCCGCCCGATGCCGTCGAACAGGGGGGGCTTGCGCCCGGCGACACGATCCTGGCGCTGAACGGTGTTCCGACCCCCGATCATGTCAGCCTGTTGCGCGCGGTCGAGACGCTGCCCGTCGATGCGCCGCCGGTCTATACGGTGCGCCGCGACGGGGCCGAGCGCGACGTTCCCGGCCCCTTTCCGTTCCCGCCAATCGTGTCCTCGGTCCAGCCCCGGACGGCTGCGGCGGATGCCGGGCTCCGGCCCGGCGATGTGGTGGTTGCCATCGCGGGCGAGCCGGTCCGCACCTTTCGCGAGTTGCAGGCGCGGGTGGCCGAGAATGGCGGCCAGCCGGTCGCCATCCGCATCTGGCGCGCGGGCGAGACGCTGGAGTTCAGCCTCACGCCCAAGTCCATGGACCTGCCGCTGACCGATGGCAGCTTCGAGACGCGCTGGATCATCGGGATGAATGGCGGTCTGGCCTTCGAAAGCGCGACGCGGATGCCCGGCCCGGTCGAGGCGCTGAGCTACGGGGTGGATCAGCTGGGATACATCCTGCAATCCAGCCTGTCGGCGCTTTATCACATGCTCACCGGCGCGATCAGTTCGTGCAACCTGTCCGGTCCCATCGGCATCGCCGAAACCTCGGGCGCTGCGGCCAGTCAGGGGCTGGAAACCTTCATCTGGTTCATCGCGATGCTTTCGGCGGCGGTGGGGCTTCTGAACCTGTTTCCGATCCCGGTGCTCGATGGCGGGCATCTGGTGTTCTACCTCTACGAGGGGATCACCGGCCGGCCGCCCAGCGACCGGGCGATGCGTTTCCTGACCGCGGTCGGGCTGGCGATGCTGCTGGGCCTGATGGCCTTTGCGCTGACGAACGATCTGGTCTGTCCCTAGGCCGGTAGTGGCCCAATTGGCGCCACAATGCGCGCCTAGGGTGTCCGCCGGTTCGCTTTCACGGGGCTAACGGACGGATTCGCCATGACCCAGGCCATCGAAACGCTTCGCAACGGCCTGCGCGGCCTCAGCCTGCTGATGCAGCTCAACTGGGACCGGCTGCTGTTTCCCTTTGCCATCGCGCTGGCGCTGATGCTGGCGGGCTGGATGACCGGGCTCTGATCGCACCGCCCCCGGTCCTTTGCGGCTCCCCGACATGAGGATACCGGGCAACGCCGCCGGTTTTCCGGGCCCGGACCTTTTGACATCCTCGGGCGTTCCCGGTAGCTAAAGTCGCAGAAAAACACGTCAGGGCGGGACGGCGACATGTCGAGATTTGCACGCGGGAACCTCGGTCGGCGGGGCCGGGCCAAACTTCTGGCCGCATCGGTATTTCTGGGGGCCGCGGGCAGCGCGACGCTGATGCCGCATGTGGTGCAGGCGCAGACCTACCGCTTCTCGGCCGTCGAGGTCACCGGCAACCAGCGCGTCGATGCCTCGACGATTCTGTCCTATGCCGGGATCGCCCGGGGCGAGGCGGTGTCGGCGGCGCGGCTGAACGACGCCTATCAGGCGATCGCGGCCAGCGGGCTGTTCGAACGTGTCGAACTGGTGCCGCGCGGCAATACGCTGGTGATTTCGGTTACTGAATACCCCACGATCAACCGCATCGCGTTCGAGGGCAACAGCCGGATCAAGGATGACGACCTCGCCACGATCATCCAGTCGAAATCGCGCCGCGTCTATTCGCCCAGCATGGCCGAGGCCGATGCCGCGGCAATCGTCGCAGCCTATGAACAGCAGGGCCGGCTGGCTGCCAGCGTCACGCCCAAGATCATCCGCCGCTCCGAAAACCGCGTCGATCTGGCCTTCGAGATCGTCGAGGGCGCCGTGGTCGAGATCGAGCGCATCTCGTTCGTGGGCAACCGCGCCTATTCCGAGGGCCGGTTGCGCCGGGCGCTGGGCACCAAGCAGGCGGGCATCCTGCGCCGGATCATCAGGTCGGACACGTTCATCGCCGACCGGATCGAGTTCGACAAGCAGGTGCTGCGCGACTTCTACACCTCGCGCGGCTTTGTCGATTTCCAGGTGCTGTCGGTCGCGCCCGAACTGACGCGCAACCGCGACGGCTATCTTCTGACCTTCACCATCCGCGAGGGCCAGCAGTTCCGCTTTGGCCAGATCACCACGGTTTCGGACCTGGCCGAGGTCGATGCCGACGAATTCCAGCGCGCGGCCAATATCCGGCCGGGGCAGGTCTACAGCCCGCTCGCGGTCGAGAACACCATCGCAAGGATGGAGCGGCTGGCAACGCGCAAGGGTTTGAACTTCATCCGGGTCGAACCGCGCGTGGTGCGCAATGACCGTGACCTGACGCTGGATATCGAGTTCGCCGTCACCCGCGGGCCGCGGATGTTCGTCGAGCGTATCGACATCGAGGGCAACGCCACCACGCTGGACCGGGTGGTGCGCCACCAGTTCCGCACCGTCGAGGGTGATCCGTTCAATCCGCGCGAGATCCGCGAATCCGCCGACCGCATCCGCGCGCTGGGCTTCTTCTCGCGTGCCGATGTCACCGCGCGCGAGGGCAGCGCGCCCGACCAGATGGTGGTGAATGTCGATGTCGAGGAACAGCCGACCGGATCGCTCTCGTTCGGGCTCAGCTATTCCGAGGTCGACGGCCCCGGCGCGGCGATCGCCTTCACCGAGACCAACTTCCTTGGCCGCGGGCAGTTGCTGAGCTTCCGCATCGACACCGGCACCGACAACTCGACCTCGCGGCTGGTCTTTGCCGAACCCGCCTTCCTTGGCCGGGATGTGCGCTTCCGCTTCTCGGCGCTCTATGCCGAGACCGACGGACGCTTCAATTCCAGGTTCGACACCCGCCAGATCGAGATCTCGCCCTCGCTGCAATTCCCGCTGTCCGAAAGCAGCCGGCTTGAGCTGCGCTATACCTTGGGCGAGAGCAATATCCGCAGATATGAGGGCAACGCGCAGATCATTCAGGACGATGCCGACCGCGGCGCGCTGACCACGTCCAAGATCGGCTACAGCTACAGCTACGATTCCCGGCGCAACGGGCTCGACCCGAATTCCGGCATCCGGCTTGAATTCAACCAGGATTTCGCCGGGCTTGGCGGTGATCTGGAATTCATCGAGACGACCGCGCTGATCGGGGCGCAGACCATGGTCTGGAACGAGGAGATCACGCTGAGGGCCGAGTTCGAGGGCGGCGTGCTGTCGATGCTGGGCAACCAGGACAGCCGGCTTCTGGATCGCTATTTCCTGAACGGCAAGATCCGTGGCTTCGAGGGCAACGGGATCGGTCCGCGTGATCTGAGCACCCCCGACAACGAGGCGCTGGGCGGCACCATGTTCGCGGTGGCCCGCTTCGAGGCCGAATTCCCGCTGGGCCTGCCCGAGGAATACGGGATCAAAGGCGGTCTGTTTGCCGATGTCGGCTCGGTCTGGAACCTGGACAACAACCTGTCCGGGGTGGATGACAGTTTCAGCCTGCGTTCGGCAGTCGGTGTCTCGATCTACTGGAACACGCCCATCGGGCCGTTGCGCTTCAACTTCTCCGAGGCGGTGAAGAAGAAGGACTATGACCGGACCCAGAATTTCGACCTGACGATCTCGACCCGGTTCTAGGCCATGAGACAGGCGCGCGCGGCGGTTCTGGCCGGCCTTCTGGCAGGGCTGGCCGCAATGCCCTGTTCCGCGCAGGATGCGCAGATGCTGCGCAGCCCGGTTCTGACCCTGGATCAGGAGCGGCTTCTGGCCGACAGCCGTGCCGGGCGCGCGCTGGCCGAGGCGCTTGAGGCCGCAACCGGCGCGCTTGGTGCCGAGAACCGGCAGATCGAGGCCGAACTGATCGCCGAAGAACGCGACCTGACCGAACGCCGCCGCACCCTGCCACCCGAGGAGTTCCGCGCGCTGGCCGAAGCCTTCGACGAAAAGGTGGTGGCGATCCGTCGCGCCCAGGACGCAAAGGCACGCGCGCTGTCCCAGCGCCGTGAACTGGATCAACAGGCGTTCTACCGCCAGGCGCTGCCTCTGGTCGCGGAAATCGTGCGCGAGCGGGGCGGCGTGGTCGTGCTGGAGCGCGGTGCGGTGATCCTGTCGGCCGAGCAGGTGGACATCACCGACGAGGCCATCGCGGCCATCGACGCGCGTCTTGCGCCCGAGGCGGCGGAACCGGCCGGAACCGGCCCGGAACCCGGCACAGATGCCGCGGCCGAGTAGCCCGGCTTGCCCCGGACGTGGGGAGTTGCTAGGGCTGCCGGATGCCGGTCCGCGCACCGGCCGAGTGGAAGGAGTGCGTTCAGATGACCAGTGCCCCCGTGAATGACGCCATCGGCGAGGCCGCCGCCCAGGTTCCGGCCGAAGCCGACATCCACCTGATCCAGCGGGTCATTCCGCATCGCTACCCGTTCCTGCTGGTCGACCGGGTGACGCGGATCGTGCCAAGCCAGAGCGCGGTGGGCATCAAGAACGTCACCTTCAACGAGCCGCATTTCCAGGGCCATTTCCCCGGTGCCCCGGTCATGCCCGGCGTGACCATCATCGAGGCCATGGCCCAGACGGCAGCGGTCATGGCCGGTCTGTCCCTGGGCAAGGTCGACAGCCAGCTTCTGGTCTATTTCATGGCCATCGAGAGCGCCAAGTTCCGCCGCAAGGTCGTGCCGGGCGATGTGCTGGAACTGCACATCACCGTCAAGCGCGGCGGCAAGAAGGTATGGAAATTCGCAGGCGTCGCGATGGTGGGCAACGAGGTTGCCGCCGAGGCCGAGTTCACCGCGATGATGGACCTGCCGCAGGAGTAGGAAGATGGCCGTCGATCCGACCGCGCGCATCCACCCGTCCGCCATCGTCGAAGACGGCGCCCGGATCGGTCCGGGCTGCGTCATCGGCCCGTTCTCGGTGATCGGGCCGAAGGTGCGCCTGGGCGCCGGGGTCGAGGTCAAGAGCCACGCCATCGTCACCGGCCTGACCGAGATCGGCGAAGGCACGGTGATCTTCCCCTTCGCCAATATCGGCGACATCCCGCAGGATCTGAAATACCGCGGCGAGGAAACCCGCCTGATCGTCGGTGCCCGCAACCGCATCCGCGAGGGCGTGACGATGAACACCGGCACCGAGGGCGGCGGCGGTGTCACCCGGGTCGGCGATGATTGCCTGTTCATGATGGGCGCCCATGTCGCCCATGACGCGCAGGTGGGCGACCGGGTCATCATGGTCAACAACTCGGCGCTGGCTGGCCATTGCGTGATCGGTGACGATGTCATCATCGGCGGGCTGTCGGGCATCCACCAATGGGTGCGCGTCGGCCGGGGCGCGATCATCGGCGCGGTGACGATGGTGACGAATGACGTCATCCCCTATGGTCTCGTGCAGGGGCCGCGCGGCGTGCTGGACGGGCTGAACCTGGTCGGACTGAAACGCCGCGGCGTCCCGCGCGAGGATATCTCGGCCCTGCGCGCCGCCTTTCAGGCGCTGGCCCAGGGCGAAGGCGCGTTCATGGACCGCGCCCGCCGCATCCATGACGAGACCACCAGCCCCCATGTCCGCGAGATGGTCGAGTTCGTGCTGGCCGATACCGACCGCTCCTTCCTGACCCCGCGCTGATGGCGGGCGCGACCGCCCTGATCGCCGGACGCGGCGCGCTGCCCGCGCATCTGGCCCGGGCGCTGGCCGCCTCGGGCGCGCCCTTCGTGATCGCCGAGGTCGAGGGCTTCGCGATGGACAACCCCGACGGGCTTCCGGTGCTGCGCTTCGCGCTCGAACGGCTGGCGCTTCTGTTCGACCACCTGCACGAAAACGGCGTGACCCGCGTGGTGATGGCCGGCGCCGTGACCCGGCCGCGGCTTGACCCCGAACGCATCGACCCGCGCACCGCGCAATTGCTGCCCCGGATCGTCCCCGCGCTGGCCCAAGGCGACGACGCGACCCTGCGCGCGGTGATCGCCCTGTTCGAGGAGGAGGGCTTTGCCGTGGTCGGCGCCGAGGCCGTGGCGCCCGACCTGCTGCCGCCGCCCGGCGTGCTGACACAGGCCCGGCCCGGCCCCGCCGACGAACGCGACGCCGCCCGCGCCGCACAGATCGTCGCGGCGCTGGGGGCGGCGGATGTGGGGCAGGGGGCGGTGGTGGCACAGGGGCTCTGCCTTGCGGTCGAGGCGCTGCCCGGCACGGACGCGATGCTGGCCTGGGTGGCCGAGGTCGCAGGCGCCTGCCGCCCCGATCCCAAGGGCGCCAGGGGCGTGGTCTGCAAGGCGCCGAAACCGGGCCAGGATCGCCGCGTCGACCTGCCCGCCATCGGCCCCGCCACGGTCGAGGCCGCCGCCCGCGCGGGCCTTGCCGGGATCGTCGTCGAGGCCGGGGGCGTTCTGCTGCTCGACCCCGCCGAAACCATCGCCCGCGCCGATCGGGCCGGGCTCTTTCTCTGGGTCCGAACCCCGTGAGCCGCCCGCCCCGGTTCTTCCTGATCGCGGGCGAGCCTTCGGGCGATGCGCTGGGCGCGGCGCTGATGGCGGGGCTCAGATCCTTGGCGCCGGGGGTCGCGTTTCACGGCATCGGCGGCCCGCTGATGCAGGACGAGGGGCTGACCAGCCTCTTTCCCATGGACGAGCTGTCGGTCATGGGCATCGCCGAGGTGCTGCCGCGCTATTTCGCGCTGAAACGCCGGATCGCTCAATCCGCCGATCAGGTGCTGCACCTGAAACCCGATGCGCTGATCACCATCGACAGCCCGGATTTTTCCCTGCGCGTCGCCGCCCGGGTGAAGGCCGCCAGCCGCATCCGCACGGTGCATTACGTCGCCCCCACCGTCTGGGCCTGGCGACCGAAACGCGCGGCACGGATGGCGCGGGTGATCGACCAGGTGCTGGCGCTTTTCCCGTTCGAGCCGCCCTACATGCAGGCCGAAGGCATGCGTTGCGATTTCGTCGGCCACCCGGTCGTCGCCCAGCCCCAGGCCAGCCCGGCCGAAGCCGCCGCGTTCCGCAATGCTCATGCCATCGCGCCCGATGCCCCGCTGATCCTTGCCCTGCCCGGATCGCGCCGGGGCGAGGTTGCGCGGCTTGCCCCGGTCTTCGGCGCGGCACTCGCCCCCGTTCTGGCCCGCCACCCGGCGCTGCGTGTCGTCGTCCCCGCGGCCAGACCGGTCGCGGATGCGGTCCTGAACCTGACCCGCGACTGGCCCGGCGCGCCGCTGATCCTCGACCCCCGCACCACCCCGCCAGCCGACAAGCGCGCCGGTTTCGTCGCCGCCGATCTGGCGCTGGCCGCCTCGGGCACGGTCTCGCTGGAACTGGCCGCCGCCGCCACGCCCATGGTCATCGCCTATGACATGAACTGGCTTTCGCGCGCGATCATCGGCCGGATGCTGAGGCTCGACACGGTCACGCTGGTCAATATCGTCTCGGAAACCCGCGCCGTTCCCGAATTCCTCGGCGCCGCCTGCAAGCCCGCGCCGATTGCCGCCGCGCTTGTGCGGCTTCTGGACGATCCCGCGGCCCGCGCCGCGCAACTCTCGGCCGCGCGCCTGACCATGACCCGGCTGGGGCAGGGCGACGAGGCCCCCGGCCTGCGCGCCGCCCGCGCCGTCCTTGACGGGCTTGGCTGAACGCTGGTCTTCTTCTTGGCAAAAATACCCATTATCCCGCCGCCCGACATCCCGCGCGGCGCTTGCGCAGGGGCTCAGCCGCCCGCCCGGATCCAGCCGCCACCCAGAACCCGGGTGCCCTCGGTCTCGTAGAAGACACAGGCCTGGCCGGGGCTCACGCCTTCCTCGGGGGCCAGCAACTCGACCACCGCCTCGCGCTCCGAAACCGGCCGCAGGATCGCCTCGCGCGGCGGCCGGGTCGAGCGCACGCGCACCAGAACCGGCCATTCGGCCCGTGTCCCGATCGGCGCATCGCCCAGCCAGTTCACCTCGCCAAGATGCACCAGCCGCGTCGCCAGCAACTCCTTTGGCCCGACGATCACCCGGCGCGCATCGACATCCAGCCGCACGACATAAAGCGGCTCGGCCAGCC
This sequence comes from Rhodovulum strictum, assembly GCF_009649175.1. GTDB lineage: Bacteria > Pseudomonadota > Alphaproteobacteria > Rhodobacterales > Rhodobacteraceae > Rhodovulum > Rhodovulum strictum. Next base: position 44,865 of record NZ_WJPO01000005.1, on the reverse strand, counting down.
CGCCGATCCCAAGGCCCCGGCGCTGGCCGATCGTGTAATGTATCACGCCCTCATGCTCCCCCAGCACGCGGCCATCGGCATGCACGATCTCGCCCGGATCGGCCGCGCCGGGGCGCAGCTTCTCGATCACGGCGGCATAATTGCCCTCGGGGACGAAACAGATGTCCTGGCTGTCGGGCTTGTCGGCCACGGGCAGCCCGTATTTCGCCGCCAGCGCCCGGGTTGCCGCCTTGTCGGGCAGCCCGCCCAGCGGAAAGCGCAGGAAATCGAGCTGCTCGCGCGTCGTCGAGAACAGGAAATAGGACTGGTCGCGCGCAGGATCGGCGGCGCGGTGCAGTTCCGGTCCCTGCGCGCCGATCATCCGGCGGATGTAATGCCCGGTCGCCATGCAGTCGGCGTCAAGCTCCCTGGCCGTCTCCAGCAGGTCGCGGAACTTGACCCTCTCGTTGCAGCGGATGCAGGGCACGGGCGTTGCGCCCGCCAGATAGGCGTCGGCAAATTCTTCGATCACCGCCTCACGAAAGGCGTTTTCGTAGTCCAGGACGTAATGGGGGAAACCCACCTGCTCGGCCACCCGGCGGGCGTCGTGGATGTCCCGCCCGGCGCAGCACGCGCCCTTTTTCGCCAGCGCGGCGCCATGGTCGTAAAGCTGCAACGTGATGCCCACCACGTCATAGCCTTCCTCGGCCAGTTGCGCGGCAACAACCGAACTGTCGACGCCGCCCGACATGGCGACAAGCACGCGGGTTTCCGCCTCGGGCTTGGCAAAGCCCAGCGAGTTCAGCGGGCGCGTCGCGCTGTCAAGCGGCATGGGATCACTCCTGGGGAACATTCGCAGGGAATATAGGAAAATGCGAGATACTCTCAACCCTCGGCTTCACCCACCCTTAAGCATGACGGGCCAGTTTCAGGCCAGCCGCAAGAGGGACGATTGCTGATGTTTCTGAAACGCATCGAGGGGCCCCGGACCGTCACGCTGCCCGACGGAACCAAGATGACCCGCGCGGACCTGCCGCCGGTGGACACCTTTCGCTGGGTCGCCAGCCGCAAGGCCGCCGTGGTCAAGGCCGTCGCTGCCGGTCTGATATCCGAGGCCGAGGCGCTGGAGCGCTATTCGCTGTCCGAGGAAGAATTCGAAAGCTGGAAGCGCGCGGTGCGCGAGCATGGGTTGCGGGGGCTGAAGGTGACGGCGCTCAAGGAGTTCCGACAACCCTGACGCGAAATTAACTGGACAACTTAAAATTGTAAATGTTAATATGATCGTCAAGGTAAGGTAGCGTTAACCATTTTTCGTCAGGGTTCGTAAACGTTCGACGACATAACGGAGACCCTCGCCATGCGCGTATTACTGGTTGAAGACGACCCGACCACGGCAAAAAGCATCGAATTGATGCTGACCCATGCCAACCTGAACGTCTATACGACCGATCTGGGCGAGGAAGGCATCGACCTTGCGAAACTCTACGATTACGACCTGATCCTGCTCGATCTGAACCTGCCCGACATGAATGGCCATGAGGTGCTGCGCCAGCTTCGCCTCGCGCGGATCGACACGCCGATCCTGATCCTGTCGGGGGCAGCGGATACCGAGAACAAGATCAAGGGCTTCGGCTTCGGCGCCGATGATTACATGACCAAGCCCTTTCACCGAGAGGAACTGGTGGCGCGCATCCATGCGATCATCCGCCGGTCCAAGGGACATGCGCAGTCGGTCATCCGCACCGGCCGGGTCGAGGTCAATCTTGACGCCAAGACCGTCGAGGTCGCGGGCAAGGCGGTGCATCTGACCGGCAAGGAATACCAGATGCTGGAACTTCTGTCGCTGAGGAAGGGCACCACCCTGACCAAGGAGATGTTCCTCAACCATCTTTACGGCGGCATGGACGAGCCCGAACTCAAGATCATCGACGTCTTCATCTGCAAGCTGCGCAAGAAGCTTGCCCAGGCCACCGGCGGCGAGACCTATATCGAGACGGTCTGGGGCCGGGGCTATGTGCTGCGCGATCCCGAACCCGTGCGCGGCGAGTTGCCAAGGTCGATCGCCCTGGGCGCATGACAGCCGGGCGGCCCAGGCGGCCGCTGGAAATCCCGCCGCGGCGCCCCTATCACTGAGTTGGGGCAGCCGCGGGAGGGCGCATGACGGCCGAGACACCTGTCGAACATCTGACCGAAGACGCGGCGCGGGCGGAACTGGCCCGTCTTGCGCATCAGATCGCGCAGGCCGATGCGGCCTATCACCTGCATGACGCGCCCGAAATCTCGGATGCCGCCTATGATGCGCTGAAGCGGCGCAACGCCGAGATCGAGGCGCGCTTTCCCGCCCTCATCCGACCGGACAGCCCCTCGGCGCGGGTGGGCGCCGCGCCCGCCGAAGGCTTTGCCAAGGTCCGGCACGAACGACGGATGCTGTCGCTGGAGAACGCCTTCGAGCCTGCCGAGATTGCGGAGTTCGACGCCCGCATCCGCCGCTATCTGGGCCTTGGCGACGACGCGCCGCTGATCTACACCGCCGAGCCCAAGATCGACGGGCTGTCGCTGAGCCTGCGCTACGAGGGCGGGCGGCTGGTGCAGGCCGCGACCCGCGGCGATGGCGAGACCGGCGAGAACGTGACCGCCAATGCCCGCACCCTGTCCGACATCCCCGCGCGGATCGAGGGCGCGCCCGACATCCTCGAGGTGCGCGGCGAGGTCTATATGGCGCATGCCGATTTCGAGGCGCTGAATACCCGTCAGGCCGAGGCCGGGCAAAAGACCTTTGCCAATCCGCGCAACGCCGCGGCCGGATCGCTGCGCCAGCTTGACCCGGCGATCACGGCATCCCGGCCGCTCAGGTTCTTTGCCTATGGCTGGGGTGCGCTCAGCGCGCCGCTGGCCGATACCCAGAAGGGCGCGATTGACCGGCTGGAGAAATTCGGCTTTCCGGTCAATCCTTGGACGGCGCTTTGCGACGGCCCCGACGCGCTGCTGGCGCAATACGCCGCCATCGAACAGCGCCGCGCGACGCTGGGCTATGACATCGATGGCGTGGTGTACAAGGTCGACGATCTCGCGCTTCAGGACCGGCTTGGTTTCCGCTCGACCACGCCGCGCTGGGCCATCGCGCACAAGTTCCCCGCCGAACTTGCCTGGACGCGGCTGGAACGGATCGAGATTCAGGTCGGCCGCACCGGCGCGCTGTCGCCGGTCGCGCGGCTGATGCCGGTCACCGTGGGCGGCGTCGTCGTCTCGAACGCGACGCTGCATAACGAGGATTACATCGCCGGGCGCGATTCCCGGGGCATGGCGATCCGCGACGGCAAGGATTTCCGCGAAGGCGACTGGGTGCAGGTCTATCGCGCGGGCGACGTGATCCCCAAGCTGGCGGATGTGGATCTGTCAAAGCGGCCCCCGGACGCCGCGCCCTATGCCTTTCCCGCGATCTGCCCCGAATGCGGCTCTGACGCGATTCGCGAAGAGAGTGATTCGGTGCGCCGCTGCACCGGCGGGCTGATCTGTCCCGCGCAGGCGGTGGAACGGCTCAAGCATTTCGTTTCGCGCAACGCCTTCGACATCGAGGGGCTGGGCGCGAAACAGGTCGAGATGTTCTACCGTGACGAAGTGTTGCCGATCCGCGAACCCGCCGACATCTTCACGCTTGAGGCGCGCGACCGCGCTAACATCCCCAAGCTGAAGAACCGCGACGGCTGGGGCGAGAAATCCGCCACCAACCTGTTCGCCGCCATTCAGGCGCGCCGCACGATCCCGCTGCACCGGCTGATCTTTGCCCTGGGGATCCGCCATGTCGGCGAGGTGAACGCCGATCTTCTGGCGCGCAATTACCTGACCTGGCAGGCGTTCGAGGCCGCGATGACCAACGCCACCGTGGGCGGCGGGGCCGAGTGGGAACAGCTTCTGTCCATCGACGGGGTCGGGCAGGTGCTGGCGTCCTCGCTTGTCACGGCCTTTCACCAACCGGCCGAGCGCGCCTCGATCGACCGGCTTGTGGCACATCTGAGCGTGGAACCAGCCCAGCCGCGCGGGCAGGTCGACAGCCCTGTGGCGGGCAAGACCGTGGTCTTTACCGGCACGCTGGAACGCATGACCCGGGCCGAGGCCAAGGCGCGGGCCGAGGCGCTGGGGGCCAAGGTCGCGGGCTCGGTGTCGAAGAAGACCGATCTGGTGGTGGCGGGTCCGGGGGCGGGATCGAAGGCGAAGCAGGCCGCCGATCTGGGGATCGAGACCATCGACGAGGAGGCGTGGCTTCAACTCATCGGCGGCGCATGAGCGGGCGGCCGGATATCCTGTTTCCGCTGTTTGCCGGGCTCGAAGGGCTGGACGGGGTCGGGCCGAAAACCGCCAAGCTCCTGGCCCAGCTCGATATCGGGAAGCCGCGCGATCTGATCTTCACGCTGCCCCATTCGGGCGTGGACCGGCGGCGGCGGGCAAGCCTGCGGCAGGTGCCGCCGGGCGAGGTCGCCACCGTCGAGATCGAGGTTCTGCGCCACGAGCCGCCGCGCACAAGGGGCCGGCCCTGGCGGGTGCAGGTGCAGGACGCCGAAACCGCCTTTACGCTGGTCTTCTTCCACGCCAAGGGCGAATACCTGCGCAAGCTGCTGCCCGAAGGTGCGCGGCGGGTGATTTCCGGCAAGGTCGAGCATTTCGACGGGATGATCCAGGTGGTCCATCCCGATCATGTGGTGTCGCCCGATCAGGCCGAGACGATCCCCGATTACGAGGTGGTCTATCCGCTGACCGCGGGGCTGGGCCTGAAACAGATGACCCGCGCGGTGCAATCGGCGCTCGACCGGCTGCCCGATTGTCCCGAATGGATCGACCCGGCGCTGCGGGCGCGCGAGGGGTGGCCGGGCTGGGCCGCCGCGCTGCGCATGGCCCATGCCCCGCTCGGCCCGCGCGAGATGGCCGCGACCGCACCGCCACGCCAGCGGCTGGCCTATGACGAACTGTTCGCGCATCAGTTGACGCTGGCGCTGGCCCGGGCTTCCGTCCGGCGCGGCAAGGGCCGGGTGACGGCGGGCGACGGGCGGCTGCGGACGCGGGTGCTGGCGGCGCTGCCCTACCGGCCGACCGCCGCACAGACCCGCGCAATCGACGAGATCGCGGCCGACATGGCCCGGCCCAGCCGGATGAACCGGCTCTTGCAGGGCGATGTCGGCGCGGGCAAGACGCTGGTCGCCTTCATGGCGCTGCTGATCGCGGTCGAGGCTGGCGGGCAGGGGGTGATGATGGCGCCCACCGAGATCCTTGCCCGCCAGCATCTGGAAAACCTGCGCCCGCTGGCCGAACAGGCGGGCGTGGTGCTGGAGATCCTGACCGGCCGCGACAAGGGCGCCGAGCGGCGGGCCAAGCTTGCCGCCCTTGCCGCGGGCGACATTCAGGTGCTGGTCGGCACCCATGCGCTTTTCCAGAAGGATGTGGCGCTGCGCGACCTGCGTCTGGCCATCGTGGACGAACAGCACCGTTTCGGCGTGTCGCAGCGGATGGAACTGGCCGCCAAGGGGCCGGGCGCGGATGTGCTGGTGATGACGGCGACACCCATTCCGCGCAGTCTGGCGCTGGCCACGCATGGCGACATGGATGTGTCCGTTCTGGACGAGAAGCCGCCGGGCCGGATGCCGGTGCGCACGGCGCTGGTCTCGGCCGGGCGGATCGACGAGGTGGTGGACCATCTGCGCCGCGCCGTGGCCGAGGGGCGGCAGGCCTATTGGGTCTGCCCGCTGGTCGAGGGTTCGGAACTGGTGGACCTGACTGCGGCCGAGGACCGCTTTCAGAGCCTGCGCGCGGCACTGGGCGAGGGCGTCGTGGGGCTGGTGCATGGCCAGATGCCCGGCCCCGAAAAGGACGCCGCGATGGCCCGGTTTCAGGCGGGCGAGACGGCGGTACTGGTCGCGACCACGGTGATCGAGGTGGGGGTGGACGTGCCCAACGCCTCGATCATGGTGATCGAGCGGGCCGAAGGCTTTGGCCTCGCGCAATTGCACCAGTTGCGCGGTCGGGTCGGGCGGGGGGCGGCGGCCTCGACCTGTCTGTTGATGTATCAGCCGCCCCTGACCGAAAGCGGGCGGCGGCGGCTGGAAATCCTGCGCGAGACCGAGGACGGCTTTCGCATCGCCGAGGAGGATCTGGCGATGCGCGGCGCGGGCGATCTGATCGGCACCGCGCAATCTGGCCTGCCGCGCTTTCGCATTGCCGATCTGGAGCGGCAATCGGCACTGATGGCGCTGGCGCAAAGCGACGCGCGCAAGCTGCTGGCCGACGATCCGGCGCTGGAAACCGAGCGCGGCAAGGCCGCCCGCGTGCTGCTTTGGCTGATGGAGCAGGACAAGGCGATCCGGCTGATTCAGGTGGGCTGAGGGCGTTCCGTTCTGGTCTGTTCCGGAAAGTTCTTAAAAAGTTCTTTACGCGCAACCGAAAGTATGAGAACAAATAGGCAACAAGTTACCCGACAGGAGGTTGCCCCGATGCTGACCGAACTGCTCGCCACCCTTGAGCGCAGCCGCGCCACCCTCTGGCAGGATGCGATTGGCGCCGCCGCGCTGATGGTGGCCTTGTTCGCGGGGCTGCACCTGCCCGCGCTTTACTGACGGTTCACTGCCCGCTGTCTGTGCCTGCGCCTTTCCCCAAGGGGCCGGGAGCCTGCCTCTCTCTGCACGGACGCATACCTTGCCGCCGCCTCCCGCACCGGAGCGCGGCGGTTTTTTGTGACGGATCAGGCGCAGGCCGCGGCTTCGGCGGCGTCAAAGGCTTCCAGCGTCGCCTCCAGCGCCAGCAGGATCGAGGCGTGGCGATTGCGATATTCGCGCGCGGGGGCCAGCACCTCCAGCCCCTCGAAGGGCGGTTCGGGCGGCGGGCCGTTTTCCTTGAGCATCGCCTTGAGCTGGTCGCGGGCGCGCTGCACCTCGTCCCGGCTGCGCCCCAGGATGGCGGCCCCGACGACCGCCGCCGCGGCCTGACCCAATGCGCAGGCCTTGACGTCCTGGCCAAAGCGCGTGATCCGCCCGTTCGCGATGTCCAGATCCACGCTGACCGTCGAGCCACAAAGCGGCGAGCGCTTGCGCGCGCTGGCCATCGGCGCCTCCAGCCGGCCCAGATGCGGGATGTCGGCCGCCAGCGCCAGGATGCGCTGGGAGTAGAGCTTGACGAGATCGGTCTCGGCGGTCATGGCGTTCCCTTCTGCCCGCATCGCGCATAGATAACCCCGGCGCGCGCGTTTTCAAAGGAGTTCGGCCATGGCCTTCGATCCTGCAAGCCTGAAATACGATGCGGCGGGCCTGATCCCGGCGATTACCCAGGATACGGGCGGCGCGGTGCTGATGATGGCCTGGATGAACGCAGACGCGGTTGCCCGCACGCTGGACAGCGGGCGCGTCACCTATTGGTCGCGCTCGCGGCAGGCCTTCTGGGTCAAGGGCGAGAGCAGCGGCCATGTCCAGCGGCTGATCGAGATGCGCGTGGATTGCGACCGCGACTGCCTGTTGCTGCTGGTCGAGCAGGAGGGTCCGGCCTGCCACACCAACCGGCGAAGCTGTTTCTACACCGCGATCCGCGACGGCGAGGAAGTGGAGATCATGGCGCCTCTGGCAGGCTGAGGCGCCATGGGTATTTGTGCCAAGAAGAAGCAGCGGGCGCGTCAGAGCCCGACAAGGCGGCGGATATCCTGCGGCGTCGCGCCGTCCGCGCGGTAGCGCGCCAGCGCGCGGGCATCGTCGCGCTTGGCCAGCCGCTTGCCCGCCTCGTCGACGATCAGGCGATGATGGTGGTAGCTTGGCGAGGGCAGGCCCAGAAGGCACTGAAGCAGAACGTGAATCGGCGTGGCCTCGAACAGATCTTCGCCGCGCGTGACCTCGGTCACCTGCTGGAAGGCGTCATCCACCACCACCGCGAGGTGATAGGAGGTGCCAAGATCGCGCCGCGCCAGCACCACATCGCCAACCGTCTCGATCAGCGCCTCGCGGTCCAGCGCGTGGCGCCCGGCATGGGACGGTCCGGTTTCGGTGAAGGCCGGAAGCGTGCCCAGCCGGGCAAGTGCTGCCTGCATGTTCAGCCGGATCGCGTCATCGGGACCGGCCTGATCCATCGGGCGGGTGCGGCAGGTTCCAGGATAAACCGGCCCGTCGGGGCCGAGTACCGGCGCATGCGGCGCGGCCAGCGCGGCGCGGATATCGGCGCGGCGGCAGCGGCAGGGATAGGTCAGCCCCATCACGGCCAGCCGGTCGAGCGCGGCGCCATAGGCAGGCAGGCGGGCGGACTGGCGCTGGACCGGGCGCGGCCAGTCGATGCCGAGCCAAGCAAGATCGTCGAAGATCAGCGCCTCCCATTCGGGGCGGCAGCGGGTGCTGTCGATATCCTCGATCCGAAGCAGCATGACACCCCCGGCGGCGCGGGCGCGGTCAAAGGCGGTCAGCGCGGAAAAGGCGTGGCCAAGATGCAGGGGCCCGGTGGGCGAGGGCGCGAAGCGGGTGCGCGCCTCAGCCATGGGCGAGCCAGGCGGTCCAGTCGGCCTTGGCGCGGTCGGTATAGGCCTTGTAGCGGTCGCGCCGGCCGCGGCGCCCGGCCCGGAGCCCCTCGACCGGCGGGAACAGGCCGAAATTGACATTCATCGGCTGAAAGGTCCGGGCATCCGCGCCGCCGGTGATATGGGCCACCAGCGCGCCAGTGGCCGTGGTCGCGGGCACGGGCGGCAGGCTGCGGCCCCTGTGTTCCGCGGCGGCAAGACGGCCCGCCAGCAGGCCCATCGCGGCCGATTCCACATAGCCCTCGACCCCGGTGATCTGCCCGGCAAAGCGGATATGCGGGCGCGATCTCAGCCGCAATTCGGCATCAAGCAGCGTGGGCGAATTGAGGAAGGTGTTGCGGTGGATCCCGCCAAGGCGCGCGAACATGGCGTTTTCAAGCCCGGGAATCATCCTGAAAACAGATGTTTGTGCGCCGTATTTCATCTTGGTCTGGAAGCCGACGATATTGTAGAGCGTGCCCAGCGCATTGTCGCGGCGCAGTTGAACGACGGCATGGGGCTTGATGTCCGGGGCATGCGGGTTGGTCAGCCCCACCGGCTTCATCGGCCCGTGGCGCAGCGTTTCGCGCCCGCGCTCGGCCATCACCTCGATCGGCAGGCAGCCGTCGAAATAGCCTGCGGTCTCACCCTCGTGGAACTCGGTCTTCTCGGCGGCCAGCAGCGCGTCGATGAAGGCGTCGTACTGGTCGCGATCCATCGGGCAGTTCAGATAGGCGGTGCGCTCTTCCTCGGTCTCGCCCTTGTCATAGCGCGACTGGAACCATGCCCGGGTCAGGTCCACGCTGTCGGCATGCACGATGGGCGCGATGGCGTCGAAAAAGGCCAGCGCCTCGGCGCCGGTTTCGGCGCGGATCGCCTGGCCCAGCGCGTCCGAGGTCAGCGGGCCGGTCGCGAATATCCAGCGCCCATCCGCGGGAAACGACGTGATTTCAGCGCGATCAAGGCTGATCTTCGGGTGGTCGAGCAGCCGCGCGGTCACCGCCTCGGCAAAGCGGTCGCGGTCCACGGCCAGCGCGCCGCCCGCGGGCAGACGGTTTTCGTCGGCCATCGCCATGATCAGCCCGCCCGCCGCGCGCATTTCCCAATGCAGAAGGCCCACGGCGTTCTGTTCGTCATCGTCCGAGCGGAACGAGTTGGAACACACCATCTCGGCCAGCCGGTCGGTGCGGTGGGCAAAGGTGCCGGTTTGCGGGCGCATCTCGTGGATCACCACGTCAAGCCCGGCCTGCGCGGCCTGCCAGGCGGCCTCGGCGCCCGCCATGCCGCCGCCTACGATGTGAAGGGGGTCTGCCATGGCCCCGATCTAGCGGGCGATGCGGCCCAAGGGAAGGGGGCTCAGGCCGATCGGCGCATCAGGGGAGGGGCGTAGGAGATCCGCTTGTCGCTGGCCTGTATCTCGGCCAGCGCGGCGCGGGTTTCGGCCAGTTCCAGCCGGGTGCGGAACAGTTCGTCCTCGGCCGCGGCGGCCCGGTCGTCGCTGTCCTGCGTGGGGCTGCCGGGCTTGTAATGCACCGTCAGCGCGATCATCACCAGCGCCCCCACCAGCGCAAGCTCGACCCAAAGCGCGTGGTTCGGGCCCGGCATGGCGAACAGGCCCGCATGCGAGATCAGCGCCACGCAGACCGTATAGATCGCCAGGATCAGCGCCGCTGGCCGGACGATGCGGCCGAGGAACAGCGCGATTCCGGTCAGCCAGACTACGGTGATCGCCGCCCAGGAGACGACACTGGCGGTTTCGGCGCGCGGGACCAGGTCCGTGCCGTCGGGCATGACGATGATCCCGGTGGCATGGGCGATGAAGTAAGCGGCGACAAGCATCCGCGCAGCGGCAAGAGCGCGGTGCGAGGCCACCTGCACGAGGGGCGGTTTGCCAGTCATGGCGGCAGCTCTCCCTTCGGTGTCGGTCGAGGTTAAGGTCGATTTCGAACAGGTCAGACAATTCCGGTTTCTTCTTGACGAAATCCTGACGCCGGACGGTCGATCATGTCGAAACCGGGGGAGAACAGTACCAATCTGGATCCTTGGTTAATGCTTTGCGAACAGGAGCGATGATCCCGGGTGCGCCCCTGCCGCGTTTACAAACGGCGCCCATGCGCTAGAGGTTGAACCAGCCCCGAGTCAGCCGAGAGCCCGCCATGGCCCCGATCGAAGACCACCCGCTGCGCTACATGCTGACCAACGAGCTGCACGCGCGGCCGTTCCCGTCCTTGCAGCCGCCCTGCCATGCGGCCTTTCTGGCGATCAAGCCGCCGCGCGATGCGGTCAACCGCGACCGCGAGGCGGACCGGACGCATCTGCTGGACCTGCTGGACCGGTTCGGCGCACAGCACCCCAAGCCCGGCGACACGCATTTCTTCGGCGCGATGGGGCGTTACAAGATCAAGTGGGAAAGCCATGCGGAATTCGTTACCTACACGATCTTCGCCCCCGGCGTGGCCGAGCGGCCCTTCGACCCCGCCGCATGGGAAGTGTTTCCCGAGGATTGGCTGGAACGCGCGCCCGGGGCGCGGCTGACCTCGGCGCTGATCCGGGTCGAACAGCTGAAAGAGGGGCGCGACGATATCGACGAGCGGTTGTCGGACTGGTTCGTGGCCGACAGCCTGTGCGCCTCGTCGATCCTGGAAGATGCCGGGATCATGGCGACCGATTTCCGGATCGACCCGGGCGGGCACATGCGTTTCGCGGTCTTCGCGCGGCCGGGCACGGGCGAGCGGCGCGTGGGGCGGATCGTGCAGCGGCTGACCGAGATCGAGACCTACAAGGCGATGTCGATGCTGGGCCTGCCGCGGGCGCGCGAACTGTCGGCGCGGCTGGCCGAGATCGACCCGCAACTGACCGAGCTTGTGGGCGAGATGCGGGCGGGCCACCGCCAGCCCGAGGAGACGCTGCGCAACCTGCTGGCGGTATCGGCGGAACTGGAAAGCCTGCTGGCGCAGACCGCGTTCCGCTTCTCGGCCACGACCGCCTACGAGGCGCTTGTGGATCAGCGCATCGAGGTGCTGCGCGAGGAACGCTTCGCCTATCGCCAGACCTTCCGCGAATTCATGATGCGCCGCTACGAACCCTCGATGCGCACCGTCAAGGCGACCGAGGCGCAGTTGAACAGCATGACACGGCGGGCGGTGCGGGCGGCGAACCTGCTGCGCACACAGGTCGATGTGGAACGCTCGGCGCAGAACCAGAAGCTTCTGGAAAGCATGGACAAGCGCGCCGATCTGCAACTGCGCCTGCAACGCACGGTCGAGGGGCTGTCGGTCGTGGCGATCAGCTATTACGCCGTCAGTCTGGCGTCCTATCTGGTCTATCCGGTGGCCGATGCGCTGGAGCTTTCGACCGGGCTTCTGACCGCGCTGCTCACGCCCTTTGTGGTGGCTGGCGTGTGGGCGATGGTGCGCTCGATCCGCCGCGGGATGGAGCACTGAGCGCGGCCTCGGCCGCGCGCGCCCCCAGCGCGATGGCGCCCAGCGTGATCAAGGCCGACAGGCCAAGCGTGGGCACGCCCGCAAGCCCCGCACCGATCGTGCAGCCGCCCGCCAGCACGCCGCCCACGCCCATCAGCGCCGCGCCCGCAAGATAGCGGCCGGTCTGGGCCGGACCCTCGAAGCTTTGCCAGCGGAAGCGGCCCGCGATCAGCGCGGATGCCAGCGCACCGGCCAGCACGCCGCCGATCAGCCCGACGCCAAGGCCCGGCGCAACGGCGGTGGACGCGACCGACCAGAACAGCGCATCGGCCGCGGGTGCGGTGAAGGACAGGCTTTCCAGCGGGATCGGGTCGAATTCGTCGAACAGCACGAAGCCCGTGCCCACCCAGCCCGCCGGAACCAGAAGGCCCAGTAGCACCGCCAGCGCCAGCTTGCCCCGCGGCGCGCCCGAGCAGCAGGCCAGCGCCCCGGCACCGGCGGCAAGGATCGCCGCCCAGAGCAGCGCGCCGCCCGGCAGCGCGGCAAGGCCCCACTCGCCCACGGGCAGCGTGAACTCGGACGCCGCAACCCGCAGCGGCGCCAGCACGCCCTTCATCGTGGCATGCGCGGCAATCGCGACGATCACAAGCACCAGCGCCGCGCGCAGGTTGCCGCTGCCGCTCAGCACCGTCAGTCGCCCGATGCAGCCCCGCGTCAGCACCATGCCCGCGCCGAACATCAGCCCGCCCGCAAGGATCGCCAGCACCGGCAGGTCGGGCGACAGGAAGCGGTGGCCCTGAAACGAGATCAGCCCCGCCGCAACGGCCCCCTGCGTGCCCAGGATCGCGGCGGCAAGCGCGGCCATCCAGATGCCCAGCGCCGGGCGGCGCGTCTCGGCCGGGCCGGCGACGGCGCGGCGAAAGCAGAAGCCCGTCACCTCGGCCAGCACGCCGAAGATCAGCCCCAGCGCAAGGCCAAGGAACGGGGCTGCCTGCGGGGCGGTAAGGGTCTCGAAGCCGAAGGTCTCGAACATGGCGGATACTCCGGAGGTGCTGGACCGCAGATGCCCCGCGCGGTCACGCCGATCAAGCCTCGGGCGCTGTCCCGTGCCGCGCGGGACCGGAACGCTGTTCGCGCCTGCGGGACCGGCGGGGACGGGCGATCGCGGGCCGGTGCCGCGCGCGAACCAGGGTGCGGCGCATGCGATGGGGCGGAACGGGCGTTCTTATTTCACCCGCAGCCCCGAAACCGGCCCGGCTTGACCTTGGGCGGGGGGCGGCTCACCTTGTCGCCCGTGATGCGGCAAACGCCGCGCCCTCAGGAGAGACAGATGCCCGTCAAGAACCGCCTCGCCGAATTGCAGGACGAGATCGCCGAATGGCGGCGCGATATCCATGCCCATCCCGAACTGATGTACGACCTGCCGCGCACCTCGGGACTGGTGGCGGCAAAGCTGCGTGACTTCGGCTGCGACGAGGTGGTGGAGGGGATCGGCCGCTCGGGCGTTGTCGGTGTGATCCGGGGGCGCACGGACAGCCGGGGGCGGGCGATCGGGCTGCGCGCGGACATGGACGCGCTGCCCATCATCGAGGCGACGGGGCTGCCGCATGCCTCGAAACACCCGGGCAAGATGCATGCCTGCGGCCATGACGGGCATACCGCGATGCTGCTGGGGGCGGCGAAATACCTGGCCGAGACTCGGAATTTCGACGGGAATGCGGTGGTGATCTTCCAGCCTGCCGAAGAAGGCGGCGCAGGCGGCAAGGCGATGGTTGACGATGGGCTGATGGAGCGGTTCGGCATCCACGAGGTTTACGGCATGCACAACATGCCCGGCCTGCCGGTGGGCGAATTCGCGATCCGCACCGGGCCGATCATGGCCGCGACCGACGATTTCGAGATCTCGGTCACCGGCAAGGGCGGGCATGCCGCCAAGCCGCATGAGTGCATCGACACGGTGCTTGTGGCCAGCCAGATCGTCGTGGCGCTGCAATCCATCGCCTCGCGCGGCATCGACCCGCTGAAACAGGTCGTCGTCTCGGTCTGCACGGTCGAGACCGACAGCAAGGCCAGCAACGTGATCGCCCAGCATGTGCGGATGCGCGGGACGGTGCGCAGCCTTGAGGAAGCGGTACGCGACCGGGCCGAGGCGCAGTTCCGCCGGATCGTAGAGCATACCGCAGCGGCCTACGGCGCGCGGGCCGACATTGCCTGGCGGCGCGGCTATCCGGTGACCGACAATGCCCCCGACCAGACCGAGTTTGCCGCGCAGGTGGCCGAATCCGTCTCGGGCCGGGTGCGCCGCGACGTGGCGCCGATGATGGGGGGCGAGGATTTCAGCTACATGCTGAACGCACGGCCCGGCGCCTATATCTTTGTCGGCAACGGCGACACGCAGATGGTGCATCACCCCGAATACGAGTTTTCCGACGCGGCGATCCCGTTCGGATCGTCCTGGTTTGCAGGCTTGGTCGAGGCGCGGCTGCCTGCCGCCTGAACCCGGGCCTGTGCGGATCGTGCATCTTTCGGGAACGCGCACGCTGAGGTAGTCTGATCCCCGCTCGGGCAGGGTTCAGACGAAAGGAAACCCCATGGCAGGCAAGCAGGATTCCACCTTCATCAAGAGCGTGGCCCCCTTCGACTATGTGATGAGCGATTACACCTGGCACCTGGACCGGAACAGCGCCACGCCGTTCTCGGATTTCTTCGGGCTGCCGATGGTGTCGCGCAAGGCATCGACAACGCGGCTGAACACCGACTGGCCCACGCCCTTGTCGTCGTTCTTCTATTTCCCGATGATCTCGCGCCGGAAATCGGGGATGCGGCTCAGGACGGGCAAGCGGTTCCTGTCGCTGCGCTGAGCCCTCAGCCCGCGATGGCGGCCAGCCACGCGGGCCAATGCGCGCGTTCCAGCGTGGGCAGGACATGCGCCGCGCCGGTGAAATCCTCGTGGTCGGTATAGGCGCTGGGGGTGACGATCACCGACAGCCCCGCGCCCATGGCCGAGAGCAGGCCGTTGCGGCTGTCCTCGAAGGCGAGGCAGGCATCGGGGTCCAGCGCCAGCCGCGCAAGGGCCAGGTCGAACACATCGGGCGCGGGTTTCTTGGCCGCCACCTCGTCGCCCGCGGCGATCACGTCGAACACCTCGCGCGCCGCGCATCCCCAGCAGCAGCGCGCCAGCGCCTCGACATTGGGCAGGTTGGTGGTGGTCGCAACCGCCAGTCGCAGCCCCGCATCCCGCGCGGTGGCGATCAACTCGGCCACGCCGGGACGCAGCGCCAGATCGCCTGCGGCCAGTATCTCGCCATAGCGGGCGGTCTTTTCGCGGTGCAATTGCGCGATCTGATCGTCGCTCAGCCGCGCCGCCCCGTCGGGCAGGCCGGCCTGAAAGGCCAGCATCCGTTCCTTGCCGCCGGTGGTGCGCAGCAGGCGGCGATAGGCCTCGCGGTCCCAGGACCAGTCAAGGCCCCAGGCCGCGAAACTGTCGTTGAACGCCCGCCGGTGCGCCTCTTCGGTTTCGGCAAGCGTTCCGTCGACGTCGAAGATCAGCGCCCGCAGGCTCATCGCAGCTCGTCGGCCAGCCGGGCGACGATGGCCACCGCAACGTCGAAATCCGAGAATCGCGCATCCTGCGGGATGTCGTCCACGTCATCGGCGCGGTGATAGCCCTCGGTGAACAGGGCAAAGCGCATCCCCGCCTTCCAGGCGCATTCCGCGTCGATCTCGCTGTCGCCGACATAGACCGCCACCGTCGCGCCCAGCCGTTCCTTGACGGCCAGCGCCACGGCGGGGTCGGGTTTCTTTACGTCCAGCGTGTCGCCGCCGACCACCGTGCCGAAGAACGACCCGATCCCCAGCCGGTCGAGAATCGCGCGCGAGACGGCTTCGGGCTTGTTGGTGCAGACACCCATCGCCCAGCCCTCGTCGCGGAACTGTTCGACCGCATCCTTGACGCCGGGAAACAGCGTGGTCAGCGTGGCGGGGTCGGCCTCGTAATGGCGCATGAAGGTGTCGACCATCGCCGCCTGCCGCGCCGGGTCCAGCCCGCGCGCCGCGATCACCCGCTCGATCAGCACGGGCACGCCATTGCCGATGAAGCCGCGGATGGTGTCCAGCGGCAGCTCGCCATCGCCGGTTTCGGCCAGCGTGCGGTTGACGGCGGCATGGATGTCGGGCGCGCTGTCGATCAGCGTTCCGTCGAGGTCGAAGATGATGGCCTTCACGCGGCGTCCTTCCATTTGATCGAGCAACCCATCGACGGGATCTGCTCTTGCGGTCCCTGGCCGGTCTCGGCCACCTGTTTCATCGCCTCGTAAAGGTCGCGGCGCAGATCCGGCGGACCCGCCTCCTTGCGCGAGGCATCCAGCCGCCCGCGATATTGCAGCCCCAGCCCGGCATCGAAGCCAAAGAAATCCGGGGTGCAGACGGCGTCATACGCCTTTGCGACCGACTGATCCTCGTCATAGAGATACGGGAACGGAAGCGCCAGTTCCTGCGCAAGCCGCTGCATGTTCTCGAAGCTGTCGGCAGGATAGGCGGCGGCGTCGTTCGAACTGATCGCGGCCACCCCGATTCCCAGCGCCTGAAGATCGCGGGCATCGCGGATGATCCGGTCGCGCACGGCGATCACATAGGGGCAATGGTTGCAGATGAACATGATCAGCGTGCCCCGGGTGCCCCGGATGCCGTCCAGCGTCCAGGTCCGCCCATCGGTGCCGGGCAGGGCGAAATCCGGGGCCTTCCAGCCGAAATCGCAGATGGGGGTCGACACTGCCATCGGGTGAACTCCGTTCCTGTGCATGCGATGCCCGGCGCCCATGGGGCCGGTATCCCGCCGCGCGAACGGGCGGGCTTGCGCGGGATAATAGGCGCTCTGCGCCATTCGGCCAGTCCCGATTCCCGCTTGCAATCCGGCCCCCGGGCCGGTCTTTCATCGGCGCATGGGGATCGTGATGTTCTACCACCTGACCCGCCGCCCGATCGAGGCGACGCTGCCCGCGCTTCTGGACAAGTCGCTGGCGCAGGGCTGGCGTGTCGTGGTGCGGGGGGCCGATGCGGGGCGGCTTGACTGGCTGGACGAGTTGCTCTGGCAGGGCGACGGTTTCCTGCCGCATGGCCGTGCGGGGGGCGCGTTCGACGCCGATCAGCCCGTACTGCTGACCACGGGGCCGGACATCCCGAACGGCGCGGTCTGCCTGATGGCGGTCGATGGCGCGCAGGTCACGCCGCAAGAGGCCGCGGCGATGGAACGGGTCTGCATCCTGTTCGACGGCAACGATCCTGTGGCGGTCGAGGCGGCGCGCGGCCAATGGCGGGCGCTGACCGGGGCAGGGCTGCGCGCGCAATACTGGTCCGAGGACTCGGGGCGCTGGGAGATTCGGCGCGACAGCGGGGGCTGAACGCCTTCAGCGGGTCAGGATCATCCGGTCGCGCACAAGCTCGATCCGTGCAAAGCGGTTCAGATAGCCCATGCCCAGAAGCGATTCCCGCATCTCGCCCGAATTGACGAAGGCGCGGACGCCGCGATCCTCGATCGGTCCCAGTTCCACCAGTTCCAGCCGCACCGGCGCGGTGCGCACCACCCCGTTCGCCGTGCGCGCCTCGGCGATATAGTCCAGCGCATCGGGGTCAAGCCCCACCCGCTGCGCATCGCGCCGGGTCAGGACCACGTCCGTCGCGCCGGTATCGACCACGAATCGGATCGGCGCGCCGTTGATCCGGACCGTCAGGTAGTAATGCCCGTCCGGCGCGCGGGGCACCTCGACGCGGGCCTGATCGGCGAACACCTCC
The DNA here is from genome assembly GCF_009649175.1 of Rhodovulum strictum. Classification (GTDB taxonomy): domain Bacteria; phylum Pseudomonadota; class Alphaproteobacteria; order Rhodobacterales; family Rhodobacteraceae; genus Rhodovulum; species Rhodovulum strictum. The sequence continues at coordinate 27,162 of NZ_WJPO01000005.1, read as the reverse complement.
TGACGCGGGGCCACGTCGCGGCGGATGTCCGACCACAGCCCGAATCCCGCGATAACGCCCACGAAGATCAGCCCCCAGATCGCCGCCTGTTGCGCGACCTGACCCAGACGGTGGCGGTTCGCGACGAAGAAATACCCGGCAATCGCCGAGCCGAGCAGCACGAGGTAAAGCAGTCTTGCAAGGCTGTCGCCGTCCATGGCCATCCTTTCGGGTTCCTGTCCCCGATATAGGGACCGGCCCCGCAATCGCGAGGGTGTCAGACCGGCGCAAGCCCGAAATCGCGCAACCCGTCCAGCACGAACTGCACCGACAGCGCCGCAAGCAGCATCCCCAGAAGCCGCGTGACCACGTTGATGCCGGTCCGCCCCAGCGCGCGTTCGATCAGCCCGGCCGCCAGGAACATCAGCAGCACGACCCCGATCACCGCCAGCATCACCAGATGGATCAGCACCATCGCGACCGGTTCGCGCCCGACCGCGCCGATCAGCAGGATCATCGTCGCCATTGCGCCGGGCCCCGCGATCAGCGGCGTTGCCAGCGGAAAGACCGATGGATCGGGGCGATCCTCGTGCGCCTGATCCTCGCGCCGTTTCGTGCGCCGTTCGAACAGCATGTCAAGCGCGGTCAGGAACAGAAGGATGCCGCCCGCGATGCGGAAGGCGGGCATCGAGATGCCGACGAATCCCAGCACCTGTTCGCCGAAGATGCCGAACAACGTCAGCAGGCCGATGGCGATGGCGGCGGCGCGGAACGCGATCGCACGGCGCGCGCGCGGGTCGATGCCCTGGGTCAGCGCCACGAACAGCGGCGCCAGCCCGATCGGGTCGATCACCACGAACAGCGTGACAAAGGCCGATATGTAGAAGGTCGGGTCCAAGTCAGCCCTCGGCCTGTTCAAGGCTTTCCATCGCGGCAAGCCACAGCGCCTCGGCCCGGGCCAGCGCCTCCTCGACCTCGGCGAACTTGCGTTGCCACAGGATCCGGTCGTTCTGGCGCGCAGGATCGTACAGCGCGGGATCGGCCAGCTTTTCGGCCAGCTTCTCGCGCATCTCGCTCAGCGTCTCGACCCGCGATTCGCATTTGCGCGCCTCGGCCCGGGCCGCCATCACCGCCTCGCGCGAGGGTTTCTTCGCCGCGGGTTTCGCCGGTTTCGCCGTTTCGGGGGCCTCGCTTGCCAGCAGCATCCGGCGATAGGCGTCCAGATCGTCGTCATAGGGGCTGACCCGGCCATCCTTCACCAGCCACAGCCGGTCCGCCACCAGCGACAGCAGGTGCATGTCATGGCTGACCAGAATCACCGCGCCGGTATAGGCGGTCAGCGCCTCGACCAGCGCCTCGCGGCTTTCGATGTCCAGGTGGTTGGTCGGCTCATCCAGAATCAGCAATTGCGGCGCATCCAGCGTGGCCAGCAGCAGCGACAGCCGCGCCTTCTGCCCGCCCGACAGCCGCGCCACCGCCGTTTCGGCCTGATCGGCCCCCAGCCCGAATCCCGCCAGCCGCGCGCGCAGCCGCGCGGGGGCGTCGTCTGGCCGGGCGCGGCGCAGGTGGTCGAGCGGTGTCTCGTCCATATGCAGCTCGTCCACCTGATGCTGGGCGAAATAGCCCACCCGCAGCCGGGCCGCCCGTGTCACCCGCCCCGACAGCGCAGGCAGTTTTCCCGCCAGAAGCTTGGAGAAGGTCGATTTCCCTTCGCCATTGCGCCCCAGAAGCGCGATCCGGTCGTCCTGATCGATTCTCAGCGTCAGCCGCGACAGCACCGGCTTGCCGTCATAGCCGACCGCTGCGCCTTCCATCGCAAGGATGGGGGGCGACAATTCCTCGGGTTCGGGAAAGGTAAAGACGGTGCGCGCGGCATCCTCGGGGGCGGCGATGGGCTCCAGCCGCTCCAGCATCTTGAGCCGGGCCTGGGCCTGACGCGCCTTGGACGCCTTGTAGCGGAAGCGGTCGACGAATCCCTGAAGATGGGCGCGGCGCAACTCCTGTTTCTTGGCTTCGGCCGCCTGCACGGCCCGGGCGGCGGCGCGGGCGCGGGCAAAGGCATCGTAGCCGCCCGCGTAAAGCGTCAGCTTGCGATTCTCGAGATGCAGGATATGGCCCACCGCCCGGTTCAGCAGCCCGCGGTCATGCGAGATCAGGATCACCGTATAGGGATAACGCGCGAGATAGGATTCGAGCCACAGCGCCCCTTCGAGGTCGAGATAGTTGGTAGGTTCGTCCAGCAGCAGCAGGTCGGGGCGCGCGAACAGCACCCCGGCCAGCGCCACCCGCATCCGCCAGCCGCCCGAAAAGGCCGAACAGGGCATCGCCTGTTCGGCCTCGGTAAAGCCCAGCCCGCGCAGAATCGCCGATGCGCGCCCCTCGGCCGACCAGGCGTCGATATCGGCCAGCCGCGTCTGGATCTCGGCGATGCGGTGGGGGTCGGTCGCGGTCTCGGCCTCGGCCAGCAGCGCGGCGCGTTCGATATCGGCCGCCAGCACCGTATCGAGCAGCGAGACCTCGTTGCCGGGTACCTCTTGCGCGACGGACCCGATCCGGGCGCGGGCGGGCAGGGCGATCTCGCCCGATTCCAGCGCAAGCTCGCCGCGGATCAGCCGAAACAGCGTGGTCTTGCCCGCCCCGTTGCGGCCCACCAGCCCGACCTTGTGGCCATCGGGAATCACCGCCGAGGCGCGCTCGAACAGCGGGCGGCCCTCGATGGCAAAGGAAATCTCGTCGATGCGCAGCATGCGCGGTCAGTGCCAGCCCCGCCGCGTGCCGTCAATCGCGGCTTTTCACCGGACAGGCCCCATGCTAGCAGGGCCGCGATTTTTCCCGCACCCCCGCGCGGGGGTGCCGCAGCACACAAGGACATCCGACATGGCGATCCAGCGCACCTTCTCGATCATCAAGCCCGACGCGACGCGCCGCAACCTGACCGGCGCGATCAACGCGAAACTCGAAGCCGCGGGCCTGCGCATCGTCGCGCAGAAGCGCATCCACCTGACCAAGGCGCAGGCCGGCGTGTTCTATGCCGTCCACAAGGAGCGCCCCTTCTATGACGAACTGTGCGAGTTCATGGCCTCCGAGCCGATCGTCGTGCAGGTGCTGGAAGGCGAGAATGCGGTGGCGAAGAATCGCGAAGTGATGGGCGCCACCAACCCCGCCGAGGCGGCCGAGGGCACGATCCGCAAGGAATTCGCGCTTTCGATCGGCGAGAACTCGGTGCATGGCTCGGATGGCGAGGACACCGCCGCGGTCGAGATCGCCTATTTCTTCTCGGGCCTCGAACTGGTCGGCTGACGTCTTGGCAGGATCCTCTGGAAGGATCCTGCGCCGCGAAACTCAAGGGGCCGGTCCGCATGGGCCGGCCCTTTCGCTTGACCCTTTCGCTTTGCCGGTGCGCGTCCGGGCCGCCGGATCGGGGCGCCAGACGCAAGACGCCCGCGCAGACCTGGGGTCGGCGCGGGCGTCGGGTCGTCCGTGCAGTCTTATTGCTGATGCGCGGCGATGGCGTAGTACTTGCGCTCGCTGAGCAGTTTCCAGCCCATGCGCGCGGACAGCGGGTAGGGCTCGGCGGTGGTCAGCACGACATTGCCTTCGCCCTTACCGCCCAGAAGATCCCAGCCCATCTTGGACGACAGCGGCGTGGGGTTGGACGTCTTCAGTTCGAAATTCGGCTTCTTGTCGGACAGCAGCGCAAGGCCCAGCGCGTCCGAGAACATCGTCGTCTTGGTGCGGTCGATCTTGACGTCGGTCATGTGCTGGTTGGCAGAGAGCTTGGGCCACCAGGCGTCCCAGGGATAGCTGTTCATCGTTCCTCCGGTTCTTTCCAGGGTCTGTGTCGTCGTCGGATGCGAAAGCCTTGTTCCGGTCCGACATGAACGACAGTTGCGGTTCGGCGCCCCGATTACCCCATCTGCACGGGCCGAGATCAAGGGTCCGCAGGGTCGCAGGGCAGGGCGGCTGCGACTCCTGCGACAGGCTGTCAGGGCTGCTCAATATGCCGCACGATCCGGGGCCTCTGTAAGCCTACGTTGACATTGCCAACGTCAATCGCTTGTGACATCGTTTCTAAGTGACGAGGCTGGACCGGCAGCGTCGCGGACATGAAAGTGAAAGCGGTTGACCGGTCCGGTCTTGTCGAAGAGGTGCAGGTTCTGCACGCAAACGCAGTCGAAACCATATTGGGGAGACGACAATATGACTGACGATCCCAACAAAGTCTGGCCGACCGGCCTGACGCTCGCTGAAGCCGAAGAAGTGCACAAGCAAGTGATCGATGGCACCCGCGTGTTCGGCGCCATCGCGCTCGTCGCGCACTTCCTGGCTGCCGTCGGCACGCCGTGGCTCGGCTAAGAGGAGTACCAAGGTATGAACAACGCGAAACTCTGGCTCGTCGTTAAGCCGACCGTCGGCATCCCGCTCTTCCTGAGCGCCGTTGCCATCAGCTCGTTCCTGGTCCACCTGGGCCTCGTGACCCAATCCGGCTTCTTTGCTGACTACTACAAGCAAGGCGCCGCCGTGGTCACCACCTCGGAAACCGACGCGGCCTAAGGGCCTGCGATCCGTGTAGCGAACACGGCGAAGGCCGGGGATCAGTCCTCGGCCTTCGCATCTCGGCCCGCATGTCCGGGCCCATGACTGGAAAACGCGCGCCCGCGGGCAATCGGAATACGGCTGTGACGCATCGCGCCGTGCAGAGAGCGACCGCATGAATCGACTTAGCCGGATGGCGATCCAGGGCATCGCGAGCGCAGGCATGCGCCTGATGCCCTTTGCCGAGGCTGCCAGCGACGACCTTCCCCTGTCACGCCTGTTGCGCCTGGCCCTGTTCCAGGTGTCTGTCGGCATGTCGATGGTGCTGCTGGTCGGCACGCTGAACCGCGTGATGATCGTCGAGCTTGAGGTTCCCGCCACGATCGTCGGCGTGATGATCGCGCTGCCGCTTCTGTTCGCGCCGTTCCGGGCGCTGATCGGGTTCAAGTCCGACACCCACAAATCCGCGCTCGGCTGGCGCCGGGTGCCCTATATCTGGAAGGGCACGCTGCTGGCATGGGGCGGTTTCGCGATCATGCCGCTTGCGCTGATCGTGCTGTCGCAACAGCAATTCGCGGCCGATGCGCCGCTCTGGATCGGGCTTGTCAGCGCGGCGCTTGCCTTCCTGCTGGTGGGGGCGGGCGTGCATATCGTCCAGACCGTCGGGCTTGCGCTGGCCACCGATCTTGCCCCGCGCGAGGATCAGCCCAATGTGGTCGGGCTGATGTATGTGATGATGCTGGCGGGCATGATCGCCAGTGCGCTGATCTTCGGCAAGCTGCTGGAAAATTTCAGCCACCCGCGCCTGATCCAGGTGATCCAGGGCGCCGCGGTGATGACGCTGGTCTTCAACGTCCTCGCGATCTGGAAGATGGAGGCGCGCGACCGCGAGCGGGCCTATCGCCAGCGCGTCAATCCCGAGCCCGACCCCAGTTTCTCGGATGCCTGGGGGCTGTTCATGCGCGGCGCCAACCCGCGTCGGCTGCTGTGGATCATCGGGCTTGGCACGATGGGCTTCGGTCTGGCCGAGGTGCTGCTGGAACCCTATGGCGGCGAGGTGCTGGGAATGTCCGTCGCCTCGACCACGCGGCTGACGGCAACGCTGGCGATGGGCGGGCTGATCGGCTTTGCGCTGGCCTCGCGCGTGCTCAGCCGCGGCGCCGATCCGATGGTGATGGCGGGGGCGGGGGCGCTGGTGGGGGTGCCGGCCTTTGCGCTGATCACCTTCTCGGCCACGCTGCAAAGCCCGGCCATCTTCATCATCGGCACGGGGCTGGCCGGATTCGGGGCGGGGCTGTTCAGCCACGGCACCCTGACCGCCACCATGCGCGCCGCCCCGAAGGAACAGGTGGGCCTTGCGCTGGGCGCCTGGGGGGCGGTTCAGGCCACCTCGGCAGGTATCGCGATCGCGCTGGGCGGGATTGCGCGCGACCTGATCCTGCTGTCGCCATTCTCGGGTCTGTTCGGTCCGGCCACGCCCTATTTCTTTGTCTACGGGGCAGAGCTGCTGTTTCTCGTGGTGACGGTTGTGGTGGCCTACCCGCTTGTTGCGCAAAAGGTTTTCGGCGCCGAGCGCCGCTCGACCTGAGCGGCATCACGTTTCCGCGCTTCGGCCTTCAATCCCTGCGCCGCTTGGACCAGTATGGGCGGCGACAGGGGGCGCGTCTTGGCCGAATCGAACCGAACCGGATGTCTCGTGGCGCTTGTGGCGCTGGCGCTCTCGTCGGCGCCTGCATGGGCGGCCGAGGTCCGGCTGTCCGCCCCCGGCGCGTCGGACGGGTTGCGCGACGCATTGCGGGCCTCTGCACTCAGCCTCGAGGCCGCCGCAGGCCCGGATGCCAGCGCGCAGGACATCCTTGCCGCGGCGCGGGCCGATTACGCCCGGCTGATCGGGGCGCTTTACGCGCGCGGCTATTACGCGCCGGTCATCCATATCCGGCTCGATGGGCGCGAGGCGGCCGATATCTCTCCGCTGGCGCTGCCCGATCGCATCGCGCGGGTCGAGATCGACATCGACAAGGGCCCCGCCTTTGCCTTTTCCGTGGCGCAGATCGCCCCGCTGGCCCCCGGCACCGAACTGCCCGAAGGCTTTGCCCCCGGCAAGCGCGCGCGCAGCACCGCGATCCGCGACGCCGCGGCGGCGGGCGTTGCCGGATGGCGCGCGGCCGGGCATGCCAAGGTGGAATTGGGCGACCAGCGCATCATCGCGCAACATCCCGGCGCCACGATTGACGCGCGGCTGGGGCTGGTGCCCGGGCCGGTGGTGCAGTTCGGCGATCTGGTGATCGCCGGGCGCTCGGCGGTGCGGCCGGAACGGCTGCGCGCGATTGCCGGGCTGCCCACCGGACGCCGCTTCGATCCCGAGGCGCTGGAGCGCAGCGCCGACCGGCTGCGACGCACCGGCGCCTTCCGCTCGGTCAGCCTGGCCGAGGCCGAGACGCTGGACCCGGACGGGCGCATGGACATCACGCTGAACGTCACCGATGACAGGCCGCGGCGGCTGGGCTTCGGCGCCGAGCTGTCCTCGCTCGAAGGTGTCGCGCTGTCGGCCTTCTGGCTGCATCGCAACCTGATGGGCGGGGCCGAGCGGCTGCGATTCGACGCCGCGATCTCGGGGATCGGCGGCACCGAAGGCGGCGGCGAGGATTACCGGCTGGCCCTGCGCCTTGACCGCCCGGCCTTCATCGGCCCCGATACGGGGTTCTTCGCCCTCGCCGCCATCGAGCATCTGGACGAGCCCGATTCCCGCGAGGATACCGCCCGCTTCGGCATCGGGCTGACGCGCACGCTGTCGAAACGGCTGGCGGGCGAGGCGGCGATTCTGCTCAGCTATTCCGACGTGCGCGACGATCTGGGCCGACGCAGCATGACCCATGCGCTGCTGCCGGTCACGGCCACCCGCGACGACCGCGACAACCTGCTGAACCCCGCCGGCGGCAGCTATCTTGGCCTTGGCGTGATGCCCTTCCTTGCGCTCGGGGGCTCGGCCGAAAGCGGCGCGCGGCTGACGGCCGATGCGCGGCTCTATCGCAGCATGGGCGAGCGGGTGGTGCTGGCGGGGCGGCTGCAATTCGGCTCGGTCCTTGGCGCGGGGGCCGAGGGCGTGCCGCCCGCGCTGCTGTTCTTCTCGGGCGGCGGCGGCACGGTGCGCGGCCAGCCCTATCAGTCGCTGGCGGTCGATCTGCCCGGCGGCGAGCGGATCGGCGGGCGCTCCTTCGTCGGGCTCTCGGCCGAGGCGCGGGTGGGGATGCGCCGCAATATCGGGCTTGTGGCCTTTGCCGATGCGGGGTTTGTCGGCGCCGATTCCTGGGGCGGCGATGGCGACTGGCATTCGGGCGCGGGGCTGGGGCTGCGCTATGATACCGGCATCGGCCCGATCCGGGTGGATATCGCGGCACCCGTGGGCGGCGGCACCGGGGATGGCGTGCAGATCTATATCGGCATCGGGCAGGCCTTCTGATGCGATTGCGGCTTGCCCTTGTCCTGATGATCGCCACCGCCCAGCCGCTGGCCGCGCAAGATGATGACCGCAGCCTGCTGGAGCGGTTCCTGGCCGACCGGCTGTCCTCGGCCGGGCGCGAGATCGACATCACCGGCTTTCGCGGCGCGCTCTCGTCGCGGGCCACGCTTGAAACGCTGACCATTGCCGATGCCGAAGGGGTCTGGCTGACGATCCGCGGCGCCGAGCTTGACTGGTCGCGCGCCGCATTGCTGCGCGGCCGGGTCGCCGTCCGGCGCCTGCGCGCCGAGGAAATCGAGCTGATCCGGCTTCCCGTGGGCGAGGACGGCCCCCGGGTCGAGGATGCCGAGGCGCAGCCCTTCCAGCTACCCGAACTGCCCGTCGCCATCGAGATCGGCGAGATCGCGACGCCCCGGCTGGATCTGGGCGCGGCGGTGCTGGGCCAGTCGGCCGAACTTGCGATCACGGCCGCGCTTTGGCTGACGGACGGGGCAGGGGCGGTCGACCTGAACGCCACCCGCAACGATGCCGAGGGGCGCTTTGCCGTGGTGGCAAGCTTTGCCAATGACAGCCGCGCGCTGGCGCTGGATATCGCGCTGAGCGAGGGGGCAGGCGGGCTGGTCGCGGGGCTTCTGGGCCTGCCCGGCAGCCCGCCGGTTGCGCTGACGCTGGCGGGCGCGGGCACATTGTCGGATTTCGGCGCCGATCTTGCGCTGGCGACCGACGGGGTGCAGCGCGTGAGCGGCCGCTTCACTCTGGACGAGCCCGCCGACAGCCCCGGCACCTCGCGCTTTGCGCTGAACATTGCGGGCGATGTCGCGCCGCTGGTGGCCGAGCAGGTCCGGCCCTTCTTTGGCGATGCCGCGCGGGTGCAGGTCGCGGGCACAAGGCGGGCCGATGGCGGCACCGACCTCTCGCGCCTCGATCTGGAAACCGGCGCGCTGACGCTGGGCGGCACGCTGGCGCTGGCCCCGTCCGGCCTGCCCGAGCGGCTGGCGCTGGACGGCACGCTGACCGGCCCCGTCGCGCTGCCGCTTGCGGGCCCGGAAACCCGCGTCGATGGTGCGCGGCTGACCGCCCGTTTCGATGCTGCGCTGGGCGAGGAATGGCAGGCCGAGGCGGTTCTGGACGGGCTTGCGCGCGAAGGGCTGGCGCTTGGCCGGGCCGCGATTGCGGGCAGCGGCACGATCCGGCCCGTCAGCCCCACCGCGCTGACCGCCGATCTGACCTTTGCCGCGACGGGGCTTGCCCATGACGACCCGGCGCTTGCCCGGGCGCTGGGCGATGCACTGCGCGGCACCGCGCGGATCGTCCATGCCGAGGGGGCCGATCTGCGGCTCGATGCGCTGCGGCTGGATGCGGGCGGGCTGCGCGCCACGGCCAGCGGTACGCTTGGCGCGCTGCGGGCGGGCCTGCCGCTGGATGGACAGGCCGAACTGGCGCTGGACGATCTGGCCCGGATCGCGCCGCTGACAGGCGCGGCGCTCGGTGGCGCGGCCGAGGCGCGGGTTCAGGGCCGCTATGGCCTGCTCGACGGGGTGTTCGACCTGCGCCTTGCGGCCGATACACGCGATCTGTCAATCGGCACGCCGCGGCTCGATCCGCTGCTCGCCGGGGCGGGCAACCTGTCGCTTGCGGCGGCGCGGGGGCCTGCGGGGACCGCGCTGCGCGCGCTGGCCATCGAGACGCCCGCGCTGCGCCTGACGGCCGAGGGCGATCTGTCCACCGCCGCGGCGGGCCTGCGCCTGTCGGGCGAGCTGCCCGAGCTTGCGCTTGTCGATGGGCGCCTGTCGGGGCCGGGCAATATCGACGCAAGCCTTGGCTGGGAAGATGGCGGGCGCATCCGCATCGACCGGCTGGAGGCCACCGGCGCAGGCGCGCGGCTGACGGCCACCGGTGCGCTCACCCCCGACGATCCGGCATTGCCCGCCGAGGGGCGCGTCACGCTTGCCGCGCGCGATCTGGCGCCCTTTTCGGGGCTTGCGGGCCGGCCGCTGCGCGGGGCGCTGGACGCGACATTGACAGGGGCGGGCGCGCTGCGCGGCGATCTCAGCGCCGAGCTTGACGCGCGCGGGCAGGGGCTGGCGCTGGGGCTGGGCGCCATCGACAGGCTGATCGGCGACGAAAGCCGGATATCGGCCCGCGGCGCGCGCCGGAACGGAACGCCGATGATCGAGGCGCTGGACCTGTCCACGCCGGTCCTGCGCCTGAACGCGGCTGAGGCAGAGGGCGACGCGCTGACCCTGTCGGGGCGGCTGGCCGATCTGGCGCTGCTGGCCCCCGGCTTTCCCGGGCCGCTGACGGTCACGGGCCGGGCGCAGCCCACCAATGGCGATCTGCGGCTGGCGCTTGACGCGACGGGGCCGGGGGGCACCACCGCGCGGCTGGCCGGAACCCTGGCGCTGGACGGCGCGCAGGCCGATCTGAGTGCAACGGGCACGGCGCCGCTTGCGCTGGTCAACGGCTTCATCGCGCCGCGCAGTCTGGACGGGCAGGCGCGCTATGATCTTGCGCTGCGCGGGCCGCTGGCGCTGTCCGCGCTGTCGGGCCGCGCGGTGACCGAGGGCGCCCGGCTTGCGCTGCCTGCCCAGGGTCTGGCCGTGACCGGAATCGCCGGGGCGGTCGCGCTGTCGGGCGGGCGGGCGCAGATCGAGCTGGCCGGGGCGGTCGATGGCAGCGGCCGGGTCAGCGTGACCGGGCCGGTGACGCTGGCCGCACCCTTTGACGGCGATCTGGCGATTGCGCTTGATCGTGCCCCGCTGCGCAACGATCCGCTGTTCGAAACGCGGCTCGACGGGCGGCTGACGATGCGCGGCCCGCTTGCGGGCGGGGCGCTGATCGCGGGGCGGATCGACCTTGGCCGCACCGAGATCGCGGTGCCCTCGGGCGGGGCAACCGCTGGCGGCCCGATCCCCGAGATCACCCATATCGGCGAAAGCGCCGCCTCGCGCGCCACGCGCGCCCGCGCGGGCTTGCTGGCCGGGACCGGGCGCGACGGCGGCGGGCGGCCCTATCCGCTGGATCTGACCATCGTGGCGCCGGGGCAGGTCTTCGTGCGCGGCCGCGGTCTGGATGCCGAGGTCGGCGGCACGCTGCGGCTGCGCGGCACAACGGCCGATGTGATCCCCGATGGCCGGTTCGACCTGATCCGCGGGCGGCTCGATATCCTGTCGCGCCGCTTCGAACTGACCGAGGGGCAGGTGTCGCTGCAAGGTGCCCTGGACCCCTATCTGCGCTTCGTGGCGGCGACCCGCAGCGGCGATATCAGTGCGCAGGTGATGCTCGAAGGCCGCGCCAGCGCGCCCGAGATCCGCTTCCGCTCCGAACCCGACCTGCCCGAGGACGAGGTGCTGTCCCGGCTTCTGTTCGGGCGCGGCATCACGCAGCTTTCGGCCTTTCAGGCGCTCCAGCTTGCCACCGCGGTTGCGGGGCTGGCGGGCGGCGATGGCGCGGGGCTGCTGGGCCGGGTGCGCCAGGGCACGGGGCTGGACGACCTTGACCTGCGCCAGACCGAGGACGGCGAGACCGAGGTCAGCATCGGCAAGTACCTGTCCGACGATCTTTATTCCGAGGTCACGGTCGATGGCGCGGGCCAGACCCGGATCGAGCTGAATTTTGATCTGTCGCCGCAGGTCACGGTACGCGGACGGCTGGGCGCCGATGGCGATACCGGGATCGGCATCTTCTACGAACGCGATTACTGATCCGGACGAAGACGAAACAATCTGCGCTGTGTCCGTGCGACTGTTCACGGATTCCGAGGACTCCAAAAGGATCATGCGCAGGTTTGCTTGATCGTGCTATGATCGGGCCGTTAAGGGTGCAAAGGGGTTTGCCATGTACTGCAAGACGACCACAGCCATCGCTGCCGCAATGGCTTTGTTTTCGGCCGGAATGGTGTCGGCCGCAACGCTTGAGTTGACCGGCACGATTCGGGACTTCAAGGACAGCCATCCCGATTTCGAGGCCGTGATCGGAGGGCTTCAGACCGGTGCGATCGAGACGACGCTTGATGCGGACGGCAAGCCGGTGCTCAGCCCGCTGGGCCTGGCGTCCAGCCAGTTCAGCACCCAGGCGGATTTCGCCCAGTGGTATCGCGACGTGCCCGGGGTCAATCAGTCCACCAGTCTGACGCTGACGCTGAACGAGACCGCGCCTGGCAGTGGCGTGTTCCAGTATTCGAGCAACAGCTTCTTCCCGATCGACGACCAGCTTTTCGGCAATCAGGGCCGGGCGCACAACTACCATTTCACCTACGAGATAACGGGCACGCTGTCCTTCAAGCCGACCGACAGCTTTACCTTCACAGGTGACGACGATCTGTGGGTGTTCGTTGGCGGCAAGCTGGCACTGGATCTGGGCGGGGTGCATGGCGCCGTGACGGGCGGATTTACCGGTCAGACCCTGATCGACTCTCTCGGGCTGTCGCAGGACACGAATTACGGTTTCAGCATCTTCTTTGCCGAGCGGCACACGAGCCAGTCGAACTTCACGATCACGACCACCTTGCCCCTGTCGACCCCGGCAGTGCCGCTTCCCGCGTCGCTGCCCTTGCTGGCGGGCGGTCTGGCGGGGATCACGCTGCTGGCACGCCGCCGCAAGGTTCAGGCCTGATCGTCACGGCCTGTTGACGACAGATGGCCGCCTTCGGGCGGCCATTTTCCCTTTCGGGTGCCTTGCCTCAGCCATTACCCCTGCGCACGAAACGGGCGGCTTCGGCGGCGGCTGTGCGCAGCGCGCGGGCCTTGTTCACGGTTTCCTGCCATTCGGCCTCGGGGTCGCTGTCATAGACCACGCCGCCGCCCGCTTGGATATAGAGCTTGTCATCCTTGACGACAGCCGTGCGCAGCGCGATGCACATGTCCATCTCGCCCCCGGCCGAGAAATAGCCCACGCCGCCGCCATAGACGCCGCGCTTTTCAGGTTCCAGTTCGTCGATGATCTCCATCGCGCGGACCTTGGGCGCGCCGGACACCGTGCCCGCGGGCAGCCCGGCCAGCAGCGCCGACAGCGCATCCTCGCCTTCGCGGATCTCGCCCACCACGTTCGAGACGATATGCATGACATGCGAATAGCGCTCGATCACGAATTCCTCGGTCGGCCGCACGGTGCCGATCCTGGCCACGCGCCCCACATCGTTGCGACCCAGATCCAGCAGCATCAGATGTTCGGCCAGTTCCTTCTGATCGGCCAGCAGGTCGGCCTCATGGGCCTTGTCTTCCTCGGGCGTGGCGCCGCGCGGGCGGGTTCCGGCGATGGGCCGGATCGTCACCTGACCGTCGCGCAGCCGCACAAGGATTTCGGGGCTGGCGCCGATCACCTGGAAGCCGCCGAAATTGAAGAAGAACATGAAGGGCGAGGGATTCGTGCGCCGCAGGCTTCGGTACAGCGCAAAGGGCGGCAGCGGGAAATCCTGCGTCCAGCGCTGGGCGGGCACGACCTGAAAGATGTCGCCCGCGCGGATATATTCCTTGGCCTTTTCCACGGCGGCCATGTAGCCGTCCTTGGTGAAGTTCGAGACCGGCTCGCCCACCTCGCGCGCCTCGCCGAAATCGCGGGTTTCGGCTGGCACCGCGCGGTCAAGATCGCGCAGCGCGTCCATCACTCGCTCGGCGGCCTGGGCATAGGCCGCGCGCGCCGACAGCCCCGGTTCGGGCCGGGCGGGCGAGACCACCGTCACCTCGCCCTTGACCCCGTCCAGCACCGCGACGACCGAAGGGCGCAGCATCACCGCATCGGGCAGGCCCAGCGGGTCGGGATTGACATCGGGCAGCCGCTCGACCAGCCGGATCATGTCATAGCCCAGATAGCCGAACAGCCCCGCCGCGATGGGCGGCAGATCGTCGGGTATCTCTATCGCGCTTTCGGCCAGCACCGCGCGCAGCGTGTCCAGCGGGCTGCCCGCCATCGGTTCCCACGCATCCGCGTCGAACCGGGCGTGGCGGTTGACGCGGCTGGTTTCGCCCCGGCATTCCCAGATCAGGTCGGGTTTCAGGCCCACGACCGAATAGCGCCCGCGCACCTCGCCGCCGGTGACCGATTCCAGCATGAAGCTGTCGGTCCGCGCGCCTGCAAGCTTCAGCATCAGCGATACCGGCGTGTCCAGATCGGCGGCCAGCCTTGCATGGACCAGTTGCGCCTTGCCGGCATCATAGGCGGCCTCGAATGCCGCGAATTCGGGAACGATCTTCGCCATGGGCCTACCGGAACTGGGCGTGAACGGCGTTAAGCGCCGATTGGTCAAGCGTCAGGCCGGCGGCATTCACCAGTTCCTGCGCGAAATAGCCGTACAGATCCTGCGCCATGCCTTGCGCGGCCTGCGCGGCGATGGTCTCGCGCAGGAAGCCCGCGGCCAGGTCGTCGGGATCGGGCGGCAGGATCGCGTCCAGCCGGATCAGCCAGGCCCCTTCGCCCGCGGTGACGACGCGGGTTTCGCCCGGCGCGGCCATGTCGAACAGCGCCTCGCCCAGCGCCGGGGGCGTCAGCCCGCCCCGCGACAGCGCCGCCTCGGTCTCGACCGGATGGCCCAGCGCGTCGAACGCTTCGCCCGTTGCAACGCGGCCCGCAAGTGCGGCGGCCTGCCGGCCAAGACGTGCCCGCATCTCGGCCGCGCGCCAGTCGGCAGCGACCTCGGCGCGGACCTGGTCCAGCGGGCGCAGGGCGGGCGGCAGATCGGCGTCGAGCCGCAGCGCAAAGATGCCGCCATCCTCAAGTTCCAGAAGCTCGGGGAAATCGCCTGCGGCCAGATCGGCGGCCGCATCGCGGAAGGATTCATAGGCCGCGATGCCATCGGCGGGTTCGCCGGTAAAGTCGATGCGGCCAAGCTCCATCTCGGTCTCGGCGGCCAGATCCTCCAGCGTCGCCCCGGCGGCCAGACGGTCGTCGTAATCGTTGACCAGATCGCCGATCATCCGGGCTGCGCGGTCACGGATCGACTCGTCGACAAGCGCTTCGCGGGCATCCTCGAAGCTGGTCTCGCGCGCGGCCAGGATGCCGTTCACACGAAAGATCGCGGGGCCGATATCGGACAGGTGCGGGCCGGTCACGCCGGGGCCGTCCAGCGCAAAGACCGCCGCCCCCGCCGCGCCGCCGATGCCATGCTCGGTGACATCGCCCAGATCGACATCCGACAGACGCAGCCCGCGCGCCTCGACCGCCGCATCGAACGTGCTTTCCCCCGCCGTGATCGCCGCCATGGCGGCAGCGGCTTCTTCTTCGGTGGGGAAGACCAGTCGTTCCACCAGTCGGCGTTCGGGCTGCACGAACTCGTCGATCCGGTCCTCGTAAAGCTCGCGCAGCAGCGCCTCGTCAGGTTCGATCCGGTCCAGCATCATCTCGGGCGTCAGCCAGGCATAGGTGATCTGGCGGATGCTGGGCGCGGTATAGGCGGCGGGATTCGCCTGGTAATAGGCCGCGATCTCGGCTTCGGTCGGGTCGGGAACGGGGGCGTCCAGCGCGGCGGCGTCCAGCCGGATCAGGCTGGCGCTGCGCCGTTCGGCGATGAAGTTGTAAAGCGTGTCGGCATAGGTCTCGGGCTCGCCAAGTCCCGCCATCACGCCCGCCTGCAACAGCGAGCGGGCGGTATCCTTGCGGATCTGCGCCTCGAACTGGGCAACCGTCAGCCCGTTCTGTTGCAGCACGAAGCGATAGTTCTCGCGGTTGAACTGGCCATCCGTGCCCTGAAAGGCGGGCACCTCAAGCACCTCCTGGGCAACGCGCGCATCGCCCACCGAAATGCCGATCCGCCGGGTTTCGTTGTCCAGCGCGGCGTCCCCGATCAGGCGCGCGCGCACCTGGTCGACCAGCCCGCCCGCCTCGGCCTCGGCAAAGCCGACCACGCGGCCGGTGGCGGCCTGCTGGGCGTTCAACTCGCGCCGCAGCGCGCGGGCATAGGAATCGACGGCGATCTTTTCCTTGCCGACCGTGCCGATGGCGTCGATCGAGCCGCCGAAATTCGAGATGCCGAACCCGCCGAGCCCTAGGATCAACAGCCCCATCAGAACCCAGACGGCGGCCCGGGATGCCTGCTTGCCGACGGATTTGGACATGGGCTGCCTCCCTGCGCTGGCGCGTTTGGGAAGCTGTGTAGGGGTTTGCAGCCGCCCCCGCAAGCGTCAGGGGCGAAAGGCGGCCAGCCGCTGAAACAGCCGCGCAATGCCGTCGCGGTCGATATTGGCAAAGGCGATGCGCAACTGCCGGCGCGCGCCGGGATCGGTTTCGGGCTGGAACATCGTGCCGGGCAACAGCAGCACGCCCGCCCCGGCCACCAGGTTGCGGGCCAGCGCGTCGGACGGGATCGCAAAGGGATGCGCGGCATAGGCAAAATAGGCGCCCGCGCCCAGCAACCGCCAGCCCTCCAGCGTGGCGAACCCCGCCTCGATGGCCGCGCGGCGTTCCAGGATCTCGGCCCGTTCCCCCGCCAGCCATTGCCCGAGATTGCGCATCCCCCAAAGTGCCGCGCGCTGACCAAGCTGGTTGGGGCAGATCGCCACGGTGTCTAGGAATTTCTCGACCTCGGCCAGCCTGTCCTCATGCGCCACCATCGCGCCGACGCGGTGGCCGGTCAGCCGGTATGCCTTGGAAAAGGAATAAAGCTGGATCAGCGTATCGGCCCAGTCGGGATCGGCGAACAGATCGTGCGGCGCGCCCGTGCCGGAATGGAAATCGCGATAGGTCTCGTCCAGGATCAGCGCGATGCCGTGGCGGCGGCACAGCGCCATGAAATCGGCGATCAGTGCGGCGGGATACTCGACGCCCGCGGGATTGTTCGGCGTGACCAGAATGATGGCCCGGGTGCGTTCCGTGATGAGCTGGGCGGCGTTCCGGATTTCGGGCACAAGGCTGTCGCCGGTGGGCAGCGGCACGGCCCGGATCCCGGCCATGTCCAGCCACATCTTGTGATTGAAATACCACGGCGTCGGCAGGATCACCTCGTCCCCGTCGCCCGCAAGCGTCGCCATCGCCGCGCAGAACGCCTGGTTGCAGCCCTGCGTGATCGCGACCTGTTGCGCCGAGATCCGGCCGCCATAGCTGGCCGACCATTGCGCCGCCACTTCCGCGCGCAGGTCGGGCAGGCCAAGGACAGGGCCGTAAAGATGCGCCCCCGGATCGGTCAGCGCGGCCTCGGCAATCGCCTGGCGCAGGGCCTCGGGCGGGGGCTCCATCGGGGCGGCCTGGCTGACATTGATCAGCGGCCGGTCATCGGGAAACGCCACCCCTGCAACCAGCGCCGCGCCTCCATCACCGGGGGCGCAAAGGTGGTGGCCATGCGCGGGTTCAGCGGGCGCGGCATGGATCAGGCGCCCCGGTAGGGTTCCACATATTGCAGCGCCATGTCCCAGGGGAAGAAGATCCAGGTATCCTGGCTGACCTCGGTGATGAAGGTATCGACCATCGGCCGGCCCTTAGGCTTGGCATAGACGGTCGCGACATGCGCCTTGGGCATCAACTGGCGCACCACTTCCAGCGTGCGGCCGGTATCGACCAGATCATCGACGATCAGAACGCCGGTGCCGTCACCCACCAGACCCATGTCGGGGGTCTTGATGACATGCGGCGCGGTCTGGGTCTGGTGGTTGTAGGATTTCACGCTGATCGTGTCGACGATGCGGATATCCAGCTCGCGCGCCACGATCATCGCGGGCGCCATGCCGCCCCGCGTGATCGCCACCACCGCCCGCCAGCCGCCGCCATCCGGCCCCTGACCGTCCAGCCGCCACGCCAGCGCACGCGCGTCGCGGTGAAGCTGGTCCCAGCTGACGTGAAAGCCCTTTTCATGCGGCAGACGGTCGGAGGGCGACATGGCAGGTTCCTTTCGGGGGATGTCAGGGGATCACTTGCGCCCGGTGACCGCGTCGATATCGGGCGCGTCCACGGCCTTCATGCCGACGACGTGATAGCCCGCATCGACATGGTGCACCTCGCCGGTGACGCCGCTGCCCAGATCGGACAGCAGGTAAAGCGCCGACTTGCCCACCTCGTCCTGGCTGACATTGCGCCGCAGCGGCGAGTTCAGCTCGTTCCACTTCATGATGTAGCGGAAATCCCCGATGCCCGAGGCCGCCAGCGTCTTAATCGGCCCGGCGCTGATCGCGTTCACGCGGATGCCGTCCTTGCCCAGATCCTCGGCCAGGTAGCGCACGCTCGCCTCCAGCGCGGCCTTGGCAACACCCATCACGTTGTAATGCGGCATCACCCGCTCGGCGCCGTAATAGGTCAGCGTCAGCGCCGAGCCGCCCTCGGTCATCATCCGTGCGGCGCGCTGGACGACGGCGGTGAACGAGAACACCGAGATATCCATCGTCATCGCGAAATTGTCGCGCGTGGTATCGACATAGCGGCCGCGAAGCTGTTCCTTGTCGGAAAAGCCGATGGCGTGGACGATGAAATCCAGCCGGTCCCAGCGCTGGCCAAGCGCGTCGAACAGCCTGTCCAGCGACGCTTCCTCGGACACGTCGCATTCCAGCACGATATCGGTGCCAAGGCTTGCCGCCAGCGGCTCGACCCGCTTCTTCAGCGCCTCGCCCTGGTACGAGAACGCCAGTTCCGCGCCCTGCGCCGCACAATGCTGCGCGATGCCCCAGGCGATGGACTTGTCGTTCGCAAGCCCCATGATGAGACCGCGCTTGCCTTCCATGAGTTTCGTTGACATCCGGCGTCCCTCGACCACCTTGCAATAAGTTGACGTGGGTGTAGGGCAATTGCACCGACCCATCAAGACCGCCACGACACGCGGCAGGAGCACGAAGACATGACCGACAGGCAGGGGATCTTCGCGGGCGACGACCCGTTCGCGATCGCACGGGACTGGCTGGCCGAGGCGGTGCGGACCGAGCCGAACGATCCCGACGCGATCGCGCTGGCCACCGTCGATGCCGCGGGAATGCCCAATGTGCGCATGGTCCTTCTGCGCGAGATCGAGCCGGATGCCTTCGTGTTCTACACGAACTACCAAAGCGCGAAGGGCACCGAGATTTCTGCAACCGGCAAGGCCGCTTTCGTGTTACATTGGAAGTCGTTGAGGCGTCAGGTGCGGGTGCGCGGGGTGACCGAACGCGAGGAGGGCGACAAGGCAGATGCCTATTATGCGTCGCGGGCGCTGCAAAGCCGGCTTGGCGCCTGGGCCTCGCAGCAATCGCGCCCGCTTGGCTCGCGGGGCGCCTTGATGGCCGATGTTGCGCGGGTGACCGCGCAGAAGGGGATGACACCGGGCCGCCCGCCGTTCTGGGGCGGAATCCGGCTGCGGCCGCTGGAAATCGAGTTCTGGGCCGACGGGGCGTTCCGTCTGCATGACCGGTTCCGCTGGCGGCGAGAGACGGTTCGCGGAGCGTGGGACATAGTAAGATTGTACCCCTGAAAGCAGCCCGCGGGACGGGCAGGCGGCGCCCGGCGGTCCGGGAATTGCCTTGCATCGCGGCGGCGGTCTATGAAATGGGAGTGCAGGGGGGGTGATCGGTTCATCCGGTTAGGGGATCATGACCAGGGAAAACGATACGCCACCCCGACGGGTGGAGGGGCATGTGAAATGGTTCGACCCGACCAAGGGGTTCGGGTTCGTGGTGGCCGGGACGGGCGGCCCTGATATCCTGCTTCATGCCAATGTCCTGCGGAATTTCGGGCAAAGCTCGGTGTCGGACGGGGCGGGCGTCGAGCTTCTGGTGCAAGAGACGGCGCGGGGCTTGCAGGCGACCGAGATCCTGCGCATCGACCCGCCCGCCCTGGGCGATACCCAGCTTTTCGAGGATGCGCTGCGCCTTGAACCCGAGGAACTGGCGGCGCTGCCGCTTGAACCGGCGCGGGTCAAGTGGTTCGACAAGTCCAAGGGCTTCGGCTTTGCCAATGTGTTCGGCCGCAATCAGGACGTGTTCGTTCATATCGAGGTGTTGCGCCGGTCCGGTCTGGCCGATCTGCAACCGGGCGAGGCAATCGCGATCCGCGTGACCGAAGGCCAGCGCGGGCAACTGGCGGTGATGGTGGGGCCATGGGAAAGCGCAGTTTCCTCCACTTCGCGGGACTGATCGCGGCGCTGGTGCTGGCCATGGCCGGTGCCGCGCGCGCGCAATGCGACGGCACCCGCGTCGATCTGCGCGGCGACTGGGGCAGCGCGCGCTTCACGGTCGAGATCGCCGATTCCGAGGAAACGCGCGCGCGCGGGCTCATGCATCGCGAGACGCTGCCCGCCTGGGCGGGGATGCTGTTCGTCTATGACCATCCCCAGCGCGTGGCCTTCTGGATGAAGGACACGCTGATCCCGCTCGACATGCTGTTTCTCGATCCCGAGGGCCGCGTGCTGAAGGTGCATCAGAATGCCCGCCCGCTGGACCGCACGCCGATCGACGGGGGCGAGGGGGTTCAGGCGGTGCTGGAAATCAATGGCGGGCTGGCGGATCGGCTGGGGATCGGCCCGGGCAGCGAGTTGCGCCACCCCGCCTTTGGCCCGGATGCGGCCTGGCCCTGTCCCTAATTCGCTTCCCTTGTGTCGCGGCGGGCGCTATGAGGCGCGCACGGGGCGTAGCGCAGCTTGGTAGCGCGTCGGTTTTGGGTACCGAAGGCCGTGGGTTCGAATCCCGCCGCCCCGACCAGCCCCTTTCAGGGTCCGCAGGACGCCCGATTCCCGCGCAGATGCCACCCAAGGCATCCGCGTTAACCCCTTGAGCCCGCGTTAATTTTCCTTACCGGTGTAGGGCCTGTCCCGGATGCGCGCCACAACCTTGGCGTGTAAGTCCCTCTATCCGTGCGGTTTTCCCCATCCGCCCCGATCCGGAGCAACGCCGCCCGCTGGCGGTGAATCGCCCGACCCGGACTCGCTTGCGCGGTCAAGCCGAAAAACTTGGGGACGAGTATGAAATTTCCGTTGACCAATTATGGCGATCTACGTCAATTTGTGTTGGCTGAGCGCAGGAACACAATATCTAGTGTCAGCGTAGAGCGGGACAGGACAGCAGACAGATGGCGCAGCCCGGGCAACGGGCGCGCGACCCGGCGGCGAGGGGCGGCCGGGGTCAGGATGTCCTTTCCCGATGGCAGGGAATTCGCGGATGGGGCGCCCTTGCCCCCGGCTCGCGACAGAAGGAACGGGGCAGACAGATGAAGATCGAACGCAAATTCACCACCGAAGCGACCGCCGCCTATGGCGCGATCGAGTTCACCACCACCACCTCGGAGATCCGCAATCCCGATGGCACCGTGGTCTTTCGTCTGGATGCCGTCGAGGTGCCCGCAGGCTGGAGCCAGGTCGCCAGCGACGTGATCGCGCAGAAATACTTCCGCAAGGCGGGCGTGCCCGCGCGGCTCAAGCGCGTGCGCGAAAAGGACGTGCCCGAGTTCCTCTGGCGCTCGGTCCCCGACGAGGCGGCGCTGGCCGATCTGCCCGAGGAGGCCCGCTTCGGCGGCGAAACCTCGGCCAAGCAGGTCTTTGACCGGATGGCGGGCGCCTGGGCCTATTGGGGCTGGAAGGGCGGCTATTTCACCACCGAGTCCGACGCCCGCGCCTATTACGACGAAATGCGCTACATGCTGGCCACCCAGATGGCCGCGCCGAACAGCCCGCAATGGTTCAACACGGGGCTGCACTGGGCCTATGGCATCGACGGTCCGGGGCAGGGGCATTTCTATGTCGACTGGAAGACCGGCAAGCTGACCCGGTCGGCCTCGGCCTATGAACACCCGCAGCCGCATGCCTGCTTCATCCAGTCGATCAAGGACGACCTGGTGAACGAGGGCGGCATCATGGACCTGTGGGTGCGCGAGGCGCGGCTGTTCAAGTACGGCTCGGGCACCGGCACCAATTTTTCCAGCCTGCGCGCCGAGGGCGAGAAACTCTCGGGCGGCGGCAAGTCTTCGGGCCTGATGGGCTTCCTGCGCATCGGCGACCGGGCGGCGGGCGCGATCAAGTCGGGCGGCACCACGCGGCGCGCGGCCAAGATGGTGATCTGCGACATGGATCACCCCGATATCGAGCAGTTCATCAACTGGAAGGTCATCGAGGAACAGAAGGTCGCCAGCCTCGTTGCGGGCTCGAAGATGCACGAAAAGCACCTGAACGCGATCTTCGCCGCGATCCGGGCCTGGGACGGCAAGGAAGCCAGCGCCTATGACCCCGCGGCGAACGAGGGGCTGAAAGCCGCGATCCGCGCCGCGAAAAAGGCACTGATCCCCGAAGCCTATGTCAAGCGCGTGCTGGATTACGCACGCCAGGGCTATGCCTCGATCGAGTTCCCGACCTATGACACCGACTGGGATAGCGACGCCTATGCCACCGTGTCGGGCCAGAACTCGAACAACTCGGTGCGCGTGACCGACGCCTTCCTGCGCGCCGTGCGCGAGGATGCCGATTGGGAACTGGTACGCCGCACCGATGGCAAGGTCGCCAAGACCGTCAAGGCGCGCGATCTCTGGGCGCAGGTGGGCCATGCCGCCTGGTCCTGCGCCGATCCGGGCATCCAGTTCCACGACACGATCAACGGCTGGCACACCTGCCCCGAGGATGGCGAGATCCGCGCCTCGAACCCCTGTTCGGAATACATGTTCCTCGATGACACGGCCTGCAACCTGGCCTCGATGAACCTGCTGACCTTCCAGGGCGACGGCGTGTTCCGGGCCGAGGATTACATCCACGCCACCCGTCTGTGGACGCTGACGCTGGAAATCAGCGTGATGATGGCGCAGTTCCCGTCCAAGGAAATCGCCCAGCTTTCCTATGATTTCCGCACGCTGGGGCTTGGCTACGCCAATATCGGCGGGCTTCTGATGAACATGGGTCTGGGCTATGACTCGCCCGAGGGCCGCGCGTTGTGCGGGGCGCTGACCGCGATCCTGACCGGCATCGCCTATGCCACCTCGGCCGAGATTGCGGGCGAACTTGGCGCCTTCCCGGGCCATGCGCGCAATGCCGATCACATGCTGCGCGTCATCCGCAACCACCGCCGCGCCGCCCATGGCCAGACCGAAGGCTACGAAGGGCTGGCCGTCAGCCCGGTCGCCCTCGATCACGCCAATTGCCCCGATGCCCGCCTGATCGAGCTGGCCCGCGGCGCCTGGGACGAGGCGCTGGCGCTGGGCGAAAGGCATGGCTACCGCAACGCGCAGGTCAGCGTGATCGCGCCCACCGGCACGATCGGGCTGGTGATGGATTGCGACACCACCGGGATCGAGCCCGATTTCGCGCTGGTCAAGTTCAAGAAGCTGGCCGGCGGCGGCTATTTCAAGATCATCAACCGCTCGGTGCCCGCCGCGCTGGAAACGCTGGGCTACGCTCCGGCGCAGATCGAGGAAATCGTCGCCCATGCGGTCGGCCACGGCTCGATCGGCAATTGCCCCGGCATCAACCACACCGCGCTGATCGGCCATGGTTTCGGCCGGGCGGAACTGGACAAGATCGAGGCCGCGCTGCCCTCGGCCTTCGACATCCGCTTCGTCTTCAACCAGTGGACCCTGGGCGAGGCATTCTGCAAGGAAGTGCTCGGCATCCCGGCCGAAAAGCTGAACGATCCCGGCTTCGACATGCTGCGCCATCTGGGCTTCAGCAAGGCCGAGATCGACGCCGCCAACGACCATGTCTGCGGAACCATGACGCTTGAGGGCGCCCCGCATCTCGACCCCGCGCATTACCATGTCTTCGACTGCGCCAATCCCTGCGGCAAGAAGGGTAGGCGATTCCTGTCCGTCGACAGCCACATCCGCATGATGGCCGCGGCGCAAAGCTTCATCTCGGGCGCGATCTCGAAGACGATCAACATGCCCAACGATGCCAGCATCGAGGATTGCCTGAACGCCTATGAACTGTCCTGGTCGCTGGGGGTCAAGGCCAACGCGCTCTATCGCGACGGTTCGAAACTCAGCCAACCGCTGGCCGCCAGCCTCGTCGAGGATGACGAGGAAGCCGAGGAAATCCTGGCCACCGGCACCCCCGCCGAAAAGGCCCAGGTCATCGCCGAGAAGATCGTCGAAAAGGTCATCGTCAAGGAAATCGTCCGCTCGCATCGCGAAAAGCTGCCCGAACGGCGCAAGGGCTACACGCAAAAGGCCATTGTCGGCGGCCACAAGGTCTATCTGCGCACCGGCGAATATGCCGATGGATCCTTGGGCGAGATCTTCATCGACATGCACAAGGAAGGCGCGGGTTTCCGCGCGATGATGAACAATTTCGCCATCGCCGTCAGCGTGGGCCTGCAATACGGCGTGCCGCTCGAGGAATTCGTCGAGGCATTTACCTTCACCCGGTTCGAGCCCGCGGGCATCGTGCAGGGCAACGAGACGATCAAGAACGCGACCTCGATCCTCGATTACATCTTCCGCGAACTGGCGGTCAGCTATCTCGACCGGACAGATCTGGCCCATGTCAAGCCGCTGGGCGCGGCCTTCGACGATCTGGGCGGCGGCGATGCCGAGGGCAAGCCGAACGTGAAGCCGGTTTCGGAAAGCGCGGC
Source organism: Rhodovulum strictum (assembly GCF_009649175.1). GTDB lineage: Bacteria > Pseudomonadota > Alphaproteobacteria > Rhodobacterales > Rhodobacteraceae > Rhodovulum > Rhodovulum strictum. The sequence goes on along the minus strand of NZ_WJPO01000005.1, from coordinate 2,760 downwards.
CTCGAAATCGCTTGAGGTGCTGCGCCAGATCAGCTCGACCGGCTATCTGCGCAAGCGGCTGCCGCAGGAACTGGTGGTGCTGCAAGGCGGGGTCGGCGCCACCGCGCTGGATGCCTCCGACCCGCTGGCCGCGGTCGCGGGCTTCGCGCCCCAGACCGGCACCGCCACCGCCGTCGCCGCCCTCGACCCCCGCGCCAAGGCCCGCATGCAGGGCTACGAGGGCGACCCCTGCGGCGAATGCGGCAACTACACGCTGGTCCGCAACGGCACCTGCCTGAAATGCAACACCTGCGGGGCGACGAGCGGGTGTAGCTGAGAGATTGAGGGTCGTGGGGATCGGTGTTGCAGCACCGACCCCCGGCCCATCCCGCAATCATTTGGCACGCTGCGGGACAAGCAAGTTCGGCCCTTTCCGGGTCGACCGAGCCAAGAAAGACCAAGGACGGACGAGCGGATCAATAGCGTGCTGAGAAATACAGGACTTACCCACTGAAAACTTGGGTGACCTGTGGATTGAACACGAGGAAAACGAAATGAAAAACGCCCTCGCTCCCCGGATCGTACAGATCGAGGATAACAGGCAGACTCCGTACAGATTCGAAGTCTACGGTATCGACGAGGCACCCTCTGGTCGGAATGTGGTCTACATGTTCTGCATTGCGTGGCTTGTCGGGTACTCGCCGCTCTACATCGGACGCGCCGAGGATCTGAGCAAGCGATTGGCCAATCACGAACGCAAAGACCAAGCCAAGGCAAGGGGTGCTTCGGCGCTGCTGGTCCATCGGCCGGGGCTCTTGGACTACGTACAGTACAAAGAGGCGGAGATCAGGCTAATCCAGAGCTTCAACCCGTCCCTAAATGTCCAGCACAACGCGCTTGGCGGGTTGTTCTTATCGACAAGCTGAACAAATCCCGGGGCGGGTGCGCTCGTCCCTGACGTGGCCCGCGCCGCAGGCAAGAAACGGGCGGTACAAGATGAGTGCCGGTCACGAAACTGGGCCTCCTCGGGGGCCCTTTCTTTCGTGATCGTGCACCGTGCCTGTCGGCGGCCTCGATCGCGTTGCGCGTGAACGGCAAGGTTCTGCTGCATGCCGGGGGGGCTGCGCCAGCCGTCCCGATTCCGTGGCCTGCCATGCCGGGAACCCCGTTGCCGTGACCAGAGCGTGACGGGCCGGTTCGCAGGTTACCCCGTCACAGCGTAAGTCATTGTAAATATAGATTTTTCAGTGGCGCACCCGACAGGTTGTTCATCGCCCGTCACATGCGTCGCCTCAGCTCGTAGCCTCAGCAAAACAAGGGCTATCAGGCTTCGGCTGGGACCGTCAACAGGCGCATCTTGTGCTACGGCTTGTGCTACGGCAGCGGAGAGCCGCTGAGACGAGCTGTGAGGGCTGATGCCCGCCCCCGGTGTCTTGGGCCATCGGCTGAGAAGATCAGCCTCTCCGACTCTCCCAGAGCCTGTAGCAGCCATCCTGCCATGGTCAGTCACCCCACCCCATGGGGGGAAACCGAGGCCTGGCCAGCATCGGTAGGGCACTGAGGGGTGCGACCCCTAAACATGCCGGGTTTGGGTGGGAGGGGGGAAGGAGACCCCGCAGCCTTCGCTTATGGGTCCCCCTATGGGGAGCTTTAGCTACCTCCTGTAGGGTCATGCTGTAGGGTAGCATCTCCCTCCTCCTTCCCATCACCCCCAAGCCTCAGGCTGCAAGCAGCAGCTCCTCCTCTGCCTCGACCACAGCCTCGTCCTCGGCTTCATCACTGGCTTCGAGCTGGTCCTTGGTGATGAGGTCTACCACCCCCTCCTGTCCCGTCCTCTTCTTGAAGACCTCCAGCATGACAGCCTTGGCTTGGGCTGCAGCTGAGGCTGGGACGAGGATGGCGTCATGAATGGGGAGGGCGACAATCCCCATGCCCTTGAGGACAAGCAGAACCTCGACAAGGATTTCGCTTTCGAGGAACTGGCAGCGGTGACCGATGCCGTTGAAGAAGCTGTCCGCGATCTCGGGGTGTGCCGCCATGATGGCTTCTGTCACGTCGCCGATCTTCACTGACTTCGGGAAGAGATGCCGGGTGTCCTGTGGGAAGCGCGAAATCGGGGCTTCAACGAAGAGCATCGAGGACGCGACCTTCTTGATGCCGGGGCGATGCTCCTCGAAGCAGGGTATGGCGTATAGGTCATCCATGCTCGGGACCTTTCCTGCCAGCGCGTAGACCAGACGCGGCATGACCTGCCCGTAGTCCAGCTCGACAACTTCCTCACCGTTGATCCTGAGATGGGCAATGCTGCTCCCAGTCAGGCCCCGCTCGATCAGGACGTCCCTGAACCGGGTGGCATCCCCCTTCGTGTAGGCAAGCAAATCCTTGTCGCCGCAGATGTCGATGACATAGCCGCAGGACCTCTCGGTGGTTCGTTGAAATGCTCCGCCCCGGTTCCTGCCCTTGACCCGAAGGTAAATGCCGACTGCCTCTGACAGCTTCACTGCAGCCCCAGTATGCACGGCAGTTTCAACCGATGGCGCCGAGGGTGTCGCCGATTGCAACCGGAGCAGATGCTTCCCCGGAAGATCGCGGTCTTTGACCCGCAGGTGAAACCAATACTCATCGAGTTGTTGCGCTGCCCTCGCTGCCCTCGAAGCAGCAACGGACGCAGACCGGGTGCGCAGCGAATAGGCGATCTGGCCGCGGTCGTGTCTCGGAATTGGTGGAAATTTGAAGGCGGCGTAATCTCCGGGTGAACATCCACCCACCCATCCGGCGGCG
>NZ_WJPO01000059.1 GCF_009649175.1 Rhodovulum strictum | reverse complement strand
TCGATGTCGGCGGCCACGCGCCGTTCCGGATCGGCATCTCGGTCGAGAAGGAGGCCTCGGCGCATCGCACGCTGACCTTGCGCGCCTTCCTGCGGGCGCATCAGGCGCGTCACGGAGCGTTGCCGAAGGCCTTCATCGACTTCCACGCCGGACTGATCCTGGAGGCTGACTGGAGCGAGGTGGATGCGGCGGCGTGGCAGCATGCGACGGCGGAGGCGCAATGCCTCGAACTCGGGACGGAACCGGCTGCCGCCGCCATCGATCATGCCATCGGTACGCTGCACCGGGATTTCGACGACACCATCCTGATCGGAGGCCCCCCCTGCCAGGCCTACTCGCTTGTCGGGCGCGCTCGGGCGAAGGGGAAGATCGGATATGTCCCCGAGGAGGACGAGAGGCACTATCTCTTCCGCGAATACATCCGCGTGCTCGACCGCCTGCGCCCCGCCGCCTTCGTCATGGAGAACGTCAAGGGCATGCTGTCCTCGACGGTCGAGAGCCGCCTCGTCTTCGAGATGCTGATGGAAGACCTCGCCTCGCTCGGCACCGGGCGGGGGCATCACTACGAGATGCGGGCGATCCGGGTGGCGGACGGCAGCGCCAGCCTGCAGGAGGCCGCGCAGCCCTCGGATTTCATCGTCCGCGCCGAGGAATGGGGGGTGCCGCAGCGGCGTCACCGCGTGATCATCGTTGGCATCCGTTCAGATCTGGCGGACAGGGCCACCGGGACAAGTGTACCGGTTTCCGGGGTGACACGGACGGTCGACGATGCCATCGGCATGATGCCGGACCTGCGCAGCGGCCTGAGCCGCGGTCGCGACGACCCGGCGAGCTGGCGGCGAGAGGTCGTCGAGGCTGCCGCGCTGCTGGCAGGCATCCACCGCGGCAAGGAGGACGGACCGCTGCGCGACGTCTTCTCCGCCGTTGCGACGGGCCTGAAGAATGGACTGCTGGCACCCCGCCTGTCGGCACAGCGCCCCGAGGGGTATGGCACGTCGAACGAAAAACTCCTTTCCTCGCTGGAGAACCCTGCGCTGCGTGGCATCGCCCAGCACGAGACCCGTGGGCACATGCCCTCGGACCTAGGCCGCTATCTGTTCGCTGCCGTCTTCGGCGCGGTGCGCGGTTACAGCCCGAAGGCTTCCGATTTCCCGCTGTCGCTCAGCCCCGACCATCGCAACTGGCACAGCGGCGTTTTCAACGACCGCTTCCGGGTCCAGGTCGCCGGGGAGCCATCGACCACGGTCACGAGCCACATCTCGAAGGACGGCCACTACTTCATCCACCCCGATCCAATGCAGTGCCGCAGCCTCACCGTGCGCGAGGCGGCGCGCCTGCAGACCTTCCCGGATGACTATTACTTCCTCGGCAACCGGACGCAGCAGTACGTCCAGGTCGGCAACGCCGTGCCACCGTTCCTTGCAAGGCAGATCGCGAACATCGTTTTGAACGCAATCACCTGCGTCGACCCAAAGCGTCAGGGCACCGACCAGCGAGAGTTCCACGTGGCGTCCACCGACCCGAAGCGGCTTCGCAAGGATCTGTTCGGCTGAGGAGCGAGATGGCCTGAAACCGCAGGGCCTCACCGACCAATGGCATCAACCTCCTGCTTGAGGCGTGCGATGTCTTCGGCTGTACCAACGATTTCCAGCAGGACGTTCGCCCGGCTTGTCGCGACGTAGATCAGTTCGGGATCAGTCAGCCCATCGATGCCGACAAGAAACACGCATGGGCGTGACAGCCCCTTGAACCGCCGGACTGTGTCAAGGACGATATGATCCGACCGGACGTCATCGGAACGGCAGGTCGGCTTCCCGGCAATCTTGTCCGGCAGTGACATCGTTGTACGGCCACCTCCCACGAGTATCGCTATCTGCCCCGGCAGGACCTGACCGGAGACAAGAAGTTGCGCGACACGATCGCTCACGCGAGAAAGCGCCATTTCCCCATTGCGACACACGAGGCTGCCTACAGGCTCCCCCTCCGGTCCTGCGGGTGTGCTACGGCGTCCCTCATACCACTTCGTCATCAGGGCATGAATTCGTCGCGTGTTCCGAAGATTTCGAGTCAGTGCGATCGACGATGCAGGTAGAGCATCTATGAATCCCCTCTCGGGCGAGAAAAGGCGCTGGTTGTCATCATAGAAGACATAGAAACTCCCGGTTTCGGGGTCGCTGATCGCAAGGCGCAGGGAGTTCAACCATAAGTCTCGAAAGTCCTGCCCCTCATCGACGATGACGGTGTCGAAGGCCAGATCGGGATTGTTGCTGACTGCTTCGACAAGTGCTTCTGGCAGCAGGCGGTCGAAAAGGGACTGGTCGACCTCTGTGGGGACGTCGACTCCGGCCTTGTGCGCCAAGGTCCGGCACAACGCATGGAAACTGGCCACCACCAGGTTTTCATGACCCTGGCAGACGCTGCGCAGATGAGATGCCAGCGGAGCGTTGAAGCAGGTCAGGAGCGTCCGGCGGCCCTCGGCGGCCGATCTGATCGCCTTTTCGACAGCCAGTACTGTCTTTCCACTGCCGGCTCCTCCCGAGATCGCCATTTCCCTGTTGTCTTCAAGCGAGTCGAGGATCCAGGCCTGTTCAGCCGTCAGCCGCTCGATGGTTCTGGCGTCGTCGGCAAGGCTGATGCCGATATGTGCCTTCAGCTCGAAATGGCTTGCAAGAAGCTCTTCAAGCGCCCTGAGACCATCCAGACCGAGGGGGCTTTCGCGCAAGTCGCCACCGTCGGTCATCCGCCGGATAATCCAGCGATCGAGGGCGTCCATGTCGTCGCCGAATGCGATTATGTCGAGCGGCGCATCTGGCGCGAGGGCGCGTGCGGGTCTGACGCTCCCAGGAAGGATCGCACCATGGCGTGCCCGGATGAAACGGCCTCTGAGCATCTTGCCGGCATTCAGGCGCTTCAGGAAATGGTGCTTGCTGCTGCGCGCCTGAGACAGCGGGTTCTTGATCCTGAATCTGAACCCATCACGATCCTCGCTGAGCCACTGGCCATCGTTCTCGCGGCAGCTCACCCTCCCGCCCTTGACCTCGAGGAACAGCAGGCCGTGTTCGGCGTGCGCGACAATGAAGTCCGCTTCTCCGTCGAACTCGGCGCCATCGGTATCCGCTTCATGCCAGGAGCGTGAATAGTAGCAGTTGAAGTCTCCGGGCAACTTGTCCCGCATCCGCTCGTAGACGCGGACCTCCGACGACAGTTTCGGGTTTTCCAGAACATGTCGCGGCAATTCCCGTGGGTACATGCGCGCCATGCTCAGGACCCTCCATCAAGCAGCTTGCGGAAGAACCCTAGCCCCGGCTTTTCGGGTGTGCCCACAAGCATGCCGCGATCGAGATGCCGGTTGAAATGCTCGCAAGAAGTTTCCGGAAGGAACGTGCAGCTGTGACAGGCCGCCGATCCGGATCCCTCGGAGAGTGAGAGGATGCCGCTGCTGCAGAGCGGATCGGAAGAGCACCACTCCAGATCCCGGAGTGCGGCGAGCAGGATCGGACCAATCTCGCTTGTGCGCCCCTTTCGCGACAATCCGCCGAGCGTTCCATCGGAATCCGGCGCGGAGGTGTACAGGAGGAATCCGCACATTCCGCCCGGGCCAGGCGAAACATAGAGCCTCTCACGGATGGAAGCGGTGGAATACCCGCTGTCGAGCGACAGCCGCTCCGAAAGAGCGTGGGCAGTTGTGTGAACCAGTAGAAACCTCGCCGAAATCAGCATCGGGAACGGACGATCACGGTCGTGTCTCGGAATTGGTGGAAATTTGAAGGCGGCGTAATCTCCGGGTGAACATCCACCCACCCATCCGGCGGCG
>NZ_WJPO01000058.1 GCF_009649175.1 Rhodovulum strictum | reverse complement strand
GCCAAGACCTTCCTTTCCGCCATCGCCCTCGCCGCAACCGTCCTGTTCTGGCTTTGACGATCAATGAGTCTGGAGCCCAGGACCGAGAAGGGGCCAAAGACGGCAGAGTGGTTGTCTGCAACGATGTTGCTAAGAGCGAAGGAACGGACTAGAAGGGCTTGAGCGTCAGCATCATACCGAAGGTGCTCGCGATCAATTGGAAACTGTACTGCGACAATCTCAGGCACTGCCGTAAGCGCCTGAACTTGTCGTTCTTCAAAGTCGGCTGTCCTCTCGAATTCGTCCCGGATATTCGGAATGGCCGAAACAAGATCCCAAGCCTGGTCGAAAGACATCAGACGGCTGCCATCTGCCTGCGCGCAAACTTCTGATGGCGAGGCCAGGGCAGGGGACAAGCCATACCCTAAGATCGCCGCGGCTAACCAAGTCGTTCTCATCGGCTTCTCGAATATCCCAATATCGTAATAATTTGCGATCGCAGCGAACCCTAACACCGCGAGGCATGAACGGCAACTCACCCTCGCCCCTGTCGACGTGCTGCAAGTTCAAGTATATACACGCATAAGTTGCGATTGACCGCAAGCTTCCAAAGCGCTGATGTAGGCAATCTTAAACCTGAAACGTTACTTGGGTGCATTCAGGGCCGTCCGCCCCGTCGCCAGTTCCCACCGCCTCACGGCGACGTCGCAGTAAAATGGGTCCAGCTCCACCGCGCGGCAGCGCCGCCTGGTACGTTCCGCAGCGATCAGCTGGGTGCCGGAGCCGCAGAAGGGCTCGAACACTAGGTCGCCGGGATCGGTGAAGGCCTTTAGCACCGCCTCGACCAGCGCCACCGGGAACACGGCTGGATGCGATCCGGCAGCGCCCAGCCCGCCCTTGTGGCGCATGATGCGGAAGACGCTGTCCGGGATGCGGTGGCTCTGGATCGCATTGCCGAAGCCGGCCTTGCGATGGACAGTGCCGTCGGCCCCGCGCAGCCCGCCGCCGCCGAGGGTCTCGCCCGCGTGCTTGCTCGCGACCGTCTTGTTGGGCTTCCGGGGGTGGCGGTTGAAGTGGAAGATGAACTCGTGCGACGGCGCCAGCCGCCCGTTCCAGTCGCCCGGCAGGCCGGGCCCCTGGTCCCAGACATACCAGCCGAAGCGCCGCCAGCCCTGCGCGCGCATCCAGTCCACCCAGCCTTCCCAATAGGGGATCCATTCGCTGTCGCGATGGACGAGGCCGAGGTTCACCAGCAGCTGGGCATCGGCGGTGACGGGCGCCGCGGCAAGCACGCCCTGCATCAGCGCATCCCAATCGCCGAGCTTTTCCTTCGCCGCGCCATAGTCGCGCTGCTGGGCATAGGGTGGGGAGGTGAACACCAGCGACGCCTGCGCCCCGTCCATCAGCCTTGCCACCACACCCGGGTCGGTGGCATCGCCGCAGATCAGGCGATGGTCGCCCAGCGCCCAGATATCGCCGGGCTTTGTGATCGGTTCCGCCGGGGGCTCGGGGATCGCATCGGCCGCGTCATCGTCGATCGGCGTGCGATTGTCATCGGCATCTTGGAGCAGCGCGTCCAGCTCGTCCTCGGGGATCCCGATCAGCCCGAGGTCGAAGTCCTCGGCCATCAGCCCGCGTAGTTCCTCGAGCAGCAGCGCCTCGTCCCACCCGCCCAGTTCGGTCAGCTTGTTGTCGGCGATCCGGTATGCCCGCCGCTGTGCCTCGGTCAGATGGTCCAGCACGATGACCGGCGCATCAGTCAGCCCGAGCTGCGCGGCGGCCAGGACGCGGCCGTGGCCTGCGATCAGCTCGCCGTCGGCCGCGACGAGGCAGGGGACGGTCCAGCCGAACTCGGCCATGCTGGCGGCGATCTTGGCCACCTGGTCGGCATCGTGGGTCTTGGCATTGCGCGCATAGGGTTTCAGCCGATCCAGCGGCCAGAACGAAATCTGGCTCGGGCGCAGATGCGTCGTCATGCAGCCAGCCGCTTGGCCTTGAGGGCGGCGAAGCTCTCGCCGGTCTCCGCCAGCACGGCCTCTTGACCGGTGAATGACTGCCAGCGCTCGATGGCCACGTCGACATAGGCCGGGTTCAACTCGACCCCGTAGCAGACCCTATCCGTTGTCTCGGCCGCGATCAGCGTGGTGCCGGATCCCATGAATGGCTCATAGACCGCCTGACCGGTACTCGAGTTGTTCAGGATCGGCCGCCGCATGCATTCCACCGGCTTCTGTGTGCCGTGCACCGTGTCGGCGTCCTGATCCCGGTTGGCGATCTGCCACAGCGTCGTCTGCTTGCGGTCTCCCGCCCAGTGGCCCTTGCCCTTGGCGCGCACGGCATACCAGCAGGGTTCGTGCTGCCAGTGATAATCGCCGCGGCTGAGGACCAGCCGGTCCTTGGCCCAGATGATCTGCGACCGGATGGCAAAGCCTGCGGCCACCAGACTGTCGGCCACGGTCGCCGCATGCAGCGCCCCATGCCAGACATAGGCCACGTCGCCGGGGAACAGCGCCCAAGCCTCGCGCCAGTCGGCGCGGTCGTCGTTCAGCACCTTGCCGGTGCGCCTGGTCTTGGCCGCGCCCGCGGCGTTGCGCCAGGACGGGTCATACTCCACGCCATAGGGCGGATCGGTGACCATGAGCAGGGGGTGCACATCGCCCAGCAGCCGCCCGACGACATCGGCCGCGGTGCTGTCGCCGCAGATCAGCCGATGCGGCCCGAGCTGCCATAGGTCGCCCTTTGCCGACATCGGCGTGACTGGCAGCTCCGGAACATCGTCCTCGCCCTCGACCGCGCCATCGCCGGCCAAAGCCTCGGGGTCTCGCAGCAGAGCGTCGAGGTCGTCGTCGCTGATGCCGAGCAGGGACAGATCGAAATCCTCGGCCAGGAGCCCCGCGATCTCGTCGCGCAGCAGGGCCTCGTCCCACTCGCCCAGTTCCGTCAGCTTGTTGTCGGCGATGCGATAGGCGCGGCGCTCGGCCTCGTCGAGATGGCTGAGCCGGATCACAGGCACCTCGGTCAGGCCGAGCATGGTCGCGGCCAGCACCCGGCCGTGGCCCGCGATCAGCTCGCCATCGTCGGCCACCATGCAGGGCACGGTCCAGCCGAACTTGGCCATGCTGGCGGCGATCTTCGCCACCTGGTCGTCGCCATGCATCTTGGCATTGCGGGCATAGGGGCGCAGCCGGGCAATCGGCCAGGTTTCGATCTGGCTCGGCGCGAAGACGAGGTCCATGGGTTGGGGCTCGGGATGTGGGGGAGGGAAAATGAAAAGCGCCCGCGAGGGTGATCCTCCGGGCGCAATTCTTCGATGATCAAGGGGTAGGTCAAGGGGGCTAGGAATGTCAATCCATTTTCGCGCTTGGAATCAAGGCCTTCTTGCGAAGCGCGGCGCGCGTGGCTCCGAGAGGTGGCTTCGGTGGCCAGTGGCTTCTGCTGGGTGGCTGCGCTGGATTCCCGCCGGAATCCACCCGGCGAGCGCGGGCTGCCCCGTAAGTGTTTGAAGATGAGTCAAGATTTCTGGCGCGCGGGCGATCGTGGCTTCCATGTGGCTTCCCCGGCGAAAAGGCCAGACGCTGGAAAACTGCCGCGCTCAGCCCCCCCGTATACAGATCACGCGCGGGAGGAACCATGCTGGGGGATGCGACGCACGGGGCGGAAGGCTACCTTTGGGACCCGAATACATCAACGATCGCTTTGCGCTCGCTTCAGAGGTAGCAATCGGGGTTGCAGCGACCTACAAACTACGAGCGAGGGGATCACGGCAGTTCAGGCTGGCGTAAGGAGGAGCCTGAGTGATTAAAAATGATATTGAGGGACGCACTTTACCAGATTATGATCTCACCTGCTGGTATTTGAACATAAGGCGTGTCCTAGGCTCCAGACTCATTGATCGTCAAAGCCAGAACAGGACGGTTGCGGCGAGGGCGATGGCGGAAAGGAAGGTCTT
>NZ_WJPO01000057.1 GCF_009649175.1 Rhodovulum strictum | reverse complement strand
CAAGACCTTCCTTTCCGCCATCGCCCTCGCCGCAACCGTCCTGTTCTGGCTTTGACGATCAATGAGTCTGGAGCCTAAGGCCCGTTTCTGACGCCCGCAACGCGATTCCTCAGTTGCTACCTTGTCCGATTTCGGCGCGGGCGGGGCGCATCAGCTAACCTGTTGATGGACGTTCGTTTTCTTCAAGGTGACAACCGTTTGCACAAGGTTGCAACTCGGTTGCTACCTTGGCGTCTGCGGATCGCGCGTCCTGGCCCGCGCCGAACGCACCGCCGTCCGCTTTTTCCCCTTATGTCACAACGCCTTGCAGTATGCGTGGTTTCTGTCGCTCGAATGCAAGTTCCTGCGCGATCAATGCGCGATTTCGGCCCCGTTTTGCATGCCCACTTGCAGACGCGCGCCGTCACCTCTGGGCGGTGTTTTCCTTTGTCCCCAATGCCTTGGGTTCTATTTTCCCTTTCCGGCGTCCGTGCAAAAGGTAAGACCCCCCTACACGAGGCGGCAAGGATACTCCTCAGGCTGGGCCTGGCCTGAGGGGGCGCGATGGAGGAGGATACCGCCGAGGCGGCGGCGGTGGTCCTGGCCGCGGGCGCGACGGATGAGCTGCCCGGCACGGCGAGCGGCCTGATGTAGCGCGGCGCCAGCTTTTGCACAGATTGGCAGCAGCTTCTGCACGGAAATTTTCGGCGGGCATCAGCATCGTGCATTGCGAGGGTATTTCTGACGCAACGCCGCGCCGTTACAGTCGGGAGATCAGACGGCCATGCGAAGCTGGGCTGGCATGGGCCGGTCGGCGTCGCGCCGGGCGGGGGCCGCTGCGGGGCCTGTCCCGTCGAAAGTAAAGAGCATCGCGCGTTGCCGAGCCAGTTCACGCGGGTCGACGAAGCCGCTGGTGGTGCGCCCGCGCTGGCGGCCGGCAGCAGCGGCCGCCACGCTGTCGAAAAGCGCAGGCACCCGGATGGCCGCGCCCTCGAAGATTTCGCGCACGGTCAGGATCTGCATCGCCGGGAAAGGGCCGGTTGTGGTCTGGACAGTGCCGACCTGGCGGGCCTCGTTGAGCATGCCCCGCGAGGGCTCGTGCGCACAGATGAAAACGGCGATGGCGTCTGGATCGCGCGTCTCCCGCCGCTCGCGCTCCAGCGTGCCGGCAAGATCGCGGATCATGCCCGGGTTGAGACTGCGACCGCCCTTGACCGAGATGATGCCGCGGCTCTTCTGGTCGTTGCCGGTGAGGAAGTAGAAGATCCCGTCGATCCCGCGATCGCCGCGATACTTGCCGGAATGCATGCCGCCGATCCGGGTGACGGCCCACTCCTCGAACTTGAAAGGGTGGTTCTCGGCCAGGTACAGGGCGCCGTCGACGCTGCGGGGGATGCCGAACACGTCATAGTCGATGGCCGGGAAATGCGTACGGAGGCGGTCGCCCACAACGCTCATGGCCTGAATTGCGACATCTATCCCGATCCAGCGTCGGCCCATGGCATGGGCGGCGTGCAGCGTAGTGCCGCAGCCGCAGAACGGGTCAAGCACGACGTCGCCTTCGTTCGAGGACATCGCGATGATCCGCTCTAGTAGGGCCAACGGCTTTTGCGTCGGATAGCCGAGACGTTCCTGCGCCTGGGAATTCAGTGGCAATATATCGGTCCACACATCGGTAAGCGGTAATCCCCTCATTTCGTCGAGATACCGCTTCAGGCGCGGCACCTTGCCGGGCGCGCTCTGATGGATCAATCCAGCCTCATGGGCTGCCAACATGCGGTCTTTCGTCCACCGCCAGACACGTCGCACGCCTAGGAACTCATAGTCGAGATTCGGCCGGTTCGTGTTGGGGTTCAGAAGATCTCCGAGGGTATAGCGTCGTCCGTCCGTGTCGATGTTGCAGTATTTTCGCGCCGTTTTCTCGGGTAGGTTCTCGGGATCGTATGGCACATAGATCGCGTCGTCGTTCCAGGTGGCTTCACTCGATTTGCGATAGGCCAGCAGCAGGTCATGTGTGTTGGGAAGCCGCCTTTTCATCAGCGATTTTCCCGTATTGCGCTGCCAGACAATCTCGTTCTGGAACCTTCCAACACCGAAAATCGCGTCTAAAAGCACCTTCAGGTAGTGGCTGGCCGTAGGGTCGCAGTGCAGGTAGAGGTTGCCGGTCGGTTTCAGCACGCGGTCGAGCTCGGCAAGCCGCGCGGCCATCATCACAAGATAGGCGAGCATGTCGTTCTCGCCCAGAATACGGCGCAGGGCGCCCAGAACCTCGCCCAAGCGCCCAGGCTGCATTTCCAGCATGGCGAAGGTCTCTTCGGCCGGATCGCCCCATGTCCAGGTATCCTCGAAGGTGGCTATCTGGGCATCGGCCCAGCGGGTCCTGTCGGGGCTTTTGAACAGCAGGTTGTAGCTGGCGTTTGAGTTGAATGGCGGATCGAGATAGACCAGATCGACGCTTTCGTCGGGAATGTACTCCCGGAGAATGTTGAGGTTATCCCCGAAATAGAAGGCGTTCTTCATGGTCCACTCCTCGAACCCCCAGGGAGCGGCCAAAGCGTCGCTCCTTGCAGCGCAATTCGCCAAGCTGAACCTGTTGCAGATTCGACGGATCAGCAGGTTCGTAGGCAAGTGATGCGCGAACGTCACGAACGTTCGACGAACACTACCCGGATCACGGCGCCGCCCCTCCAAGATCAGGCATGATTGTCACGGTCAGCCACTGCCTGGTCGGGAAAGTTTCAATCGCGCCATCGACGTAGGTAACCTCGAACTCCGCTCGATGAACACCTGCTTTGGCCGTATCTTCCGCGACCCAAGCGTAGCGCACCACGCCGCCCTCGTCCCAGATTGTTGCGGGAGCATCCACCACCAGGTTGCCCCTCTGATCCCGCATCAGGAACCGCACGCTGGCGCCTGTCAGCACGCTGCCGCCCTCGGAATAGACCGGCAGCTGGTATTCCAGCCCCGGACTGGTGTCGCCGCGCTTGATCTCGAATGTCGTGCTCATCTCAGCTCCTGTATCCGCGGACTGTCCCCATGCCGCCGGTCTGGCCCGGCTGGGCCCAGCGGCGGGCGGACAGCGCGCCTACCGCGAACGCGCCGCCCGCGACCCAGGCCGGGGCTGCGGTTGCTGCGCCACCGATCCGGTGCACCTGACCCAGCGCGCCGCCCGCGACTGCGATGGGCGAGGATGCGACCAGACCGGCAAAGGCATGCACCTGGCCTAATCCACCGCCAGCGACACTTGCCGAGGACGCAATCGCGCCGCCGCCGATACTGTCGATGGGCGACAGGGCACCGCCCGCAGCGTCCGCCCGCGCCACGACATCGGCCCCGCCGATCCGATGGGTCTGGCCCAGTGCGCCGCCCGCCACGACAGAGGCAGACGACACGGCCCCGCCACCGATCTCGTCGCTGGCTCCGATCGACCCGCCGGATGATGCCGCGGTGGCCGAGACTGCCCCGCCACCGATCGAGTGGGTTTGCCCAAGGCCCCCGGCCAGAAGGGCAGCTCGGGACGCAACTGCACCCCCACCGACCCGATGATCCTGGCCGATGCCGCCACCCACCACAGCCGCCAGCGCGGTAATAGCTGTGCCTGCGATCAGATGGGTCTGCCCGAGCGATCCGCCTGCGACACTCGCCGCCGATGCGACCGATCCACCCCCGATTTCGTCGGATGTCGTCCCTCCGCCAGGCGTGGCAACGCGCAGGATAATGATGCCATCTGCGCCAGAACCGCCGGACGACACCGGGAAGCCCTGCGCGACCCCCTGCAAAAGCCCGCCGCCCTCGCCACCAGAACCGGGGCCACTTCCATTGACGCCAGACCTATTGTTTGATGCGAAGCCGCCCGCCCCGCCGCGTCCATACTCGACCGCCAATCCGGTAATGGTGGAGACTATCCCTGCCCCGCCGGCGCCACCTCGGACACCAGCTACCCCGTCTTCACCATTCCCGCCCGCGCCACGGCCACCACCGCCAGCGCGGTTTATGTCGGCTTGACCGGCGCCGGCGGCATTACCCCCCTTATCCCGCGATATTCACCGGCCGGCTGACATTGGAGCCAAGGTGCTGCTTTCGGGCGGGTCGAGGGCGTCCTGAGGGCCC
>NZ_WJPO01000056.1 GCF_009649175.1 Rhodovulum strictum | reverse complement strand
GTCGTCTCCTTGGTTGGGGGCCTTGTCGGCCGATGTGGCCCCGTTCTGGCACGCCCGCCCTGACGCTGGCCTGACCGAAGGTGTTCCTCTCCGCAGTCGCGCTCGCAGCAACAGTCTTGTTCTGGCTTTGAAAATCAATGAGATGCCGTAACGGGGCCTGCGCCACGACCCTCCCGTTATCGTTGCATCGCGGAGGGCAAGCTGGCGCCATTCCCGTATCGGAACCTGAAGGAGGGCGGCGGGATGAAGCTGTTTGTCGGACTGGACGTGTCGCTGGAGACGACCGCGATCTGCGTGGTCAGCGAGCATGGGAAGATCGTGAAGGAGGCGCATGCGGCCAGCGAGCCGGAAGCGCTGATCCGCTGGATCAGGGAGCTGGACGGCACCATCGCGGCCATCGGCCTGGAAGCTGGCCCCCTGTCGCAGTGGCTGCACCGCGGGTTGACCGAGGCGGGCTTTGGCGTGGTGCTGATGGAGACCCGGCAGGTGAAGGGCGCGGCTCGAAGGCCATGCCGATCAAGACCGATCGCCGGGATGCCGAGGGGATCGCGCGCCTGCTTCATCTGGGGTGGTTCCGACCGGTTCACTTCAAGTCGGTCTCGGCACAAGAGGTTCGCGCGGTTCTGAACGCGCGCAAGGCGGTGCAACAGGGCTTCATCGCGCTGGAAATGTCCTTGCGCGGTCTGTTGCGAAACTTCGGCCTGAAGGTCGGCTCCATTTCGCGCGGCAGGTTTGAACAGCGCATTCGCGAACTGGCTGCGGGCAATCCGATGCTGGAGGCGGCAACCGAACCGATACTACGGGCGCGATTGTCGCTCCGACAGGAGCTGGCCGGGTTGGAACGCCGCGTCCGCCAACTCGCGCAGGAGGATCCAGCCTGCCGCCGCATGATGTCGATGCCCGGCGTGGGCGCGGTGGTCGCCCTGACCTATCGATCCGCCGTCGATGACCCCGGCCGCTTCACGTCCTCGAAGAAGGTCGGGCCGTGGGTCGGACTGACGCCCTCGCGAAATCAGTCGGGCGAGCGCGACGTCTCGGGCGGGATCACCAAGGCCGGCGACGTCAATCTCCGTCGTGCCCTGTGCCAGGCTGCAACGGTCATGATGCACCGTGGCCGTTCGACCTGGCTCAGAACATGGGCCGCACAGGTTGCCCGTCGCCGTGGATCGAAGCGCGCGATGGTCGCACTGGCGCGCCGCATCGGTGTCATCCTGCATCGCATGTGGGTCGAGGATGCCGACTTCCGTGCCGATCGTCCGGCTCCGATGGTGGCCTGAGGAACCGGGCCCCTAACTGACCCGCCTGACGGCAGGCCTTCGAGGTTCCCCCAGGGACGCGGTTCCGATGATGCCGTGGTCCGGACTGTTGCCCGCTACGCGAAGCACGCCAATGAGATAGGCACATCGGAATTGCATTGAACCAGCATCATGTTGGCAGCCACCGCGCTGACCACGGACCGAAGCATGCACCCGGGGTGATCACAGAAGAAGGCAGGCCCGAGATGGACGACAAAGGACGATCGTCTCAATCCATCCGCTCCTCTGCGGGTGAAATCTCGCGGCCAAAAGAGCTTGACCGGGGCGTCCCCGTTACCGAAGTCCGGACCCTAGCGGCCCAGACCGCAGCTTCCTCGACCAGAGATGAACGTCGCGGCGCGGCGTCACCGAGCCAGTCCTTCACCGCGCATTCGAGATCGGAACCTGACGGAGACCCGCCGGGCCCAGCCCCTCACGATAGTGTTGAGGGCTTGCTCACCACGGGCCAATTGTGTATATACGTCGATATATCCAGGGAGCCGCGTCATGATCGAAACCAGGATCCGGAGAGTTGGCAACTCTGCCGTCATGACCCTGACCACCGAAATGCTCACCATCCTCGACGCGAAGGAAGGTGACACGCTCTTCGTCTTGCGCGGAGACGACGGCAGCCTGAAGATCACGCCGCACGATCCCGGGGTCGCGGCCGCGCTGGCCGCCGCGGAGATCGTAATGGACGAAAACCGCGACCTGCTTCAGGCCCTTGCGTGAGCGAACCGGTCTGGGTTCCGCTCGCTGCGGTCCTTGCCATCCATGACCGACAGATCGCCCGCCATGGCGGCGCGTCGGGCATGCGCGACCGGGCCCTCCTGGAGATGGGCTGCGCTCGTGCGATGAACCTCGCGGCCTATACCGACTCAGGCCTTGCGGAGATTGCCGCGGCCTATGCCTTCGGCATCTCCAAGGCTCATGCCTTCGTGGATGGCAACAAGCGCACGGCCTTCGTGACGGCGCTCACATTCCTGCGTCTGAACGGCTACTCTTTCCGCCCCGACACGATCGAGGGCGTCAGGATGATGGAAAGCCTTGCGGCGGGAGAGATCAGCGAGGCGGATTTCGCCAGGTGGCTGGCGACCGGAATGAGCGCGATCTGACTCATCGAAGATTTCTTCGACATCGCAGTGAAGCGCGAAAGCGTGGGCTGCGAGGCCAGCCCCGGACCGCCGAGTGGCGTCAAGATCGCGCCGCAGAGCAGGCACATGAACCGAGAGCAGATCGCCCACTTGCAGCCCTGCCAGGAAATCCTCGCGCAGATTGAAGGTGAACCACGCCTGATCGAGATCGACGATCGTGAACAGCGGCGCACCGGGGCCGACATTTTCGTCCAACTCGATCAGGCGCGCGGAAATCTCGCCGCTCAGCGGTGCGTAGATCGTCAGCTCGTCAAGATCGGCCTGACGCTGGGCAAGCGTGGCCTCGGCCTGCGCGACCTGTGCGGCCGCCACGGCGCGTTCTTCGGGCGAAGCACCGGCACGGGCCAGATCAAGCTGGGCCTCGGCGGCCTCGACACGACGCGCGGCATTATCGACATTGCGCATGGTCTGGCCGATTGCGGCCTGCGGGCGCAAACCGCGCTCCCCCAGTTCCGTGTCCCGCGTCACCTGTTCTTCGGCCAGTCGCAGATCGGCCTGTGCTGCGGCCAGTTCCGCCTCACGGGCGCGGATCATTTCGGGCCGTGTCGCGCCCGCAGCCGCCTGTGATGCGCGCGCCACGTCCAGACCCGAGGCCGCAGCGGCGTGGGAGGTGACGAACTGCGGGTTGGACAGTTCCGCCAGTATCTGCCCAGCCTCGACCCTTCCACCCAACTCGGCCAGGATCTCGGCCACGCGTCCAGACGTGCGCGCGGAGACATCGACCCGCGGGGCCGCGACCTCGCCTTGTACCAACACCGCAGCGGGACGTGTGACCCACCTGATGAGCGACGCGGCAACCGATATCGCAAGAAGGGTGATCACCACAAAAGGAAGAAGTGTGGCCTTGCGGGATGAGACCTGCTGGGAGGACATGAGGACTGGCGCGCCGCCAGCTCGCCAGGCCGACCAACAGCTGAACCGGTCGCGATCATGTCCCGGACCACGCGCGGCGATGCCGGCCGGTGGGTACGGCGCCGCCGCGCGCGCAAACTGGGAATCGTAACGGAAGAGCCATCGAACTGTCACCGGCCCTTCAAGCAACGGCCGTAGCCCTGACGCGCTCGCAGCATTCCCCACCCAGGAGAACCGACAATGCTCAGGACTTCCGTATCCGCGATCTGTCTCGCCCTCGCGCTGGCTTCCGGCTCGGCCCAGGCCGAAACCGTGTTCCCGGCCAAGCTGGCCGGCCACGCCTACATCCCGGCGGCTTCCTTCATTCCAGCGCCGGCAGATGCCCCGTCCGATGCGAAGGTTTCCGGCAAGTTCACCACCGGCGTGCGCGTCGACGCCGTCGGCACCGTGCCGGGCGACACGGGTGCCCTGCATGGCAGGCGCCTCACCGGCCTGTCGCTGCCCTTCGAGGGCCAGCCGCTCCAGGGCCTGTCCGGCTTTGCCATGACACTCGCCGATGACGGCTCGATCTGGGCGATCACCGACAACGGCTACGGCTCCAAGGCCAACAGCCCCGACACGCTGCTGTTCTTCCACAAGGTCGCGCCGAACTACGAGGACGGCACGGTCGATGTCAGGGAGACCATCTTCCTCTCCGACCCGGACCGCAAGGTTCCCTTCCGCATCGCCTATGAGGGCACGGAAAGCCGCTACCTGACGGGCGCCGATTTCGATCTGGAGAGCATCCAGGTGATCGGCGAAGACGTTTGGATCGGCGAGGAGTTCGGCCCCTACCTGATCAAGGCCGGCCTCGACGGCAAGGTGAAGGCCGTCTACCCGACCATGATGGACGGCCAGCTCGTCAAGAGCGTCGATCACCCGACCATCAGCGGCCTCTCCAAGCCGGGCGTCGACTGGACCGTCCCCCGCTCCGGCGGTTACGAGGGTCTGGCGCTGCAGCCGGGCACGGGTCTGCTGTGGGGCATGCTGGAGAAGCCGCTCGTGGGCGAGGACGGCCAGCCGATCGGCAGCTACCTCCCCGTTCTCGCCTTCGACCCTGAGAAGGGCGAGTGGACCGGCCAGAGCTTCAAGTTCGCGCTGGCCGAGGGTGCGACCGCCATCGGCGACTTCAACTTCATCGACGAGACCCGCGCGCTCGTCATCGAGCGTGACAACGGCGAGGGCGATCCGTCGCTGAAATGCGAGGGCGAGGCCAAGCCGGACTGCTTCCCCAATCCGGCGATGCTCAAGCGCATCGTCCTGATCGACACCGCGACCATCGACGCCGATGGATTCGTGCGCCGCATAGGCCATATCGACCTCATGAACATCGCCGATCCCGACGGCAAGAACCGGCTCGAGACCGTCGCCGGGCGTGACCTGACCGGCATCATGACCTTCCCGTTCTTCACGATCGAGAACGTCATGGCCGTGTCCGACACCCAGATCGTCGTGGCAATGGACAACAACCTGCCATTCTCGTCCGGTCGCCAGCTCAACGCACCGGCCGACAACGAGTTCATCCTGCTCGACGTGCCGGAAATGCTGGCCGCCAGATAAGGCCCCGAACGGAATTGCCCTCCGCCCGCGATCGCGCGGCGGGGGGATGCCGCCGCGCAAAAGCCGCGCTGCGCGGGGTCGCGTCTTCGCGCCGGACGCCCAACGTCAGCACCCGGCTCAATCGCATGTTTCACGTCGGCCTAGGGATCAACGGGGAACCTGGCGCCGAGATTGATCAG
>NZ_WJPO01000055.1:2500-5764 GCF_009649175.1 Rhodovulum strictum | reverse complement strand
TGCGGTGTTGATGTGGCGTTGATGTAAACGCGCTGACTTATATCCCCAGTGTTTCGCTCGGGATTGAAGTCTTTGATATTATTGGAAAGTTTGGTTGCGGGGACAGGATTTGAACCTGTGACCTTCAGGTTATGAGCCTGACGAGCTACCGGGCTGCTCCACCCCGCGCCGGTTGTTTTGGTGGCCATTTTTGGCCTGTCATCGCAGAGAGTTACATGTCTGGTTCTTTCTAGGTTTGGCGGTGACCTACTCTCCCACGTCTTGAGACGCAGTACCATCGGCGCGGCGGCACTTAACGGCCGGGTTCGGCATGGGACCGGGTGTTTTGCTCGCGCTATGACCACCAAACCGAGGAAGAACCGGGATGTCCAAGTCAAGTATGGGATTGTGTGCTTATTGATACCAGGAAGCTTGGCTTTTACTGGATCAAATCAAGCCTATCGGGCAATTAGTACCGGTCAACTGAACGCATTGCTGCGCTTACATCTCCGGCCTATCGACGTGGTGGTCTTCCACGGCCCTCGGGGATACCTTGTTTTGAGGGGGGCTTCCCGCTTAGATGCCTTCAGCGGTTATCCTGTCCGATCATAGCTACCCTGCACTGCGGCTGGCGCCACAACAGGTCCACCAGTGGATCGTTCACCCCGGTCCTCTCGTACTAGGGGCAACTCCTCTCAAGTATCCTACACCCACGGCAGATAGGGACCGAACTGTCTCACGACGTTCTAAACCCAGCTCACGTACCTCTTTAAATGGCGAACAGCCATACCCTTGGGACCTGCTCCAGCCCCAGGATGAGATGAGCCGACATCGAGGTGCCAAACACTGCCGTCGATATGGACTCTTGGGCAGTATCAGCCTGTTATCCCCGGCGTACCTTTTATCCGTTGAGCGATGGCCCTTCCACTCGGGACCACCGGATCACTATGGCCGACTTTCGTCTCTGCTCGACTTGTCAGTCTCGCAGTCAGGCTGGCTTCTGCCATTGCACTCAACGAGCGATTTCCGACCGCTCTGAGCCAACCTTCGCGCGCCTCCGTTACTGTTTGGGAGGCGACCGCCCCAGTCAAACTACCCGCCACGCAGGGTCCCGGATCCGGATGACGGACCGCGGTTAGACATCAAGCAGAACAAGGGTGGTATCTCAAGGATGGCTCCACAGGAACTGGCGTCCCTGCTTCGAAGCCTACCACCTATCCTGCACATGTTGTGCCTGATGCCAGTGCGAAGCTGTAGTGAAGGTGCACGGGGTCTTTCCGTCTAACCGCGGGAAGCCTGCATCTTGACAGGCAATTCAATTTCGCTGAGTCGATGTTGGAGACAGCGGGGAAGTCGTTACGCCATTCGTGCAGGTCGGAACTTACCCGACAAGGAATTTCGCTACCTTAGGACCGTTATAGTTACGGCCGCCGTTTACCGGGGCTTCAATTCGGAGCTTGCACCCCTCCTTTTAACCTTCCGGCACCGGGCAGGCGTCAGACCCTATACGTCGTCTTGCGACTTCGCAGAGCCCTGTGTTTTTAGTAAACAGTCGCCACCCCCTGGTTTGTGCCCCCGGCCCATGGTTGCCCACGAACCGGGCCTCCTTCTCGCGAACTTACGGAGGTATTTTGCCGAGTTCCTTCAACATCGTTCTCTCAAGCGCCTTGGTATGCTCTACCAGTCCACCTGTGTCGGTTTAGGGTACGGTCTGATGGAGGGCTATTTCCAGGAACCGATCGGCGGCCCGCCCAATCCGATAAGGGCGAACAACCTTCACGATCCGTCACATCCTCCTGGCTCAGGAATATTAACCTGATTCCCATCGGCTACGCCTTTCGGCCTCACCTTAGGGGCCGGCTTACCCTGCTCAGATTAGCTTTAAGCAGGAACCCTTGGACTTTCGGCGGGAGGGTCTCTCACCCTCCTTGTCGCTACTCATGTCATCATTCTCGCTAGTGATCACTCCACCGGATGGCTCACGCCCCGGCTTCACAGTCAAACCCGCGTCTCCGACGCTCGCCTTTCATGCGCTATCGCTACGCTACTTGAGCGCATCGACCTCGCATCGAGCGAGCAGAAGAGACATGGGTTTTGTCACACTACGCTCCGCTACCACTGCTTGCGCAGTCCTAAGCTTCGGCTCGTGGCTTGAGCCCCGTTACATCTTCGCCGCAGGACATCTTGATTAGACCAGTGAGCTGTTACGCTATCTTTAAAGGATGGCTGCTTCTAAGCCAACCTCCTGGTTGTTTTGGACGTCCCACCTGCTTTCCCACTTAGCCACGAATTGGGGGCCTTAGCTGTAGGTCAGGGTTGTTTCCCTCTCCACGACGGACGTTAGCACCCGCCGTGTGTCTGCCATCTAGTACTCCCGGGTATTCGGAGTTTGGTTAGGATCAGTAAGCCTGTGGGGCCCCATTACCCATCCAGTGCTCTACCCCCCGGGGTATTCGGATGACGCTCTACCTAAATAGATTTCGCGGAGAACCAGCTATCTCCGAGTTTGATTGGCCTTTCACCCCTAGGCACAACTCATCCCGACCTTTTTCAACAGGTGTGGGTTCGGACCTCCAACAGGTGTTACCCTGTCTTCATCCTGGTCATGCCTAGATCACTCGGTTTCGGGTCTGATCCCACGAACTCGACGCCCATTTAAGACTCGCTTTCGCTGCGCCTACACCTATCGGCTTAAGCTTGCTCGTGAGACCAAGTCGATGACCCATTATACAAAAGGTACGCCGTCAGGACTCGAGGTCCCTCCGACTGCTTGTAGGCGCTCGGTTTCAGGTACTGTTTCACTCCCCTCGTCGGGGTGCTTTTCACCTTTCCCTCACGGTACTGGTTCGCTATCGGTCAGCAAGGAGTACTTAGCCTTCGAGGGTGGTCCCCCGATCTTCAGACAGGATTTCACGTGTCCCGCCCTACTTGATACGTCCGATCATGCTTCCCATACGGGGCTGTCACCCGCTATGGCCCGACTTTCCAGACGGTTCTGGTCACATTCACGGCTCGGCTGGTCCCCGTTCGCTCGCCACTACTAGGGGAGTATCTGTTGATTTCCTTTCCTCCGGGTACTTAGATGTTTCAGTTCCCCGGGTTTGCTCTTTGTACCCTATGTGTTCAGGTTCAAAGTACCTGGTTCAACCGACTATAAACTGCCCGAGGGCAATTATAATCAGCTGTCAGGTGGGTTGCCCCATTCGGAGATCCAGGGATCAAAGCCTATTACCGGCTCCCCCTGGCTTATCGCAGGTTATCACGTCCTTCATCGCCTCTTGCTGC
>NZ_WJPO01000054.1 GCF_009649175.1 Rhodovulum strictum | reverse complement strand
TGGGGGGCAGAGTCAGGCGCGGCAGGTTTGCAATATCCCCTGCCGCGCCTTGCGAAGCGTTTGCTTCGCGGGGGTCCCGGCGCTGGGACAGGGGTGCGCCGGGGCCTTTTTTGTGGGTTATCGGGTGAGGTCGAAGGAGATGTCGGTTTCGCCCAGGGTTCCGGTATCGGTGTCGATCTTGTCGAGGACGGTGTCGAGGATCTTGACCAGCACGTTCAGGCCGCCCTGGTATCCCCAGGTGGGGAAGCGGTGGTGGTGGTGGCGGTCGAAGATCGGGAAGGTGAGGCGGATCAGCGGGATGCCGAGATCGCGTTGCAGGTACTTGCCGTAGCTGTTGCCGATCAGCATGTCGGTGGGCTCGGTTGCGAGGATCGAGCGCAGGTGCCACAGGTCCTTGCCGGCCCAGACTTGGCAGCCCTGCCCGAAGGGCGAGGAGGCCAGCAGCGCCTGCATCTGCGCGGCCCATTCCCTGGTGCCGTTGGTGGCCAGGCAGTGCCGGGGTTCGCCGCCGGTTTCCATCACGAAGCGGGCCATCGCGTAGACGAAGTCGGGATCGCCGTAGATCGCGTAGGTCTTGCCGTGCAGATAGGCCTGGCTGTCGGCCATCGCGTCGACCAGGCGGCCGCGCTCCAGCGTCAGGCTGTCGGGGATCGGCTTGCCCGACAGCTCGCTGAGCGTCATCAGCAGCTCGTCGGTGCCCGCCACGCCCATCGGGTAGTGCAGGGCGGCGGTCTGCTGGCCCTTGTCGGCGCAGAATTCCAGCGTCTTGCGGGTGCAGTATTCCTGCATCGAGATCGTCGCCCTGGCGTTCAGCGCGGCGCGGGTATCTTCAAGCGTGGTGCCGCCGGCATACATGCGGAACTCGCCATCCGAGGGGGTGTCGTAGACATCCGACACGTCCGACAGGATGGTGCAATCGACGCCCATCGCAGCCAGGATGCGGTTCAGCTCGCGGATATTGCCCACGGCATAGCCGTCGAAGCCGGGGATGATGTTGATGCTGTCGGTTTCCTGACGCTCGGCATCCTTCCAGAAATAGGTCAGGATGCCCTTCTGCATGTTGTCATAGCCGTCCACATGGCTGCCGACGAAGGCGGGGGTGTGGGCGAAGGGCACGGGGAAGTCCTGGGGGATGGATTCCTTGTCGCGCGACTGGATGATGAAGGAGTTGAGGTCGTCGCCGATCACCTCGGCCATGCAGGTGGTCGAGACCGCGATCATCCTGGGCTGGTAAAGCGCATAGGTATTGGCCAGGCCCTCGACCATGTTGGTCAGCCCGCCGAACACCGCCGCATCCTCGGTCATCGAGGAGGAGACCGCCGAGGAGGGCTCCTTGAAGTGGCGCGACAGGTGCGAGCGGTAATAGGCCACGCAGCCCTGCGAGCCGTGCACGAAGCTCATCGTGCCCTCATAGCCCGCGGCGGCGAAGACCGCGCCCAGCGGCTGGCAGGCCTTGGCGGGGTTGATGACCAGCGCCTCGCGGGCGAGGTTCTTTTCGCGGTACTCCCACGACTTGGTCCAGTCGAGGATTTCCGTCACCTGCGGCGCGGGCGGCGCGTTCTCGAACGTCTCGCGCTTGGCTTTCAGCATCTTCTGGTATTCGGGCTCGTGGAACAGCCTGGTGTGGTCGAGCACCTTGTCTGCCGATTGGGGCATCGTCGTGATCCTTGTCCTGGCCCGTCCGCATTCCGGGACGCCGGCCGAAAGGGTTGAGGGGAAGCGGGGGCAGGCAGCCCCCGCCGGGGCCGTCAGGCCGATTTCTTCCAGGGCGCGTCGAACAGGCCCCAGACCGGGTTGTTGATCGCCAGATCCATGTCGCGGGCGAAGATCGCGAAGCCGTCATAGCCGTGATAGGGGCCGGAATAGTCCCAGCTGTGCATCTGGCGGAACGGGATGCCCATCTTCTGGACCGGGTATTTCTCCTTGATGCCGGAGCCGACCAGGTCGGGGCGGATCTGCTCGATGAACTTCTCGAGCTCGTAGCCCGTGACGTCATCGTAGATCAGCGTGCCTTCCTTGATGTATTCGCCGGTGCGCTTGTAATCGTCGCCATGGGCGAACTCGTAGCCGGTGCCGACGATCTCCATGCCGAGATCGTGATAGGCGGTGACGACGTGGCGCGGGCGCAACCCGCCGACATAGAGCATGACCGACTTGCCCTCGAGGCGGGGCTTGTACCTGGCCAGCACCGCATCGACCAGCGGCTGGTACTTGGCGATCACCGCCTCGGCCTTGTCCTGGATCGACTTGTCGAACTTGGCGGCGATGGCGCGCAGGCTGGCGGCGATCTGGCTCGGCCCGAAGAAGTTGTACTCCATCCAGGCGACGCCGTGCTTCTCTTCCATGTGCCGGCAGATGTAGTTCATCGAGCGGTAGCAATGGATCAGGTTCAGGCGGGCCCTGGGGGCGTTCTCGATCTCGGCCAGCGTCGCATCGCCCGACCACGAGGCGATCACGTTCAGACCGATCTCTTCCAGCAGGATGCGCGAGGACCAGGCATCGCCGCCGATATTGTAGTCGCCGATGATGTTGACGTCATAGGGGCCGGGCTCATGGGCGCTCTCGCCCGCCTCGAACACCCAGTCGCGGATGCAGTCATTGGCGATGTGGTGGCCCAGCGATTGCGACACGCCGCGGAAACCCTCGCAGCGCACCGGCACGATGGTCTTGTTGATATCCTTCTTCTTCTTGCGGGCGACCGCCTCGATATCGTCGCCGATCAGGCCGATCGGGCATTCGGACTGCACCGAGATGCCCTTGGCCAGCGGGAACAGCGTGTTGATCTCGTCGATCGTCTTTTCCAGCTTCTTGTCGCCGCCGAAGACGATGTCCTTTTCCTGGAAATCGGTGGTGAACTGGAAGGTGACGAAGCTGTCCACGCCGGTCGTGCCGGTATAGTAGTTGCGCCGTTGTGACCAGGAATAATGGCCGCAGCCGACGGGGCCGTGGCTGATATGGACCATGTCCTTGATCGGGCCCCAGACCACGCCCTTGGAGCCGGCATAGGCACAGCCGCGGATCGTCATCACGCCGGGGACGGACTTGATGTTGGATTTCACCGTGTCGCATTTCGACACGATCTCGGTCTCTCCTTCGGGCGCGGGGGCGGCCACGCCCAGGTGCTTGGCGCGCTTCTTGGCCGCCTTGGCGGGATAGGCGGAGAGGACCTCTTCGATCAGCTTCTCGGGCGCGATCGGATCGGGAATGTCTTTGGCCATCATGGGCTCCTTCGGGCAGGATGGGCGGGCAGGATGGGAGGGGCCGGCGCGACGGCCGGCCCGCTGGTCTCAGGCCTCGGCCGCGGCGATGGCGGCGAGCCGGTCTTCCTCGGACTGCATGATGCCGAAATCCATCAGCATCTCTTCCAGCTCTTCCATGGTGATCGGGGTCGGGATCACGCCCTTGCCCGAGTTCTCGTGGATCTTGCGCGCCAGCTCGCGGTACTCGTTGGCCTGCTTGCTGGTGGGGGCGTACTGGATCACCGTCTCGCGGCGCAGCTCGGCATGCTGCACGATATTGTCGCGCGGCACGAAGTGGATCATCTTGCAGCCCAGGCGCGCGGCCAGGGCTTCGGCCAGTTCCAGCTCGCGGTCGGTCTTGCGCTCGTTGCAGATCAGCCCGCCCAGGCGCACGCCGCCCGAGTTCGCGTATTTCAGGATGCCCTTGGCGATGTTGTTGGCGGCATAAAGCGCCATCATCTCGCCCGACATCACGATGTAGATTTCCTGCGCCTTGTTCTCGCGGATCGGCATGGCGAAGCCGCCGCAGACCACGTCGCCCAGCACATCGTAGGACACATAGTCCACGTCGTCATAGGCGCCGTTCTCTTCCAGGAAGTTGATCGCGGTGATCACGCCGCGCCCGGCACAGCCCACGCCCGGCTCCGGCCCGCCGGCCTCGGTGCACTTGATGCCCTTGTAGCCGACCTTCATCACGTCCTCGAGTTCCAGATCCTCGACCGATCCGGCCTCGGCGGCCAGGTGCAGCACGGTGTCCTGCAGCTTGGTGTTCAGGATCAGGCGGGTGCTGTCGGCCTTGGGGTCGCAGCCGACGATCAGGATCCGCTGGTCCAGCTCGACCAGGGCGGCCAGGGTATTCTGCGAGGTGGTCGACTTGCCGATCCCACCCTTGCCGTAAAAGGCGATCTGTCTCAGTGCGCTCATGGGGGTCTTCCTTTGCAGCTCGTTTCGGTTCCGTGTCGCGAGAAGGCGTCGCGGCCACTCTCGCCCCTTTCGAAGCAGGAAACGTGCCAACCCCCTGCACCCCCCTTTCCCCCATGTTTCCTGCCCCCTGGCCCGGCGGCCGCGAGGTGCGCGCGATGTGTCGAACCCGACAAGGCCACGACAAACGCGCCCCGGCAGGGGCGTTCCGTCCGAACGAAAGGAAAGGGAGGGGGCGGCGCGCGGGCGGCGCCGGGGGCGGTCAGGCCGGGGCGGCGATCGCCCCGGTGACGGCGGCAAGCGGCAGGTCCAGCCGCTCGATGCCCATCTCGTCGAGAAAGCGCTGTTCCATCCGGCTCAGCGGACCCTCGATCACCGCGGCATGGCCGGGGGCGGAGCGTTTCGCGATCTGGCGCGCGAAGCTGCGCAGCATCTGGTCGTCGAAGCGGCAGCCCAGGAACAGGAAGGGCCGGCCGGTGCGGCGCGCGCGCACCTCCTCGGGGATCGGCGTCTGGATGTCGATCTCGGTCAGAACCTCGACATAATCGCTGTCCGAGATCAGGAACGACCCGCCCGGCCGGATCAGCCCGTGCGGCTTGTAGACCAGCATCTGCCAGGCCGGATCGGGCGCCGCGCCGATCGCGCGGCCGGCGCCGTCAAAGGCCGCCGTCCAGACATCGCGCCATTCGCCCGCCCGGCTGATGCCCTGCACCCAGCCCCAGCCTTCGGGGCCTGCGGTGGCCGCCGCATCGAGCATCTGGCCGTCATACCAGGCATCCACAACCAGCGGCGGGCGGACCCGCGCCAGCCAGCGCTGCACCGGCCCGGGCGCGGGGCGCGCGGCAAAGACCTCCTGCACGATCGCCTCCAGCGTCCGGCGGAAGCGGCGGTTCTCGACGAATTGCGCCACCGACCACAGATTGCCGCTGGCCCGTTTCGGCGCGCGCACCTTCGCCTCGATCGCCGCGCACAGCGCCTGCGGCGAGGCGGGCGGGCCATCCTCGGCCAGCGCCGCAGCCCCCGCGCCCAGATAGGGCACGCGCACGCCCCGCGCGACCTCGTCCAGAAGCTGCGACAGTGCCGCCGCCACCCCCGCTACTCCACCGACAGCCGGCGCGCCTCGACGGTCACCGGCAGTTTCGGCGCCTCCTCGAAGGCGGGCATCTCGAAGGTCCAGCCATTCGACAGCTTCGCCCAGCCGCCCCAGATGCCCGGAAGCTCTGCCTCCACGATCAGTTCCTCCAGATCCTTCTTGGGCACATAGACCTCCATCCCCTTCGGGGTTTCGCGGACCATGATCTTCATCGGGCGCTCTCCTTCTCGAGGCTGACAAGTTCGTCGCGGCGCATGCCGACGATCGCACGGCTGTCGACGAAATCGACGGCATAGATGTAGAACTGGTTCAGGAAGGTGCCGATGTCGCGGACATAGCCCTCCTCGCCCTTCCTGACGACGAACTCGCCGATCTCGCGGCCGGGCACCGTGCCGTCATTGCGGATATGTTTCAGGCAGCGCACCTTTTCGCCGGGGGCGAAGGCGGGCGGGCCATAGATCTCGATTTCGCGGTCATCGCTCGACATCGGGTTCCCTTTCGGCGGAAAGCTCGGCCAGCCGCGTCGCGGCAGCCTCGCGGACGGGGGCTTCGGGATCGGCCAGCAGGCGCCGCGCCAGCCCGGCCCCGGCGCGTTCGGCCACGGCATGGCGCACCCGCATGTCGGCATCGGCCTCCAGCACGCCCAGCCGCTCGGGCGCCAGGCGCCGCGCCACGGCGCGGCGCACCAGCGGATCGGGATCGGCCAGCAGCGCCTCGAGCCAGCGCAGCCCGATGCGCCCGGCCACCATCCGGCGGATCTCGGGATCGGGATCATGCAGCAGAAGCGGCAGAACCCCCGGATCGGCACGCCGCGCCACGACCAGCCGCACCTGCGCATCGGCATCGTCCAGCAGCGGCGCCAGGTCGGCAAAGGGCAGCCGCCAGGCCAGCGCGATGCGCACCTCGCGGTCGGGATCGCGGAGCAGCGCCCGCGCCTGCGCCGCGGGCAGGCGCAGCACCGCGACCGCGCGCACCTGCGCATCGGCATCGTCGAGCAGCGGGCGCAGCCGGAACACGCTGGCCACCCGCGCGGCATGCGCCCGGGTGCCGGGACCGGGCGCGTCAAGGCACAGATCGGCGGCCTCGGGGTTCATCGTGAAGAACCGCGCGATCCGCGGCGCATAGCGGTCGAAGGCGCAGGACCAGCCCGGGGCGCATTGACGCCGGGTCGGCAGATCGCCAAAGCGGCAGGCGGCGCAGTCCAGCGGCCGGCCCAGCCAGTCCAGCGCGTCGGGACCGCCCGGCATGCCATCAGCCCGGCACGCAGGTGCCGGGCACCGGGCAGATCTCGGCGCATTGCGGATTGTCGAACTGGCCCGCGCATTCGGTGCAGAGCCCCGCGTCGATCACATAGCTTTCGCCCTGCATCCCGATCGCGGCATTCGGGCATTCGAACTCGCAGGCGCCGCAGGCGGTGCATTGCGCGGTCACGATCCGGTAGGCCATCGCCCGTCCCCTTTCCCTGCCGCCTCAGGCCCGCCGGGCCGCGGCCGGACCCGCCGCCGCGGCCCGGGCGGCCAGCACACCGGCAATCGCCGTCTCGATATAGTCGCGCGGCGTCTCGACCGCCTCGATCCCGGCCGCGGCAAGCCGCGCCTTCGGCCCCGCGCCGATCCGCGCGCAGAGCACATGCGAGACATCCTCGAGCACCCGCACGATCTCGTCCATCCGCTCGGAAACGCCGCTGCCGCCGATGCAGTAATTGTCCGCCCGGCGATGCCCGACAAAGCGGATGCCCGCCGCGTCGGCCTCGTAGATCTGGAACTCGGTCGCATGGCCGAAATGCTGGTTCACCCGCCCCGAGCCGCGGGTGCACACGGCAAACAGCACCGGCGCCGCGGGCGCAGGCGCCGCCGCCTCGGCCCGCGCCGTCGCCGCCGCGCGGTCGCGCCGCTCCGTGGCCACCCAGTCGCGATAGGCCGCGCGCGCCTCGGGCGTGTCCTCGATCGCCTCGGGCAGCTTGTCGAGCGTGAATTCCTGCCCCCGGTCCTCGCCCAGAAGCCCCACCGCATCGGCCCGGCACTGCCGGCAATGCCGCATCAGGTTCGCCCCCCCCGCACAGGCCTCCTGCACCGCCCTGAGTTCCGCCGCCGTCGGCCCGCGCTGGCCGCTCAGCCCGAAATGGGTGCCATGCGCCGGGTCCGAGATCAGCGGCATGATGTTGTGCAGGAACGCACCGCGCGCCTTGACCGCCTTGTTCACCTCGATCAGATGCGCGTCGTTGAGGCCCGGGATCAGCACCGAGTTCACCTTGACCAGAACGCCGCGCGCCGTCAGCATCTCCAGCGCCTGAAGCTGGCGGTCGCGCAGGATCGTCGCCGCCTCGAGCCCCGTCCGCCGCTTGCCCTGGTAGAAGATCCACGGATAGATCTGCTGTCCGATCTCGGGGTCGATCGCGTTGATCGTGATCGTCACATGGTCGATCTTCATCGCCACGATCTCGTCCACATGATCGGGCAGCGCCAGACCGTTCGAGGACAGGCACAGCTTGATGTCGGGCAGCCGCGCCGCAACCAGATCGAAGGTCGCCCGGGTCCGCCGCCAGTCATAGGCCGCATCCCCCGGCCCCGCGATGCCCAGGACCGACAGCTGCGGCACCTCGGCCGCCACCGCCAGAACCTTGCGCGCCGCCTGCTCGGGCGTCAGCCGTTCCGACACCACGCCCGGGCGGCTTTCATTGGCGCAATCATATTTGCGGTTGCAGTAATTGCACTGGATGTTGCAGGCCGGCGCCACCGCCACATGCATCCGCGCAAAATAATGATGCGCCTCCTCCGAATAGCAGGGGTGATCCTTGACCTTGGCCCACACCGCCGGGTCCATGTCCGCAGGCCCCGCCTTCGAGCCGCAGGACGAGGCCGAACACCCCCCCTGCGCCAGCGCCTCCCCCATCTCCTGACGCGAGGACAGCGACAGACCGGATATCGGGATCAGCGGCGCGGACATGGGCAGGTCTCCTGTGCCTTGAATGTGCGAAAGGGAAGAAGCACAAACCATGCCAA
>NZ_WJPO01000053.1 GCF_009649175.1 Rhodovulum strictum | reverse complement strand
GGGCCCTCAGGACGCCCTCGACCCGCCCGAAAGCAGCACCTTGGCTCCAATGTCAGCCGGCCGGTGAATATCGCGGGCTGACATTGGCCTCCATTTTCCGCCACTGTACGTCGAAAAATGACGTACGCTCGTTGACATGGCGTTGACATGGAACTTCGCCTCCCGACCAAAAGGATGATCGTCGCACAGTCGAATCCCGCCTATATCGGACTTTGTTGGAGCGCAGAATCGCTGCGGAGCGGCACTCCGAGGAATCTGGACAGCCCCCGTCACGACAGTCACCGCAGCCTTCCTCGGCTTCTGCGCCAGCATATGCATCCGCTAGTGGACAAGGCGCTTCGTAAACACGATCTTGCTTCGCATGACGACAAGGATCGAAAGAAAAGATCGGACCGGTTCCGATGCTGGGCGCGGATTCCGGTACCAAGACGCTGTCGCAGCCGCGCTGGCCGTCGAGCTTTGGCTTTCGGGCGAGGCAGGTATAGTCGTTCCAGAAGGCGGTGACGATATCGAAGTTCGACGGACGGCCGGTCGGTTCCTCATGTCGGTGAAGAGTAGGCGCGACACGCGTGGTCCCTTCACGGCATCCGAGCTCCGTAGTCACGTCGACGACCTACGATCACGCGGTCGGGCAAAAGGCGTTGCATCCGTGCGCCTGATCCTGGAGCGAAACGGCCCTCCTTTGGAATGCGGAAACGGGCCCGTTGGAGAATGCGACGGCATCTTAATCGATGTTATGCCGAGCCCGATGGAAGACGCGGTGCAACGGATTGAAGTGGAACTCGGATGCTATCCAGCAGCGGCGAGGATCGCGTTCGCGGAGTTGCGCTACCGGCTCGCAGAGTGCGCGAGCGAGAACGGACCGATTCCTATGCCAGACAGGAAAGGACTTACGGGAGCGGAGGTCTCGCGTATCGTTTCGGAAGCGGCCGACCTCATCGATCGGAATGAAATAGAGGAAGCTCGTCGCGAAGGGCTGCTCGACGCGGTGGACTTCCTCACTCCACGCTTCGACGACGCATTCTACCTCGGGGTAGACGTTCAACCCGGCCATGTCGCAGCCGGTCTCACGGTGTCTCGGCCCCAGGAGGAAGCCGCCGTCCGGCTCGGGGTCGAACAGCGAGGACGGGCCTTGATCTGCGGGCCTTCGGGCGCCGGCAAATCCGCCATCATGTGGCAGGCTGCGGCGGCAAGCCGGGATGCGGTCCGGTGGTACCGGCTTTATGACCTCGGGCAAGATGACCTGCCGCAGCTCGCAAGGTACCTGCGCGCCCTGCGCGTGGCTGCGGAACGGCCGGTGGGCCTGATCCTCGATGATGCCGGGCGAAGGCTGTCAGGTGCCTGGGCACGGGCATCCGAGCTCGCAGATCGGATGCCAGGCCTGGTTCTGCTAGGGTCCTGCCGCGAGGAAGACTTAGGGCAGATCGGAACGCTTGCTTCCGTTCAACTGGTTCGACCCCTGCCGAACGACGAGTTGGCGGAGGCGCTTTGGCGAAAACTCTCCGAAGAACGGCAGACAGATTGGCAGGGGTGGGCTGAGCCATGGGAGCAGTCGCGCGGGTTGCTCATGGAGTATGCCCACCTCCTCTCGTCTCAGACCCGGCTCCGATCGGTTCTCCACGATCAGGTCGGGATACGCATCGCCGATGAGGGGCGTGACCACGAAACCGATATTCTGCGTATCGCCTCTTGCGCAGGTGCGAGCGGGGCAAGGCTGACTCCATCGCACCTGCGCGCCCAACTCGGGGTGACCGCCGGCGACACATCCCGGGCGCTGCGTCGGCTGATCGAGGAACATGTCGTCAGGCAAGAGGATGATGGTCTGATCGCGCCGCTGCATCAATTGAGATCCCAGGTACTCTTCGACGAGCTTCATGCCGACGGATCGATATCTCATCTTGAGACCCTGTCGGCGTGCGTTGCCTGCATCGTCCCGAAGGACCTGCCGTTGCTCCTCCGAGACCGGATGACCGGCGAACCGGAGACGGATGCACTCATGGACGCATGTATTTCGCGCATCGTCGCCGAGACCACGCCTGCAGTTTTCAAGGCGATTCTCGATGGCTTGGGGGACGTGGACGCTGCGCGTCTCGGCTCCGCCTGGCTGGAAACGGGCGCCGGAGCGGCAATCGAACCCGGATTTCGGCATTTGGCTATGATGTTCGCTCTCACTGGGGCCGACCTTCCTGCATCGAAGTTTTCGGATCGCCTGAGGCTCAGCGCGGACGCATATGGCCGCCTCGCTGGGAGGTGGCTGTCGTTCTGCCGACGTCGTCTTCTCGAAGGGCTTCCGGACGGCACCCTCGACCAACTCTTGTCTGCCGAGGACCCTGACGACATGTCCGCCATGCTTGAGGCCATGGTCGGAATATCGCCGGTTCCCGAAGCCATTAGAAGCCGTCTCCACGCCATTTCTCCGTTGACTAAAGACATGTCCTTCCTCCAGCGGATCCGCCTGTGCGAAGCGATCCAGGAGGTGGATCGCTCCATCGCCCAAGCTTGGGCGGACGGGGTGGGACGGACGCGCAACCTTCAAAGGGTTCGGGACGAGGTTCCGTTTACGACCTTGCCGAGAATCGAGGAGAGAGACGGGCTCACCGTGGCGGTATGTGAGGTGATCCACCTCGCGGATGGTCTGGGCGAGGATCCTCATGCCGCAGTGGTCGCGATTTGCGATGCGCTGTTCGCCCTTTTTCCGGAGGTCGAGCGTACCGACGTCGAGGCAGTCGACGCCGACGGCATTCGCTTGGCCATCAGGGGCATGGATGTTGCCGCCAAGCGCATGCCGCGCTCCAACCACCATTCGAAGTCGCGCACGAATTGGAACCGCAGACTTGTCAGGGCCGTGCCGAATGGCGGGGACGTCAACAACCGGACCGCCTTCCTCTCGGACGTCCTGTCGCTCGCGGCCCGCCTCCGGCCGGTGTCCGATCGTCTCTGGGATCGCTTAGTTCGCGGCAAGCTTCCGGCCGAGGCCGACCTAGAGGAACTCGGCGCCTGCCACGAAGGTGCGCGCGCGCTCTTCAGCCCCTATCCGGCATTCGACAAGCCCAAGGGGGAGGCTGATCCTTACGAAGACGCTCGAGACGTCCTCTTCCAAATCTCGGCAGACCTCGTGAGACGGTTCATCGCTCTTCCCGAAGGGGCCAATGCTCTCGCCGCGAAGGCCGGGGAACTTGCAGAGAAGCTCATCGCGGTTCGCGACAACGTCGTCTGGACCCTCATTCCGGAACCGGATCGGAGGGATCTGGACAGGCTCGCGGACCTACTGCGTAACCTCAAGATGATTGCTTGGGACCACGGCGCCCGTGGGGAGAGACTCAGAGAGCCGAGAAAGCAGGTGAAAGCTGCTCGTCGAGGCAACGCCGTTAACATGGCAGCGCGGCTCGCAACTGCACGCCTTGAGACGGAAACAGTCCGTTTCGCTGACTGCCTACAGCAAACTTTCCAAGCCGCCGGCTACTCCGGTAGCTTGATCGTGCGCCCGCCTGAATCGACCGATGTCCCCGGTCCTGCCGAAGAGGTGATCGCAATATTTGATGCGGACGATGTCCTGGGGGCGGCGGACCAGACTCTGGCAGTCTACCAGACGCTCCGCGACCGTCTGCCCGCGACGGTCCGGCTCACGGTCCTCCCGCACCTGCCTGTGGGAGTCGCTGGAAGTCTCGGGGTTGCAGGATACGCCGATCCGCTTCCAACGAATCCGAGCGAGGGCCTCAGACAGACAATTGCGGAAGCCGGGGAGGCCTTCGCAGCCACGCCTCTGGTCGACCTCTTCACAGAGGCTCTCTGGGGCGCGACAGTTCTCGGAAACGCACGCCGCGCAGGTCGAAGCGCTGAACACCTACCGCGGGCAGAACGTGAAGCGATGGCGGAGGCAGAGAGGGCTTTAGTTCGATCCCGCTCGCAATTGCTTAATTCGGTTGCCGAGATGGCGGATCTGATTGAGGGCCTTGGCCGTTTCCTAGATGACTTGGCGATCGATGGACGCGCAATGATGTCCGACGTGCCACTCCTCGACGGGGATGGTGTCGATGCGTTCGCCGAGCGGCGCGGTGTTCTTGTGCTTTCGCTCCTCATGCTCGATCTTGAAGGTGTTGGTGATCGCATTGTCGATGCCAGGGGCGCAGGTGAAAAGGATAGGATGGGTCGTGAGGTCGTTACAGACTAGTCATGCCACTTTCGAAGGAGAGGTCGAGCCCTCGACCCGGACAAGACGGTTTGAAGCGCGGCCATGAGTGATATTCGGGATGGGCGAGGATCTAGCCCCGCCTCCCGCGGCGGGGCAGGCACCTACATCGAGGGAGAGTTGGGCGCGTTCTACGCGCTGGCACTAATCGCGGGGACGGAAGCACGAGGCCTGCCCGGTGCCCGCCTGGAACGGATCCGGTTCCAAGGGGCAGATTGCGGCTTCGCACTCGACGACATCATCCTCGAAGGGATCGGCCCCGACGGTCGTTGCCTGCTCGAGATCCAGTCTAAGCGCGATGTTACCTTTGCGCCGAAGGACGACACCTTCGAGGACGTGGCCCGGCAGGTCGCCCTCAGCAGGCAGGACCACATCCTTGAGGAGTGCCACCACTTGGCGGTTGCCTCCCAACGCACCAGCCGCGCAATTTCGGGGGCGTATCAGGATGTATTGCTTTGGGCACGCGGTGCCGAGAATGGATCCGACTTCTTCGCCCGTCTGGATGCGGCGGGCGTCGCCAACGATCAGATGCGCCAGTTCACAACGACCTTTCGGAATCATCTCGTCGCTTACGGTGTTTCTGACGACGATGAAGCGATCTGGCGGCGCTTGCGTCGGTTCCAGATATTGGAGTTCGACTTCGAGTCGACCAGCCCGCTCTCGCGCACGCATGCGCTAATGCTTGCACGGCTCATCCTCGCGCACGAGGATGTCCCGCGAGCCGAGGGCCTTTGGAGCGCCCTGATCGAATTGGCGATTTCCGTCGGTCGGACGGGCGGCGCGCTCGACAGAGATGCCCTACGAACCGAGCTTCAACGTCGCGGATTTCGGCTATCCGGCGACCGGGACCACCGCGCGGCTCGCGCAGTTCTTCGGGAAACAGCCCGGCAGACGCTGGAGAACATCGGGACGACGGTCGCAGGCGTGCATCTTCCGCGCCATGCGGCAATCGAGGCGACGGGTGAGGCCCTCGATGCTTCGCGCTTCGTGCTCCTCACCGGAGGGCCCGGGGTCGGTAAGTCCGGAGTCCTGCGTGCGATTGCGGAACGCGCAGGGCGCGAGTCCACGCTGCTCGTCCTCGACGCCGACACCACTCCGGTCGGCGGATGGATCGCCTTCGCGGGGCGGTTTGGCATTGAGGGCCCAGCGAAGTCGTTTCTCGCGGACATCGCCGCCAGCGGCGGTGGACTGATCTGCATCGACGGCATCGACATGATCACCGACCCGGCACAGCAGCGGACGATCAACGAAGTCCTGCGTGAGGCCGGCCGGATTGATGGATTTCGACTCATCGCCTCAGCCCGTGCGGACTCGGAAACCCAAGCAA
Organism: Rhodovulum strictum; assembly: GCF_009649175.1. GTDB lineage: Bacteria > Pseudomonadota > Alphaproteobacteria > Rhodobacterales > Rhodobacteraceae > Rhodovulum > Rhodovulum strictum. Next base: position 2,825 of record NZ_WJPO01000053.1, on the reverse strand, counting down.
CGGACTGGTTGGCTGACGATCTGAGGACGACGTTCGGTCCGCCCCGGACGGTCACGGTCGATGACCTGACCGACGTGGAAGCAGAGGCCCTGACAGCGGCAGCCCCTCACCTCCGTCCCATCCTTACGGCGGGAGCACCGGCAGCCCCGATCGCGCGAAACCTCCATCGCCTGTCCCGCCTCTCCAGGCTAGACAATGCCGCCAGGATCAGGACAGAGGCGGGGTTGGCCAAGCATTGGTGGGACCGCGCGGACGACGCGCCGGTACCGGCAGTCCGTGCGGGGCAACGCATCTTGGCAGCTCTCGCGAAGTCTGCGCTTGCGGGTGAGCGCGACGTCGAGCTCGCAGAGGATGGACAGGCTCGTGCCCACCTCCTCGGGCGGCGAACGCTTCGAGAGGTTCGGAGGGACCGCTTCGACTTCCAGCATGACGTTCTTCGGGATTGGGCGATTGGTGCATGGCTTTCGGAAGACCTCAAACGGATCTCGGAGATCAATCTCACGCGACCGCCATCTCCACGCGTCCAGCGCGGCGTCGAGTTCGCCGCGCGTTTCCTGCTGGAAGGTCGCCAGGGCGTAGAGAGTTGGACGGACCTTCTCAAGCAACTGGAAAAACCGGAGGCGATTGGCGGATGGCGACGGTCGGCGCTACTAGCGATCGTGCGATCGGAGGCAGCGCCGCAGCTCCTCGAACTGGCAACCCCTATCCTCCTTGCGGATGAATGCGCGCTGCTCGGGGAGTTGATCATCGCGATCCAAGCGCTCGAAACTGTCGCTGCGCGCGAGGTGATCGGACCCCATGTTCCGTTCGAGGTTCCCCAGTCCCTTCGCATTGGGCGGGGCGGCCGTGGCCTTTCTGTCCTCCGTTGGGCGTGCCGTCACCAAGAGGAGATCCCCCTCGCCTCGATTGCCCCCATCGTCGATCTCGTCGGAACTGAAGCCCTGTTCTTCCACGCCATCCCGTCTTTCGCGCACCCGGTGGCGGCGATGCTATTTGACTGGTTGTTGCAACTCGATCTACGGGATCGCTCGGTGACTGTCCCGATGAAGCCGAACACAGCATCGCAGAACGGGCGTGGCCGGCGTTTTTTTATCGAAGATCTCCGCACTGCCGCCTTACTACTCGCGCAGCACGCGCCGGACGAGGCGAAGACCTACCTGCGCGAGGTCACCCAAGAGGGGGACCCGTTCAAGACTCGCGAGATACTCAAGTCGAGCAGCGCCCTAGCCCCCGTGGCACCAGAAGAACTTGCGTCACTCGTCAAGACGAACCTTCGGCGACCCGAGCACGACCGAAAGTACGGTAGCGATCCTCTCGCTGAAGCTTTCAGCCACGCCGATGCCGACTTCCTCCCCGCTTCGCCAGCTCAGCCGCCGTTTCTCGATCTGCTGACCGCTGCCCCGGCCGTCGGCCTACCCCTCGTCCACCACCTCGTGGAGACGGCGGTTGCGTTCGCCACCGAGGGGGAGGAGCCGTCGTCGGAGAACGGATTCACCATCGTGTTTGACGAAGGGCCACGGTTCTTCCCGTGGCGCTACACCTATCTTTGGTCGCGCGATCAATCCCGGAGCTACGCCGTCGGCTCGGCTCTGAAGGCGCTCGAAGCATGGGGGCACGAACGTCTTGACGCCGGAGATGCCGTCGAAAACGTCTTGCGCGACGTGTTGGGATCGTCCGGCTCCTGCGCGGCGTTCCTTCTTGTCGCCGTCGACCTTCTCCTGTCCCATTGGCCGCGGACGCGAGACGCCCTGATGCCGTTCCTCACGGACCCCGCGTTGCTCGCGGTCGAGCGGGGACGTGGCGGACACGAGCAGTTCGGGCTCGGACGATTTCTTCAGGACCACAACGAGCCCAAAGGACGCATCACGCTTGCTGACCTTGCGAAGCGGCCATCCCGCCGGGCGACCCTCGAGAGCGCCTTGTACGGATACGTTGCGGATGACCATGTCGGCCGCACCTTACGCAAACGCCTTGCGGATGCCGTGGCGCGAATCGGGCCTTATTCCGAGAATGCGAACTTCGGCGACGCCGCATTCATGGGCCCTCACGCCCTCAACGTCCTCACTGCGGAGAACTGGGTGGAACTGGGGGATGGCCGCATCGGGTACCGGGCCCCACCCGAGGAGGCCGCCCACGTCGCGCGAATGGAGGAACAGAACACTGCCGCCCGTGTGGAGATGGACCTCGACGCACGCATCCGTCTGGCACTTAACGGGGGCGATCACGCCACACCGCAGACGGCGCGAGACGCGGTAATCCGCGCCGCCGGCGCGTTGCCCAACGGGACCAACAATGACGTCCTACACGACCTGCGCACGCAACTCGCCACAACGGCGCTGCTCGTGGCGCGGGACGGGGACGACGCGCTCTTGGCGGAGCATGAATCCTGGGTGCGTACGGTAGTCGATCGGACTCTGGATATTGCGAAAGCCGAGCGCGCGATGTCGCACGAGACGCTGAATTATAACCGTCCCGCCATCGCAATTCTCGCGATGATCCATCTGTGGCGACGGGCCGGAAAAGTCGAAGATCGCGACGCGCTCGTCAGCCTGGCTTCTCGCCACAAGGACGACGCAAGGCTTGCCTTCGCTGCGGGACGTGAGGCGATCGTCACATTGGACCGGCGTGTCCTCAAAGCGGCCATGCGCGCCGCCCTCTCCGGCTGCATATGGAGGTGGCGCCCATTCGGCGAGGACGATGCCATTCAGGCAATCTTTGAGCAGAACCGCGCCGCGGCCGTGGCCCGGGTGCGCATTCCGGAGCATCCGGTCGGGCATTCCGACGACATCCGGTCAGCTGTTCCGAAGTATCCGGTCACCGCGAGA
>NZ_WJPO01000052.1 GCF_009649175.1 Rhodovulum strictum | reverse complement strand
GGGCCCTCAGGACGCCCTCGACCCGCCCGAAAGCAGCACCTTGGCTCCAATGTCAGCCGGCCGGTGAATATCGCGGGCTCAAATACCAATGCTCGCTCGGGTGCAATACCTGCGGGATCGTCACGAAGATCTACCGGGTCGCGACCCTGATCGAAGACATCGCGAAGTCGCTGAAACACGGGGTCCAATCTTTCACGCTGTCTATCGCGTGACGGGGTTTGGATGCTTCCGCCGCCCCCGCCACCTCTCGGCCGCTTATCGCGAGCCGGTTTCGGTACCGGAAGAAGCGGAAACTCCGACATGCGACTTGTCCTTTTTGAAATCCGGGGCGGTGCGTGCTGCCCACAACTTGAGCCGCTCCTCGACGATCTTCTTTAGTGGTGTCTCTCCCATGGCCAAGACGTGGCGACGACGAACGTCGAGGCAGAATTCCTCTGCCTCCGCATAGCTGATTGAGCCGAGGGCCTTTGCGAGGGTGCTTGGTGCACGACCTAACGGCTCGTTCATCGCATCTGCGAAACGCTTGAAGTATGCAGCGAGCTCGGCCTGCGTCGGGGCTTTCAATGAAAGGCGCAACTGAAACCGGCGCCAGACAGCCCGGTCCAGAAGTTCGCTATGATTTGTGGCTGCAATTGCAACGGTGTAGCTCGGCAGATCATCCATTTGCATCAGCAGTGACGTGACGACACGTTTTATCTCACCGGTCTCATGCTCGTCTCCGCGCTCCTTGCCAACAGCGTCGAACTCATCAAAGAAAAGGACGCAGGGCGTGGTCCGGGCATAGTCAAAGACACGTTTCAGACGCGCCGCGGTTTCGCCGAGATAGCTCCCAATCATTGCCTCGTAGCGCACGACAAAGAATGGCAGTGCCAGCGACTCGGCTATCGCCTCCGCAAGAGACGTCTTGCCGTTGCCCGGAGGCCCCGAAAGCAGGATCCGGTGGCGCGGCTCGAGGGAATGCGACCGGAGAACCGATGCGCGCTGTTGCTCCTCGATCAGTTCCCGGCATGCGCGAAGGTTGAGCTCCGACAGAACGAGATCCTCGATTCGCCGTTCTGGCGTCAGCTCAAGCAGAAATTCGCGATGTCGCGCTGCATTCTGGTTCAAGATGGCGGGCGCCTTTGGTGAGTGACTATTGCCGTTCACATGCATGGCCTCGGTCAACCGGTCGGCGAGGATATTGTGATTTTTGGCCTTCTCTTCAGCGATTATTGCTTCGGCTGCAGCACGCACGCTCCGAAAATCGCCGCTTGATCCGGCCTTCACCAGTGAAATCAGAAGATCACTTCTGGCCATCGTCTTCTTCCCGCCTCGTCCCGTTACGGGCGCTTTGCCTCTCCCGGTCAAGCTTTTCAACGACGGCCTCAAGTATCCAGGTATTTCGTGGAACGCGAACGGGTCGGCCGTTGCGCTCACGGTCGATGTCAATCACGAGCTCTCGTGGCACCCGCACGGTGAGGGCCGCAACGTCTTCCTCCGTTGTCTTCAAACCTTTTCCCATGGCTGCATCCCTACCATGCCCGAGCTCCGCTGGCCATCAAATAGACTGCAGAGTGATGTCATGTCGATGGCACCATTGTCACAGCCTGCCGGAAGCACAACCCTTCGCAACTCCGCAACTGACCAGAGGATGCCGTGCAGCGCGCTGTCGTGCCAGTCCCAACCTCCCCGGTGGTCCCAACCCTGTCCCAACCTCCTGAGGGGGTTGGGGACACGAAAAGCCGTTCAAAAACAACGGTGTCCCCAACCTCACCCTGTGGTCCCAACCTTTTGCTACACATTCATGTGGGAGAACGGAAAAGGTCGGGAACATGTGTTTCTATACGAAAAGAGAAGAACCCCCGTTGGGGACACCGAGGTTGGGACCAAATCCGGTCAAGCCATTGGGTTAAAACGATAAAAGGCTGTCCCAACCCCCTCGAAGGTTGGGACCACGCGCTCGGAGGTTGGGACCGGGACGGGCAGCGCGTCGATCTTCGCCGGCCGCGTCGTCCCTGGTCGTTTTCGCTTTGGCCGAGGACCGCCGGATGCTAAGTCCTGAGGTGACCGAAGCCGAAGGCCCACAGCTTGTGAGCCTTCACGATGAACACACCGATCCCCGCGCAGGACGTCCGCCCCGAACCGGGCGCGATCAACCGGTCCTGCATCCTCGCCCTCGATCTCGGCACCACGACCGGCTGGGCGCTCCGCAGCCACGACGGACTGACCACCAGCGGCACGGTCAGCTTTCGCCCCGGCCGCTTCGACGGCGGCGGCATGCGCTACCTCCGCTTCACGAACTGGCTGACCGAACTTGACCGGCTGTCCGGACCCATCGCCGCGATCTGGTTCGAGGAAGTCCGGCGCCACGCGGGCACTGACGCAGCGCATGTGTTTGGAGGTCTCCTCGCGACGCTGACGACTTGGGCCGAGCTTCGCGGAGTTCCCTACGAAGGCGTCCCAGTCGGCACTATCAAGAAGCACGCGACAGGCCGGGGGAATGCTCCCAAGCAGGACATGATCGCCGCGGCCCGAGCCAGAGGCTTCTCTCCCGCCGACGACAACGAGGCCGACGCGATCGCCATCCTGCACTGGGCGATTGAGACGAACGGGGGCTTGGGATGAGGTGGTACCCGAAAGGCTACGGCGGCACGCGTCGGGATCCCGACCAGGTAAAGCGCGATGGCTGGCATGACGAAGGTGTGCTTGCCGTCTCCGTCGACGACCACCGCCTGACCTGGCCAGAGCGCGAGCTGGTCCGTCAGCTCGGAGAGAAGCTGTATGGGCCTCGCTCGGACGACCGGGAGGCCGCGAATGGCTGAGTGGACGCCCACCATGGTCGAGGACCGCCTCGAGAGCGCTGCCGACGTGTTCCGCTCGCTGCCCGAGGTGAAACCGCAGGGCTACTTCAATGCATGGCCCGAGTACTTCCACAGCTTCGCCGACCAGGTGGGCCAGGAGCCGCAGATGCGCCGACCCAAGCCCGGACCGCGCGACATCACGCAGGCCGAGGATGCTCTGCTCTGGCTGCGCTTGCTCGACCCTGCCGACGCGCGCCTGCTCTGGCTCCGGGCGAACCGCAAGCCATGGAAGCCGATCTGCTGGGAGCTGGGCATCAGCCGTGCCACCGCGAACCGGCGCTGGCAGTACGGCATCGCGGTGATCGTGTGGCGGCTGAACGGAAGGCGAGTGCCGAAGAAGCGGTCGATGGAATTCGTGGTGGCGCAGGCGGCGCACTGAGTGTGTCAAGGCTCGACAGTCGCGTGAGACAATTTCCTGCGAGACACCGGACGGCGAGACGGATCGCCCCGCTGACGCTATCCATGGCGATATACTCGGGGTCGTGCGCTCAGGCGAACCGACGCTGATCCCGAGGTGGACACCGGGGCTGGCTTCCGGGGTCCAGCCGGGGTCCAGGCTGCCAAGCCGTTGTTTTTCGGTTCCTTTCTGGGCCAAAACGTATGCTGGCGGGCTTGGCTCGGCATTTCGCCAGCGACAGGGCCGGTTTTTTGGGAAGCCACCGAAGTCCAGCGTCCAGCCGTGACGCCTGAATTCCTCGTGAATTCAAACATCTGACCGGCCGTCCGGGGTGGATACCCTGCGGATGCCGGAGTCCAGCCGAAAGCCGCTGGAAACCGCCGTGCCGGAGTCCACCCCCGGTGGATGCCGATCGATCATCGACAGGAACCTGCATGAACCTCGCCTTCGCCCCCGAGCGGATCGAGATGTGGCCGCTTGCGCGCCTCCAACCCTACGCGAAGAACGCGAAGGCGCATGGCGCGGACCAGGTCGCGAAGATCGCCGCCAGCATGGCCGAGTTCGGCTGGACCGTGCCTTGCCTCGTCGCCGATGACGGCGAGCTGATCGCGGGGCACGGGCGCGTGCTGGCCGCCACGCAGCTGGGGCTGACCGAAGCGCCGGTGATCGTGCTCGGGCATCTGACCGAGGCGCAGCGGCGGGCGTACCGGATCGCGGACAACAAGCTGACGGAGCTTGGCACCTGGGACGAGGCGCTGCTGTCGGCTGAGCTGAAGGACCTGCTGGCTGACGACTACGACCTGTCGCTCGTGGGCTTCTCCGACGGCGAACTGGACAAGCTTTTGGCCTTCGATCCGGACGGGGGCGGTGAAGAAGAAGGTGGCGCCGGGGGCTCTGTGCCTCCGGTGACCATCCCAGAGCCGCCGCGCAACCCGGCATCGCGAACGGGCGATCTGTGGAGACTCGGCGACCACCGGCTGCTTTGCGGGGACTCGACCAGCCACGACGACGTGCGCCGCCTAATGAACGGCGAGCGCGCGATCCTGTTCGCGACGGACCCGCCGTATCTGGTCGATTACGACGGCTCGAACCACCCGACCCGCAACAAGGACTGGTCGCAGTCCTACGGCGTGACCTGGGACGACAGCAGCCAGGGGGCCGACCTCTACGACGGCTTCATCGCCGCGGCCGTGGCGGAGGCGATTACGGACGACGCCGCCTGGTACTGCTGGCACGCCTCGCGACGCCAGGCGATGCTTGAGGCCTGCTGGGAAAAGGCGGGCGCCTTCGTGCATCAGCAGATCATCTGGGTGAAGGACCGCGGCGTCCTGACCCGGTCGCACTACCTCTGGAAACACGAGCCCTGCTTCATGGGCTGGCGCCGCCCGAATCGGCCGCCGAAGGTCGCCGAGCAGACGCTGCCGTCGACCTGGGAGATGCCGTCCTTCGCCAAGGACGAGCGTCCCGACCATCCGACGCCGAAACCGCTCGACGCCTTCGGGATTCCGATGCGCCAGCATGTGGCCCGCGGCGGTCTCTGCTACGAGCCCTTTTCGGGCTCCGGCTCGCAGATCATGGCAGGCGAGGCCAACGGCCGCCGCGTCTTCGCCATGGAGATCAGCCCGGCCTATGTCGACGTGGCCGTGGAGCGCTGGCAGGCTGAGACGGGCCGCGATGCGATCCTCGATGGCGACGGCCGGACCTTCACGCAAGTGAAGGCCGAGCGGCTGGGCGAGACCCCGGCCGCGGCCGAGGCGTACGTCCAGGCGGTGCCTGGCTGAACTCATGGCCGCGCATTTCGTCAACATCAGCGGTGGAAAAGATTCCACCGCTGTCTACCTCCTCGCGCTCCGCCGCGGCCGTCCGTTCCGAGCCATTATGGCCGACACGGGCCATGAACACCCGGTGACGCTGGAATATGTCGCGCTGCTCTCTGAGCGCACCGGCGGCCCCGTGGTCGAAATGGTGCGCGCCGACTTCTCAGCCGAGATCGCACGCAAGCGACGGTACGTAGAGACAGTCTGGCGTGAAGAGGGCGTACCGGAGACGACGGTCGAGAGGGCGTTGGCGGCACTGGTGCCCACCGGCATCCCAATACTGGATCTCTGTCTGTGGAAAGGGCGTTTCCCGAGCCGGAGGGCGCAGTTCTGCACCGAATACCTGAAGGAACGGGCGGTTTTCGACAATTGCGTGGGCCCGGCACTCGAGACAGGCCCCGTCGTTCAATGGCTCGGCGTACGTCGTGATGAGAGCCGCAATCGTGCTCAGGCCCCATTCACGCAGCGCGTCCGGTTCTCGGACCGGCACGACATGGTGCTCTTTCGGCCGCTGATTCACTGGAGCGCCGACAACGTGTTCGCCTTCGCGCGGGCTCATCGGCGATGCCGACGGCAACGCGCTCGATCCGAGCCACGAGTCCGTCGACGCGCTGCTCGACATCTGGCCGATCTTCGAGGCGTTCCAGCTGACCTACGTCTCCAAGGGCCTGCTGCTGGAACAGGAAAAAAACGCCTCCGCGCTCTCGCCGAATGGTCCTTCGGCGGGGGCGAGCGCTACTGCGAAGCCTGCGCGCAGGCCTGCCCGGACTGCCCGGCGCGGCTGAACCGTCCGGAAACTCCGGAGGGTTGGCAGGTCTGGGACCTCGTCGGTCGCCTCGGCGGCCAACTTCGCGTGCTGCCCGGTGCGGTGATCGGCTGGGACATGTCGGCGGCGCTGGCGCTCGGTGACGCCCTCGGCGTGCCGCCGCTCGCCATGGCCGAACTGCTGCCCGTCATCGAGGCGGTGATGGTGCGGAAACTGAACGAGGAACTGGCGGCGAACGGCGCCCCCGGCGTCAGGCCTTGATCTTCTCGATCAGCGTGACGCCGGGCAGCCCCTCGAAATGTGCGTCGCAGCTCAGGAGCGTCGCGCCCTGTGCGCGGGCGGTTGCGAAGATGATCGCGTCGGCAGTCGCGAGCTTGTGCTCCCGGCACGCCTCCGCCGCCGCCAGCGCGATCTCGGTGTCGAGCGGCACCACATGGCAGACCTGCGTGAAGGCGATGACCTGATCGGCTTTGTCCTCGCCGACCTCGCGCGTCAGCCATTTCGCCAGCTCGAGCTGGACCATGGTCGGCACGAGCCACTCGGCCTGTTCGGGCAGATGTTCGGACAGCTTCTCGCCGGTCGGCGAGCCGATGAGCCACTCGATCCACGCCGACGTGTCGACGAGGATCATCAGAACCGATCCGTCCGGTCGCGATAATCGGCGGCGGACGCGCCGCGCGCGAGCCCCTTCAGCGCCTCCCGCTTGGGCACCGGCACAAGCAGGACGCCCGTGCCTTTCGGGATGAAGGCAAAGGTCAGCCCGGCCTCCCAGTGCTGGGCGGCCCGGATCGCCTTGGGAATCGAGATCTGGAACTTCGAGGACAGGGTCGCGGTCTCGGCCATGGTCATACCTTCACTAGATCGATGGCATAAACGTAAGACGCCTATACGGCGAAAGCAAGGAGTCTGACCGATGGCCGAGAAACGCGTCAGCGTCCGCCTTGCGGCCGTGGGCGGACGGCAGGTGCGCGCGGAGCTGGAGGGCGTCGGTGAGGCCGGAGCCCGAGGCTTCGGACGGCTCAGCCGAGAGATGGAAGCGGCCAACGCAAGGCTCGCGGCGTTCTCGCGACGTGTCGCAGTGGCTGCCGCCGCAGCCGTGGCAGCCGCTGCCGCCGCTGGCGTGGCGATGATCCGTTCCGGCCTCCAGACCGTCGTAAGCGTCGTTGGACGGCCACCCGGTTTTCAGGTTGACGGCTGGTAATTCCACGGGAGCAACTCGTCCAGTCGGCCTTGCGGATGGCCGGCGGCGATGGCTTCGAGGGTGGATTTCAGATAGGCGAAGGGCTCCACGCCGTTGATCTTGCAGGTCTCGATCAGCGAGGCGATGCGGCCCCAGGTTCTGCCGCCCTCGTCATGACCGGCGAAGAGTGCATTCTTGCGATTCAGGGCAATCGGACGAACCAGATTTTCGACATTGTTGGAGTCGATCTCGACGCGACCGTCGGTCAGGAAGGTCTGCAACCCGTTCCAGTGGTTATGGATATAGGCGAGCTTTTCGCCGAGGCGGGACTTGGCGGAGACGCGCAGGCGTTGCGCTTGCAGCCATTCCCCGAAGGCGGCGACCAGAGGTGCTGAGCGGGCCTTTCGGGCCGACAGGCGCTGTGGCCTGCTGCCGGTTTCGTGGACAGCAGGTTAAGCTAGCATAGCGCGGGCCTCGAACTCCATGGGGCTGATGTAGCCCAGTTTCGAATGCCGTCTGCGCGGGTTGTAGAAGCGCTCGATGTAGTCGAACACGTCGGCGCGGGCTTCGTCGCGGGTCCGATAGACCTTGCGGTTGGTCCGTTCGGTTTTCAGCGACGAAAAGAAGCTCTCCATCGCAGAATTGTCCCAGACGTTTCCAGCCCGGCTCATGGAGCAGGTGAGGATAGTGTCCCACTGCGTTCTCTAATCGCCTTGGTCAAGCGCTGCATGGCAAGAAATCGGAGAAGCTGGGCAAGGACGAACGTCAACTGGCTTTCGAAGAGCTTTAGGTCGCGCTGGCCGAGGGCGAGGATCGCAGCATCCGCATCGACGTCATCCCCGCCCAGCACCGGATCATCGAGACCATCCGTCCGAAATATGCCTGCCGTGTCTGTACCGACGGTGTGACACAGGCGCCCGCGTCGGCCCGGCTGATCGAGGGCGGGCTGCCGACCGAGGCGTTCATCGCCCATGTTCTGGTCAGCAAATACGCGGATCATCTGCCCTTGTATCACCGCGCCTGCGGGTGAAGAGCTTCGAGGAACTGAACGCGCTCCTGATCGACAAGTGCATTGCCTGGGCCAAGGCCAACCGGCACCCGGAGATGACGGACCGTGTGGGAGGTGTTCGAGGCGGAACGCCCGCAACTCGTGCCCTATGCCGGGCGCTTCGACGGCTTCCATTCCGTGCCAGCCGCCGTGTCCAAGACCTGCCTCGTGCGGTTCGACAACAACAAATACTCGGTGATGGCCAGCGCGGCCGGTCGTCCGGTCGAGATCCGGGCCTATGCCGAACGCATCGAGATCCGGCAGGATGGTCGCCTCGTTGGTGATCAGCCTGCACGGTCCCGATGATATGGAAGCGGTTGCTGCCGCACTTAAAGGGCGTCCTCGAAAAACCCTTGGGTGGAGAACCCCGGCGGAAGCACTGGACGCGGTGTTTGTGCGTTCCGGGCTCATCCGGTCAGCGATTCCGATAACATCCGGTCAGTAATTCCGATCTGATCCGGTCACGGATT
>NZ_WJPO01000051.1 GCF_009649175.1 Rhodovulum strictum | reverse complement strand
AAGACCTTCCTTTCCGCCATCGCCCTCGCCGCAACCGTCCTGTTCTGGCTTTGACGATCAATGAGTCTGGAGCCTAGTGGCTTCTGCTGGGTGGCTTCGCTGGATTCCCGCCGGAATCCACCCGGCGAGCGCAGATTGTCCCGTAAGTGTTTGAAGATGAGTCAAGATTTCTGGCGCGCGGGCGATGGTGGCTTCCATGTGGCTTCCCCGGCGAAAAGGCCAGACGCTGGAAAACTGCCGCGCTCAGCCCCCCCGTATACGGATCGTGCTCAGGAGGAACCATGGAAGGGGAAGCAATAACGTACTCGGCCCTTTGCGGACTGACGGCAAACAACAATGCTGTGTAGTGGCGCATCCCAGAGCGATCTCCCGCCCGCGAACCCCGTGTGCGCCTGTTCGACTGTGACGCGAAGGTGCTGCTGCATCGGGCGGATGAGCGATATGGGTTCTGAGCGAGTGCGAGTTTAGTTGCGCCATTAGTGGTGCGTCTCTCGCCACTGCTGCTGAAAGTTGCCCACTACCGACCACGTTGCCGCAGCCTCGTTACCGTTCGAACATCCTGCGCCACCGCAGTGCTCACTTGGAGCCACTGCCGCATTTCTTGGAAAACTGGCTTGCTGCCGTCCGGGTCCTCTAGGGTCAAGAGTATTGCAAAAGGCACTCCTTCCGCGGGGAACTGCGCCTCAGCGCGAACGAGGCTAGTAACCTCCAGCCGCCATTGCGACGAGCTTCCGTTCTCAACAAATGTGCTCTCATACTGCTTGGTCGGCCACCACTTGAGACCGTGGTCTATGAGCGCCTTCTCGGGTATTGCGAGATTGGTTGACTTCGGCAGGTAGCGGGCCGCTATCTGGTTCGTGAATCGAACCCTCCCGTCGGCAGCGGGCTCCACCTGGCGCTGCTTCAGCGATGCCTCAAGATTGACGCGGACGAACTCGGCACCAAAGGCTGGATCAAGTGGTGGTGCGTAAACGAGCGTGATTTTGGCACGGCCTGAGCAGCGTCCGTCTGTCACGAGGCTTTGTGGCCAGCTGAATGGGAACCGAAGAATGACTGGCTTCTTCTCGCCAATGCTAAGGCGGCTTTGGAAAAGCAGAGTGATCTGGTGGTCGTCCGTTTCCAGCATCGTTGCTACGGCACGCGGCTTGCCGAAGCCCGCGAACTGTCGGCCGATGTCCTTAAGGCCACGTTTAGTGAGTGGCTCGGGCATCGCCGTGTGATGCAGCAACATGGCCCGCAGTGCTTCGACAGACAGGCCGCCCTCGGTTTGGGAGTCGAGGCCCGCCAACGTACGCGCCACCAGCGGCGCCGCGAAACTCGTGCCGACGACACTCTGGCTGCCTCCCGACGGAGACAATGACGAAAGCCCCGTGGGCTTTCCGGGACCGCTGCCTCCTGATCCGCCATAGAAAGCAACGTCGGGCTTGACACCAACTTGGAGACCAGGCCCGCGTGTCGTGTAAACGGTCGGCGCGTCGGTGATGTGACTGGTATTTGGAGGATTGAGCGCGCCGACCGAGATTGACCTGACGCTCTCGGCGGGCTTGAAGATCGTGTCGGGCGAGGTTCGCGACGCGAAATAGTTGATGACGTCGACCGGACGCTTCTGCCAAGCGGAACGTGCCTGAGCGGGTCGCAGGTTCCCTGCGGAATTCACAAAGACTACGCCATAGGTATCTGCGATCTGGTCGAGCCGAGAAGCGTAGATACTATACCGGTGTCGATCAACGGGCGCGACGGCGTTAATGGAGAGATTAAATACTCTCACGCCATGTTCGTTTTTCGCCTCGGCGACGGCCTGCTCCACCTCTTCGAGGAAGTCTGAGAAACCTCGAGGATAACGGGCCATGAACGGACCGGCAGGGTAGAGGGGTATGTCATAGAGATAGCAGCCATTCGCCTCAGGCGCGACGTGAACGCCATTCAGGGCTTGCCCGATGGTCAGGAGACCGGCGACGTTCGTGCCGTGGACTGCGTCATACTCTCCTGAAGATAGATAATCGAACCGCCCCGCAACCCAACCATCAAGAACCGGCGCCACGCCTGAGTCGATTACCCCTACAATTGGATAGGTCGACCGGTCTTGCGGATGAGGAATGGCAACTTGTTCGGCAGCAGAACCGACTTCAGAGCTTGAACGGTCGTCTGTGAGTTCGAGCAGAACAGGTGGCAAGATCGCGCGCACCAGTGGATGCTTCTGGAGCGCATTTAGGGTAGCCTCGTGTCGCTCCGGATTTCGGTCTAGTGAGGATAAGCTGATTTCTTGGCCTGAGTCGCTTCCAGCCACACCTGCTCGATTGTCGATCAGGGCATCGACGGGCTGCGTGGTCAGCTGAACCTCGAGGACAGGCGTTCGTCCGACTTCAAAGGCGAGATAGCTACGCGCGCCCATGCCGAGAGACAGCAACAGTCTCTCAAGGGAGCGCCGCAACGCAATCCGTCCCAGCGGGTCATCGGCGATTACCCGATCGGACGGCGTCTCAAAAAGTTCGACCTGGTAACCCGAAACCACGCGAGGATCTTCGAGCGCCGCAAGAGCTGCTGCGGTAGAAAATGCTCGTTTCTGCTCAGGCGGAGCGATTTCGATTGTCTCGATGGCGCCGACTTCGGCTCGGGCGATAGTCGGCGCCTTGTATGGCTTGCTGTCAGCCCTCCGATACTTTGTCTCAACGGAGGCTTCAGCATGCTCGATGCGCTGTCGCAACGATTTCAGGTAGATCAGTGGAGCTCGAAAATAGAGCGTTCCGACCGCATCCGCGCCCACACATGGGAATTGATCGGGTTTGAACAGCCACCATACTGGTCTGTAGGATTTCGCCAGCGCCTCGTTGCGCATCTGTACTTTTAGATACGCGGCAGGACCGTATGAGCTTATCCGAATTTCGTCGATGATCCGGTCGATTGCGCCCAGCAATGACGCCTTGTGGGTGACGAACGCCTTGTCGGCATCTTCGAAAAAATCCTTGTTCCGTGGCGGCTGTCCCGGATCGGGCGCCTGATGAAAATCACGATCGTTCAGGATGATCTGAACCGGATTATTGGGCATACGACGGCTCCAGCAGTGGCAGATGGCGCTTTGCTTTCTTAAGGTCACTCACCCGCGACTGACCGTATCCCGTCGCCTCTCCTATTTCAGTTTGCTTGAGCGCAAGCGCCCCATCATTTGCGATCAGGCTGACGAACGCTTCTTGATCTACGGCAAGGATACGGGCCGCCACATGGTCGTGCCGCGGTGCACGGGCTAGTACAGTACTCAAGGCACGGAATAACCCTGGCGCATCATGCGATTCACCGCTGAGCGCAAGCGTCCGTTTCACCGCTGTGCACACTCTTTCGATATCGGCCCCCGTGCGCCCTGCGAGACAGTATGAGAATACCCTGCGAGTAGAGGCAGGTGCATCGAGCGGTTGGAGAAAACGTGCAATCAAGCTTTCGCGAGCGAACTCGTCCGGCTCGCCGAGTTGAAGATGAGTTTCGAAACGACGCCAAACAGCTGGGTCCAGGAGCCTATCGTGGTTCGTAATTGCTATCGTGATTCCAAAGCTTCCCCGCTGATCGAGATTCTGCAGCAAGGTGTTGACCACGCGCTTGATCTCGCCAATTTCCTGGGGATCGTCCCGAAGCTTTGCAAGCGCGTCGAACTCGTCCAGCAGCAGAACGCAAGCATATCGGTTGGCGAAGTCGAACAGGTTCGCAATGTTGCGCGCAGTCGTTCCCAGAAACGAGGAGATAAGGCCGTCGATGCGCGCCACGACCAAAGGCAACCCCAACTGGGCAGCGATATAGTGGGCGGTTATTGTCTTGCCGGAACCGGGCGGCCCGTAAACAAGCAGAGAGCGCGTGGGCGATACACCCACCTCCCGCAGAGCGGCCTCACGAGCCCATTCGTTCAGCAGACCGTCGACCGTTTCTGACACTACCGCCCCATAAACGGGTGCCCGGCCGTTGCGAGCGGGAAATTCAACTGCGCACAATCGGGCGCCGGTTTCTCGATCAATCGGCGGATTGATTCCTAGTTCGAGAGTTTCCCCGCAGATCTGACCGCGCGACATCTCCACGCGACTCGGAGCAAGTTCTTGCGTGTCGCGCGCCGCGGTGCGCAAACGCTCCAGCGTGGCGGCCTCCTTCGTGGCGCCTGCCTTTTCGAGGCGCTCACGAAGGCGCAGCACCTGCTTGTCCACAGCGTCCCGGTCGCCGGCCAAGCCGGCCCGAACGATGCTTTGGATGACCGCGAAGTGCTCCATATCAGCAAACCCACCATAATGTCAGCGCTGCGCTGATCTGTATCGCCGTTTCGGCGATAGCACAAGGAAAAAATTGCAATAATATCTTCGGAAACCGTCAAGGAATCTGGCATTCTGCCATCTGAATCGGTCTCTGGCTGCGGTGATAGCAAGCCTGGCGCTTGGTGGCGACGCCAAGTGGGTAACGATATAGAGTTTCGCGGCTATCGTCTCCCCGCGAGCGGCTCGAACGACCGCCTTGGCGGGTCCGCTGCCGTCGTATGCGCCGCTGCCTCCAGAACGCTTACCGACCTGTTAGCGCTTATCATAGGTTCCACGGCGCCTCCTTCGGCAACATGCCTGTCAGGTCGATCTCGCGCAACATGCTACCGGCAAGAAGCCCCTCCCGCACCCAGCCTAGCGCATGCCACCAGTCGCAATAGGCGCGCCGTGCTGCGACGATCTGCTGGGCATCTGGACTGAATGTCACCGGACAGGCTCGCACCTCCACGCTCCGCCACTTCCCTTTGACAAGCACGCGCTCGGTGCCGACAACGATGCTGAGTGCCCGATCACCATGCCGATTTCGCTTGATCTCGGCCGGGACACAGCGCGGGACGGCACCGGGCATCCAGTCCGGCGTCAGCCCGGCGCGGGCCAGTTCCGCCACGCGGATCGCCATGCGTTTGCCACCGAGGCTGTCGGGGATCCCGGCGACGGTTGCGGCGATGACCTCGGCGTCCTCGTGGGTATAGCCGCCGATCTTGTGCTGGCCACCGTCGACCTTGCAGCCCAGCGCGGCGCGCTGAAGGAGGACGTATTCGAGGCCGAAGCCGAAGCCTTCCTCGGTCACGTCCTGGGGGAGTGGTAGTTCCAGTTGCGCCTTCTCGACCCGGAACGCCCATTCCAGCGCTGCCTGCACGCCCAGCGCGCGCTTGACCTTCGTGCCGCCTGCGCGGGTGATCCGTCCCTGGAAGCTCATGGTTGCAATCCTTCAAGGAAATCCATTTGCGCCGGTCGCTGGGTGGCCTCTGTCGGCCGCCAGATCCACGGGCCCAAGGCCATGGGCAGCTGCGAGAGAGCGCCACGCATGTGCCGCTGCCAGAGGGTGAACTCCGTTGCCGAGCAGGCGCAGAGCGCGTGCCCGATGGGCCAGCCCATCAGCCATCCGACGAAGAGCGGGTTCAGCCGCCGTCGTGCCCGGCCCTTCAGGAGCCGCCGCGATACGGCGCGCCCATGCGAGGCAGTCATCGAAGCCCAGAGCCGGCGCGAGATCGGGGCGTGCAGCGAGGATCGCGCGCCATGCATGGTGGTCGCCTGGGCCGGGCGGGTGAAGCCCAACTCCGCCCGGTAATGCAGGATGTCCATCCTTGACTTGCCATCGGTGCGGGTGATGCTCGCCTCCGAGCTTCCCTTCCAGTTCTGCGCAGCTGGCGTCGGCCATTTCGCCGCCTGTGCGGGCAGGGGCGGCCTCCCGCCCGAGCCGTAGCTCTGGCCCGGCCCACCCTTCGCGCCGTCCGTCGCCTTGGGCGTCGACCAGCTGGTGATGCTCAGCGCCAGTGCTTCCGCCTTCCGAGTAAAGTCGCTGTTCCCCGCCGGGTTGTAGTTGGCGGTGCCCGGATGCAGGCTCATCGGTGTGGGCCAGGATGAAGATCCGCAGCCGCTGGTGCGGCGCGCCGACTTCTGCCGCGCTGAACAGACCCGCCGCAGGCGTGTAGCCCATGCCCCAAAGCTCTCGCAGGACGGTCTCGAGCCCGAGGGTGACGTGACCGACGACATTCTCGAGGAAGACCCATTCCGGGCGGCATTCGCCGATGACGCGGCCGACGTCGGGCCAGAGGTGGCGGGGATCGTCAGCACCTCCGCGCTTTCCCGCCGCGCTGAAGGGTTGGCACGGATACCCGGCAAGCACGGCGTCGAAGGCACCGCGGAAGGGCCGGGCGTCGAAGCTGCGCAGGTCGGTCCAGATCGGGGCCGGGGCGAAATAGCCTGCGCGCTGGGCTGCGACGAGGACGGCGCGCGGCCAGTCCTCCCATTCGACGAAGGCGCGGGTGTGATAGCCGGGCTCGGCGAGCATGAGGCCCATATCCAGGCCTCCGCCGCCCGCGCAGAGGGACAGTCCGTGTCGGGGACGAAACACCATGCCATTCACCGCACCCCGCGCTCACGCAGGCGTTCGACGGTGACCAGTCCGCGGGTCAGCATCGCGTCGCGCATGGTGTTGCTGATCGTGCTGGGCGGCAGGAACCGGTCGGAGTTCACCAGATCGGCGTAGAAGGCCGCCAGTTCGTCATCGCTTGGCCTCGGGCCATCGTCGCGCTTTCGGCGCCGGGTATCGTTGCCACCGGGTGCCGTGCCCTTCTTCGCAACTGTGGCACCGGTCTGCTTCAGGCGCTGGGCGGCGCGTTGCATCGAGCGATCGAGCCCCTTGGGGCCATCGGGCGGCTCGGGATGATCGCGCCGCGAGGCCTTGGCGACCGCGAGGATCGCATCCTCGTCGAGACCCAGATCGTCGCGCCAGCGCCGGACATGCTCGCGGGGCGGCCAGCCTTGCCACCAGCCGGGCAGGGTGGCAGTGTCGAGGCCCAGCGCCCGGATCAGTTCTCCGAAGAATTCCTCGGAGATGGCCTCGCGCGCTTGCGCGCCCTCCTCCTCCTTTACTGGTTCACTTAGGGGTTCCCTTACAGGGTTAGTGTCCGGATTCTGGACACGGCTTTCGGCATTTTCCGGACACGGCTCGGCCGCCAGATCGGACACGGGTCGGTCGTCACACCCGTGTCCGGTTTCCGGACACGGCTCGTCCTCGGCGGGCGCATCGTCCTCGAAAGGTGCTGGTCCTTCACAGGTTTCTCCATCGTCCGCGTTTCCATGTCCGGTTTCCGGACACGGGTCCGGCACATGCGGTGTGAAGCCCGGCTCGAAGCCCAGAATGTAGCGCGTCGGCATCTGTCGCTTGGTGACAGGATGCAGGCGGGGAACACGGCGCAGGAGCCCGGCCGCCTCGAGCTGGCCCAGATGCTCGTTCAGGGTCGAGCGGCTGATCTCGCAGTCCTCGGCCAGCCGGTCCTGCGAGGGGAAGCAGCCGTAATCCGGGTTGAACCGGTCGCAGAGATGCCAGAGCACGATCTTGGTGGTCGGCTTCAGCCCGCGCTGCTTGATCGCCCAGTTGGTGGCTTCATGGCTCATTGCGCTGGCCTCCGCACCGGGGCCGCGACACGCGTCGTGAACCCATGATCCGCCAGTGCGCCCAGCGCGTCGTCAAGCGAGCGCACCAGCGCCCAGCCATGACCCTGCGCCTGCACTGCATCGCGAAACGCCTCCTGGCTCGGGCTGAGCCGCCCCTTGAGGGATTTCAGCTCGAGGAACAGGACGCGGCCCTCGCAGAGGATCATCAGATCCGCGAAGCCGGGATGAACGCCCATGCCGACCAGGATCGCCTGGCGCTTCGCGCCGCGTGGGCCGGCCTCGGTCACCTCGTTGGCGCAATGGTGGATGATGGCCGAGCGGGGCAGGGCAAAGCGCAGCGCCTGCAGCACCGACCGCTGCAGATCGGCCTCGGGCGTGCCACGGCGCTTCATCGGCGCACCTCGGGATCTGGCCGGTGGCGCCCAGCGCGGCCGGGTGATCGGGCATCAAGGACCACGAGCAGGATCCGCGCGTCCTCGCGCTCGGCCGCGGTCTCGCCATGCTGGACCAGCACATTGCAGGCGAGACGGATCAGGTGGTCGGAATGGTTCACGACATCGGCGACCACGATCCGCGCCTCGCGAAGACGTTCGTCGATCCAGTCCTGGCGGACCCGATCGCGCTGGGCGCGCTTGCGGTAGGGCAGGGGGATGGTCATCGCCGCGCCCCCGCGCACCGGGGAGCGGGCGCTTCCTGCTGCATGAGCCAGTCCTGCACGGCGTCGCGGCGGTAGTAGATCTTCCGCCCGGCCCGCACGCAGGGTGGCCCGAAGCGCAGCTTCTCCCAGCGATGCAGGGTTTCGACAGTGACCCCAAGCTCGAGGGCGAGGTCGAGGCGGCTGATCCACCCGCTCATCAGACGTGGCGCGCTGGATCTGGGGGAGGTTCCAAGTTCTGTCATCCGGTCTCTCCTGGTCATCGCCCGGCATGGGCAGAGTTCAGGACTTCAGAAGCGCAGAGCCGGAAGGGTGGCGGGAAGGCGGAGACCGGCGGTGATGCGATAGATGCTTGCCGGTCATTGATATCGCTGGAGTTTTCGAGGAAATGGGGTCGCGCAGGCGTTTGCAGCCGACAGTGCGAGAAGGGCGCTTGCGGTGCCGCGTGGCAATCCGGGAGCGTGTGGCGCAGCGGATTTACAGGGTTTCGCCTAGTTTCGCCGACACTGGCGGGCATCCAGGCACATGGAGCCAACCGGCAAAGGGTCGGAACCCTTGCCGGTCATTGATTTCAAATGAAATTTACAGTTTCGGTGGGGGTTCCAGGCAGGTCCTGCCCTGCCGGTGGACCCTGGCGTCAGTCTCAAGGCGATCCGCTGAGCGGTCTCGCGGCAGATTCGCCCCCGGCGGTTTGCGCGTGCGGCCAGTTTCTCTCGTGAATTCAACGACCGGCGGCGATCCGGCGCATCACTGCCGGTCACCGCCTGTGCGCCACCCCTGGGCGCATGCTTCGCTTGATATGCCTGCGCATCTACGCCTGTGTCATGCGCAGAAGGAGGCGTGCGCATGGTCAAGAGATTGCGATTGAACGATAAAACCGTTCGCGAGCAGATCCCGGAAGAGGATCGGGACTTCCAGGTCTTCGACACCGAGATCCGCGGGCTGTCCATCCGCGTCATGCGCTCTGGGGAGCGGTCCTTCGTCCTGGACTATCGTTTCGCGGGGCGGCAGCGCCGCATGGTGATCGGACGCTGGCCGGAATGGAGCGTGACGGCGGCCCGCGAGCGGGCGCGCGAGCTGCGCCGCCAGATCGATGAAGGCACCGACCCGCTGGGCGAGCGCGGTGCAATGCGCGAGGCGCCCCGGTTCAAGGACATGATCGATCGCTATCTGGCCGAACATGCGTCGACGCTGGCCCCCTTGAGCGCGTCCGACCATCGCTCGTTCCTGACCAAGCTGGTCGCCCCGCATTGGGGCAACAAGCTGGTGACCGAAATCACCCCGCAGGACGTGACGAAGCTGCTCAACATCATCGCGCAGGGCAGGGCGCGCCCGTCGAAAGCGAAACCCAACAACCGCGCGCGCAAGCTGAAGGGGAAGAAACCCACGCCCGTCCGTGCAAACCGGATCGGCGAGGTGCTGCGCAAGATGTTCAATCTCGCCATCCAGTGGGGATGGCGCACCGACAATCCCGCCTCGGGGTTCAAGAAGCGCGTCGAGACCGCGCGGGAGCGCTTCCTGTCGCATGAGGAAATCCGCAGGCTGGCCGAGGTTCTGGAGGCTGCCGAGGATCAGCGCGCCGCCAGCATCATCCGGATCTGCATGCTGACCGGCGCCCGCGTGGGCGAGGTGCGGCAGGCGCGGTTCGAGCAGTTCAACCTCGAGCTCGGGATCTGGTCGAAGCCGGCGGCGACCACCAAGCAGCGCAAGATCCACCGGGTTCCGATCTCGGCCGACGTCGCGGCAATCGTCCGGCAGCGGGCGCTCGTGGTGCGCAAGGGCAACCCGTGGCTCTTCCCGGGCGATGTGCCGCGTCAGCCCGTCAAGGAAATCCGCCGGTTCTGGATCAAGGTGCAGCGGGACGCCAACCTGCCCGATGTGCGCATCCACGATCTGCGCCACACCTTCGCATCGCTGCTGGTCAGCGGTGGAGCATCGCTCGAGATGATCGGCAAGCTTCTGGGTCACAGCCAGATGCAGACCACCTTGCGCTACGCGCATCTGATGGACTCGCCCCTGCGCGCCGGTGTCGACGCCGTGGCCGGGATGCTCCGGCCACGCCCGAAGATCGTCCATGATGCCGATGCGGATGCCAAGCGCGCCTGAGGCAGCTTGCGCGCTCAGTTCTCGCCGCGCAAGGCGCGCCAGAACGGGCGCAGCCGACGGCGAATGGTGCTCTCGTCCGGAACGTCGCCGCTCTCGGCGACATTGCCGAACCACTCCTGCAGCTCTCCGATCAGCTCCGCCTGCGTCGCAGGCAGGCCGTGTTCGTGAATGCGCTTGATCATGGCCACATACATCCCCTCCCAGTCATAGGGGGAGAGTGCGCCCGTGCCGCCGCCGATGCGGCGCAGCAGATCGTATTCGTCCTCGAACCGCAGCACGTCCTGGCCGCTGATCAGCAGATCGGCGATCGACACGTCGACCCCGTCGGCCGGCTCGGTGACATAAATCCAGTCGGCCCCCGGATCGGGCTTGACGCGCAGCAGCTTGATGGAGGTGGGCCCGGTGCCGCTGCGACGGAAGAGGGGCAGCATGTCCATGGGCGAGACGAAGACCTTGCCGGACACCTTTTCGGTTCCGCAGATCGCCAGGGGAATGCCGGTGACAATGTCCAGCTTGCCCACGGCGGCCCAGCCCGCGATGTCGGCGATGGTGCAGCCCCAACGCGACGCGGTTTCGTGAAGGGTGAAGAATGCTCTCGGTGGTAGTGCCATACTGACTCCAGTTCTCGTTCTGAGTGGGTGCGGCTTGCCACCAGGAGCCGGTGGGGCGCCGCCCGAAGCGCTGACGCGAGGGCGGGGACCTGCAGGCACGAGATTGATGAAGGCATGCCTCGACCAGGACGCCGCAGAAGCGCCTGTCAAATTCTTCAATCAATCAGCAACCTTAAGGCGAATCGCCCTCAGATGTAGTATACCCTGAGCATTACGTCATAAACTGTCGGGGATAGGGGGCCGCATGTCGTTTCAGAAGGCACAGGATTTGTTGAAGCTGGCGCGCCTGTCGGCATCGCGCCATGGCGGCATCAGCGTGAAGGAGGTTGCCGAGGAATTCAGCGTCAACGAGCGCACCGCCCAGCGCATGATCTATGCCCTGAAGGAGGTCTTCCCGAGCATTTCGCACCAGACCGACAGCGAACGGCGCCGATGGTGGAAGCTGCACGACACGGCGATGATCGGCATGCAGGGCATATATGACCGCGAGCTGGTCGCGCTCGAGATGAGCATCAGGCGGGCGGAGCGCGAGGGCGCGCTTATGGACGCGGAGGCACTTCAAGCCCTACGCGACCGCTTGATGGCAACGCTACCCTCGTCCCATGCGCGTCGGGCCGAGGTGGACGCGGAAGCGGTCCTGGAAGCAAAGGGCTATGCCTGCCGCCCCGGTCCCAAGGTGAAGACCTCGGCCACCGTGATGAGCGTCATCGCCGCGGCGCTGAAGGGGCCCTTCCGGCTTGTCGTCTGGTATCAGGGTGCGCAGGACGCCGAGCCGTGCCAGCGCACAGTCGAACCCTACGGTCTCCTTCTGGGCACGCGCCATTATCTGATCGCGCGCGACATCGCCAAGGATGAGTGCCTGCGCCGGTTCCGTCTGGACCGCATCGCCGGGGCCGAGATCACCATCGAGTGGTTCGAGAAGGACAGGGATTTCGACCTGGAGGCCTATGCGGCGCAATCCTTCGGGTCGTTCCACTCGGACGCAGAGGCCTCCCGGGTCGTGTGGCGCTTCAGCCCGGTCGCTGCGGTGACCGCGCGTGAGTTTGAGTTCCACCCCAACCAGGAGATCTTCGAGCAGGAAGATGGCGGGCTGATCGTAACCACCCGGTTGGCACCGCCTGCCAGATTTCGGCGTGAGCTCCTAAGACACGTGCATAGCGACGTCGCAAACGA
>NZ_WJPO01000050.1 GCF_009649175.1 Rhodovulum strictum | reverse complement strand
CCGCTGCAGATTGGTTGATCGCGGACCGCGGCTATGACGCCGACTGGTTCAGAGATGCTTTGAAAGACAAGGGGATAGATGTCGCGCTCCGGGTCGTAGAGAAAGTCCGTCTTCACGAACATGCCCTTGGCCTCGTTGCCGGAGGTCAGGGGCCGCGGCACGGTCGTGGTGATGCCGGCCTCGTGGCAGGCAAGGATCTCGGTGCCGCTGAAGTAGCCCTTGTCCGCGACGGCGTGCAGGTCGTCTCGGCCAAGCGCTTCCTTGGCCGCCGTCGCCATCGGGCTCAGCTGGTCGCGGTCGAAGCCATGGTTGGTGACCTCGTGAGTAACGATGATATGGGTCTCGGCATCGACCGCGCACTGCGCGTTGTATCCGACCAGGCCGCTGTGCCGTGCGCTGGTCGCCATCGCACGGGCGTCGGGATCGGTCAGCGAGATCTGCCCGTCCGGCGCGTCGGCCAGCGCCTTGTCCATCGCCTTCAGCCGCTCGATTTCCCGCCGGATGCGGCCGTAGCGGCGGGCGAGATGCGCCACCTTCCCGGCCCGCGCCTCTCCCTCCTCCTGACGGTCGATCCGGACCATCTCGTTGATATATCGCGCGACATCCGCTTCCAGATGGGCCAACCGGCTGGCGATCTTGCCCTTGGTGAAGTTCCTGTCGCGGTTGTTGACCGCCTTGAACTTGCTTCCGTCGATGGCGACGGTTTCGCCCTTCAGCACGCCGATCCTGCGGCAGAGTTCGACGAATTGCGCGCAGGTCTTGCGGATGGCAGCTGCGTTGTCGCGCCGGAAGTCGGCGATGGTCTTGTGGTCGGGCGCCAGCTTGCCGGTCAGCCACATCACCTCGACGTTCCGGCCCGCTTCCCACTCCAGTCGGCGGCTCGACGGGATGCGGTTCAGGTACCCGTAGATGAACAGCTTGAGCAGCACGGCCGGGTGATACCCCGGCCGACCCGTGCGTGCCGCAGCCGAGCGGACGAAGCCGAGTTCCGCCAGATCCAGTTCGTCAACGAAGAGATCGACGACGCGCACAAGGGCTTCCTCGCTGATCCAATCCTCAAGCCTATCCGGAAACAGCACCGTCTGGCTACGCTCGACGCCCTCGATGAAACCTGCCATCCCGAACCCCTCCGACCTCAGAAAGTCTACCACAGGTAGGGGTTTCCACACAGCCTCAGCCGTTGCCAGCCCTCAACGGATCGATTGGGACAATATAGGAACATCGGTTTGCAGGTGGCAGCGAAGGCGAGCCGCAACACACAATTAGTCGGCGGAACGACAAGGTAGAGCGCTACATGTTGACCTCGGTGGAGATTTTGTGCAGGCGGTCAGGCGGTCAGGCCTTCGCCGCGAACCTCGCGAGGGTCCGCGTCCGGAAAAGGCGCTCAATTCGGCCATTGCGCGGCCGCCTCCGCCTTGAGCGCAGCGGCGTCGCGGATCCGGAGGCCGCCGTATTCGGTCTCGACGGCTCCGGATGCGATAAGCGAAGCGAAGGCGCGGCGGAACGCCACACGGCTCATGCCGGCCATCCGTCCCAGTTCCTCCTGGGTCACGCGCACCGAACCATCGGGCGAGGCGATGCGAAGAAGCAGGCGGGCGAACCGCGCTTTGGGCGGCAGGGCGATGACTTCCCCGAGGGCACGAATGGCGAGAGTGAGGTTCAGTGAACTGAGCCTGTGGAAATACATCCAGTACTCGGGGTGCGTGGCGAGAATGCGCTGGACGGCAGCGATCGGCAGGCAGAACACCCGACAGTCCACGGCCGCCTCGACCGAGACCTGTCTCGGCAGGGAGGACAGAAGCGCACCGTCGCCGATCCAGAACCCGGGCGGAGCCCGATGCACCGTCACCTCCTCTTCGTCGCTGATCGGAATCGCGACGTCGAGAAGACCTTCGCCCAGCCCATACATGGCTGCCCTTCGCCGACGAGAGCGATTTCGCGGAATGGGCGCGCGGCTTCATCGCCGCGCCGCCGTCGCCAAAGATCATGGCCGACGCCGGCAACGTCGCGGCCGACATGGCGGCGTTCCGGTTCCTCGACCAGGAGGCGCCATTCGACAGCATCCACCCCTCGTTGCAACGCATATCGCGGCTGAACAACAATTTCGGCCTCTACGAGGTCGTGCCGGGCATCTATCAGACCCGCGGCATGGACCTCGCCAACATGACTTTCGTGCGGGGGCGGACGGGCTGGATCGTCGTCGATCCGATCACCACGACCGAGACCGCGCGCGCCTCGTGGGAGCTTTTGCAGGCGCATGTGGGCGAGGGTCTGCCGGTCTCGGCGGTGATCCACACCCATACCCACATCGACCATTGGGGCGGCGTGCGCGGCATCCCGCTGGACGCCGACGACGTGGCCTCGGGCCGGGTGCCGATCATCGCGCCCGAGGGCTTCATGGATTTCGCCGTCTCCGAAAACGTCTATGCCGGCAATGCCATGGGCCGGCGGCTGTTCTACCAGTACGGCTCGCTCCTGCCGACCAGCCCGCACGGCTTCGTCGGCGTCGGCCCGGCGGCCTTCACCCCGGCCGGGATGACCGGGCTGATCGCGCCCACGCGCCTGATCTCGGGCAAGTTCGAGGAGATGGAGATCGACGGCATCCGCGTGGTGTTCCAGAGCGCGCCGAACACCGAGGCGCCGCGGACGATGAACGTCTTCTTCCCCGAGCTGAAGACGCTCTTCATCGCCGACATGATCTTCGCCACGCTGCACAACCTCTACACGCTGCGGGGCGCGCAGGTGCGCGATGCGCTGGCCTGGTCGAAGTCGCTGAACGAGACGCTGCAACGCTTCGGCCCCGAAACCGAGGTGATGTGCGCCGGGCACAACTGGCCGCGTTTCGGGCGCGAGCGGGTGGCCGAGGTGATCCGGACACACCGGGACATCTATGCCAACCTCAACAACCAGGTGCTGCACCACGCCAACCAGGGCGTGACGATCAACCAGATCCACAACGTCTACAAGCTGCCGCAGTCGCTGGAGGACAGCTGGTTCGTGCGCGGCTATCACGGCCACATCACCCACAACGCCCGTGCCGTGGTGCAGCGCTTCCTCGGGTTCTGGGACGCCAACCCGGTCAATCTCGTGCCGCTCTCGCCCGAGGAGTCGGCGCCGCTCCCTGTCGAGATGATGGGCGGGGCAGAGCGGATCCTCGCCCGCGGGCAGGAACTCTACAATTCGGGCGACTACCTGCTGGCGATGGAGATCGTGAACAAGCTCGTGCAGGCCGAGCCGCAGAACGGCGCGGCCAAGGATCTGCTGGCCGACATCTTCGAGCAGCTCGGCTATCAGTCCGAGTGCGGCGGGCACCGCAATTCCTATCTCGCCGCCGCCTACGAGCTGCGTTCGGGCATCCCCGAGGGTGCGGTGGTAGGCGCGAGCGCCGATGTGGTCCGCGCCATGTCGACCGGGCTGTTCCTCGACTTCCTCGGCATCAAGATGGACAGTGCCCGGGCCGAGGGGCTGAGCTTCACCATGAACCTCGAGACGCCCGACACCGGCGAGACCTTCCTCGTGGAACTTTCGAACGCCACGCTCAACAACCTCGTCGGCTACCGCTCCGACGACGCCGATCTGACGCTGACGGTGAATCGGGCCGATCTCGAGCGGGTCATGGCCGGCGAGGCGACGCTGGAGGCGCTGCTGGCCGACGGCATCGCGCAGGTCGAGGGCGATGTCGCCATCCTCGGTCAGCTGGCCGGGCTGATGGTGGAGTTCGACCCGCGCTTCGAGATCATGCCGGGCACGAAGCGGCGCAGCGAGACCACCGGCGCCGACGCCTTCGAGGCATCGGTCGGCGCGCTCATTCCCGAGTGACCGGCCCTCGCAACCGGCCCGCGGAGCCCGCCGAACGCCCCCTTGCGGAGGCGGCCCTGACCCTTCGGGATCGGCTGGTGAGCGCCAGCCGATCCCGATGGCCAATACATGCAAGGAGGGAACCCATGCCGCCCGCCATCGACCTCGATCCGCTGTGCCATCCCGCCAACCCTGCCGTCGGCACCCGCCGCCTCGGGGCGGCGCTGCGGCGGTTCCAGTTCCTGTGCCTGTCGGCGATGGCGGCGGCGCTCGCCACGGTCGCGCCAGCGGAGGAGGCTGCGTCGGGCGCCCCGGTGTCCGTCATCCTTTTCATCTCGGACGGCGCGAGTTACGAGACCTGGAACATGGCCGGCTACTGGGCCCGCGGCGAGCGCGACGGCGCGCCCTGGAGCGACTGGCCGGTGCGGCTGGGGATGACGACCTTCCCGCTCAACACCGCGACCATGCCCACCATGGACGACGTGGCCCGCAAGGGCTACGATCCCGCGCTGGCCTGGTCGGCCGAGGCGGTGGCCCCCGACGAAACGATCTTCGCCCCGGTCTTTCCCGGCGCGCCGGCCATGGTCTACCCCTCGCCCGTCGCCGGCTATCGATGGGTGCGGCAGGGGTTCACCGACTCCGCGGCCGGCGGCACGGCGCTCGCGACCGGCGTCAAGACCTTCAACAACGCCATCGCGGTCGACAATTTCGGCCTGCCCCTCGCCATCGTCACCGAGGACGCGAAACGCGCCGGGCTCTCCACCGGGGTCGTCACCAGCGTCCCCTTCAACCACGCGACCCCGGCCGCCTTCGGCGCCAACAGCCTCATTCGCGACGACAATCACGGCATCGCCCATCAGATGATCTTCGGCTACCGGCTGGACGTGATTGCCGGCGCCGGCAACCCCGCCTTCGACGAAAGCGGGCGGCGCCGGGAGATGCTCGATTTCACCTGGGTCTCGGCAGAGGACTGGACAACACTGCTGACCGGCGCGGCCCCGCGCGCGCTGTTCCAGTCCGCCGAGGAGGTCGCGGCGCTGGCCGAAGGCACATTGGCCGCGCCGGAACGCTGGATCGCCGTGCCCGAGGTCGGCGCCACCCTTCAGATGCTGCGCGATCCGATGGTGGTGGGCGAGGACGCTGCCAACCCCAGCGGCGCCGCCTTCATCCCCGGACTGCCCGACCTCGCCACCCTCACCCGCGCGGCGCTGAACAGCGTCGGGCAGAACCCGGAGGGCTTCTTCCTGATGGTCGAGGGCGGCGCGGTCGATTGGGCCGCGCATCTCAACGCGACGGGTCTCCTCATCGAG
Organism: Rhodovulum strictum; assembly: GCF_009649175.1. Taxonomy (GTDB): domain Bacteria; phylum Pseudomonadota; class Alphaproteobacteria; order Rhodobacterales; family Rhodobacteraceae; genus Rhodovulum; species Rhodovulum strictum. The sequence goes on along the minus strand of NZ_WJPO01000050.1, from coordinate 6,885 downwards.
GAACAGCTCGATTTCGAGGCCGCGGTGGCGGCGACGCTCGACTGGCTCGACGCCGAGGGCCGGCTGGACAGCACGCTGCTGATCGTCGCGACCGACCACGGCAACGGCCTGCCGCTGGGGCCCGACAGCGACAGCGTCCCGTGGCAGCCGGTCCCCAACCAGGGGCCGGGCGTGCTGCCCGAGTTGCGTTGGCACGCCAACGACCACACCAACGAGGTCACGCGGCTCTGGGCGACCGGCCCGGGGGCGGAGTGCCTGACGGGCCTTGTCACCGGCGTCGATCCGGGCCTGCGCGACATCGTCGGCCACAACGACGACGGCCGCTTCATCGACAACACCGCCATCGCCCCGGTGATCCGGGCCGCCATCGCGGGAAGCCCCTGCCCGGAGCCGGGCGAATGACCGGCCGGACGCACCGCGCACATCCGGCCGCAGCACCAGCGAAAGGAACGCCCCATGTCCAGACTGCTTGACCTGATGAAGGCCGCGCTGCCCGCGCTGCTCCTTGCCTTCGCCGCGCCCCCGTCCGCGCAGGCCACCGAGCCCGCGCAGGACGAAGACCTCGCCTACGCCATCGGCGTCCAGACCTATATCAGCCATTTCCCGCTGATGGACCTCTACCGCACGCTTTGGGAAACCTCGTTCGACCCCGGGCGCGGCCATGACCGGACCCTGAACGAGTTCTTCGTCTTCGACCGGCTCGTCGACAGTTCGGACGACTTCATCGTCAGCCCGAACAACGACACGATCTACCTGCGCGCCTTCGTCGATCTGCGCGCCGAGCCGGTGATCCTCGTGATCCCGCCGATGGGCGAGCGGAAGTACTGGGTGCCGATCAGCGACATGTGGCACGACCACGACGCGAACCTGTCCTTCGACACCGTGGGCTCGCAGGGCGGCGCCTTCGCACTCGTCGCGCCGGGCTGGCAAGGCGTGCTGCCGGAGGGTGTCCGACGGGTCGAGATGAGCACACCGCTCGGGTGGCTCTTGCCACGCATCCTCGTGGCCGACGACGCGGACCTTCCTGCCGCGGTCGAGTTGCAGAAGGGCTTCAGGCTGGTCCCGCTCAGCCAGTGGGGGGCGGCCGAGGTCGCGCGGCCCGCGCCGGACCCCGAGGACTTTCCCCGCATCACCCGGGACGACCTGACCGACGCGCGGGCCTACTTCACGACGCTGAACGAGGTTCTGCGGCTCTCGCCCCGCCTGGGCAACCCGATGGGCGCGGCGATGGCAAGCTGGCTGCACGAGATCAACATGGACCCGGCGACCGGCTTCGACTGGGACGCGCTCTCACCTGCAACGCAGGCGGGGCTCGAACGCGCGGCGGCCGACGCGCACCGCATCATCACCGCGCGCACGCAGCGCTCCGTGCCGATCGTGAACAACTGGCAGGTGGCTCGCTTCGACCGGCGCATCAGCGGCGAGCCTTTGTTCGCGGCGGCAGCCTCCATGATCGGCATCCTGTGGAACCCGGCCGAGATCAACACCTACGACCTCGCCTTCCAGGACGGGGACGGCGCCCAGCTCGACGGACGCAATGCTTACATGCTGCGCCTCGACCCGCCGCCGCCGGTCGACGGGTTCTGGTCGGTCACGATGTACTCGGCCGAAACCCGCATCTTCGTGCCCAACGCCATCGACCGCTACTCGATCGGCGACCGCACGTCCGACCTCGTCTACGGCGAGGACGGGTCGATCGAGATCTTCATGCAAGCCGAAGAGCCGACGGACCCGCTTGAGCGCGCGAACTGGCTGCCGGCGCCAGAGGGTCCATTCTATCTCCTGATGCGGCACTACTCGCCGCAGGCCTCGATACTCACCGGGGATTGGCTACCTCCGGCGATCATGGCGCGTTGAGATGCTGGCGGCGACGGTTTCACGACATTCGCCGCAGCCTTTCCGAATGTCCGAGTTGGGCCGACCTCGCTGGTACGCCCTGCTCGGTGGCCCCAAGTGCGCCGGTCGCTACCTGTGCTTCGCTGCCAACTGCGGCGTCGGAGCGAGTGTCCGTTATCGCGGGTTTCTGCGTCCGCCTTGCCGCACCTGCGACGGTCGGCTTGCCGCGGCAAATACTGATCTCAGATGTCGACAGCCACGCCCCATGTTTCCGTGCAGCCATTTTCGATCCGGAAAGCCTTGGGCCGTGTGCATGGTGAATGGTCGGACCGAATTGCTTTTTGAGCCCTGCTCGTAGCGCGGATCGTTGCCCAAGGTGGCAGGCCGACGTCCCGTCGATGCCGGCGCATTGCCAGCAGATCCTGCGCCCGGGCGCGATCGGCCCCACGGTTATCATTCGGGCAGAGGCTTCCGCTCGGCGCCGTCTCGCAGGGTCTTGGCACGTTCCGTCCAAGAGATGCGCACATTTCTTGTGACGCGGCTTTCCCGACAGGTGAGGCGGGACGAGGTCGGTTTCCCGAGGTAGAGTTCCGTCCCAATGATCCTGAAAATCGTTTCAAAAGCCCCGTTGAATCTGCAACGTTAGACAAGCTGGATTTCGGATTGGGGAGATTGCTGCATGTGCATGACCTGCTGCGAAGCGATTGAAAAAGGGGTCGTCGCGATCAACCCCTGTCTGTGCGGCGCGCCCGAGACCCAGGCGGCGATGCACAGGATCGAAGCCGATATTTCCCGCAGGCAGTTCATGGGAGGTAGCGCCGCCGTGATCGGCATGTTCGCGGGCTTTGGCCTGGCGCCCCGCGAACTCCGGGCGCAGTCGCCGGGGCGGCCGATGGTGCTGACCAACCTGCGTTTCTTCGACGGCGTGACGCTCGCCATGCAGACGGGCCGCGACATCGTGATCGAGGGGGGACACATCACCGCACTGCCCGCTACGGGTGCCGGTCCACAGGATGCCGATATCATCGATTGCGGCGGTCGGTCCGTTACGCCGGGGCTGATCGATTGCCATTGGCATGCGACGCTGGTCAGCGTCACCCAGCTTGCGGCCCTGACACAGGATATCGCCTTCGTGCATCTTGTCGCCGGACAGGAGGCTGGCGCCACGCTCATGCGGGGCTTCACCACCGTGCGCGATACCGGGGGGCCGGTCTTCGGGCTTAAGATGGCCATTGATCGGGGCGTGGTCAGCGGTCCGCGGATCTTTCCCTCGGGGGCAATGATCTCTCAGACCTCGGGCCATGGCGATTTCCGGTTGCTCAACACCTTGCCGCGGATGCCGGGCAATGCACCGGACTATACGGAAGCCACAGGTGTGGCCGCCATCGCGGACGGAGCGGACGAGGTCTTGCGGCGCACCCGCGAGCAATTGATGAGGGGCGCGAGCCAGATCAAGATCATGGCAGGTGGCGGTGTGACCTCGCTCTATGACCCGCTCGACACTGCGCAGTTTCTTCAGGAAGAGATGGAGGCCGCCGTGCGCGCCGCAGCGGACTGGGGCACCTATGTCTGTTCCCATGTCTACACGCCCGAGGGCATCCAGCGGGCGCTTCGGGCGGGCGTGAAGTCTATTGAACACGGGCAATTGGCCGATCTGGAAACGGTTCGGATGATGCGCGAGGAAGGCGCCTGGTGGTCGATCCAGCCCTTCCTTCAGGATGAGGATTCGAACCCGCGGAGCGATCCCGTCCAGCAGCAGAAGGCCGAGGAGGTTGCGCGGGGCACCGTGCGCGCATTCGAGATGGGCCGGTCCGAGGGTGTCAGCATGGCCTTCGGCACCGACATCCTGATGAACCCGGGCGGCTCGCAAAGCCAGGGACGGCAGCTTGCCAAACTGACCCGTTTCATGCCTCCGCTCGAAGCGCTGAGCATGGCGACGGGCCGGGCCGGTGATCTTCTGGCACTGTCCGGCCCGCGTGATCCCTACCAGGGACGGTTGGGCATCATCGCCGAGGGCGCCCATGCCGATATCCTCGTCTGGGACGGCGACCCGGAAAATGATCTCGATTTCCTCGGCGACCCCGGCGCCAATCTCCGCCTCGTCATGAAGGGCGGCCGCATCTTCAAGGAGCAGCTTGCATGACCCGTCATTTCCTCGACCACCTGCACTCCACCGCCGGCACGGCACTCTTGGTGGCCGCCGTGACGATCGTCCCGGCAATGGCCGAGGCACAGGACTGGTCCGGGCAGGTCACGCTTTATGGCTGGGGTGCGGGCGTGACGGGCGATTTCACACCCTTCCCCGGCGCGCCCACGCTGTCCTTCGACAAGTCGCTGTCCGAGGTGCTGGAGGATCTGGACGGCGCGTTTTTTGCCACCGGCCTTTTGCGGCGCGGCGATCTGGTGCTTTTCGGGGATTTCACCTACACCTCCTCGTCGCGATCGGGGCTGGTGCCGCCGGGCGTCCCCGCCTCGGGCGAGGTCACGATCCGGTCCTTGACGCTGGCGGCGGGGCGCCGGTTCGACACGGGCGGCGGGTCGCATGTGGATGTGCTGGGCGGTTTCCGCGCATGGAGCCTCGATGGCCGGGCAAGTGCGCTTGGCATGACCGCCGCGCCCGAGTCCAAATTCGCCGACCCGATCATCGCGCTCCGCGGCGCTGCGCCCCTGTCGGATCGCTGGTCGCTTCTGGGCTATATTGATATCGGCGGCTTCGGCGTCGGGTCCGACATGACGTGGCAGGCGGCTGTGACGGCGAATTACCAGGCAACCGACAACCTTTACCTGTCGGTCGGCTGGCGGCACCTGTTCCTCGACTATTCCGATGGCCGCCGCCAGTTCGAAGGTGCCATGACCGGCCCGGTGATCGGCGCGACCTGGCGGTTCTGATCCGGATTTTCCCGCAGAGATCGGGGACGGGCCTGGCCAGTCCCCTTGTCTTTGCCAATTGCCCCCGTGCCCTGACCGATACCCGAACGGCCTGTTCCGGCACGCAGGCTGTCCGTCGCATTGTCGGCTGCGTCGGCTTTTGCGGCCCGGCATCGCCCGTCAACGGGGCACCAGACCGGCCAGATGGTCCGCCAACCGCGATCCCTCCAGCCCGGCGGAGCGGCTGACCGGAGATCCCGGTGCGATCCTTCTGCGCGAGGTGCTAGAGAACAGCGGCATCGCGGGCTGGATTACCGATCGTCTGACCGATCCGCAGCGGCCGCAGGATGTCACGCATGATCTGGCTTCGCTCCTGCGCACCGCGATCCTGCTGGCGTCCCAGGGATGACGTCGCTCGGCGGTCCGGGGCTGGCGTCCCAGCCCACGCCCTCGCGCTTCACGGCGATGATGGCGGCGACGGCCAATCTGAAGACCCTGCGTGAGGCGATTCTGGATCTGGCCGGCCGGGGTTTTCGGGCACAGAACGCCGGCAAGCGGCTGGCTCAGGTGACGCTCGACGTGGACAGCCTGCCGATCATGCCGCCTCCGAAGGGTTGCAGGTGGTGGACGATCCCCTTGCTGCGCGCCTGAAGGTGCGGCGCGTTCCGCCCTTCGGGAGGAGCCATCCACCTCGGCGGGCTTTATTTTCCAACATGGCTTGCAATGGGGGCGAATGTCTGGCAAGAGGGTCAGGCAAAGCATCTTCTTTCGACCTTCTGTTTCCTTGCGGCTTCAGTTGCGACTCTGACGAAACTGGGCCAGGCCATCGCATCATGCGGGTGGCGCACAAGATAAGGAAACATCACGATGGCCAATGGCACCGTGAAATGGTTCAACTCCACCAAAGGCTTCGGCTTCATCGCTCCGGAAGGTGGTTCGAAGGACGTGTTCGTCCATGTGACCGCCCTGGAGCGGGCCGGCATCCGGCAACTCGACGACGGGCAGGCCGTCCGCTTCGACCTCGAGCGTGACCGCAACGGCCGCGAGTCGGCGACGAACCTCGTTCTCGCCTGAGCGACGACGACCGAGATCGGAAAACGGGGCGGCCTGGCGTCGCCCCGTTTTCACATCAACCGGAGCGGCCTTTCGTCGGCGCGGTTCTTTTCATCCGAAAGAAATGACTTGATTGAAATTCACTGGGGAGAACCCCTGTCCTTCGTCGTGTCTCCAGAAGGGGACATTCAGAAATTCTCGACCATCGAACAGGCGAGATACTGGTTGCGCCGCAGATGGCCCGTCGAGAACGACGCCCGCCAGCGCGCGATCCATCACCTCGAAGCGGCCATGGACTGCGTGGGCTCGGTCGGCAGCGCCCGCAGATCCTTCATCGCCGCGGCCCGGAGCGCAGGCTTTGTGGCGGAGGATCTGATGAGCCCGGAGCGCCGGACGCTCTCCTGATCGGCGACGGGGCACGCAGGCGGACAGACCCGCGGTCATTGCGGAAAAAGCCAGGCCCATGCTCCAGCGACGCCTCGAGGTGATCGCGATTGCGCCATCGTTCATGCGGCGACGGGTGCGAAGGTCCGAGCAGGTCTGCGCGGAAATCTTGTAGTGGCCGGATCGAGCGACCGCTCGAGGGTGCTGGCCGTCGATCGGAGAAGCGGACTGCCAGCCGTTTGCCATGCGCCAAAAGCCCTATTTGCCCGCTGCGCTGCGATGCTGCGGTGCCGTCAGGCTGCTTGCCGCCCATAGTGAGCGCCGACCATCACTCGGTCACCCCATACAAATCACGCAGTTGCCGGGGCACCGGTTCTGCAATGTCCCACTGCACGGTTATCGGCCCCTCGCCCTCCCATCCGGCGAACTGCACCGGGCCAGCGTAGCGGAAGGGTGCCGCGCGGCCATCGCGCAGTTTCGATTTGCGGAGGAACAGATGCACCCTCCAGCCCGGTTCCGCGCCCGAAATGATGCGCGGCCGCGCAGGTCGTCGCGGCGGGTGCTCGTCTGGGTCTGCCAGACGCCCGCGCGGGCGGCCAGCTCGGCCTGCGTCAGGCCATTGGCCTTGCGGGCGGCGCGCAGGGTCTGGCCGAGATCCTTCGTGGTGTGCGCATTCCGGAGCATCCGGTCGGGCATTCCGACGACATCCGGTCAGCTGTTCCGAAGTATCCGGTCACCGCGAGA
>NZ_WJPO01000004.1 GCF_009649175.1 Rhodovulum strictum | reverse complement strand
TCGCCGCCTGAGAACACGAACCTTCACATGCCCGGAGCATGCCGCCAGAGAATTTCCACAGCATTCGCGACACGACCCTGGCCGCTCGTGTAGTGGTGGGACAAATCAGAAGGAACTCGTCTGCGGAAGTAGAAGACGCCGTTCTTCCAGAAGGTGTGGTTCGGTGTTTTGTGCTCCAGCATGTGCTACTCTCGCCCTCTCCATCGAGAAAGCTGAGGCAAAACAACTGCTTGAACTGAAGCTTGGCGCACCCGACAGGATTCGAACCTGTGACCTCTGCCTTCGGAGGGCAGCACTCTATCCAGCTGAGCTACGGGTGCTTCGCGACAGGATATAGCGGCGGGTGGCGGCGGCTGCAATCGGAAAGGCATGTCCACGGCTTGTCTGTGGTCCGGGGCATGGCTTGCCGGGACAGAGCGGAGTTCGCCCGCAAGCGTTCTGCGCCGAGGATGGCGTATGTGGTCCGCCGCGCTGTTTGCAAGGCGTGATGCCGGTTTGCGGGCCATGCCCGCAGTGCAGAACTTTCCCCGCGGGGAAGATTTCGGCTATAGAAAAGCCTGCCCGGTCCCTGACGATCGGGCGGGTTACGGGTGTTCGGGCGGTACTACCGGGCGGCCAGGGTTTCGGCGGGTCGCTGGGGCCGCTCGGGTCAATGGATTGAAGATGCAAGAAAAATGATGAAACATCAAGCGCATAGACTATCCGTCGCGCCTATGATGGACTGGACGGACCGCCATTGCCGGTATTTCCACAGGCTGATGAGCGGGCAGAGCCTGCTTTACACCGAGATGGTGACCTCGGCGGCGCTGGTGCGGGGGGAGGCGCGGCATCTGTTGGCCTTTGACCCGGCCGAGCATCCGGTGGCGGTGCAGCTTGGCGGCTCGGACCCGGCCGAACTGGCGCAGGCCACGCGGATGGCCTGTGACGAGGGGTATGACGAGGTGAACCTGAATGTCGGCTGCCCGTCCGACCGGGTGCAGTCGGGCGCGTTCGGGGCGGTTCTGATGAAGTCGCCCGCTCTGGTGGCCGAGTGCGTGGCGGCGATGCGGACGGCGGCCAGTGTCGAGGTGACGGTGAAATGCCGCATCGGCGTGGACGATCAGGAGCCGCGCGACATCCTGCCCGGGTTTCTGGAAACCCTGCGCGCGGCGGGGGTAAGCCGCTTTGTCATCCATGCGCGCAAGGCGTGGTTGCAGGGGCTGAGCCCGCGGGAGAACCGGGATATTCCCCCGCTGGATTACGATCTGGTGCTGGACATGAAGCGCGCCTTTCCCGACCTTGCGATCTGCATCAATGGCGGGATCCAGTCGCTGGACGAGGCGCGGCGGCTGCTGGAGGCGGGGCTTGACGGGGTGATGGTGGGGCGGGCGGCCTATCACGATCCGGCGGCGATCCTTCTGGGCGCGGATGCGGCGATCTTCGGGCAGGACGGGCGGTGCCGCACACGCGCCGAGGTGGTGGCCGCGATGCGCCCCTATATCGCGCGCCATCTGGCCGAGGGCGGGCGGCTGCACAACATCACCCGCCACATGCTGGGGCTGTTCGCGGGCCAGCCCGGCGCGCGGGCCTGGCGGCGCATCCTGTCCGAAGGGGGGGTGCAGCCCGGCGCGGGGCTTGATGTGCTGGACGCGGCCCTTGCGGCGCTGCCGCGGGCGGCCTGATCGCGCTGGCGCGGCCGGCCCCGCTGGGCTAAGGGCAGCCAAGCCACCCGGAGACCGCCATGCCCGAGCTTTCGCTGATCCTGCCGATGCTGGCGCTGCTTCTGGCGATCGGGGCGGTGGCCGGGGTGATCGCCGGGCTTCTGGGCGTCGGCGGCGGGCTGATCCTGGTGCCGGCCTTCTTCTATGCTTTCGGCGCGCTGGGCTATGACAGCCCGCAGATCATGCAGATCTGCCTGGCCACCTCGTTGTCCACGATCATCGTGACCTCGGTCCGCTCGGTGCTGGCGCATCACGCCAAGGGGGCGGTCGACTGGACGATCCTGCGCGGCTGGGCACCGGGGCTGATGCTGGGGGCGGTGCTGGGCGTGCTGGTGGCGGCGGGGCTGCGGTCGGTGGTGTTGCAGGGCATCTTCGGGGTGCTGGGCGTACTGGCGGGGGGCTATCTGGCCTTTGGCCGCGCGACATGGCGGCTGGGAACGGCGATGCCGGGGGGTGCGCTGCGCGCGGCGCTGTCTTCGGGCGTGGGGTTCCTGGCGGTGCTGATGGGGATCGGCGGCGGGCTGTTCGGGGTGCCGCTGATGACGGTCTATGGCCAGGCGATCCACCGGGCGGTGGCGACGGCGGCGGGGTTCGGGCTGCTGATCGCGGTGCCCTCGGTGATCGCCTTTTTGCTGGTCGACATCGCCCCCGAGGGGCGGCCGCCGCTGACCATCGGGGCGGTGAACCTGCCTGCCTTTGCGGTGATCGTGGCGATGACGCTGCTGACAACGCCGCTGGGCGTGCGGCTTGCCCACCGGCTGGACCCCAAGCCCTTGCGCCGGGTCTTTGCGGTTTTTGCCATCGTGGTGGCGGGCAACATGCTGCGCAAGGCCGCTGGCTTCTGAGCGGGCCGCGCCGCTGCGTCCCGCTTTCCATCCCCGCCCGCCGCGCTAGTCTGGCGCCAGGGTGCAGCGTGAGGAAACCGGCCATGGTCTATGAGGTGATCGAGTACCGCGCGGCGGACGGGATCGGGGTGCTGACGCTGAACCGGCCCGAGGTGATGAACGCGCTGAACACAAGGATGCGGGCCGAGATCCTGGATGCCGTGCGCCACGCGCCCGAGGATGCCCGCGTTCTGGTCATCACCGGGGCAGGGCGGGCCTTTTGTTCGGGGCAGGATCTGGGCGACGGGGCCAATGTCGCCGATATCGACCTGGAACGCACCCTGCGCGACGAATACGAACCGATGCTGCGCGCGATCTTCGATTGCCCGATCCCGACCATTGCGGCGGTGAATGGCCCGGCGGCGGGGGCGGGGGCGAACCTTGCGCTGGCGGCGGATGTGGTGATCGCGTCCGAGGCGGCGATCTTTCTTCAGGCCTTTACCCGGATCGGGCTGATTCCCGATGCGGGCGGCACCTATTGGCTGCCGCGGCAGGTGGGGTTTGCGCGCGCGATGGGGGCGGCACTGTTCGCCGAGCCCGTGCCCGCGCGTCAGGCCGCCGATTGGGGCATGATCTGGGAGGCCGTGCCCGAAGATGGCTTTGCGACACATTGGCGCACCCGCGCGACCCAACTCGCGCAGGGGCCGACCGTGGCCTACGCCAAGCTCAAGCAGGCGATCCGCCAGTCCTATGCAAATGACCTTGAAGGACAATTGTCGCTTGAGGCGTCCTTGCAGGGCGCGTGCGGCGCGACCCGGGATTTCAAGGAGGGTGTCGTGGCCTTTCTGGAAAAGCGCCGCCCGCGCTTTGAAGGGCGCTGAGCAGCCCGGATCGCACCCGCCGGATCACGAAATGACCACGGGCGCGCCATTCTTTGCCTGAAACACTGCTGGATCATTCGTTTCGCGCCCCTGTCGGCGTGCCTGTCCTGTTGTCGCAAACAGGTCGCGACGCGGAAAGGTCGATCAAATCGACCACGTTTTCGCGCCGTTCCGGGGACGGCATTAGGACTGCGTTAATTTGCACTGCGTAGTCATCTTTGAATTGAAAAGGGGGTTTGCATGTCCTCTGAACTGCTGCACGAGCTATCTGGAATTGATCTAGGCCGCGCGGACGAAATTGCGCCGCTTCTGTCCGCAGAAATCGCAGCGGGCGGCGATTACCGGATCGTTACCTCGGACTGGGCGCGCTGCGATCTGGCCGGGATCGCGGTGCTGCTTTCGGCACTGGTCACCGCCGCACAGCGCGGCGCACGCCTGTCGGTGGTGATGCCGTCGGGCGGGCTGGTCGAGACAAGGATGCGCGCCTGCGGCATCGACCCCGCCCGGCACCTGCACTTCGACGGGACTTGCGCGACGGGCCTTCCCCTCGAACAGAGTCAAGGAGTTTGACGCATGTCCAAGACCATTCTCATCGTCGACGATTCGCCCTCGGTCCGGCAGATGGTGCGCAAGGCGCTGACCGGCGCGGGCTATCAGGTGATCGAGGCCGGCGATGGCGAACAGGCGTTGTCCGAACTTGACCGCGCCCGCCCCGATGCGATCCTGACCGACCAGAACATGCCGCGGATGGACGGGCTGACCTTCATCCGCACCTTCCGCACCCGCCCGGCCGCGCGCGGCGTGCCCATCGTGTTCCTGTCGACCGAAACCCGCGACGACCTGCGCCAGGAGGCCAAGGCCGCCGGTGCGCTGGGCTGGATGACCAAGCCCTTCGATCAGACACAGCTTCTGAGTGTCGTCAAAAGGATGGTGGGGGCATGACCGGGGACGACGATGCCGATGCCGTCTTCCTTGCCGAGGCGGCGGATCTTCAGGCCGGGATCGAGCGCAACCTGCTGAACCTTGCCGATGCGCCGGATGATCGCGCGCTGATCGACGCGCTGTTTCGCGACCTGCACACGCTCAAGGGATCGGGTGCGATGTTCGGCCATTCCGAACTGGCGCAGTTCCTGCATGGCTTCGAAACCGCGTTCGAGGGGTTGCGCGCGCCGGGTGGCCGGGCGGGCGAGGCGCTGATCCGTGTCGCGCTGACCGCCTGCGACCAGATCGGCGCGCTGCTGGCCGATCCGCTGGCCGCAAGCCCCGGCAATGCCCCCATCCTTGAGGCGCTGGCCGCTGCGCTTGGCGGCCAGGACGCTGCCGCAGCCCCCGCGGGCGAGGGGTGGCGCATCGTCTTCGGCCTTGGCCCCGATGCGCTGGGGCTCGGGCTGAACCTGCCCGCGCTGCTGGACGAGCTTGGGGATCTTGCGCCGGGACGGGTGCAGGTTGGCTGCGACCTGTCTGCCCTGCCGCCGCTTGACGCGCTGAGCCCGCAGGCGCCGCCGATCACATGGACCGTGCTGATCGCGGCCCCGGTAGAGCGCGCCGCGATCGACGAGGTGTTCCTGTTCCTTCAGGACCAGTTGAGCCTGACCATCGAGCCGCTGGGCGGCGTACCGGCCACGACCGCGCCAGATGCCGCGCCCGACGCCGCCCGCGCCAGCCCCGAAAAGCGCTCCGCCGGGCCGGGCGATCACACCACGATGCGCGTGGCCACCCAGCGGCTGGACGAGATCATGGACCGCGTGGGCGAACTGGTGATCGCCGAGTCGCGGCTGCATGACCTGTCGCTGGCACTGCGCGACCCCACGCTGATGGCGGTGGCCGAGGATATCCGCCGCCTGGCCGCGGGCATGCGCGAAACCACGATGTCGATCCGCATGGTGCCCATCGGCAACCTGTTCGGCCGCTTTCGCCGGCTGGTGCATGACCTGTCCCAGCAACTGGGCAAGCCCATCGAATTCGTCTCGACCGGCGGCGAGACCGAGTTGGACAAGACGGTGATCGAGGTTCTGACCGACCCGCTGGTGCATATCCTGCGCAACGCCGCCGATCACGGGCTGGAAACGGGCGAGGACCGGGTTGCCGCGGGCAAGTCGCGCTCTGGCACGATCACGCTGAGCGCGACCCATGCCGGGGCCGAGGTGCATATCCGCATCCATGACGACGGTCGCGGGCTGAACGATGACCGCCTGCGCGCCCGCGCCATCGAGCGCGAATTGCTGCCGCCGGGCTCGACCGTCACCGGCCCCGATCTGTACCGGCTGATCTTTGAACCCGGCTTCTCGACCGCCGCCACGGTGACCGAGCTTTCGGGCCGCGGCGTGGGCATGGACGTGGTGCGCAGCGCCATCCAGGGCCTGCGCGGGCAGATCGATGTGGACAGCGAACCGGGCCATGGCACCACCGTCACGCTGCGCCTGCCGCTGACGCTGGCCATTGCCGACGGGCTTCTGGTCGAGGTGGGGGGCGAGCGGTACTCGATCCCGGTCTCGGCGGTCGAGGAATGCGTGGAACTGCCGCCCGATCTGGTCGCGAGCGAGGGCCGCTCGAACTTTCTCGATATCCGCGGCGATCTGGTGCCCTTCCTGCGGCTGGCCGATGTGTTCCAGACGCCGGGTCCGCGGTCGCAGTTCCAGAAGGTCGTGATCGTTGCCGGGACGAATGGCCGGGTGGGGCTGGTGGTCGACCGGATCGTGTCTAACGCCCAGACCGTCATCAAGCAGCTTTCGCGCGTTCATGCCGGACTGAAATCGTTCTCGGGCGCCACGATCCTTGGCGATGGCAAGGTCGCGCTGATCCTGGATGTCGGGCACCTGATCTCGCTGGGCCGGACGCTCGAGGACCGGACCCGCCTCATGGAAGGAGCCGCCTGATGCAGGTCGTGACCCTGACCCTTTCGGGCGAGACGCTGGCCGTTCCGACCCGGATGCTGCACGAAATCCTGGAACCCGTGCCGGTGACGCGGGTGCCGCGCGCCGGGCGCTTTGCCTCGGGGCTTGTCAATGTCCGCGGGGCGGTGATCCCGCTGACCGATCTGCGCGTCGCGCTGGGGATGAAACAGGCCGAGCCCGACGAACATACCCGCATGCTGGTGCTGGACGTGCCCGTGGCGGGCGAGGCGACCACGGTCGCGGTCATCGCCGACCGGGTGCTTGACGTGACCGAAATCGACGATGCCGCGGTGGGCGACATCCCCGAGGTGGGCATGAAATGGCCCCCCGAATTCCTGTCCGGCATCGCCCGAACCGATACCGGTTTCGTGATCCTGCCGGATCTGGAGCGGATCTATGCCGCCTCGCTTTCCAATGCCCCCGGCACCCCCCAATTCGAGAAGGACCTCTGAAAATGCGCCTTACGATCAAAGTCAAACTCGCCGCCGCCTTTGCGGCGCTTGTCGCGATGTCGGCGGTCGGCATCGGGCTTTTGCTGATGGATCTGTCGAACCTGAACAGCCGTCTGGACGGGATCGTCCAGAACGAGGCCAAGCGCATCGAACTGACCCAGACCATCGTCGCCGAGCAGTTGCGCGTGCAGCGCAACGTGCGGGAATACCTGCTGTCGGACGATGCCGCCGTCAGGGAGCAGATCAAGGCCGCCCTGACCCGCGGGCGCGAGGCGCATGGCAGATATGTCGAAGAATACCGCGCGCTTGCCACCGCAGAGGGCCGCGCCGATGCCGATTCCTATCTGGGTGCCTACGCCACGCTCAGCGGGATCTCGGGCCGCGCCATGGAGCTGTCCGATGCAGGCCAGCAACAGGATGCCTACCGGCTGGTGGCCGGCGAGGGGCAGCAGATCTGGCATCAGATGGAGGCGATCCTGGACAGCATGTTGCAGCGCAACCTTTCGATGATGGGCGTTTCCGTCGCCGCGGCGCGCGGCGAGTATGAAAGCGCCCGCCTGCTGGCCCTGACGCTTCTGGCGGTGGCGACGCTGCTCGGTACCGGCATCGCGACCTGGATCCTCGTCTCGATCGGCCGCGGGCTGAACCGTGCCAATGTGCTGGCCCGCGCGGTGGCCGATGGCGACCTGACCCAGACCGCCGAGGCGCGCGGCAATGACGAGATCACCGATCTGCTGGGCGCGCTGAACCGGATGGCGGAAAAGCTGCGCTCGGTCGTGACCGAGGTCAACGGCGCCGCGCGCAATGTTTCGTCGGGGGCCGAACAGATGGCCGCGACCTCGGAAGAACTGAGCCAGGGGGCGACCGAACAGGCGTCCTCGACCGAGGAGGCGTCTGCCTCGATGGAGCAGATGGCCTCGAATATCGAAAAGAACGCCGAGAACGCCAACGAGACCGAGAAGACCGCGCGCAAGGCCGCCGTCGATGCCCGCGAAAGCGGCGCGGCGGTCCGCCAGGCGGTCGAGGCGATGCAGACCATCGCCGAAAAGATCATGGTGGTGCAGGAGATCGCGCGCCAGACCGACCTGCTGGCGCTGAACGCCGCGGTCGAGGCCGCGCGCGCGGGCGAACATGGCCGCGGCTTTGCGGTCGTCGCCTCCGAGGTGCGCAAGCTGGCCGAACGCAGCCAGAGTGCCGCGGGCGAGATCTCGTCGCTGTCGGCCAGCACGGTCAAGTCGGCCGAGATGGCGGGCGAGATGCTGGCCAGCCTCGTGCCCGATATAGAGCGGACCTCGCAGCTTGTCACCGAGATCTCGCGCTCGAACCAGGAACAGGCGACCGGCGCGAGCCAGGTCAACATGGCGATCCAGCAACTCGACAAGGTCGCGCAGGAAAACACCTCGGCCTCCGAAGAGTTGTCGGCCACCGCCGAGGAACTGGCCAGCCAGGCCGAGCAGCTGCAATCCGCGATCGGCTATTTCCGGGTGACCGACGCCAAGGCTCCAGCGCGTGCGCCCGCGCCCGCCCGCAAGGCGCCCGCGAAGAAATCCAAGCCGATGGGCTTCGATTTCGATCTGGGCAAGGAAGGCGACGAGCTGGACGCGCAGTTCATGCGCGACTGGAAGAAAGAGAGCGCGGCATGACCGGGATCGGCCAGGTCGTGACCCTGGGCGTCGGGGACGAGCGGTTCGCCGTTCCCGTCGGCCGGGTGCAGGAAATCCTCGACCGGCGGCGGATCACGCGCATTCCCAACGCGCCCGCGCATGTCATGGGCGTGATCGACGTGCGCGGCGCGGGCGTGTCGGTGGTGGATCTGCGTGCGGTTCTGGGCCTGCCGCGTGCGGCGGATGACGACGCGACGCGCATTGTCGTGCTCTGGGTCGAGACCGGCGAGCGGCGCGCGCAGGTCGCGCTGCGTACCGACCGGGTCTTTGAGGTGGCGGCGTTCGACAATGACCGCGTCGAGCCGGTGCCCGAAGCCGATCTTCTGCACTGGGACCACCGTCTGGTCCGGGGCATCGGACGGCGCGAGGGCGAATTCGTCACGCTGCTCGACCTGGACCGGCTGTTTCTGGCCTATCCCATGGCGGCCCCCGCCAGCCACGCGGTGGCCTGATCCGAAGGATGGCAGACATGGCCGAAACCCTGAACCCCGAACGCCCCGCCCCCGAGGCAGCCCCCCTGCGCCCGCAGGCCGGGGCCGGGGACGATGCCTTCGGACGCTTCGCGGCCTTTGTCGAGGCCGAGATCGGGGTCCGTCTGCCGCCGTCCAAGCGCATGATGGTGGCCGGGCGGTTGCGCCGGCGGATGACCGAACTGGGCCATGCCACGCTGGACGACTATATCCGCCACCTGTTCCGCGATGGCGCGCTGGAGGCCGAGCGCACCGAGATCTTTGACGCGGTGACCACGAACAAGACCGACTTCTTCCGCGAGCCCGCGCATTTCCGCCACCTTTCGGACAGCGCGCTGCCCGAGGCGATCGCGCGGCGGCGCGACGGTCGCCAGCCGGTCAAGCTGTGGTCCGCCGCCGCCTCGACCGGGGCCGAGGCCTGGACGATGGCGATCTGCGCGGCCGAACATGCCCGCGTCAGCGGCCCGTTCAACTGGGCGATCCTGGCCACCGACATCAATACAAGGGTGATCCGCGACGCCCGCCGCGCCGTCTATCCCGATACGATGCTGGCCCCGGTGCCTCCCGACCTGCGCGCGCGCTGGATGATGCGCGGCTGCGACGACCAGAGCGGACAGTGGCGCATCGTGCCCGAACTGCGCCGCCACGTCTGTTTCGCGCAACTGAACCTGCTTGATGCAAGCTATCCGCTGGAACGCGATATCGACATCGTCTTTCTGCGCAACGTGCTGATCTATTTCTCGGCCGAGGATCAGGCCCGGATCGTCGGGCATGTGGCGGGTCATCTGGTGCCCGGCGGCATCCTGTATCTGGGCCATTCCGAATCGATGATCGCGCAAGGCGCGGCGCTGGTCCAGATCGCACCGGCGACCTTCAGAAGGGTGGACTGACATGACCGGCTCGGCCCCGAAAGACCCCGTTCGCGTGCTCGTCATTGACGACAGCGCCTCGATCCGGATCGCCTTCAAGAAGCTGATCGCCGAGGATCCGGGGCTTGAGATGATCGGGGCCGCGGCCGATCCGTTCCAGGCCGCCGAGATGATGCGCGAGCGGCTGCCCGATGTGCTGCTGCTGGATCTTCAGATGCCGCGGATGGACGGGCTGACCTTCCTGAAAAAGATCATGTCCCAGCGCCCGATGCCGGTTGTCGTGATCTCGTCCTTTACCGAGGCGGGCTCGCGCGAGTCGCTTCGGGCGCTGGAACTGGGCGCGGCCGAGGTGCTGGCCAAGCCCCGCATCGCCACGGCCGAGGACCGGCGCGAGGCGGCGATCCGGCTTTGTGACGCGATCCACGCGGCCTATCAGTCCGGTTCGGGCAGGCGCGGCGCGCGGCGTGATGCGGCGCGGCTGCGGGTTCTGGCCCCCGGGGAACGGTTCAGCGCCGATGTGATCCTGCCGCCCGCGCCTGCGCCGCGGGGTTTTGCGGGGCCGCCGGTGATCGCGATCGGCGCCTCGACCGGCGGCACCGAGGCGGTGCGCGAGGTTCTGGAAAAGCTGCCCGTCGGGCTGCCGCCGATCGCCGTGGTGCAGCACATGCCCGAACATTTCACCCGCGCCTTTGCCGACCGGCTGAACACGCTTTGCGCCATTTCCGTCAAGGAGGCCGAGGATGGCGACGTGCTGGTTCCGGGGCAGGCGGTGATCGCGCCCGGCGACCGGCACCTGGTCTTGCGCCGCGTGGGCAAGGGGTATCGCGCCGAACTGCGCAGCGGCCCCTGCGTGTCGCGCCACCGGCCATCGGTCGATGTGCTGTTCCGCTCGGTCGCGCAGGCGGCGGGGCAGGGCGGGCTTGGCGTGCTGCTGACCGGGATGGGCGATGACGGCGCCGCCGGAATGGCCGAGATGCGCGCCGCGGGTGCCTGGACCATCGCCCAGGACGAGGCATCCTGCGTGGTCTATGGCATGCCCCGGGCGGCCGAGGAACTGGGTGCGGTCTGCCAGAGCCTGGCCCTGGACCGGATCGCGCGCGAGATCACCGCGCGCATGGGGCGCGACGAACGACAGGTGGCTTCATGACCGCGCCGCTGTTTCATCCGCTTCGCCCTGCGCCGCCCCGGTCCGATGGCGCGGCGCTTGACCTGCTGCGGGCCGAGCTTGAGCGGGTGTTCCTTGCGGCGGGCGAAACGCTGATGTCGATGGAGGCGCGGTGCTCCGAACTGCGCGCGCCCCTTGGCGAACTGGTCGAACATGCCCCCGTCGTGATCGAGGCGGTGGATCTGTACGCCCGGCAGCTTGCGCAATCGGTGCATGGCCTTGACGATGTTCTGGGCCGGAGCAATGTCGATATCGACGGGCTGCGCCAGCGGGTCGATGCGCTGAACGGCTCTGTCGCGATTGTCGTGCGCACCATCAAGATGATGCAGTTCGTGGCGACCAATGCCCGTATTCAGGTGTTCTCGCTGCGTCCGCGCCATGCCCGGCTTGAAAGTTTCGCCGACAATGCCCGCGCGCTGCTTGACCGCTGCTGCGTGATCCTGGCCGAGGTGCAGAAGATCAGCGACGAGGTTTCTGCCCAGTTGCGGGTGCTGGCCCGGCGCCGCCTGCCCGATCTGCGCGCCGAGGTGGCGGGCCTGCGGCCGGGATTCGAGGCGCTGGGCGGCGCGGTCGCGGTGTTTCGCGACGACCGCCGCAACGAAACCGCGTTCGGCCGCCCGCTTGCGGCCCATCTCGACCGGCTTCAGCAGGAATTCGACGATGTCATCGTCCGGCTTCAGACCGGGGACCGGGCCAGTCAGCGGATCGACCATGCCGGCCAGATCCTTGCGCGTGCCGATGCCGAGGCTGCGGCGCTGGTCGGGCTCGCCGATGCGCAGCTTGCCGGGGCTTTCATGGATCTGCGCGATGAAACCGCGACGATCACCGCGACGCTGGCCGACAGCGTCCACCAGTTCGAGGAGATCGCAGGCACCGGCAGCGGCGCATCGGTGAACGAACGGCTGCATGCCTTTGCGCTGCTGGTGGCCGAGGTCGAGCGGGCGCGCGATGCGGTGCATGC
Source organism: Rhodovulum strictum (assembly GCF_009649175.1). Lineage (GTDB taxonomy): Bacteria > Pseudomonadota > Alphaproteobacteria > Rhodobacterales > Rhodobacteraceae > Rhodovulum > Rhodovulum strictum. The sequence goes on along the minus strand of NZ_WJPO01000004.1, from coordinate 155,623 downwards.
AATCCGCGGCCGCCGCGAAGTGATGCTTGACACGGCCGGGGCGGTGCTTGAACGAATGGCCGATCTCAGGCGGGTTCTGGGCGATGTCTCGTCGCTGGCCGAGGATCTGCGGCTTGTCGGCACCAATGCGGTTCTCGCCTGTGCCGAGCTTGGCGACGAGGGCGAGGCGCTCAAGGAAATCGCCAGCCAGTTGCGGCTGCTGGCCTCTGATTCCGCTGCGCAACTGCGGCAGGTCCGCGATGCGCTGGCCGCCAATGACGCGCGCACCTCTGATTTGATCGGCGACATTCAGGACGGCGCCGCGCGGACCATTGCCGAGGTCGAGGGCGCCGGAGAGGGATTGGCGCGCGATCTGGACCGGGTATGTCAGGCCGGGAAGGTTGTGACCGAACGCACCGGCGCGCTTGCCGCCTCGCTGCGGGCCACGGTGCCCGGCACCTGCGAGGCGATGCAGGCGCAGGTTGCGCGGCTTGCCGGGTTGGTCGGTCCGACCGATGCCGACCCCGCGCCGCCCGTTGCCGGCCCGGAATTCGACGCGATCCTGGATGCGATCTGGGCGGGCTATTCGATGGATGCCGAGCGTGACATCCATCGCGCGTTCTGCCTTGCCCACGGGCTTGACCTGCCGCCCGATGTCAGCGCCGGACCGGCCGAAGAACTGGACATCTTCTTCTGAGGCGCGGCGCCGGGGTGGGCGCCGCGCGGGTTCACCACCGCTCAGCGGTCCTCGACATCGACATAATCGCGCCGCGTCGGCCCGGTATAAAGCTGGCGGGGACGGCCGATCCGCATGTTCGGGTCGGCGATCATTTCCTTCCACTGCGAAATCCAGCCCACCGTGCGGCTGACCGCAAAGATCGGGGTGAACATCGAGGTGGGGAAGCCCATCGCGTCAAGGATGATGCCCGAGTAGAAATCGACATTGGGATAGAGCTTCTTCGAGACGAAATACTCGTCCTCGAGCGCGATCTTTTCCAGTTCCTTGGCGACCTTCAGCGTCTCGTTGTTCTCGATGCCCAGAAGGTCCAGCACCTCGTCGGCGGATTGCTTCATCACCTTGGCGCGCGGGTCGAAATTCTTGTAGACCCGGTGGCCGAAGCCCATCAGCCGGAACGGATCGTCCTTGTCCTTGGCGCGCTTGATGTATTCGGGGATGCGCTCGACCGTGCCGATCTCGCGCAGCATTTCCAGACAGGCCTGGTTCGCGCCGCCATGGGCCGGACCCCACAGACAGGCGATCCCGGCCGCGATGCAGGCGAAGGGGTTCGCCCCCGAGCTTGAGGCCAGCCGCACCGTCGAGGTGGAGGCGTTCTGTTCGTGATCGGCATGCAGCGTCAGGATCCGGTCCATCGCGCGGGTCAGGATCGGGTCGACCTCGTATTCCTCGCAGGGCACGGCAAAGCACATGCGCAGGAAGTTCGAGGCATAGTCCAGATCGTTGCGCGGATAGACGAAGGGCTGGCCGACGGAATACTTGTAGGCCATCGCCGCGATGGTCGGCACCTTGGCGATCAGCCGGATCGAGGCGACCTCGCGCTGCCAGGGATCGTTCACATCGGTCGAGTCGTGGTAGAAGGCCGACATCGCGCCCACCACGCCCACCATGACCGCCATCGGGTGCGCGTCGCGCCGGAAGCCGGTGAAGAAGCGGTGCATCTGTTCATGCACCATCGTATGCCGCGTCACCCGGCTTTCGAAATCCTCAAGCTGGGCGGCGGTGGGCAGTTCGCCGTACAGCAGCAGGAAGCAGACTTCGAGGTAATGCGATTTCTCGGCCAGTTGGTCGATCGGATAGCCCCGGTGCAGCAATTCGCCCAGATCGCCGTCGATGAAGGTGATCGAGCTTTCGCAGGACGAGGTCGAGGTAAAGCTGGGATCGTGGGTGAACACCCCCATCTGGCCGTAGAGCTTGCCGATATCCACCACATCGGGGCCAGCGGTCGGGCTGAGCACCGGCAGGTCGATCGACTTGCCGTCCAGCGTCAGTGTCGCGGTTTTCTTGCCGTCTGCCATGAAGTCCCTCTCCTGTCGCGCGCGGGCCGCTTGGCGCGGCTCCGGCATTGTCCCTGGGGGTGGCAGGCGGCCGTTCGCGGCTCAGCAACCCCCGGCATCGGCCAGCCGGGCAAGCGTTTCCTCCCGGCCGATGACCAGCATCATGTCGAACACGCTGGGCGATACACTGCGCCCCGCGAGTGCTGCGCGCAGCGGAGCGGCGAGCTTGCCGAGACTGGTTCCGTGGGCCTCGGCCACCTGCTTGACCGCCGCTTCCAGCGCGTCGCGTTCCCAGCTAGCACTTCGCAGATGCGGCGTCAATTCCGCCAGTATACCACGGGATACATCATCCAGCGCCTGCGCCGCCTTTTCGTCCGGCACAAGCGGCCGAGTGGCCAGCACGAAATGCGCCTTTTCAATCAGTTGCGGAAAGGTCTTTGCACCGGATTTCAACAGGGGCAGGGCGCGCGCCAGACCGTCCCGTTGCGGTTCCGTCAGGGCGGGCTGGGCGGTGGCGGCCAGAAACGCCTCCAATTCGTGCAGCAGCGCAGCGTCCGGCATGGCGGCGATATGCTGGCCCGACAGGTTTTCCAGTTTCCTGAAGTCGAGCCGGGCGGGCGAGCGGCCGATTCCCTCCAGCCCGAACCAGCCCTGCGCCTGGGCATCGGTGAAGAATTCGTCATCGCCATGCGACCAGCCCAGCCGGGCCAGGTAGTTGCGCATCGCCGCCGCCGGGTAGCCCATCGCGCAATATTCCTCGACCCCCAGCGCGCCGTGGCGCTTGGACAGCTTCTTGCCGTCGGGTCCGTGGATCAGCGGGATATGCGCCCAGACCGGCACCGGCCAGCCCATCGCGTGATAGATCTGCATCTGGCGCGCGGCATTGTTCAGGTGGTCGTCGCCCCGGATCACATGGGTCACGCCCATGTCGTGATCGTCCACCACCACCGCCAGCATGTAGGTCGGCGTGCCGTCCGAGCGCAGCATCACCATGTCGTCAAGCTGGTCATTGCCGATGGTCACGCGGCCCTGCACCGCGTCCTCGATCACGGTCACGCCCTCGCGCGGGGCCTTGAGCCGGATCACGAAGGGCGCATCGGGATGGGTTGCGGGGTCGGCATCGCGCCAGGGGCTCTGGAACAGGGTCGAGCGGTTCTCGGCCCGGGCGGCCTCGCGGAAGGCCTCGATCTCGTCCTGGGTGGCGAAGCATTTATAGGCATTGCCCGAGGCCAGCATCTGATGCGCCACCTCGGCATGACGGGGGGCGCGCTCGAACTGGCTGATCGCCTCGCCATCCCAGTCGAGCCCGAGCCAGCGCAGCCCGGTCAGGATCGCCGCCGTCGCCTCGGGGGTCGAGCGGGCGCGGTCGGTATCCTCGATCCGGAGCAGAAACCGCCCGCCGTGGCCGCGCGCGAAAAGCCAGTTGAACAGCGCCGTCCGGGCACCGCCGATATGCAGGAAGCCCGTGGGCGACGGGGCGAAACGGGTGACGACCTGCGTCTCGGACATGCGCCTTAACCTTTTGTTCATCATGATGGAGATAGCGTTGCCGCCTGTCTAGGAGATCGGCCGGGAGAGGACAAGCATTGGGGGTGCTCGGCGCGCTCGAGGCCCGCAGGGGCCATCTGTTCCCCTGGGTGCCGGTGCTTCTGGCCCTTGGCATCGGGGCCTATTTCGCGCTGCCCACGGAACCCTCTGCCGCGATGCTGGCCGCCTTGGCGGGCGGTGGCGCGGTGCTGCTGCTGGCCGCGTGGAAGGGGCCGGAACGCTGGGGGCCGGTGCTGATCGCGCTGGCGCTGGTGGCCTTTGGCGTCGTGCTGGCGGCGGGGCGGACGCAGATGGTCGCGGCGCCCAAGCTGGATTACCGCTATTACGGCGTGGTCGAGGGGCGGGTGGTGGCGCTGGACCGCTCGATGTCGGACGCGCCGCGGATCACGCTGGATCAGGTCTGGCTGGAGCGCGTGCCCGCCCATCGCACGCCCGAACGGGTGCGCGTGTCGCTGCACGGGGCGGCGGGCATCACCGATCCCGCGCCCGGCACGCGGATCGCGATGATGGCGCATCTGTCGCCGCCCTCGGCCCCGGCCGAGCCCGGCGGCTTCGACTTTCGCCGCCATGCCTGGTTCGAGCGGCTGGGCGCGGTGGGCTATGCGCGCAGCCCGGCGGTGGCGCTTGATCCGCCCGAGGGGGGGCTGACGCTTGTGGTGCAGCGGGCGCGGATGGCGCTGTCGGGCACGCTGCGCGCGCGTATCCCGGGCGATCAGGGGGCCTTTGCCGCCGCGATCCTGACCGGCGACCGTTCGGCGATTTCGCGTGCGTCATTGCAGGCGCTGCGGGATTCGAACCTTGCGCATCTTCTGGCGATCTCGGGGCTGCATATGGGGCTGCTGACCGGGGTGGTGTTCGGCGTGCTGCGCTTCGGCTTCGCGTTGATCCCGCCGCTTGCCCTGCGCCTGCCGACGAAAAAGCTGGCCGCAATCGGCGCGCTGGCGGCGGGGGCGGTCTATCTGGCGTTGTCGGGCGGCAATGTCGCGACCGAACGGGCCTATGTGATGGTGGCGGTGGTGCTGGTCGCGGTCCTGGCCAACCGGCGCGCACTGACGCTGCGGGCGGTGGCGGTGGCGGCGCTGATCATCCTGGCGATGGCGCCCGAAAGCCTGACCCAGGCCGGGTTCCAGATGTCCTTTGCCGCGACCACGGCGCTGATCGCGATCTTTGGCGCCCTGCGCGAGTGGCCGCAGGATCGCTGGCGCCCGCCGCGCTGGCTGAACGGCGTGCTGGTGGTGGTGATCTCGTCGGGGGTTGCCGGTTTCGCAACCGCGCCTTTCGGGGCGGCGCATTTCAACCAGATGTCGCAATACGGGCTTCTGGCCAACGTGATCTCGGTGCCGCTGATGGGGCTGCTGGTGATCCCGGCGGCCGTGGCCGCGGCCTGTCTGGCGCCCTTCGGGCTGGCGGGGCTGGCGCTGGAGCCGATGCGCTGGGGCATCGCCTGGATCCTTGGCGTCGCCAACTGGGTTGCGGGGCTGGAGGGCGCGGTCTGGCCGGTGGTGACGCCGGGGCCTGCGGTGCTGCCGATGATCGCGCTCGGCGCGCTTTGGGTGATCCTGTGGTCGGGCCGGGCGCGGCTGGCGGGGCTTGTGCCGATCCTGCTGGCGCTGGTGCTGTGGGTTCAGACCGAACGCCCCGCGCTGCTGATCGCCGAAAGCGGCGGGCTTGTGGGCGCGCTGGGGCCCGAGGGGCGGGCGCTGTCGAAACCCGGCGGCGATGGATTCGTCGCGGGGTCGTGGCTGGAAAACGATGGCGACCGGGTCACGCAGGAAATGGCCTTTGCGCGGCCGGGGCTGGCGGGCGAACGCGGGCTTCAGGTGGCCGAGGTGGCGGGCGAGCGGTTCATCCTGATTACCGGCCGCGGCTGGGCCGACAAGGTCGCGCCGGCCTGCGCCGAAGGCTGGGTGATCGTGCCGCAGAATGTCCGCGATGCGCCCGAGGGATGCCGCCTGCTGGATCAAGGGGCGCTGGCACGATCCGGCACGCTGGCGGTCTATCCCGGCCCGGACGGCCCGCGCCTTGTGCCCACGCGGCCCGAACGGGGCAGCCGCCCATGGACGCGGTAGCGGCGGCTCAGTAGCTGCGGATCAGCCCGACCAGACGGCCCTGCACCTTGACCCGGTCCGAGGGCAGGATGCGGGTTTCATGGGCCGGGTTCGCGGCCTCGAGCGCGATCATGTCGCCCCGGCGGCGAAAGCGTTTCAGCGTCGCCTCCTGATCGTCGACCAGCGCGACCACGATCTCGCCATTCTCGGCGGTGGTCTGTTCGCGGATCACCACGACATCGCCATCGTTGATCCCCGCCTCGATCATCGAATCGCCCTTGACCTCAAGCGCGTAATGCCGCCCGCGGCCCGTCAGCATGCTGCCCGGCACCGCGACATGATGCGAGACATGGGAAATCGCCTCGATCGGCGTACCGGCCGCGATCCGGCCCATCAGCGGCACCTCGAGCGCGCCTGCGGATTCCACATCCATCGCACCGGGCAGCGGGGCGGGCGGCGGGCCGTCGCCCTCGATCACCATGGGGCGGAAGCCCCTGGCCTCCAGCGCCTCGGGCAGACGGACAATCTCGATCGCGCGGGCGCGGTGGGCCAGACGGCGGATGAAGCCGCGTTCCTCAAGCGCCGTGATCAGCCGGTGGATCCCCGATTTCGAGCGCAGATCCAGCGCCTCTTTCATCTCGTCGAAAGAGGGGGGCACGCCGTCGCGCTGCATCCGCTTGTGGATGAATTCCAGCAGGTCGAGTTGCTTGCGGGTCAGCATGGGACATCCTCGCCATGGGCCTGTTCCCCCATGTTCTAGGCATGTTCCCGTTTTGTGTCAAGTTCGCCCGGCGCAATGCGGCCCGGTCAGAGCGGCAGATAACCCACCTTTTCGCCCGCACGGCGGGGTCCGTCGCCCGGGGGGCGCACGATCAGTGCGTCGGCCTCGGAAAGGATCGTCAGAAGCGCGCTGTCCTGCCGGTCGAAGGGGGCAAGCCCGTCCGCGGTGATCCGGGCGCGCATGTAATGTTCGCGCGGGCCGTTGGCGTCCAGATCGCAGGCCAGCCGCCCGGTCAGGCGCGGGGCGGGGGCGGCGGGCAGGCCCTGCATCACGCGCAGCGCGGGCAGCAGGAACAGATGCGCGCAGACCAGCGCCGAGACCGGGTTGCCGGGCAGTCCGATCATCGCCGCCTTGCCCATCCGGCCTGCCATCAGCGGCTTGCCCGGCCGCATCGCGACCTTGTAGAAGGATTGTTCCATGCCCAGACCGGCCGCCACCTTGCCGACAAGGTCGTGATCGCCCACCGAGGCGCCGCCGATGGTCACGATCAGATCGGCCCCCTCGGCCAGCCCGAAGACGGTTTGCAGCGAGGCTTCGGTATCGCGCGCGATCGGCAGAAGCCGCCCGATGCCGCCCTCGGCCTCGACCATGGCCTTGAGCCCGAAGCCGTTGGACGCGACGATCTGGTCGGGACCCGGCGCCTCGCCCGGCATCACCAGCTCGTCGCCGGTGGCGATGATCGCGACATCGGGGCGGCGGTGGACGGGCAGGGCGGGCAGGTTCATCGCGGCGGCCAGCGCCAGATCGGCAGACCGCAACCGGCGCGGCGCAGGTATCGTGTCGCCCAGCGTGAAATCGGCGCCCGCGGGGCGGATGTTGGTGCCGCGGTCCAGCCGTTCGCCCAGCGTGATCCGGTCGCCCGCGCGCGTGACATCCTCCTGGATCACCACGCGCGCGGCACCGCGCGGCACCGGGGCGCCGGTGAAGATGCGCACCGCCTGCCCGCGGCCAAGCGTGCCGCCAAAGCCTTCGCCCGCGCGCGACAGGCCGATCACGTCCAGAACGGCGCCGGGCCGGGCATCGGCTTCGGCAATCGCGTAGCCATCCATGGCCGAGGTGTCGAAGGGCGGCTGGGTCAGGCGGGCGGCGACCGGGCGGGCCAGCACGCGGCCCGCAGCCTGCGCCAGCGGCACATCCTCGACCGGCAGGGGGGCGACCAGGGCGCAGACCCGGGCAAGGGCCTCCTCGACCGTGATCATGCGCCGGCCTCGTAGCGGCCCGACTTGCCGCCCTCCTTGAGCGTCAGGCGGATGCCGCCGATCTCCATGCCCTTTTCGGCGGCCTTGAGCATGTCGTAGATCGTCAGCGCCGCGACCGAGACGGCGGTCAGCGCCTCCATCTCGACGCCGGTCTGGCCGGTGGTGCGCACGGTCGCGGCGATGCGGATGCCGGGCAGCGCGGGGTCGGGGGTCAGGTCGAGCGCGACATTGGTCACCGGCAGCGGATGGCAGAGCGGGATAAGTGCTGCGGTCTGCTTGGCGCCCATGATGCCCGCCAGCCGCGCCACGCCCAGAACATCCCCCTTGTTCGCCCGGCCTTCGCAAACGATATCAAGCGTTTCCGGCGCCATCCTTATCCATCCCTCGGCCATTGCCAGCCGTGCGGTCACGGGCTTGCCGGACACATCGACCATATGCGCCCGGCCCTCGGCGTCGAAATGGGTAAGACCCGCCATCAATGCGCGCCCATCGCCGGATTGGCCAACAGCGCCCGGGTGGCGGCGGTGACATCGGGCTGGCGCATCAGGCTTTCGCCGATCAGGAAGCTGCGCACGCCATAGCGCGCCATCTCGGCCAGATCCTCGGGGCTGTTCAGCCCGGATTCGCTGACGATCTGGCGCCCCTCGGGCACGCGGCGCACAAGTTGACGCGTTGTATCAAGACTTGTCTCGAACGTGTTGAGATTGCGGTTGTTTATGCCGATAAGTCCGGATTTCAGCACGCAGGCCCGGTCAAGCTCTGGGGCGTCATGCACCTCGATCAGCGCATCCATGCCCCACTCGGTCGCGGCAGCTTCCAGTTCGGCGGCCTGGGCGTCCGAGACGCTGGCCATGATGATCAGGATGCAATCCGCCCCCAGCGCGCGCGCCTCGGCGACCTGGTAGGTGTCATACATGAAATCCTTGCGCAGACAGGGCAGGCCGACCGCCGCACGCGCCGCTTCCAGATACGCCTTGGCACCCTGGAAGGACGGCGTGTCGGTCAGCACCGAAAGACAGGTCGCGCCGCCCGCCTCATAGGCCCGGGCCAGTGCGGGCGGGTCGAAATCCTCGCGGATCAAGCCCTTGGACGGGCTGGCCTTCTTGATTTCGGCGATCAGCCCATAGCCGCGCTGCGCCGCCCGGTGCAGGGCCGCCGCAAAGGGGCGGACGGGAGGCGCGGCCTTTGCCGCGGCCTCGACCTCGGAGAGCGGATGCGCGGCCTTGTCGGCGGCGATTTCCTCCAGCTTGTAGGCCTTTATGCGGTCGAGGATGGTCTGGCTCATGCCGTCTCCGATGTGATCTGGGCAAGTCCGCGCACCTTGGCTTTCGCGGCGCCGGAATCTATGCTTTCGGATGCCATTTCAACGCCTTCGCGCAGGGTCTTTGCGTGGCTTGCGACGACCAGCGCGGCGGCGGCGTTCAGCAGCACCGCGTCGCGATAGGCGGACGGTTCGCCGTCCAGCAGCGCGCCGAAGGCGCGGGCGTTGTGTTCGGGGGTGCCGCCGAGGATCGCCTCGAAGGGGTGTTCGGGCAGGCCGGCCTCCTCGGGGTGCAGCTCGCGTTCGGTCACTGCGCCGCCCTCAAGCATCGCGACATGGGAAATGCCCGAAATCGCAAGCTCGTCGGTGCCGTCGCTGCCATGGACCAGCCAGGCCGCTTCGGAGCCCAGCGCCGCCAGCGTCTCGGCCATCGGGCGGATCAGCGTGCGGGAAAAGGCGCCGGTCAGTTGCCGCTTGACCCCCGCGGGGTTGGTCAGCGGGCCGAGGATGTTGAAGATCGTGCGCGTGCCAAGCTCGGCGCGGGTCGGGCCGACATGCGCCATTGCCGGGTGGTGCATGGGCGCCATCATGAAGCCGATGCCGACCTCTTTCAAAGCCTTTTCAACAATTTCCGGCCCGATCATCACGTTGATGCCAAGCTGGCTCAGCGCATCTGCCGCGCCCGATTTCGAACTGAGATTGCGGTTGCCATGCTTGGCCACGGGCACGCCCGCCCCCGCCACGACAAAGGCCGCCGCGGTCGAGATGTTCAGCGTGCCCTTGCCGTCGCCGCCGGTGCCGACGATGTCCATCGCGCCCTCGGGGGCGGTCACCTTGCGGCATTTGGCGCGCATCACGGCGGCGGCGGCGGCGAATTCGTCCACCGTTTCGCCGCGCGTTCGCAGCGCCATCAGAAGCCCGCCGATCTGGCTGGGCGTCGCCTCGCCGTCGAACAGGGCCTGAAACGCGATCCGCGCCTCGTCCCGGGTCAGCGGGCGGTCGGCGGCAATGCCGATCAGCGGTTTCAGCGCATCGCTCATGCGGGCTCCTTCACGGTTTGCAGGAAGTTCCTGAGCAGCGCATGGCCATGTTCCGAGGCTATGCTTTCGGGGTGGAACTGCACGCCATGGATCGGCAGCGTGCGGTGGCGCAGGCCCATGATCGTGCCGTCCGCCAGCCAGGCATTGGCCACAAGGCAATCGGGCAGGGTTTCGCGTTCGACGATCAGCGAATGATAGCGCGTGGCCTGGAATGGCGAGGGCAGCCCGGCAAAGACGCCGGTGGCGTCATGCTCGATCCGGCCCATCTTGCCATGCACGATCTCGCCGGCGCGCACCACGCGGCCGCCGAACGCCTCGCCGATGGTCTGGTGGCCGAGGCAGACGCCCATCAGCGGCGTTGCGGTCTCGGCCGCGGCTTTCGTGAGCGCGAGGCAAATCCCCGCCTGTGCCGGATCGCAGGGGCCGGGCGAGAGCACGATGGCCGAGGGGTTCAGCGCCATCGCCTGCTGCACATCCATCGCATCGTTGCGCACCACCGTCGCCTCGGCGCCCAGTTCGCCCAGGTAATGCACGAGGTTCCAGGTGAAGCTGTCGTAATTGTCGATCAGAAGAAGCATGGTCGCGCCACAAGCGAAAGGGGGTGAACCCGGGTGCGGGTCGGGCTATACATGCTCAGAGCGGTGCGCCCCGGTCAAGGGGCGGCGGCGCGGGCAAATCCCCGCGCGAGGCAGAAGGCAAGAAGCGGCAAGCCGCATACCGAAGGAGTGCAGCATGGGCAGGGGGCTGTTCGGCGGGATCGTCTGGGGGATCGTGGTCACCGGGCTGGTTCTGGTCGTGGCGGTGCTGGTCGTTCCACCGCCCGCAGGCACGCGGCCGTCCGGACCGGATGCGCCAGCCATGCCCGGGCTTGCCAGCCGGCCCGAGGCGCCGCCCTCGCAGACGCTTGCGCCCGCCGACATGCCCGAGCCCTTGCCCCGGCCGGTGCTGGACCGGCCCGCCATCGTGGCCGCGCCGGGAACCGCGCCTGCCACCGATATCGAATTGCCGCCCGGATCCGAGTTCAACCGCCGCCCCCCCGACCAGGAGGCCAGCCTGCCCGAGACCGATACCGGTCTGCCCGGCGCGCCCCCGGTGCGCGGCCCCGAGCCCGGCGGTGCCCCGGTCGAGGCGCCGCAGCTTGACACCGCGCCCATCGCCGCGCCTGCGCCGGTGACGACGGGCCCCGACGGGCTGGCGCCCCCGCTTTCGGCCGAGGCGCCGCCCGATCTGGCGGCGGATGAGCCTGTCCTGCCATCGCCTGCGGCCACTGGGCCGGTCGCGCTGCGCCCGACGCCGCTGCCCGCCGCGCCGTCCCGGGAGGCTGCGGCAGACGGTCCGGCGGCAGAGGGGGCCGCGATCCCGGCCGAACCCGAGGATCGCGTGGCCGCAGAACGGCCCGCCCCCGCAGAGACCGAAGCGGCCATCGCGGCGCAGGCACCCGAAGCGGCGCTGCCGCGCGTGCGCCCGTTGCCCGCCGCGCCCGAAGCCCCGGCCGAGGGCAGCGGCATGGCCGCTATGCCCGAGACCGCCCCGGTGGGCGCGCTGCGCCTGCCTGCGCCCGAAGGCGGGATCGCGCTGCCCGGCCCCCGCATCGGCCAGCCCGCTGCGCAGGCCCCCGAGCCCGAGGCCCCGGCGGAAGACGTGGCCGAGGTTCCAACCGCCGCCCCGCGCGAGGGGCTTGGTGCGCTGGCCCGCAACGCGGTGGCGTTCCAGCCCGCGCCGGGGCGTCCGCTGTTCTCGGTGATCCTGATCGACGCGGGCGAACAGGGGCTTGAGCGCGCGGCGTTGACGACCTTTTCCTTCCCGGTGACCTTTGCGGTCGATCCGGCCCGCCCCGATGCCGAGGAGGCGATCGCCGCCTATCGCGCCGCGGGCTACGAGGTGGTGGTTCTGGCCACGGGGCTGCCGCCCGGTGCGACGCCCGCCGATCTGGAGGTCACGCTGGCCGCGCATCAGGCGCCGCTTGAGCGGGCAGTGGCGGTGATGGATGTGGCCGGGGCCGGGTTTCAGGATGACCGGGCGCTGACAGCGCAGATGGTGGCCTTTGCCGGGGAAACCGGGCATGGGCTGGTCAGCTATGACCGCGGGCTGAACAGCGCGGCGCGGCTGGCGGGACAGGCGGGGGTGCCGCAGGCGACCGTGTTCCGCCTGATCGACGAGGCCCGCCCGAACGCGCCGACGATCCGCCGGATGCTTGACCGCGCGGTGTTCAAGGCGCGGCAGGATGGCCATGTCGTGATGGTCGGGCATAGCTACGCCGACACGGTGACCGCGCTTTATTCCTGGGCGCTGGAGGCCGAGGCCCAGGCGGTGACGCTGGCGCCGATCTCGGCGGTGCTGCGCCGCCGCTGAGCCCGCCTAGACCTGCGGGCAGGGGTCGAAATCGGGCAGGCTGTCCAGCGCGGTCTTGAGCGCCTCGCCCCAGCCTGCCGAGATCGCCTGATAATAGGGCGCGTCCGCCGCGATGCGGATCTTGGGCTCCAGCATCAGGCTGTCGGCCTTGTAGAGTTGCAGATCGAAGGGCGGGCCGACCGAGAGGTTGGCCTTGACCGTGCTGTCGAAGCTGACCAGCAACAGCTTGACCGCCCGTTCGAAGTTCATCGTCCGGTCGAAGGCGCGCACCAGGATCGGGCGGCCATATTTCGTCTCGCCGATCTGGAAGAAGGGCGTGTCGCTGCCGGCCTCGATGAAATTGCCCTCGGGATAGATCAGGAACAGCCGCACCGGGCCGCCCTTGATCTGGCCCGCCAGGATCAGCGTGGCGTTGAAGGTGGTGTCGGCGCGCTGCCCGGCATCGGCATGGCTTGCAATCACGGTGCGCAACGTGTCCGCCACCAGCCGCGCGGCCTGGAACATCGAGGGCACCTCGTAGATCGAGGGGTCGCGCTCGCCATGGGCCTTGGTGCGCTCGTCCAGCAGGCTGACCACGGCCTGGGTGGTGGCCAGGTTGCCCGCGGTCATCAGGATCAGCACGCGGTCGCCCGGCACCTCCCAGGTAAAGAGCTTGCGGAAGGTCGAGATGTTGTCCATCCCCGCATTGGTGCGGGTATCGGCCATCATCACCAGCCCGCAATCCAGCATCATCCCGACGCAATAGGTCATTGCCCGTCCCGTTTCCTGCCCAGCTATTGCTGCGCGACTTCGATTTCGACCGACAGCGCCTCGCCCGCGCCGCCGATCCGCGTGCCGGTTACGGGTGCCGCCTCGGCATAGTCAAGCCCGGTGGCGACGCGCACATAGCGGATATCGGGCGAGATGCCGTTCGACACGTCGAACCCGACCCAGCCCAGCCCCTCGACATGGGCTTCGGCCCAGGCATGCATCGCGTCCTGACCGTCGCGGTCGTCCATGCGCAGATAGCCCGAGACATAGCGTGCCGGAAAGCCCATTTCGCGGGCGCAGGCGATGAAGACATGGGCGTGGTCCTGACAGACCCCGCGGCCCTCGGCCACGGCTTCCTCGGCGGTCCAGTCGGGATGCGAGATGCCGGTCTCGTAGGCGACGGCGCCCAGGATCCGCCGCGACAGCCCGTGCAGCCGGTCAAGATCGGTGCCGCCCTCGACCTCGCGCAGAAGCGCCCGGCAGCCCGTGCCCGCCCGCGTGCGCGCCGTCGCCCGGCGGTAAAGCCAGAGCGGCGCGGGGCCGCGATGGGGGCCGACGACGCCATGGGTCTCGGCGATCTCGACCTCGCCTTCGGAGCGCACGGTCAGTTCGGTTGCGTCGCGCTCGAAGCTGATGAGTTCGACGACATTGTGGTGGTGATCCTCGAAGGACAGTTCCTTGCGGCCACCCTCGACCGAGGTTTCCCAGCGCAGGACAGTCTGCTGGCGGCTGGTCTTGGGCGTCTTGCGCAATTGCTGCAAGCCGTAGGTCACCGGGTTCTCGAAGCGGTAGCGGGTGGTGTGGCTGATCCTCAGGCGCATCGCACTCACTCGTAGAACCGGTAGTCGATTTCGATCTGATGTCCCAGCGCGGCCAGCGCGGCAAGGATGTCCTGAAGGTATTCATGCAGCCCGTACTCGAAGATCGAGTCGATGTCATGCGACATGAACCGGCGCATCAGCGTATCCACCTGGGCGTGGCAGGGATGGCGCAGCCCGTAATCCGAGGCGAGATATTCCAGATTGTCGCGGATCTTGGTGATCGAGAAGCGCAGGCTGCGCGGCATCCGCCGGTCGAGGATCAGGAAGCGGGCGATATCCACGGAACAGGCCTGGTTGCCATGGACCATGCGAAAGCCGCCCCGCGCCGAGACCGCGCGCAGGATCGTTTCCCATTGCACGTTGTCGATGGAACTGCCGACAGAATTCACCGAGGGCAGCAGGACGTAATATTTCACGTCGAGAATGCGCGCGATGTTGTCGGCGCGTTCCAGATAGGTGCCGATCCGGGCAAAGTTGAAGATGTCGTTGCGCAGCATCGTGCCCTGCGTCGTGCCGCGGACAAGGGCGGTGTGCTGCTTGATCATGTCGATCACGGCGGGCAGGTCGCGTTCGTTGACCTTGCGGGCCAGCCGTTCGCGCACCTGCATGTAGCAGCGGTTCATCGCCTCCCACACGTCATGGGTCAGCGCGGTGCGCACCAGCCGCGCGTTCTGGCGTGCCGCCGAGATCGCCGACAGCACCGAGGACGGGTTGTCCCTGGCGCGCAGCATCCAGTCGATCGCGGCCTCCTTGGTGACCTCGTCATGGCGTTCGAGAAAGCCGTCTGCGACGCCCGCGGTCTGCATGATCGACAGCCATTCGCCATCCGAGCTTTCCAGCCGGGTCAGCGCGATGCGCTGGCCGGTCTCGACCAGGCGCGAGGTGTTCTCGGCCCGTTCGAGAGAACGATACATCCAGAACAGGCCATTTGCGGTCTTGCCCAGCATGCGGCTCAGTCCTCCAGCACCCAGGTATCCTTGGTGCCGCCCCCTTGCGAGGAATTCACCACAAGCGATCCCTTCTTCAGCGCCACCCGCGTCAGCCCGCCGGGCGTGATGTTGATGCCGTTCGGGCCGACCAGCACGAAGGGGCGCAGATCCACATGGCGCGGCGCCAGCCCGTTGCGGGTAAAGATCGGCACGGTCGACAGCGACAGCGTGGGCTGGGCGATGTAGTTGCCCGGCCGCGCCATCAGCTTCTTGCGGAACTCGGCCAGATCCTTGCGCGTGGCCGCAGGCCCGATCAGCATGCCGTAACCGCCCGAGCCATGCACCTCCTTGACCACCAGTTCGGAGAGGTGATCCAGCACATAGGCCAGCGCATCGGGTTCGGCGCAGCGCCAGGTCGGCACGTTTTCCAGAAGCGCCTTTTCGCCGGTGTAGAATTCGACGATCTCGGGCATGTAGCTGTAGATCGCCTTGTCATCGGCGATGCCGGTTCCGGGCGCGTTGGCGATGGTGATCCGGCCCGCGCGATAGACATCCATGATGCCGGGAATGCCCAGAGCCGAGTCGGGGTTGAAGTTCAGCGGATCGAGGTAATCGTCATCGACCCGGCGATAGAGCACGTCGATGGGCTGATAGCCCTGTGTCGTGCGCATCGCGACCTTGCCATCGACCACGCGCAGATCGTTCCCCTCGACCAGTTCGACGCCCATCTGGTCGGCAAGGAAGGCATGTTCGAAATAGGCCGAGTTGTAGATCCCCGGCGTCAGCACCGCCACGGTGGGGCTGTCCGAGCCATTGGGCGCGCAGGAGGCCAGCGAACGGCGCAGATCCGCGGGATAGGACTGCACCGGCTGCACCCGGTTCTGCGAGAACAGCTCGGGGAACATTTGCAGCATCGTCTCGCGGTTTTCCAGCATGTAGCTGACGCCGCTGGGCGTGCGGGCATTGTCCTCGAGCACATAGAACTGGTCGTCGCCGGTGCGCACCAGGTCGATGCCGACGATATGGGTATAGATGCCGCCCGGCGGTTCCACCCCGATCATCTGCGGCAGGAAGGCGTCGTTGCGCGAGATCGCCTGTTCGGGGATGCGGCCCGCCTTCACGATTTCCTGGCGGTGATAGATGTCGTGCAGGAAGGCGTTGATCGCGCGCACCCGCTGTTCGATGCCGCGGCTCAGCCGCTGCCATTCGCGCCCCGAGATGATGCGCGGGATGATGTCGAAGGGGATCAGCCGTTCCTCGGCCTCGGCCCGGCCATAGACGTTGAAGGTGATGCCGGTCAGCCGGAACACCTCCTCGGCCTCGCGCTGCTTGGCGCGCAGGCGGGCTATGTCCTCGCCCTCGAACCAGTTCTGAAAGCGTTGGTAGGGGGGGCGCAGTTCTGCGTCCCGGCCCCACATCTCGTCGAAGAATTGTTTCTCGCTCATGCCCTCACGCTAGGCAGGCGCTTGGGCGGCCGCAATATGCAAGCCGCCGGGCAGGGGCGCGATTCCGGGCAGGTGCCTGTTTTTTGGGCAAGCATGCCGGGTGAAGCGGGGCAGGGCCGGGACAAGACCGCAGCCGGACCGCATCAGCGCATCTTCCGTGTCTCGTTGATCCAGTCGACCATGACGGCGTCAAGCTGGCGCAGGATCTCGACCGCCGCTTCGGTGTCGCCCTGATGGACCAGCGCATCCAGCGCCATGTGAACGCCGCGATGCATCTGCTGCACCCCGTCAAGCGCCTCGCGATTGGCGACCTTGTGCATCCCTGCCGTCCCCCGTCCGGTCCCGCTAGTCGGCATCCCCGCCGCGGTCATCCTCGCCCTGTTCGGCGATCCAGGCGACCGAGACGACTTCTTCGCCGCGGGCGGTGTTGAACACCCGCACGCCGCCCGCGCTGCGCGAGCGGAACGAGATATCCTCGACCGGGCAGCGGATCGACTGGCCGGTGGAGGTGACCAGCATGATCTGGTTGTCGATCTCGACCGGGAAGCAGGCGACCAGCCTGCCGCCGCGCATCCCCTTGTCGATGGCCTGCACGCCTTGGCCGCCACGGCCGCGCACCGGGTAATCGTGGCTCGACGACAGCTTGCCGGTGCCGCCCGCGGTGATCGTCAGGATCAGATCCTCGGCCGCCGACATTTCCGCATAGCGTTCGGGCGAAAGCTGGCCCTCGGCAACGGCTTCCTCGTCGTCGTCGGTGTCCTCCTCCTCGGTGACACCGGCCATCAGGCGGCGCTGCTTGAGAAAGGCGGTGCGTTCCTCGGGCGTGGCCTCGAAATGGCGGATCACGGCCATCGACACGACGCTGTCGCCATCGCCCAGCCGCACGCCCCGCACGCCGGTCGAATCCCGGCCCTTGAAGATGCGGACATCGGTGGTGGAAAAGCGGATCGCGCGGCCCAGCGCCGTGACCAGCATCACGTCGTCATCCTCGGTCGCGATGCGGGCATTCACCAGCGCGACGCCCTCGGGCAGCTTCATCGCGATCTTGCCGTTGCGCATGACATTGGTGAAATCGCCAAGCTGGTTGCGCCGGACATCGCCCTCGGTGGTGGCAAAGACGATCTGAAGGTCGTCCCATTCCGCTTCGGGCCGGTCCACCGGCATGATCGCCGCGACCGAAACGCCGGTGGCGATCGGCAGGATGTTGACGATGGCCTTGCCCTTGGCGGTGCGCCCGCCCTGCGGCAGGCGCCAGCATTTCAGCTTGTACACCATCCCGTCGGTGGTGAAGAACAAGAGCGGTGTATGGGTGTTGGCCACGAAAAGGGTGGTGACCACATCCTCTTCCTTGGTCTGCATCCCCGACATGCCCTTGCCGCCGCGGCGCTGGGCGCGGAACTCGGCCAGAGGCGTGCGCTTGATATAGCCGGACTGGGTGACCGTCACGACCATGTCCTCGCGCTCGATCAGATCCTCGTCCTCCATGTCGCCGGACCAGTCGGCGATCTCGGTGCGGCGGGGAACGGCGAACTGGTCGCGGACCTCTTTCAGCTCGGTCGAGATGATCTCCATGATCCGCTCGCGCGAGCCGAGGATGTCGAGGTAATCCTTGATCCTTGCTGCCAGATCTTCGAGTTCGTCGGTGACTTCCTTGACGCCAAGCTGGGTCAGGCGTTGCAGCCGCAGATCGAGGATCGCGCGGGCCTGGGTCTCGGACAGGTTATAGGTGCCGTCCTCGTTCATCTTGTGCGTCGGATCGTCGATCAGCCGGATATAGCCAGCGATATCGGCCGCGGGCCAGCGCCGTTCCATCAGGCGCGCGCGGGCTTCGGCGGCATCGCTTGATGCCCGGATCGTGGCCACCACCTCGTCCACATTCGAGACCGCCACCGCCAGACCGCACAGGATATGGCTGCGCTCGCGCGCCTTGTTCAGCTCATAGGCCGTGCGCCGCGCCACGACTTCCTCGCGGAAGTCGATGAAGGCGGTCAGGAACTGGCGCAGCGTCAGCGTTTCGGGCCGACCGCCGTTCAGCGCCAGCATGTTGCAGCCGAACGAGGTCTGCATCGGCGTGAAGCGGAAAAGCTGGTTCAGCACGACATCGGGTGTCGCGTCGCGTTTCAGTTCGATCACCACGCGCACGCCGACCCGGTCGGATTCGTCCTGCACATGGGCGATGCCCTCGATCCGCTTGTCGCGCGCGGCCTCGGCGATCTTCTCGATCATCGTGGCCTTGTTCACCTGATAGGGGATCTCGTCCACGACGATGGCAAAGCGGTCCTTGCGGATTTCCTCGATCCGGGTCCTGGCGCGGATGATGACCGAGCCGCGCCCCTCCAGATAGGCCTTGCGCGCGCCCGAGCGGCCGAGGATCTGCGCGCCGGTCGGGAAATCGGGGGCGGGGACATACTCCATCAACTGTTCGGTCGACAGATCCGGGTTCGCGATCAGCGCCAGCGTGGCATCGACCACCTCGCCCAGATTGTGCGGCGGGATGTTGGTCGCCATGCCGACCGCGATGCCGCCCGCGCCGTTGACCAGCATGTTCGGAAAGCGCGCGGGCAGGACGGTGGGTTCCAGATCCTTGCCGTCATAGTTCGGCTGGAAATCGACCGTGTCCTTGTCGATATCGAGCAGCAGCGCCTGCGCCGCCTTGGCCATCCGCACCTCGGTATAGCGCATGGCCGCGGCGTTATCGCCATCCATCGAGCCGAAATTGCCCTGCCCATCCAGAAGCGGCAGCGACATCGAGAAATCCTGCGCCATCCGCACCAGCGCGTCATAGATCGCGCTGTCGCCATGGGGGTGGTATTTCCCCATCACGTCGCCCACGGGGCGGGCCGACTTGCGATAGGGCTTGTCATGCGTGTTGCCGGTCTCGTGCATCGCGTAAAGGATGCGCCGGTGCACAGGTTTCAGGCCGTCGCGCAGATCCGGGATCGCGCGGCTGACGATCACGCTCATCGCGTAATCGAGATAGGAGGTCTGCATCTCCTGCTCGATCGCGACGGTGGGGCCGTCATGGGGCGCGCGGACCACTTCGGTTGCGGCGCCGTTTTCGTCTTGGTTTTCAGGGGTTTCCGGCGTGTCGCTCACGTCAGTATCCGCCCTTTCGTGGCGATGCTACATCTTGTTGAGGGTACTTTATCAGAACCTTCATGTTGGGTGCAATGCTCGTCCCGTCCGGCCGTTGGCAGCCGCGGGACAGTAGTGCCAACGTTTTGTTTTCATTGAAAATAAACAGCGATTCGGCATCATCGAACCGTTAACGCAACAGGAGGTTCGAAACGTGCGCCCGACCGAGACTGAGCTGATGCTGAAGGGCTATGGCTTGACCACGGCCGAGTTCTTTTACCGCATGCCGGATTACCGCAACGTGCTGAACACGTTCATCTGGCAGGATTACGACATCGCCCCGGATCACCCGCGGCTGTTCAGGTTCATCGAATTCTGGCAGGACAGCATCGAGGGACCGCTGCATTCGGTGCGCTTCACCCATCGCAAGATGATCTCGCCGGGGGAATGGCGCAATGTGGTGGGCGAGTTCACGCTGCACTGAACGCGCGGCGCTCAGCGTCGGCTGAGCGCCAGTCCCCAGATCCAGAGCCCGGCAAAGACCAGCGAGACCATGGCATTGTAGCTGGCCATCGACAGGCCGAACATTTCCCATTGGACCTGGTCGCACAGCACGACCGGCCGGACCAGTGTCGGGTCCAGCATCTGCTCGGGCGTCAGCGCCTGAAAGCCCCCCGCATCGCCGGTGCAGGTGGCAGGGCCCGGCCACCATTTCCGCTCGACCCCGGTATGATAGACCCCAAGCCCGGCCGAAACCGCCATCGTCACCGCGCCGGCCAGCGCCAGCATCCGCCCGCCCACCGCGATTGCCGCGATGCCCAGAAGCGGTGCGATCATGTGCGGCCAGCGTTGCCACAGGCACAGGGTGCAGGGTTGCAGGCCGACGACATACTGGAACCAGTAGCCCGCCAGCAGGATCGACAGCGAGCCCGCCGCAGCAAGGAATATCGCCCGGTTGCGTGTCATTCTCAGCATCGTCGTCATAGATATCTCACCGCGTAGAAGCCGCCGATCAGCAGCAGCACGAACAGCGTGAACAGAAGACCCATGTAGCGCTCGATGAAGGCGCGGATCGGCACGCCGAATTTCCACAAGAGCGCCGCCAGCACGAAGAAGCGTATCCCCCGGGCGATCACGCTGGCCACGATGAAGACCCCCAGATCGAGCGAGGTCAAGCCCGACAGGATGGTGATGACCTTGTAGGGAAAGGGCGTGATCCCCGCCACCAGCACCGCCCAGGCACCGTATTCGTTGTAACGTTCGGAAAACGCGTCGAAATAGGCATCCTTGCCGTAGAATTCCAGAACCGGGCGACCCAGTGTCTCGAAAAAGCCCCAGCCGATCACATAGCCCAGAAGCCCGCCCAGCACCGACCCCGCCAGCGCGACAGCGGCAATCAGCCAGGCGCGCGAGGGGCGGGCCAGGATCATCGGGATCATCAGCACATCGGGCGGGATCGGGAAGACCGAGCTTTCCACGAAGGCCACCACGAACAGCGCGAACAGCGCATGCGGGCGGTCGGCCAGGGCCATGGTCCAGGCGTAAAGGCGGCGAAGCATCGTCGGGCTGTCCTTGGTTCGGTCCGCGCCCAGAAGCCACGGGGGCCGTGCCGCGTCAAGACGACCGCGCCGCGCGCTGCACCGATTGACCCGCGCGCGGCGGCAGGCTAGAGCGGGGCGTGGCCCGAGTGGCGGAATGGTAGACGCAGGGGATTCAAAATCCTCCGCCGCAAGGCGTGCGAGTTCGACTCTCGCCTCGGGCACCACTTTGAATCAGCGCGGGAAATCTGCCGCGCCCTGACACCCACGGCGACGCGGCGGACAAGCGTTCCCAAGCCCGTTCCCACTTTCACGTTCCGATCCCGTTCCGTTACGTGGCATCGCGTCAGGTCGCGTGGGCGATCCAGCCGCCTCTCGTTCGCAGCCGGGTGCGTTCCGGCCCTCGACTGGCCGGGAGGAATGCAGGCGGGGACTAGCGGCCCAGCGCCTTCATGCCGCGCTCGATGCCTTCCAGTGTCATCGGCACCATTGCGCCCTGGAATATCTCGCGGATCATCTCGATCGACTGGGTGTATTGCCAGTGGCGTTCCGGAACCGGGTTGATCCACAGGTGATGGGGCCATTGCGCACGGGCACGCTCAAGCCAGACGCGGCCGGGTTCGGCGTTCCAGTGTTCGTTCGCGCCGCCGGCAAAGGCGATCTCGTAGGGGCTCATGCTGGCATCGCCGACGAAGATGCACTTGTAGTCGGGCCCGTAGGTGCGCAGCACCTCGGCGGTGGGGATCACCTCGGACCAGCGGCGGCGATTGTCGCGCCAGACGCCTTCGTAAAGGCAGTTGTGGAAATAGTAATGTTCCAGGTGCTTGAACTCGGAGCGGGCGGCCGAGAACAGTTCCTCGACCACCTGCACATGATCGTCCATCGACCCGCCGATATCGAGAAACAGGATCACCTTGACCGCATTGTGCCGCTCGGGGCGGGTGCGCACGTCGAGATAGCCGTGATCGGCGGTGGCGCGGATGGTTTCCTCGAGATCCAGTTCGTGATGCGCGCCGGCGCGTGCCCAGCGGCGCAGCCGTTTCAGCGCCACCTTGATGTTGCGCGTGCCCAGTTCCACCGAATCGTCGAGATTGCGGAACTCGCGCCGGTCCCAGACCTTGACCGCCTTGCGGTGGCGCGAGACGTCCTGGCCGATGCGCACGCCTTCGGGATTGTAGCCCCAGGCGCCGAAGGGCGAGGTTCCGGCGGTGCCGATCCACTTGTTGCCGCCCTGATGGCGGCCCTGCTGTTCCTTCAGCCGCTCCTTCAGCGCCTCCATAAGCTTGTCGAAGCCGCCCAACGCCTCGATCTCGGCGCGTTCCTCGTCTGACAGGTGCTTTTCGGCGAGCTTGCGCAGCCAGTCCTCGGGCAGATCCAGCGCGTCCAGCACATCGTCCGGGCCGATTTCCTCGAGCCCTGAAAAGCTTTCGGCAAAGGCGCGGTCGAAGCGGTCCAGAAGGCGTTCGTCCTTTACCATCACGGTGCGGGCCAGGTAATAGAACCCCTCGACGTCATAGGTCACCAGTCCCGCCTTCATGCCTTCGAGAAAGCCCAGATATTCCCGCAGGGAGACGGGAATTCCGGCGGCGCGCAGCGACTGGAAGAACGGCAGGAACATGGGCCACAGGATAGGGCGGCGGCGGCGCGCAGGGAAGGGGGCTCAGCTGCGCCGCGCGCGGTTCAGCGCGGCGATCTCCTCGGTCCGGCTGCGCACCTCGTCATCGCTGCCAAAGCCGTAGCGCCCCCAGCCCAGCGCCTCCTGGCGGATGCTGCGCGCCTCGCCCGGGCGGTCCAGCGCGTCGAGCGCCTCGGCCTTGATCAGCAGCAGCGTTGCCAGAAGGGCGGCGTTCTGGCCGCGCGTCGCCGCGGCGATGTTGCCGTTCGCCAGATCGAGTGCCGCACGCGGCTGGCCTGCCGACAGCGCAAAGGCGGCCAGGTGCATGCCCACATGGGCAAGGTGGATCCGGGTTTCGGGGCGGGACGCATAGATCTCGCCCGCCTGAAGGAAGGCGGCCAGCGCCAGTTCGGGGTGCTCGCCCAGCGACAACCGGCCCAGCGCGAACAGGCTGAAGGCAAGCCGCCCGTCCTGCCAGCCGCGGGCGCGTGCGATGGTCACGGCGCGTTCGGCGGCGACACGGCGGCGCGGCGCCGAGGTGCCCGCCCCAAGCGCGGTCTCGATTGCCTCGATCCAGTCGCGCGAGGTCGGGGCCAGCGGCGCGCCCGGCCGCCCCTCGCCGCGCGGGTTCATCCGCGCCAGCAGCCCGGGCAGGATCTGCGCAACCTGGGCGCGCGTCATGCCCGAGCGCAGTTCCGGCGCGTAGTAGAGCCGCAGGATCAGCATGTCGAACCCGGTCAGGACCGTGTGGAAATTGTCGTCGTTGAACACCGAATCGGGCAGCCGGTACATGTCGTTGAGCGGCCCCAGCGCCTGGGCCAGTTCCTCGTGCAGGCAGTCGCGGACCTCTTGCGGGCTGACATCGCCGGGCAGGAAGATCGCCACCCGGTCGCGGGTGATCAGCGTGGTCCAGTCCACTTCGGGGCTGCGGCGGACGCGGCGATATTCCTCCCAGCCGGACACGCGCGGCGCGACGAAACAGGCGGCCTGCGGCACCATGCGTTGCAGCCGGGCACGCGGCATCACCTCGATCGTGATCTCGGCGGGCTGGTCTGCGGCGACGCGGGTGATGTCGATGCCCGCCTCGCGCCGGAGCCGCGAGATCAGCGCGGCCAGATCGGGGCCCAGGCTGGGCGGCGGGTTGCCGGTCACGCGCACCCTGACCGGCCCCTCGAAACGCGACATCACCGCCAGCGGCCGGCCGCTTTCCATGCGGAAGGACAGGTCCAGGAAATCCTGCGCGATCTGCGCGTTCGAGCGCGTGGGCGGATCGGCCGGGCGGACCGGAAAGCTTTTCATCGGCGGCAGCCCTGCCGAAAGCGACGGCGCCCGGCCCGGCATTTCCGAGACCGGCGCGGCACAACCGGCAAGCGCCAGGCAGGCGGCCAGCGCAAGGGCGACGCGGCGCATCAGCGGGGGGCCCGCTGATACTTGATGAAGGGCGTCAACTGCCCGATCCGGTCATAAAGCGCGCGCGCGGGCGCATTGTCGGCCGCGGTCGTCCAGTAGACCGTGGGCACGTCGCGCGAATCCGCCACCGCATAGACTGCCCGGATCAGCGCCTGCCCAAGACCGCGACCGCGGGCCTGCGGATCGACGAACAGATCCTGAAGATAGCACACGCCCTCGGGTTTCCAGCAATGGCGGTGAAAGATGAAATGCGCGAGCCCCGAGGGCCGCCCGCCGATCAGCGCCAGGCGGCAGCCCATGTCCGGATCGCCCCCGTGCAACAGCCGCGCAAAGGTCATCTCGTAGACATCGGGGCTGACCGAGGTCTCGTAGAAGTCCAGGTAACTGCCCCAGAGCCGCCGCCACTCGGGCATGTCCTCGGGGCGGAGCGGGCGGATCGTGACGTCGGACAAGGGGTGGGCCTTTCGCAAGCGAGGCGGGTTTCGGCCCGCGCCCCATCTTGGGCGAGCGCGCGGCCCGGCACAAGGGCGCCCGCAACCGACAGGTGTTCAATGCCTGCGTCGTGGCGGTCCGGCTCAGCCCCGCCGCGCCATGAAGGCCAGCCGCTCGAACAGTTGCACGTCCTGCTCGTTCTTCAGCAGCGCGCCATGCAGCCGGGGCAGGGCGCTGCGCCCGTCGCGGCGCAGATCCTCGGGCTTCAGATCCTCGGCCAGCAGCAGCTTGAGCCAGTCCAGCACCTCGGAGGTAGAGGGCCGTTTCTTCAGCCCGTCCATGTCGCGGATCTCGTAGAACTGGGTCAGCGCGGCATGCAGCAGATCCTGCTTGATGCCGGGGTGATGGACCTCGACGATGCGCTTCATCGTCTCGATGTCGGGGAAACGGATATAGTGGAAGAAACAGCGCCGCAGGAACGCGTCGGGCAGTTCCTTTTCGTTGTTCGAGGTGATGATGACGACAGGGCGGTGACGCGCCGTCACCGTCTCGCCGGTCTCGTAGACGTGAAATTCCATCCGGTCGAGTTCCTGCAACAGGTCGTTCGGGAACTCGATATCCGCCTTGTCGATCTCGTCGATCAGCAGGACGATCCTGTGGGGCGCATCGAAGGCCTGCCACAGCTTGCCGCGCCGGATGTAATTGGCGATGTCATGCACCCGTTCGTCGCCAAGCTGGCTGTCGCGCAGCCGACTCACCGCGTCGTATTCGTATAGCCCCTGCTGGGCACGGGTCGTCGATTTTATGTGCCATTCGATAAGCGGCATGCCCAGGGATTGGGCAACCTGGCGGGCAAGCTCGGTCTTGCCGGTGCCCGGTTCGCCCTTGACCAGAAGCGGCCGTTCCAGCGCCACGGCGGCATTCACCGCAACCGCAAGATCCGCCGAGGCCACATAACTGTCCGTCGAGTTGAACGCCATCACAAGACCCCATGCGAACCAGCCAATCGCCCCGGACCTTAGCGCCCCTTCACAAACAGGCAAGCGCCATATAAGAGGCCACAACGCTAGTGACACCGCGCGGCGATCGGGCTATAGCCAGCCGCGTGACGTGCCGGGGGAGATATTTAGATGAACGAGTTTTCGCCCGGTCCAGACAAGGGAGCAGGGATGAAAGCCGAAGTGTTCTTGCCCGACGATTACCGTCCTGCGGAGGACGAACCCTTCATGAACGAGCGCCAGCTCGAATATTTCCGCCGCAAATTGAACGCCTGGAAGCACGACATTCTGAACGAAAGCCGCGAAACCCTCGAAGGGCTTCAGGATTCCAGCCGCAACATTCCCGATATCGCCGACCGCGCCAGCGAAGAGACCGACCGCGCCCTTGAACTCAGGACGCGCGATCGCCAGCGCAAGCTGGTGGCCAAGATCGACGCCGCGCTGCGCCGGATCGAGAATGGCGAATACGGCTATTGCGAGGAAACCGGCGAGCCGATCTCTCTCAAGCGGCTCGATGCCCGCCCGATCGCCACCCTGAGCCTCGAGGCGCAGGAACGCCACGAACGGCGCGAGCGCGTCCATCGCGACGACTGAGGCAAGGACGGGGAGGGCGCATGCCCCTGACTGGGCGCAAGGCAACGATCCTCGGGGCCGGCATTGCGGGCCTCGCGGTGGCGACAGCCTTGGCCCGGCGCGGCGCCGAGGTGGTGGTCCTGGAACGCGCCGACGCGATCCGCGAGGTCGGCGCGGGCCTTCAGATCAGCCCGAATGGCGTGACGGTGCTCAAGGCGCTTGGCCTGTTGCCGGAACTGAACGCGCTCGGGGTGCGGGGCCGGGCCGTGGTGCTGCGCGATTTCCGCGCGGGGCGCGAGGTGCTGCGCCTCGATCTGTCCTCGGCCACGGGCAGCTATCATTTCATCCATCGCGCCGACCTGATCGAGATGCTGGCGGGCGCGGCCCGGGCGGCGGGGGCGCAGATCCGGCTGTTGCAGGACATCACCGGGGTCCAGCTTGAATCCGATCGCGCGCTCTTGACCAGCGCCCAGGGCGCCCATGTCGCGACCGACCTGCTGATCGGTGCGGACGGGCTGCATTCGGTGGTGCGCGCCGCGCTGAACGGCGCCGCCGAGCCCGATTTCACCGGACAGGTCGCCTGGCGCGCGCTGGTGCCCGCCACCGGCCCGGTCGCGCCGGTCGCCCAGGTCTTCATGGGGCCCGGACGGCATCTGGTGCATTACCCGCTGCGCGGCGGCGAACTGATCAACATCGTCGCGGTCGAGGAGCGCACCTCCTGGGTCGACGAGGGCTGGAACCATGACGACGACCCCGACAACCTGCGCCGCGCCTTTGCCGAATTTGGCGCCGGGGTGCCCGACCTGCTGGCCCGGGTCAGCCATGTGAATCTCTGGGGCCTCTTTCGTCACCCTGTCGCCGCGTGCTGGCATGGCGGCCCCGCCGCGATCCTCGGCGATGCGGCGCATCCGACGCTGCCCTTCCTCGCCCAGGGCGCGAACATGGCGATCGAGGATGCCTGGGTGCTGGCCGCCTGCCTCGCACGCCATCCCGATACCGCAACCGCCTTTGCCGCCTATCAGGCCGAACGCCGCCCGCGCACGATGAAGATCGTCGAGATGGCCTCGCGAAACGCCCGCAACTACCATCTCAGTTCGCCGCCGCTGCGCGCGCTTGCCCATACGGCCCTGCGACTTGGCGGCGCGCTCGCCCCGGGCGGGGCGCTCAAGCGCTTCGACTGGGTCTATGCCCATGATGTCGCCGCCCGCTACCCCCTGACCGCCGCCCCGATGCCCTGACCCCGGCCGCTTCTTCTTGGCCGAAATACCCCCGCCGGAGGCACGCGGCCGCAAGGCCGCGCCACGCCCAACCCCGGACAAGCGGGGCGCGCAAGCGCCCTGCGCCGGACGGGGGCGGGAGCACCCCGTTGGCCCGGCTCAGGCGTCCAGCGTCACCCAGACCGGCACATGGTCCGACGGCTTGTCGTGGCCGCGCAGCTCCGCCTCGATCCGGCACTCGGTCATCAGATCGGCGGCTTGCGGGCTCAGCAGCAGATGGTCGATGCGGATGCCGTCATTGCGGTTCCATGCCCCGCCCTGATAATCCCAGAAAGAATAATGCCCGGGCCCCTGCTCCTGGGCGCGGAAGGCTTCGGTGTAGCCCAGGTTCACGATCCGGCGGAACGCCGCCCGCGTCCGGGGCAGGGCCAGCGCATCGGTGCGCCAGGCCTCGGGCCGCGCCGCGTCCTCGTCCTGCGGGATCACGTTGTAATCGCCCGCCAGGACCACCGGCTCCTCGCCCGCCAGCAGATCGCGCGCGCGTGCTTCCAGACGGGCCATCCAGGCCAGCTTGTACTCGTATTTCGGCCCCGGCGCCGGGTTGCCATTGGGCAGGTAGAGACAGCAGAGCCGCACCGCCCGCGCGCCGATCACCGTCGCCTCGATCCAGCGCGCCTGCTCGTCGCCCGGATCCCCCGGCAAGCCGCGGGTCACATCCTCCAGCGGCAGTTTCGACAGGATCGCGACGCCGTTGAAGCCCTTCTGGCCATGGGTCTCGACCCTGTAGCCGCGGTCTTCGAACAGCTCGCGCGGGAAGGCCTCGTCGACCGACTTGATCTCCTGCAACAGCGCCACATCGGGCGCCGCCTCGTCGAGCCAGGCGCTCAGCGCCTCGATCCGCGCCTTGATGCCGTTGATGTTGAACGTCGCGATCCGCATTCCGCCCCCCGGTCAGCCCGCTGTCCGCCGCCTGCCCGGGACTATCCCCGGACAGGCGCGCGATGTCCATAAGGGCAGCGGATCAGCCTGCCTTGCGCACCGTCTTGCGGCCGGTGATCATCGGGCGGACCAGATCCTCGCGCTTCCATTTGCGGTAGAACAGGATCGCCGCGACATGCAGGATCACCAGTCCCAGCACCGCCCAGCCCAGCGTGGCATGCCAGGCCAGTGCCGTGCGCGAGGTAGCCATGCTGACCTCGCGGGCCAGCGGGCCGGCATTGATGTAATCCTCGGGATCGGCGATCAGCCCCAGCCCGGCATGAACCGCCAGCAGGCCGAGCAGGATGAAGACGAACAGCCCGCCCAGCGGATTATGCCCGCGCCAGTAGCTGGGTTCGCGCCGGACCATGTGGACGACGTATTTCCCGATGGAAACCGGCCCATAAAGGAAATTGCCGAACCGCGCATGCTGCGGGCCGACGAACCCCCAGACCAGCCGGAAGGCCAGAAGCCCCAGCACCGCATAGCCGAACCAGAAATGCAGCGTCATCACATTGGGCCCGAACTTGCCCAGCCCCCAGGCGCCCACGACCGCGATTGCCAGCAGCCAGTGGTAGAGCCGCAGCAGCGGATCCCAGAGCCGGATGGTTTCGACCTCGTCGGGCGCGCCGTTGGTCCGGGCGGTGTTGCCGCCCGGACCGGCACCCAGGGTGCCCGTGTCCTTCATCGCTCAGAAGTCCCGGGCGCGGTAATTGTCGTGGCAGTCCTTGCAGGCGCCGCCCAGCCGTTGCACCGCGCCGCCGAGTTCCGCGCGGTCAAGCCCCGCGACCTCGGTCAGGTTCTCGACAGCCTGGACATAGGCCATGCCCTTTTCCTGCACCCCGGCGAAATCCTCCCAGATCTTGGGCAGGGCGCGGGTCTTGCCGGGCATGTCGGCATTCGAGGTGCCGGGCGCGTAGAGATGGCCCATGGAATAGGCGGTCAGCAGCTTGAGGTTGTCGGCATGGGTCTGGGCAACCGCGCCATCATATTCGGTTTCGCCCCGCGCCATCAAGGCCAGAACGCCCATGTTGGCGCCGAGAATGGCATAGAAGCCGCGGCGGGCATCGACCACTTCCTGAAGGTCGGCGGCCATGACAGAGGCCGGGATGGTGGCCAGGGCGGCGGTGATCAAAAGAACCTTGCGCATGAAACTCTCCTTGCTGGTGATCCGGGGATTTCCGGAGGCTGGGCTAACACGCGACCGGGATGCGGTCACGTCACAGTTGTATCTTGGGATGATCACAACAAGGTGCCATGGGGCGATCCGCCGCGTTTTCAGGCTTTCGGCACAGAATCAGGGCCATGCGCAGGGTCCGTGCAGGGATGCACAGATGCGTGCGGGTCACATCGCGAACGAGGTACCGCAGCCGCAGGAACTGGCCGCGTTCGGGTTTTCGATCACGAAACGCGCGCCGATCAGTTCCTCGGTGAAGTCGATCACCGCATTCGACAGGAAGGGCAGCGAGACCGGATCGACCACGACCCGCTCGCCCGCGCCTTCGAGCAGCAGATCCTCGTCGGCGGGATCGTCCAGCGTGATCGCGTATTGAAAGCCCGAACAGCCGCCGCCCTCGACGGCGATGCGCAGCGCCTTGCCCTGCGCCGCGGCGCCGATCTCGGCCAGTCGGGCAAAGGCGCGGTCGGTGACTTTCGGCGGCAGCGTCAATTCCATTGCGGATTCCCCTGTGTGCAAACGGCCTGAGCCTGAATATATGGGGTCGAGACATGCGAACAAGCAACGAGAGTTCCCGGATGCTGGCCCCCTTTGCCTGCGACCCCGCCCAGAGCCGCGGGCGCCTTTATCCCGAGCAGGAAAGCGCCTTTCGCTCGGCCTTTCAGCGCGACCGGGACCGGATCATCCATTCCTCGGCCTTCCGGCGGCTGATGCACAAGACGCAGGTCTTCGTGGTGCATGAGGGCGACAGCTTCCGCACCCGGCTGACCCATTCGATCGAGGTGGCGCAGGTCGCGCGCACCATCGCGGGCGTCCTGGGCCTGAACGGCGAACTGGCCGAGGCGGTGGCGCTGGCGCATGATCTGGGGCATACGCCCTTCGGCCATACCGGCGAGGATGCGCTGGCCGCGGCGATGGCCCCCTATGGCGGGTTCGACCACAACGCGCAGGCGATCCGCATCGTCACGCGGCTGGAACGCCACTATGCCGGGTTCGACGGGCTGAACCTGACATGGGAGGCGCTGGAGGGGATCGCCAAGCATAACGGGCCGGTGACGGGTGCGCTGCCCTATGCGCTGGCCGAATATGACGCGCGCCACGACCTTGAACTGCACACCCATGCCAGCGCCGAGGCGCAGGTGGCCGCGCTGGCCGATGACATCGCCTATAACAATCACGACCTGCATGACGGGCTGCGCGCGGGGCTTTTCACCGACGAGGATCTGGCCGCGCTGCCGATCCTTGCCGATTGCTATGCCGAGGTCGACCGCGCCTGGCCGCGGATCGACTGGAAACGCCGCCGCCACGAGGCGACGCGGCGCTTTTTCGGCGTGATGGTCGAGAACGTGATCGCCGAGGCCCGCCGCCTGCTGGCCGAGGCCGCCCCCGCCAGCGCCGCCGAGGTGCGTGGGCTGGGCCGCCCGGTGATCCGGTTCAGCGATCCGCTCTGGGCCGATCTGCGCCAGATCCGCGACTTCCTGTTCCGCCGGATGTATCGTGCGCCCAGCGTGATGGCGGTGCGGGCCGAGGTGACGCGCGTGGTCGAGGAACTGTTCCCGATCTATCTGGCCGATCCCGCCCATCTGCCCGCGAAATGGCGCGAGGATGTGGCCGCCGTGCCGGATGTGACGGCGCTGGCGCGGATCGTGGCCGATTACATCGCGGGCATGACCGACCGCTTCGCCTTGCAGGAACATGCCCGGCTGACCGGCAAGGTTGCCGCGCTGCCCGCCGCGTTTCATCAGGCGACGGGCTGAGCCGGGCCAGTTGACGCGCGCGCGCCCGGTGGTAAACCGCCCGGCAAGCCGAAAGGGATGGACATGAACCTCTTTACCGATCTTCGCGCGCTGGTGATCGACAGCCTGACCGCCATGGCCGCCGAGGGCGCGCTGCCCGCCGGGCTCGACTACGCGGCCGTCGCGGTCGAGCCGCCGCGCGATCCGGCGCATGGCGACATGGCCACCAATGCCGCGATGGTGCTGGCCAAGCCCGCCGGTCTGAAACCCCGCGACATCGCCGAGGCGCTGGCCGTCCGGCTGATGGCCGATCCGCGCGTGGCGCTGGCCGAGGTGGCGGGGCCGGGTTTTCTGAACCTGCGGCTTGCGCCCGGCGTCTGGCAGGGGCTTGTCGGGCGGGTTCTGGCCGAGGGGCGGGATTTCGGACGCTCGGCGATGGGGCAGGGTGCGCGGGTCAATGTCGAATATGTCTCGGCCAACCCCACCGGCCCGTTGCATGTGGGCCACACCCGCGGCGCGGTCTTTGGCGATGCGCTGGCGAACCTTCTGGACTATTCCGGCCATCAGGTGACGCGCGAATATTACATCAACGATGGCGGCGCGCAGGTCGATGTGCTGGCCCGGTCGGTCTATCTGCGCTATCTCGAAGCGCATGGCCAGCAGGTCGCGTTCGAGGACGGCACCTATCCCGGCGATTACCTGATCGAGGTCGGGCAGGCGCTGAAGGACAAGGTGGGCGCGGCCTATCTCGACCAGCCCGAAGCCGTCTGGCTGACAGAGGTGCGCGACTTTGCCACCGACCGGATGATGGACCTGATCCGCGCCGATCTGGCCGCGCTGGGCGTCGCGATGGATGTGTTCTATTCCGAGAAGTCGCTTTACGGCACCGGCCGGATCGAGGCCGCGATCGAGGCGCTGCGCGCAAAGGGGCTGATCTATCAGGGCGTGCTGGAACCACCCAAGGGCAAGACCCCCGAAGACTGGGAGCCGCGCGAGCAGACCCTTTTCAAGTCGACCGAACATGGCGATGACGTGGACCGGCCGATCATGAAATCGGACGGCGCATGGACCTATTTCGCGCCCGATATCGCCTATCATTTCGACAAGATTTCCAGAGGTTTCGACGCGCTTATTGATGTGTTCGGCGCGGATCACGGCGGCTATGTCAAGCGGATGAAGGCGGTCGTGTCGGCGCTGTCGGATGGCCGCGTGCCGCTCGACATCAGGCTGACGCAACTGGTCAAGCTTTACCAGAACGGCGAACCCTTCAAGATGTCCAAGCGCGCGGGCACCTTTGTCACGCTGCGCGATGTGGTCGATCAGGTGGGGCCGGACGTGACCCGGTTCCACATGCTGACGCGCAAGAACGACGCGCCGCTGGATTTCGACTTTGCCAAGGTGCTGGAACAGTCCAAGGACAATCCGGTCTTCTATGTCCAGTATGCCCATGCCCGCGTGTGCAGCGTGTTGCGCAAGGCGGCCGAGGCCGGGATTGCCGTCGATGACGCAGCCCTTGCCGCGGCCGATCTGACGAAGCTCGACCACGAGGCCGAGATCGCGGTGGCGAAAAAGCTGGCCGAATGGCCGCGTCTGGTCGAGATCGCCGCACGCACCCATGAACCGCACCGGGTCGCGTTCTACCTCTATGAGCTGGCCTCGGAGTTCCATGCGCTGTGGAACCGCGGCAACGATCTGCCTGCGCTGCGCTTCCTGCAAGAGGGCGACGCGGCCACAAGCCAGGCCAAAATCGCGCTGGCGCGCGCCACGGCCGTTGTGATTTCCGCCGGTCTTGCTATTCTCGGCGTCACTCCGGTCGAGGAAATGCGCTGAAAAACAAGGCGCAACCCGCCCGGGCCGAGACAGGCAAGAACCAGCCGGGGACATAGAGCCCCGGGAAACGAGGCGGCAATGGCAGAGATCGATTACGACGCATTCCGTGCGCCGGGGATGGGCGATGCCCGACCGGGGCTCAAGACCGCGCTGCACTGGGCTGGCGGCGCGCTGTCGCTTTCGCTGGTGGCGGGGCTCTGTGTCTGGGGCTACCAGATCCTCGTGCGCGATGTCAGCGGCGTGCCCGTTGTGCGCGCGCTCGAAGGGCCGATGCGGATCGCGCCCGAGGATCCGGGCGGCCGCCAGGCCGAGCATCAGGGGCTGGCGGTGAACCGCGTCGCCGCCGATGGCGAAGCCGCACCGCCCGCCGATACGCTGCACCTTGCCCCGCGCCCGCTGGCGCTTGCGCCCGAGGATCTGCCGCGCGCCGAACTGGCCCCGCACGAGTTGCCCCGGCAGGACTACGTCGCGCCATATGCCGATGCCGCCGCGCCCTATGCCGAGGAGACTGCCGAGCCGTCCCTGGACATGGCATCCGTGCCCGGTCTCGATGCCGAAGATGGGATGCTGGTTCCCTTCGAAGAGGCCGCGCCGGACGAGGTCGTTCCTCTGATGCAACTGCCTGCCGGCGCGCTCAGCCATTCGCCGCGCCCGCCTGCGCGTCCCGACGACATGGATCTGGCGACCCGCGTGGCCATCGAGGCGGCGCTTGCCTCGCTCGCGCCGCGCGCGGCGACCGAACTGGCCTCGACCGAGGTGGCGGCGGGGACTGCGCTTGTTCAGCTTGGCGCCTTTGACGAGGCCGACGAGGCGCGTCTGGCTTGGGAAGATCTGGCCGGTCAGGGCCGCTTTGCCGGGTTCTTCGAGCGCAAGTCTCGCGTCATCCAGGCCACCGAGGGCGGCGGGCGCATCTTCTACCGGCTGCGCGCCGCGGGCTTTGACGATATCGCCGATGCGCGCCGGTTCTGCGCCGCGCTGTTGGCCGAGGGGGCAGAGTGCATCCCGGTGGTAGCGCGCTGATGCAGCGGGCCGGGGCCTGTATCCTTGGCTGTTCCGGCCCGATCCTGACGGATGCCGAGCGGCGGTTCTTTGCCGGGGCGAATCCGCTTGGCTTCATCCTGTTTGCGCGCAATGTCCGCGACCCCGGCCAGTTGCGCGCGCTGACCGACAGCCTGCGCGATGCCGTGGGGCGTGCCGCGCCGATCCTGATCGACCAGGAGGGCGGCCGCGTCCAGCGCCTGACGGCGCCGCATTGGCGGCAATGGGACACCGCCGAGGCGCAGATTGCCGCGGTGGGGCCAGAGAATGCCGCGCGCGCGATGTATCTGCGCGCGCGGCTGATCGGGCAGGAACTGGCCCGCGCGGGCATCGACGTCAATTGCGCGCCGCTTGGCGATCTGGCGCGACCCGAAACCCACGCGATCCTCAAGGATCGCTGCTATGGGACCGATCCCGCCACGGTCGCCGGCATCGCCCGCGCGGTGGCCGACGGGCTGCTGGACGAGGGGGTGCTGCCGGTGCTGAAGCATATCCCCGGCCATGGCCGCGCCACGGTGGACAGCCATCTTGACCTGCCGCGCGTGACAACCCCGCTTTCCGAGCTTGAGGCCACCGATTTCGCCGCCTTCCGGGCGCTGTCGGACCTGCCTCTGGGGATGACGGCCCATGTGGT
Source organism: Rhodovulum strictum (assembly GCF_009649175.1). GTDB lineage: Bacteria > Pseudomonadota > Alphaproteobacteria > Rhodobacterales > Rhodobacteraceae > Rhodovulum > Rhodovulum strictum. The sequence continues at coordinate 121,206 of NZ_WJPO01000004.1, read as the reverse complement.
CTATGATGCGCTCGACGCCGGGGCGCCGGTCACCACCTCGCGCGCGGCGATCCGGTATGTGCGGGATGCGCTTGGCTTTCAGGGCCTCTTGATGAGCGATGACATCTCGATGCAGGCGCTGTCGGGCAGCATCGCCGCGCGCAGCGAGGCCAGTATCCGCGCGGGATGCGATGTGGTCTTGCATTGCAATGGCGACCTGGCCGAGATGGAACAGGTGGCCGAGGCCAGCGGCACGCTGACCGACGAGGCCGCGATACGGGCCGCGCGGGCGCTGGAATGCCGCCGCCCGCCGGTGCCGGGCGATGGACCGGCGCTGATGGCCGAACTTGACGCGATGCCGGGGCAAAGGCGCCATGCCTGAACAGGGGGCCGACAGTTTCACCGAGGGCCCCGCGCGGGACCCGGTGGCCGCGCGGCTTGCTGCCGAGGCGCTGATCGTGGATGTCGAGGGCTTCGAGGGGCCGCTTGACATGCTGCTGACGCTGGCCCGCAGCCAGAAGGTCGACCTGCGCCGCATCTCGGTGCTGCATCTGGCCGAGCAATACCTGGCCTTTGTCGAACAGGCCCGGACGCTGCGCATCGAGCTTGCGGCCGATTACCTGGTGATGGCGGCCTGGCTTGCCTATCTCAAGTCGCGCCTGCTGCTGCCGCCCGATCCCACCGACGAGGGGCCCTCGGGCGAGGATCTGGCCGCGCATCTGGCGTTCCAGCTTGAACGGCTCGAAGCGATGCGGGCGGTGGCGGCGCGGCTTCTGGGGCGTGACCAGAAGGGGCGCGACTTCTTCGTGCGCGGCATCCCAGAGGATGTGCAGCGGGTGCGCCGGGTGCAGTATACCGCAACGCTTCTGGATCTGATGCAGGCCTATGCAAGGATCCGCACCAAGGACGAGTTTCGTCCCTATGTCCTTGATCGCGATGCGCTTTACACGATGGAAGAGGCGCTGGAGCGGATGCGCGGGCTGCTGGGCTATGCGGGCGAATGGATCGATCTGTCAAGCTGGCTGCCCGAGGGCTGGCAGACCGACCCCGTGCGCCGCCGCACCGCCACCGCGGCGCATTTCGCCGCCAGCCTTGAACTGGCCAAACAGGGCCAGATCGAGATCCGACAGTCCGACACCTTTGCGCCCATCCATATCCGGCGGAAACCCCGCGCATGACCCGGACCCCGCCCGAGCAGGAGGAAAGCCTTTTCGAGGCGCCGCCCATCGGCGAGCAGGAGCGCATGGTCGAGGCGATCCTGTTCGCCTCGGCCGAGCCGCTGCGCGTGGCCGAACTGAACGCCCGGATGCCGCATGGCTGTGATGCCGCCGCCGCCCTTGCCCATCTTGCCCGCCGCTATGAAGGGCGCGGCGTGCGACTGGTGCGCGTGGGCGAGGGGTGGGCGTTTCGCACCGCGCCAGATCTGGGATTCCTGATGCAGAAGGAGACGGTCGAGCTGCGCAAGCTCAGCCGCGCCGCGATCGAGACGCTGGCGATCATCGCCTATCACCAGCCGGTGACGCGTGCCGAGATCGAGGAAATTCGCGGCGTCTCGGTCAGCCGGGGCACGGTCGACCAGTTGCTGGAACTGGACTGGATCCGCTTCGGTCGGCGGCGGATGACGCCGGGACGTCCCGTCACCTATGTCGTGACCGAGGAATTCCTTGACCATTTCGGGCTGGAAAGCGCGCGCGACCTGCCCGGGCTCAAGGAACTGCGCTCTGCGGGGCTGCTGGACAGCCGCCCGATGCCCGGCACCGAGACGGACGAGGATGCCGACGAGGGCCGGCAGGGCGACATGTTCGAGGACGAAAGCTGACGGGGAAGACGACAGGATGAAAACCGACCGGTTGATCGCCATGGCCACCCGCATCCTGATGCGGAAGCTGATGCACAAGGGCATCGACGCGGCCGCGCGCGTGTCGACGGGGGCCGATCCCGACCCGCGGGCGCAGGCACAGGCGCGCGAAACGGCGAAGCGCGCGCGTCAGGCGACGCGGCTGGCCAGGCGGATCGGCCGCTTCTAGGCTGCCCGGATCAGCCCGCGCCGATCTCGGAAAAGACGCGGGTCAGCGCGGCTTCGAGCTTGTCGAACATCTCGTCCATCTGCGCCTCGGTCAGGATGAAGGGCGGGCAGAGCACGATGGACTGGCCCAGCGGGCGGCAGATCAGCCCGTGATCGGTGCAGGTATTGGCGATGCGTTCGCTGACCGACAGCGTCGAAGGGAAGGGCGTCTTCGTCGGCTTGTCGGCCACCGCTTCCAGCGCCCCCATCAATCCCTTGCCGCGCCATTCGCCGATATGGGGATGTTCGGCCAGCCGGCTCAGCCCCGCCTCGAAGCGCGGGGTCAGGGCGCGGACATTGTCCAGAAGCCCCTCGTTCAGGATCACGTCGATCGCCTTCAGCGCGATGGCGCAGCCGACCGGATGGCCCGAGGCGGTGAAGCCATGCGGAAATTCCTCGACCGCCTCGGCGGCCGCCTGCAAGCGGTCGGACAGATCTGGGCCAAGGATCACGGCGCCCATCGGGAAATAGCCCGCCGTCAGCGCCTTGGAACTGATGATCGCATCGGGGATGAAATCGTAGCTCTGGCAGCCCCAGACCGCGCCCGTCCGGCCGAAGCCGCAGATCACCTCGTCCGCGATCAGGGGGATGTTGTGGCGTTTCAGGATCGGCTGGATTGCCTGGAAATAGCCCGCTGATGGCGGGATCACGCCGCCCGCGCCGATCACCGGCTCGGCAAAGAAGCCCGCGATGGTCTCGGCCCCCTCGCGCGCAATGACCTCATCCAGTTCGGCCGCCAGCCGGGCGGTAAAGGCGGCCTCGGTTTCATCGGGCCGCCCCTCGCGCCAGTAATGCGGGCAGGTCAGGTGGATGAAACCGGGCAGGGGCAGGCCGAACAGCGCGTTATACGCCTTGCCCGTCATCGAGGCAGCGGCGACCGTGACCCCGTGATAGCCGTTCCAGCGCGTCAGGATCTTGCGCCGCTCGGGCTGGCCCTCGGCACGGGCCAGGAACCACAGCATCTTGACCAGCGTATCGTTCGCCTCGGAGCCCGAATTGGTATAGAACACCTTGCCGCGGGCGAAGGGCGAGACCTCGATCAGCTTTTCGCTGAGCATCACGGTCTGGTCCGATACCCGCCCGAAAAAGGCGTGATAGCCCGGAAAGCGGTCATATTGCGCCTTGGCCGCGGCGGCGAGGCCGGGGTGATCGAAGCCCGCGACCATGTTCCAGAGCCCGGAATTGGCGTCCAGATAGCGCCGCCCCGCGACATCCACGACATAGGGCCCCTCGCCATGGGTCAGCACGACCGCGCCGCGTGCCTGCACCGAGGGCAGGTCGGTGAAACCGTAAAGCATATGCGCCCCGGCGCGGGCGTCCCAGCTGTTGGCGGCGGTGTCGGGCATGGGCAGATCCTTCGGCAATGTCGCGCCGACGCTATCGCCGCCCCCGGCCGGGTGCAATCGCGCGTTGCCTGTGCGCCCCCCGCGCCGTAGCGTCGGCGCCGAACCAGGGGGACCGCGACAATGGCCCAGAACCCGCCCGGCCGGATCACGCTTTGGGGCGCAGAGATCTTCGTTGCCGCCGCCGAGGAAGGCACGCTGTCGGCCGCGGCACGGCGGCTGGGGGCCAGTGTTTCGGCGGTGTCGCAGCAGCTTGCAGCGCTGGAAACCGCGCTGGGGGCGCCGCTTCTGGACCGGGGCGCCCGGCCGCTGGTGCCGACCCCGGCGGGCATGCTGTTCCTGCGCCGGGCGCGCGCGATGCTGGCCGAGGCCGATCAGGCCCGCGCCGAGATTGCAGCGCGCGATCTGTCGGGGCTGGCGCTGATGCGGCTGGGCATGATCGAGGATTTCGAGGCCGATGTGACGCCGCGGCTGTTATCCGAGATGGCGGGGGAGCTTACCCGCTCGCGGTTCCAGCTTGAGACCGGGCCAAGCCACCGGCTTCTGGGGCTGCTGGATGACCGCGCGCTTGACATGGTGGTGGCGGCCGATCCGGGGCAGGCGGCGGGCTGGATGGAACTGCATCCGCTGCTGGTCGAGCCCTTTGTGGTCGCCGCGCCGCGCGGTGCCGTGACGGCCGGGGGTGATACGCTTGCCCAGCTGAGGGCGCTGCCGCTGGTGCATTACACCCAGCGCCACCAGATGGGCCGCCAGATCGCCACGCATCTGGCCGCCGAGGCGCTGCACCCGCCCTGCCGGTTCGAGCTGGACAGCTATAACGCGATCCTTGCCATGGTCGCGGGCGGGGCGGGCTGGACGATCCTGACACCGCTGGGGCTGTTGCACGCAAGCCGGTTTCTGGATGCGGTCGAGGTGCTGCCGCTGCCGCTGGCGCCACTGTCGCGCCGGATCGCGCTGATCGCGCGGGCGGGGGTGCTGGGCGACATGCCGGGGCGGATGGCGGACCGGCTGCGCCCGCTGCTGCGTGCCGCGGTGGTCGAGGCGGCGGCGGCGCGCCTGCCCTGGCTGCGCGCGGATCTGCGGGTGCTGTAGGCCGCTCAGGGCGCGCGGAAATGCTTGGACAGCTTCAGCCCCTGGCCCTGGTAATTCGACGCGATCCCCGCCCCGTAAAGCGTTTCGGGCCGCGCGGCCATGCGTTCATAGACCAGCCGCCCCACGACCTGCCCGTGTTCCAGCACGAAGGGAACCTCGTGGCAGCGCACCTCGAGCACGCCTTTCGAGCCGGTGCCGCCTGCCGCGTCATGGCCGAAGCCGGGATCGAAGAAACCGGCGTAATGCACGCGGAACTCGCCCACCATGGCCAGATAGGGCGCCATCTCGGCGGCGTAATCGGGCGGGATATGCACCGACTCGCGGCTGACAAGGATGTAGAAGGCGCCAGGGTCGAGGATGATCCGGCCCTTGTCGGTGCGGATCTCCTCCCAGAACTCGGCCGGGTCATGGCCGCCGATCCGGTCCAGGTCGATCACATCGGCATGGGGCTTGGCGCGATAGCCGACCAGATCGCCATTGTCGGGCTCCAGACCGACCGAAAAACCCAGCCCCTCGGAAATCACCGCCGGTCCGCCTGCCACCAGCCCGACCGCGTCATGCAGCGCGCGCAGTTCCGGATCGCGCAGCACGGCCTGCCCGCGGCGAAAGCGGATCTGGTTCAGCCGCTGGCCCGGCCGGACCAGCACCGAGAAGGAGCGGGGGCAGATCTCGGCGTAGAGCGGGCCGTCATAGCCTGCGCGGATGCGGTCGAACTCGACCCCGCCATCGGTGATCGCGCGGGTCAGAAGGTCCAGCCGGCCGGTCGAGCTTTTGGCATTGGCGACGGCGTGGATGTCGGCGGGCAGGCGCAGCCGTTCCATCAGCGGCACGACATAGACGCAGCCCTTTTCCAGAACGGCGCCGGGCTTCAGGTCGATGCGGTGCATCTCGAAATCCGCAAGCCGCCCGGCCACCGTGCGTCCCGCCCCCGCCAGTACCGAGGCGCGCACCCGATAGGCCACATCGCCCAGCCGCAGATCGAGCGAGGCGGGCTGAACCTGACCCTCGGCCAGCGGCGCGTCCAGTTCGATCGCGCCGCTGTCGATCAGCGCGCGGATCTCCTGGGCGGGCAACACGCCGGTTCCGGTCATCGCATCCCCCTGATTGACGCCCCGTCGCGTGATGCAGGGCAGTCGCCTGAAACACCACCGCCCGCGGCCCGGAAGGGGCACGCGGGCGGTGTGATTTTGGTCGGGCTAGCAGGACTTGAACCTGCGACCTTCCGCCCCCCAGACGGACGCGCTACCAGACTGCGCCATAGCCCGACACGGGGGCGTTCTTAGCATGTCTGACGGTGGGGGCAAGCGGCAAAAACCCGTTTCAACCACGCAGATCGGTCCCGGACCCGCCAGAGGTGATCCGGTCGCCAAGCGCAGAAAGCCGGGCCAGCGCCTGCCGGGCCAGATCGGGGTCGGCGGCCAGCGCCTGACGCAGCGCCGGGGTGCGGATCAATGCGCGCGGCGGCGTTTCGACCGGGGTAAAATCCGGGTCGTCATCGTCGGGATCGGTCGCGGCAATTGCGGTGCCCAGCGGTTGCGGCGGGGCGGGCTCGGGTTCCGGTTCGGGAAGGGCGGCGGGTTCGGCTTCGAGCGTGAATTCTTCGGGTTCTGCCTCGGACTCGGGTTCTGTCCAGGCAGGGGCCTGCTCGAACACGGGTTCCGGCGCTGCCAGTTCCTCGGGTTCCTCAAGGGCCATCGCCGGTTCGGGCTCTGGCTCTGCCTGTGGCATGAAGACCGGTTCGGGCTCGGCCGGCGCGGGTTCAAGCGGCAGGGTAGCGGCGGGTTCGGCGTCCAGCGGCGGGCGGGCGTGGCGGCGGAAACTGGGGATCGCCGCCGCGTCGGGCTCGGCCGGTTCCGGCGCGGGCGGTGGTGCTGCGGCGGCCAGGTCGAGCCCCGGCAGGATCATCGCCTCGTCCGGTTCGGGCCGGGGGCGGCGGGTCAGCGGCACGATTTCTGCTGCCTCGGATTCGGCATCTTCCTGCATCGGCGCCTCGGGCGCGGGCCCGGAAAGCGACTCGGCTGGGGGCAGGGCGGTTGCCACCTCTGTCTTGGCGGGTTCCGCCTGGCCCTCGATCAGCAGCCCGTCCGCGCCTTCGTCTAGCGCGGGCGACAGCGACGAGACGAATTTCACCCCCTCCTCGCGCAGGATCTTCTGCACGCCGCGAATGGTCAGCCCGTCTTCGTGCAGAAGCTTCTTGATCCCGCCCAGCAGCATCATGTCGGCGGGGCGGTAATAGCGCCGCCCGCCCGCGCGTTTCACCGGCTTGATCTGGGAAAATCGGCTTTCCCAGAAGCGCAGAACATGCGCCGGCGTGTCGAGCCACGCCGCCACTTCGCTGATCGTGCGGAAGGCTTCCGGTGATTTTTCCATGAAATACGGACCTTAGTCCATCCGCTCGGCATTTCCCGCGGCGACGCGGTCCTTCATCAGATGCGAGGGCCGAAAGGTCAGCACCCGGCGCGGCAGGATAGGAACCTCTTCGCCGGTCTTGGGGTTGCGGCCGACCCTTGCGGCCTTTTCACGCACCGAGAAGGTGCCGAAGGACGAGATCTTGACCGTCTCGCCACGCACCAGCGCATCCGACATGTGCTGAAGGACGCTTTCCACCAGATCGGCGGATTCGTTGCGCGACAGGCCCACCTCGCGGAAGACGGCCTCGGTCAAATCCATACGTGTCAGCGTGTTGCCCGACATGGCGCCCCCTCCTGTGATACCGCAATCCCCGACTGCGCAAAACCTTAGAGAGAAACGGATTTCCGAGTCAATAACAACGGCTTGTGCGGCGGGTCTTGCACGCCGGGTTACCAGCGCAAAACCACCGCCCCCCAGGCGAGCCCGCCGCCGATCGCCTCGATCACGACAAGCTGGCCCGGCTGGATCCGGCCCTGCGCCTTGCCGACCGACAGCGCCAGCGGAATCGAGGCGGCCGAGGTGTTACCGTGGTCCTGCACGGTGACGATCACCCGATCCATCGGCAGTTGCATGCGCTGCGCGGTGGCCTTGATGATCCGCAGATTGGCCTGATGCGGCACCAGCCAGTCCACATCCGCGCCCGTCAGCCCCGCCTTTTCCAGCGCCGCATGGGCGGTATCGGCAAGCTTTTCGACGGCGTGGCGGAACACTTCCTTGCCCAGCATCCGCAGATAACCGGTGCTGCCCGTCGAGGTGCCGCCATCGACATAAAGGATGTCGCGATGCCGCCCGTCCGAATTCAGATCGACCGCCAGCACGCCGCGGTCATCCGAATTGCCCTCGCCCTGGCCTGCCTCGAGCAGCAGCGCACCCGCGCCATCGCCGAACAGGACACAGGTGCCGCGATCGGTCCAGTCGAGGATCCGGCTGAAGCTTTCGGCGCCGATCACCAGCACGCGGCGCGCCATGCCGGTGGCGATCAGCGCATTCGCATTGGCCAACGCAAAGACGAAGCCCGCACAGACCGCCTGCACATCGAAGGCAAAGCCGCGGGTCATGCCGAGGCCCGCCTGCACCATCGTTGCGGCGGAGGGGAAGGTCAGATCGGCGGTCGAGGTCGCCAGTATGATCGCGTCCACCTCGTCGGGGGCCAGCCCCGCATCCGCCAGCGCCGCGCGTGCCGCGCGGATCGCCATGTCCGAGGTCGTCTCGGTCTCGGCGGCGAAATGGCGCCGCTCGATCCCCGAGCGGCTGCGAATCCACTCGTCCGAGGTGTCGAGACTGGCCTCGAACTCGGCATTCTCGACCACGCGCGCGGGCAGGTAATGCCCGACACCCCTGACAATGGCCCGTGTCACCATGATTACCGCTCGCCTCCGGCCACGTCCCTGAATGCCTCGGGCGCTGGCCCAGAGGCGGTTGCCACCCGGGCCGCAAGCCGTTCGGTAAAGCCCGATTGCGCCAGTTCCCAGGCCAGCTTCACCGCCGCAGCAACCCCGGTGGCATCGGATGAGCCGTGCGATTTCACAACCGTTCCGTTTAGCCCCAGGAAGACCCCGCCATTCACCCGGCGCGGGTCGATCCGCTTCTTGAACCGCCTGAGCGAGGTCAACGCCAGAAGTGCCGCGATCCGCGACAGGGGCGTTGCGGCGAACGCCTCGCGCAGGAAATCGCCGATCAGCCGGGCGGTGCCCTCGCCGGTCTTGAGCGCGACATTGCCGGTGAAGCCGTCGGTCACGATCACATCGACATGGTCCGAGGGGATGTCGCCGCCCTCGACGAAGCCCACGAAGTCGAACTGCCCGGCCTCGGTCGCGGCTTCGATCAGGTCATGGGCGGCTTTGAGCTCGGCCCGGCCCTTGTTCTCCTCGGTGCCGACATTCAGGATGCCGACCCGTGGCCGCACCAGCCCCAACCCGTTGCGCGCATAGGACGAGCCCATCAGCGCGTATTGCAGCAGGTCATGTTCGTCGGCACGGACATCGGCGCCGACATCCAGCATCACGTTGAACCCCTGCGGATTGCGCGAGGGCCACAGACAGGCAATGGCAGGCCGGTTCACGCCGGGCAGCTTGCGCAGCCGCATGATCGACAACAGCATCAGCGCGCCGGTATTGCCGCAGGAGACACAGACCGGCGCCTCGCCATTGCGCACGCTGTCGATGGCCGACCACATCGAGGTCGCCTGGCCATGGCGCATGACCTGGCTGGGCTTGGCCTCCATCGTCACCACATCGGCAGCGTCGCGGATTTCGACCCGGCCTTCGAGAACGCGCTTGCGCGCGAGCAACGGTTCAAGCTCACCCCGCCGGCCATGCAGGATGAAGCGGATCTCGGGGTTCTTGGTCGCGGCCTTGACCAGGCCGGCGACGACAGCAGAGGGGCCGCGATCCCCACCCATCGCATCGACCGAAATGACGGTCCGCGGGGCGCTGGCGCGCGGCTCCTGACAGTGATCCTTGATCATGTGCGACGCGGCGGACGTGCGGCCGGGGGCCTTAGGCCGCGTCGTCTTCGTCCAGGTCGAATTCCTGGGCCTGCGCAACCACTTCGCGGTCGTCGTAATGGCCACAGGCCGAGCAGACGTGATGCGGGCGCTTCAGCTCGCCGCAATTCGAGCATTCGGCCGGGTTGCCCGGCACCAGCGCATCGTGGGACCGGCGCATGTTGCGACGCGACCGCGTGACTTTATTCTGAGGGACAGCCATGTCTCAACCTCGATCCTTCTGGGCCTGCGCCCGGTGTTCTTTCCTGGGAAAGCGCGTCTTTTGGCGCGTGGCCGCGCGGCGTAACCCATCGTGTCAGCGAGGCCGGGAACATACTGCGATTCTGACCGGGCGCAAGTCTTTTTCTGGCGCCGCCCCGGCAGCCCCTGACGTGGGGGAAGGCGCGTGCGCGGCCGGGCTCAGCGCTCCGCCGCGGGCCGCAGCGCCAGCCAGATCAGGGCCGCGCCCGCCAGCGCGAGGAAGGGCACCATCAGCAGGTTGACCGCCGCCCAGCCCTCGGCCGCCGAGCCGCCCGCGCAGTTCATTAGCCCGCCAGAGCCCAGCGAGGCCACCGTCACCCCGCCGAACACCAGCATGTCGTTCAACCCCTGAACCGCGCCCCGCTCCTCGGGGCCATGGGCGCGCGCCAGCATGGCGGTCGCCCCGATGAAGCCGAAATTCCAGCCGATGCCCAGAAGGACCATCGCGGCAAAGAACTGCTCCAGCTCGACACCGGTCAGCGCCACCCCGCCCGCCAGAGCCAGGATCGCCAGACCCGCCGCCACGACGGGGCGGGCGCCGAACCGCGCGATCAGATGGCCGGTGAAGAAGCTCGGGACATACATCGCCAGCACATGCGCGGTGACGATATCCGCCGCGATCCCGGTATCGAAGCCGCAGCCCACCACAGCCAGAGGCGCCGAGGTCATCACCAGGTTCATCAGCGCATAGGACACCATCGCGCAGATGATCGCAACGGCGATGACCGGGTCACGCAACAGCTCGGCCCGGCCGCGCCCGCCCGGCTGGCCGGGCACGCGCCGGGGCGGCGCGGGAATGTCGAGGAAGGCGAACAGAACCGGCCCGGCAAGGTTGATCGCGATCACCGCCAGATAGCTGCCGAGAAAGGGCACGACCATCGCCTCGGCGGTGACCTTGACCAGTTGCGGGCCGAGGATCGCCGCGACCAGCCCGCCCGCCAGCACATAGGAGATCGCCTTGGGCTGGAAATCGCCCACGGCGGTATCGGCGGCGGCAAAGCGGTAGAAACCCTGGGCCGACAGGTAGATGCCGGTCAGGAACGAGCCTGCGAGGAACAGCGCGAACGACCCCTCGACCAGCCCCGCCGCGCCAACGGCACCGCCCGCCGCGCCGCCCAGCGTGCCCACCAGGAACCCCGCGCGCCGCCCGTAGCGCTGCATCAGGCTCGACAGCGGCGCCGCGCTGAGCATCGAGCCGAGCACGATCAGCGAGATCGGCAAGGTGGCCCAGCAGGGATTGGGCGCCAGTGTCTGCCCGGCAAGCCCGCCGATGGTGAAGATCATCGGCATCTGCGCGCCGATCAGCGCCTGCGCCGCGACCAGCACGGCAACATTGCGCCGGGCGCGGGTCCGGGAGGATGGCGGGGACATGGGCGTATCGGTCATGTCCTTTCCCCTAGCGCGGCGCAGGCGGTCAGGAAAGAGGGAGCCCGCGTTCGCGGGCTGCCTCCGGCGGGGATATTTGAGGCCAGAAGAAGACGGGGCGGCGTCTGCATCTTCTTCCTGGAAAAAATACCCGTTGGCGCGCGATCAGGATCGGGCAAAACGGCGGTGTCATGCCGCGATGTCGCACATGGCGGCGGAAGCGGCGGAAACCGCACGCAACCGCATGGGAAACTGGCGTAAACCGCGCGCGGACACTATGGGCTGGCGACGGGAGAGGGGCATGGGCGACGTGGATGCGCGGCAGGGGGCGGGGGCCACCGGGCGGGGCCGTGGCGGCGGCGGCGCGGCACGGCGGGCGGCGCGCTCGGGCATCGCCATCGAGACGGCGCGCTTCATCGAACGCAACATTCCCGATTTCGAGCTTCTGAATGCCGAGGCGCTGGAGATCATCGAGGAGAATGCCGAGCGCGTTCTGGAGGAGATCGGCGTCAGTTTCGTCGAGAACCCGGCCGCGCTGGCGCGCTGGCGCGAGGCCGGTGCCGATGTGCAGGGCGAGCGGGTGCGCATCCCGCGCGGTCTGGCCCGCAAGCTTTGCGCCACCGCGCCCGCGCGCTTCACCCAGCATGCCCGCAACCCGGCGCGCAACGTCGAGATCGGCGGGCGCAGCCTGGTGCTGGCACCGGTCTACGGGCCGCCCTTCGTGCGCGATCTGGAGGGCGGGCGGCGCTATGCCACGATCGAGGATTTCCGCCGCTTCGTGCGGCTGGGCCAGATGTCGAAATGGCTGCATCATTCCGGCGGCACGGTTTGCGAGCCGACCGACGTGGCCGTGAACAAGCGCCATCTGGACATGCTGCTGGCGCACATGACCCTGAGCGACAAGCCGTTCATGGGTTCGGTCACCGAACCGTCGCGTGCGCGGGATTCCGTCGAGATGTGCGAGATCCTGTTCGGCCGGGACTTCGTTGCATCGAACGCGGTGATGACCTCGCTCATCAACATCAACTCGCCGCTGACCTTCGACGCGACGATGATGGGGGCGCTCGAGGTCTATGCGGCGGCGAACCAGGCATGCATCGTGTCGCCCTTCATCGTCGGCGGTGCGATGGCGCCGGTGACGGTGGCGGGCACGTTGACCCAGGTTCTGGCCGAGGTGCTGGCGGGCGTGGCCTATTCCCAGCTTGTGCGGCCGGGCGCGCCGGTGATCTTCGGGGCGTTCGTCACCTCGATCGACATGAATTCGGGGGCGCCCACCTTCGGCACGCCCGAGGCCAGCCAGATCCTGTTCGGGGCGGGCCAGCTGGCCCGGCGGCTGGGGCTGCCGTTCCGGTCGGGCGGGGGGCTGTGCGGCTCGAAGCTGCCCGATGCCCAGGCCGCCTATGAAAGCGCGAACACGCTGAACACCGCGCTGCTGGCGGGCGTCAACTTCATGCTGCATGCCTGCGGCTGGCTGGAGGGCGGGCTGGTCGCCAGCGTCGAGAAATTCGTGATGGATGCCGATCAGCTGGGCGCGCTGCACCGCATGGCGCAGGGCGTGGCGATGGATCCACAGGCGCAGGCGATGGAGGCGCTGCGCGAGGTCGGACCCGGCGGCCATTTCCTGGGCTGCGCGCATACACAGGCCCATTTCCGGGAGGCGTTCTGGCGCTCGGATGTCCTTGACTACAAGCCTTACGAGACCTGGGAAGAGGAAGGCGCGCGCGACACCGCGTCCCTTGCCGCCGAGCGCGCCCGGGTGCTGCTGGCGCAGTACGAGCCGCCTTCGCTGGACGAGGGGATACGCGAGGGTCTGGAGGACTATATCGCGCGGCGCAAGACCGAGATGCCCGACGCCTTCGTGTGATCCTGCTCAGGCCGCCTCGCTGAACGGTTGGGGGGTGGCAAGGGCGCGCGCTTCGGCCATGAGCGCGATCAGGGCCTCGACATGGCGGGGATAGGAATACCCGGCGTCGCCGCTGCGGCGCCGTTCGTCCATGCCGGCCTCGATCTCGATCAGCCGGTCGATCACCGCTGCCGGGCTGCCGTGGCGCTGGCCTTGCAGCAGCCGGGCAAGGTCTCGGTCGCGGCGATAGTCCGCAAGTCCGAAGCGCGCGGCCTGAATCATCAGGCGGGGGCGACGGAGCCGGGCGAGCTGGGCGGGAAGACGGGTCATGGCAGAACCTCCGATATGTCGATCGCAGGCAACATCGCACAACCCTGACGGGTGTTGCGCGATTGTGGATAACTGCGTACGGAGGGGTCAGAAATCTTTACCGTTTAGAAACAATACTCAGCATCGCGATTGTTGTTAACCGGACGGTAACCAATTCAACCTTGGATTGTATCCGACTTTGGGGGCAAAAGATCCACCCGGGTACATCAGGACCAGAGGGAAGTCTAGACATGGATTGCGTCAAACCGTCGGAAACCTCTCCCGCCTGGCTGCCACAGGCGGCGCGATGGTATCTCGCCCATACCGAGGGCGGCTGTTCGTTGCGTGAACTTGCGCGCAGTGAAGGCTGCCATCCCTCGACCGTACTGCGTCAGGTGCGGCGGGTCGAGACGCGGCGTGACGATCCCCTTGTCGATGAAGCGCTTGCCCGGCTTGGCGCGCATTCCCGGACTTCCCTTCCGCGAAAGGAGACCCCCCCGATGACAGCGACGATGCGCCTGGAAAAGCCCGCGGCGGAGGATCCCGCCCTCCAGCGCGAGGCACGCCGCATCCTGCGCCGCATGAACGAACCCGGTGCCTTTCTTGCCGTTGCAAACGACATGGAAAAGGCGGCGGTGCTGCGCGAGGGACCGGACGGGCAGACCAGCCGAGTCGCGGTGGTGGACCGTTCCGTGGCCGAGATCTTTGCGCTGAAGGACTGGATCGGTTGCCGCAGCCGGGGCCGCGTCACGATATACGAGATCACGCAGGCAGGGCGGGCCGCACTTAAGCGGATTCTTGCCGATGACGAGCCGCGCCAGCCGGGCTTTGCCGAGGCCGCGGCGCCCTTTGCCGCCCAGCATCGCGACTGGGAAACGGTAAGCGACGAGAGGGCCGAGCGCATCCGCTACAACCGCGCCGAGTCGCCGCTGTCGATCCTTGGCCGGCGGCGCGACAAGGATGGCAAGCCGTTCCTGCCCCCCGATCTGGTCGCCGCGGGCGAACGGCTGCGCGAGGATTTCGAGGTGGCCCAGATGGGACCGCGGGTCGCGCAGAACTGGGACCGGTTCCTGACCGGCGGCGAGCGGGGCGGATTCCAGCCCGGCGCCGGTCCCTGTGACGGGCCGATGGGCGCGCGTGAGCGTGTGGCCTCGGCGCTGCGTGATCTGGGGCCGGGGCTGGGCGATGTGGTGCTGCGCTGCTGCTGCTTTCTCGAAGGCATGGAGCAGGTCGAACAACATCTGGGCTGGTCGGCGCGCTCGGGCAAGATCGTGCTCAGGATCGCGCTGCAACGACTCAAGCGGCATTATGAACAACTGGGCGAACGTGCCGGTCTGATCGGCTAGGTGCTGGCCCCTTCTGCCAATCCCATGACATAGACTGCCCCTTGCGGGCGCCAGCAAGACCGCCAAGGCGACGGTGGTGACGCGCCCACCTTGCCCTTCGAAGACGATCTGCCAGAGGACTCCCCGGGTCCGGCATTGCCGGACGGGGCGGAGCGGGCAGGATGAGTGGGCCTTTTCGACCGGCATGGAAATAGAGCGTCGGCACCAGCGGACAAGCATCCATCCCTTCCCATTCCATTGACCCGGACATGTTTCCAGACGGACGGCTATTCCCCCGTCATCGCGTTGATTGTCGGCGTGCGATAAGCCTTTGCCCGATCTTGCCCAGAATTCGTGCGTTTCTTGGGGCCATCTTCACGCATTTTGGCCAGTTTCCCGGCGCAGAAGCCACGCCTGAAAATTCAAGAAAATTCAATTTTTTACAACTCAAGGGCGAGTTTCATGTCCCTCCGTGCCAGGCTCATCCTGTCGATCACTGCCACAATGCGCTGTCGATGGCGACGCTGGTGGCGCGCATGCCGCAGGTTCAGGCGGCCGTGGCCAGCGGGGATCGTGCGTCGCTGGATGCGTTGTTCGTGCCCGGCTTTGCCGAATTGCGCGATCAACAGGGCGTGCGCCAGTTCCATTTCCATACGCCCGGCTCGGTATCGTTCTTTCGGGTGAACCAGCCCGATACCTTTGGCGACGATCTGTCGGGCTTTCGTGAGACGGTGGTTCGGGCCAACGCGACGCGGGCGACGGTGCGCGTGATCGCCCCGATTGCCCATGACGGCGCGCATGTCGGCACCGTCGAGTTCGGGCTGAGCCTTGATGACGAGTTCCCGAATGCGCTGGTCGCTGAAAGCGGTGTCCAGATCGAGTTCCGTGTGGTCCCGAAAGCCGGGATCGCCGCGTTCGACAGTTCGGATTCCGCGGCGGTTGAGCGTAGCCTGGCCACCCCCACCCGCCCCGCGCCGCCCAGCCAACCGAAAGCCGCCGCGGATCCGATCCGGTCCGGCCGCCTCAAGCGTGCCGCCGGTGCCGAGGATTGGCTTGAGTTCTGAGCCCGCCCCCGGGCGCGGAACCGGCACGGCATCCGGGTAACCGGGTGCCGTTACGCGCGCGGCTGCGGACGGCATTGGAAATCCTGCCGGAACAGCCTAATATGGGCGTCTGCTACAGGAGACCCCATGCGCCAGCGCGACCTCAGGAATCCCGGCGAGCGTCACCCCGAAAAGGTCAACCGCCCCGACACCGCCCAGCCGAAGAAACCCGCATGGATCCGCGTGCGCGCGCCCGGCGGGCAGGGCTATCAGGACACCCACAGGATCATCCGCGAACACGGGCTTGCCACGGTCTGCGAGGAGGCGGGCTGTCCGAATGTGGGCGAATGCTGGTCGCAGGGCCACGCCACGATGATGATCATGGGCGAGATCTGCACCCGCGGCTGCACCTTCTGCAATGTCGCGACCGGCAAGCCCCAGCCGCTTGACCCGTTCGAGCCCGGACGGGTGGCCCAGGCGGTGGCGCGGCTGGGGCTGAAGCATGTGGTCATCACCTCGGTCGACCGCGACGATCTGGACGATGGCGGGGCCGAACATTTCGCCCGAACGATCCGCGCCACCCGCCACCGCGCCCCCGACACCACGATCGAGGTGCTGGTGCCCGATTTCCTGAAATGCCCGGGCACGGCACTGGAGACGGTGATCGCGGCGAAGCCGGACGTGTTCAACCACAATCTGGAAACCGTGCCGGGCCTTTACCCCGAGGTGCGGCCCGGCGCGCGCTATTTCCATTCGCTGCGCCTGCTGCAACGGGCCAAGGAGATCGACCCCGCGATGTTCACCAAGTCGGGCATCATGGTCGGCTTGGGCGAGACGCGGCAGGCGGTGCTTCAGGTGATGGACGACCTGCGCGCGGCCGATGTCGATTTCCTGACCATCGGGCAGTATCTTCAGCCGACCCCGAAGCATCACGCCGTCGATCGCTTCGTGACGCCCGAGGAATTCGCCGCGTATGAGAGGGCGGCCTATGGCAAGGGGTTCCTGATGGTCTCGGCCAGCCCGCTGACGCGCTCGAGCCACCATGCGGGCGAGGATTTTGCCCGGCTTCGGGCCGCGCGGGACAAGGTGCAGTCGCCCCGGCCCGACCCCGTATCCTGACCGGACGCGGGCGCCCTGGGCTCAGCCGCGGATCGGCTGGGTGTCGGGCAGGGTGATGCGCGCGACCTGTTCGGCGATGGGCGCGACCGACAGCGGATGGGTCTCGCCGTTATGGGAATCCGGGTCGCCGATATCCTGCCAACGGCCGTTCTTGTAGATTTCCAGCGCGTCGAAATTCGACTTGTAGCCCATCTTGGGGCTGCCCGGCACCCAATAGCCCAGATAGACGTAGGGCAGACGCGCCTCGCGCGCGATCTCGATATGATCGAGGATGATGTAGGAGCCCAGCGAACTGCGCGCCCGGTCGGGTTCGTAGAAGGAATAGACCATCGACAACCCGTCATCGAGGATATCGGTCAGGCTGACGGCAATCAGCGTGCGCCGCCGGTCGCCGGGGGCGGGGTCGGTGCTGTATTCCACCACGCGCGAGCGGATCGGCGTTTCCTCGATCATCGCGGCGAATTCGAAGATGTCCATGTCGGCCATCCCGCCATTGGCATGCCGGCTGTCGAGATAGCGGCGGAACAGCGCGTATTGTTCCTCGGTGGCCCAGGGCGCGCTGGATTGGCGGCGAAGATCGGCATTGCGCGCCATCGCCTTGCGCTGGCTGCGATTGGGCTGGAAATCGGCAACCCGGATGCGGGCCGACAGGCAGGCCGAGCAATCGGCACAGGCCGGGCGGTACAGCACGTTCTGCGACCGGCGGAACCCCTGTTTCGACAGCGCGTCGTTCAGCGTTTCGGCACTGTCGCCCTGAAGCGCGGTGAACAGCTTGCGCTCCATCCGGCGTGCCAGATAGGGGCAGGGCTGGGGAGCCGTCACATAGAATTGCGGCGCAAGCGGAAGGGTGTGGCGCATGAAGGTCGGGGTTGGACAGATTTATGACGTGGTTTCGTCACAAAGCTAACACCCGATTGCGCGCGCTGCCAAGGGGAACGGGCTCAGAACCTTGCAGGACGGTTAATGGCGGCGGTGCCCAGCAGCAGGTCATGCAGCCCCTGCGCCCGCGCGCCGGTCAGCATCAGCACGACCGAGGCCACCTGCGGCAGCACGAAGGCCATGGAGAGCGAATAGAGCAGCGTGTGCAGCGCCGCGCTGGGCAGGTCCAGCCGCTCGCCCCGGCCATTGCGGATCTCGATCGCAACAAGCCGCATGCCCCAGGTCGCCGAGCCGCGCGCCAGCGTGACCGTGCGATAGGCAAAGCCCACCACCGCCACGAACAGCGGCAGCACGAAGACAGCCGCAAAGGCGGTGAAGGGCAGGGCGAGCAGCGCGATCAGCAGGATCAGGACCGTGTCCACGACCCAGGCGACCAGCCGCTTGGCAGGCACGTCCTTGTAGAACTCGGCATGCAGCGCGGGGTCGGGCAGACCCCAGAGGGGATCGGGCGCATCGGTCATCTGGCTCATTTGGGCAGGTCTTTCTGTCGGGGCAAGGGGGCGCGCGCCCCTGGCCGGGCGCGCGGGTCGTTCTGTCAGGCGCCCGCGGGCATCTCGGGGGCAGGCGGGGCCTCGCGGGCACGGCGCGCGCGATCTTCCATGAACTGGTCGAACTCGGCCTTGTCCTTGGCCTCGCGCAGCCGGTGCAAGAACTCCTCGAAGGCGCGCTGTTCCTCTTCCAGGCGGTGCAGCGTATCGGCCTTGTAGGCGTCAAACGCGGCATTGCCCGAGGACCGGAACGCATCGCGCGCCTGGCGGAACTGGCGGTGACGGGAATGGCACTTTCCGTTGAACATGCGTTTGCTCCAGATCATGTAGGCAAGAAGGGCAAGGCCGACAGGCCAGAACAGGATGAACCCGATCACCATGGCGGCGATCCAGGCCCCCTTGCCGCGCTCGTCGAGCCAGCTTTCGGCCCGTCCGGGCCAGGTGGCGAATGTGGTCATGGGCGGTCTCCTCGGTCGCGATGTGAATGTCCTTCACATGAACGCAGATCGGTATCCCGCCCGGCCCCTTCAAGGGGTCATGTGAATCTTTTTCACATGGCCGCGATCAGAGCGTGAAATCGGCCAGCCCTGCCCCGGTCAGGGCGGGCAGCACATGCGGGTCCAGCGCAAAGACATGGCGCGGCGTGCCCGCCGCCGCCCAGACCGTGTCGAACTCCAGCAGCCTTGGGTCCAGAAAGGCGCGGATCGGGGTCAGATGGCCCACCGGCGCCACGCCGCCGATGGCAAAGCCGGTCTGGGCGCGGATCAGTTCGGCATCGGCCTTGCCCAGCGGTTCGCCCGCCAGCGCGGACGCCTTGGCATCGCATACCCGGTTGCCGCCCGCGGTCAGGAACAGGATCGCCTCGCCCGAGTTCTCGCCACGAAAGATGATCGACTTGGCGATCTGGTCCAGCGCGCAGCCCACCGCATCGGCGGCCTCCTGCGCGGTGCGGGTCTGGCCCAGTTCGCGGATATCGGCGGACAGCCCCGCCGCCTCCAGCGCCGCGCGCACCCGTTTCAGGCTCTTGCTCATCGGCTGCCCTCCGTTCTTGCGGCCGGACTAGCCGCGCGCAGGGCAGGGCGCAACCCCGTTGACCCCCGCGCCCGCGCCCGGCATCAAGACGCCATGACCCTAGCCGCCCGCCTGACCCGTTCGCCCCTTCCGCACGAGCCCAACCGCGCTGCCGAGGCGGCCGAGCGTTTTGCCGCGCAGCCCCCCGAGATCCGAGACTTGCTGGCCGGAACCGCCGGGTGCAGCCCCTATCTGTGGGGGCTGATGGTGCAGGAAACCGCCTGGCTGGAGGAGGCGCTGGCCGCCGACCCGGATGCCATGTTCACCGTGCTGCTGGACGGGATCCGCGCGCTGCCGCTCGATGCGCTGAAATCGGGGCTCAGGCAGGCCAAGCGCCGCGCCGCGCTGCTGATCGCACTGGCCGATGCGGGCGGGGCCTGGCCGCTGGAACGTGTCACCGGCGCGCTGACCGATCTGGCGGATCTCTGCGTCGATACCGCGCTGAAACGCCTGGTCGCGGCCGAGATCGCGCGCGGCAAGCTGCCCGGCCTGACCGAGGCCGATGCCGAGGCCGCGGGCGGCATGGTTGCGCTGGCGATGGGCAAGCAGGGCGCGCATGAGTTGAACTATTCCTCGGATATCGACCTGATCATGCTGTTCGATCAGGACCGTTTCGACGAGGCCGATTTCCACGAGGTTCGCGCCGGTTTCGTCAAGATCACGCGGCGGCTGACCGCCCTTCTGTCCGAGATGACCGGCGAGGGTTACGTCTTTCGCACCGATCTGCGGCTGCGCCCCGATGCCAGCGTGACGCCGGTCTGCATGTCGATGGAGGCCGCCGAACGCTATTACGAAAGCCTTGGCCGGACATGGGAGCGGGCGGCCCATATCAAGGCGCGGCCCTGTGCGGGCGATATCGCGGCGGGCTGGGCCTATCTCGACCGGCTGCGTCCCTTCGTCTGGCGCAAGCATCTGGATTTCGCCGCGATCCAGGATGCCCATGACATGCGCCTGCGCATCCGCAACCACAAGGGGCTGCATGGCGCGCTGGCGCTGGAAGGCCATGACATGAAGCTGGGGCAGGGCGGCATCCGCGAGATCGAATTCTTCACCCAGACCCGGCAGTTGATCGCAGGCGGTCGCGATGGCGACCTGCGCGTGCGCGGCACGGTCGAGGGGCTGGCGCGGCTGTCCGCCAAGGGCTGGGTGCCGCCGGACGTGGCCGAAACGCTGAGCGCGGATTACCGCGCCCATCGCGAGGTCGAGCACCGCTTGCAGATGGTCAACGACGCCCAGACCCACAAGCTGCCCGCCACTGTCGAGGGGCTGGACCGGATCGCGCATTTCTGCGGCTGGGGCGATCCTGCCGCCTGGCGCGCCGACCTGACCGCCCGGCTGGGCCGCGTCTCGGGCCTGACCGAGGGTTTCTTTCAGCCCGGCCGTCCCGGCACGGACCAGTCCCTGCCCGAGTTGCCCGACAATGCAGGCGAGTTTGTCGAGCGCTGGCCGCACTACCCCTGTCTGCGCTCGGCCCGCGCGCGCGAGATCTTCAACCGGCTGAAACCCGACCTTCTGACCCGCCTGACCGCCGCCCCCCGGCCCATCGAGGCTTTCGCCGCCTTCGACGGTTTCCTGTCGGGACTGCCTGCTGGGGTGCAGCTTTTCTCGCTGTTCCAGGCCAATCCGCAGCTTATCGACCTGATCATCGACATCACCAGCGTCTCGCCCGAGCTTGCCCAGTATCTGTCGCGCAATGCGGGCGTGCTGGACGCGGTGATCGGCGGCGATTTCTTCCAGCCCTGGCCGGGGCGCGCGGCATTGCAGGCGGCGCTGTCCGCGCGTCTGGCGGCGCTGAAGGATTACGAACGCCAGCTTGATGCCGCCCGTGCCTGGACCAAGGAATGGCATTTCCGCGTGGGGGTGCATTTCCTGCGCGGGCTGATCGACGCGGGCGAGGCGGGACGCGAATATGCCGATCTGGCCGAGGCGGTTCTGGCCGCGCTCTGGCCGCATGTGGTGGCGGGTTTCGCGGCCAAGCACGGGGCGGCGCCGGGCAAGGGAGCTGTCGTGCTGGGCATGGGCTCGCTGGGGGCGGGGTCGCTGACGGCGAAATCCGATCTGGACCTGATCGTGATCTACGATGCCGACGGGGTCGAGGCGTCCGAGGGCCGCCGCCCGCTGGCCGCGCGGGCCTATTACGCCCGGCTGACCCAGGCGCTGGTCACCGCGCTGACCGCGCCGATGGCCGAGGGCAAGCTTTACGAGGTCGACATGCGCCTGCGCCCCTCGGGCAATCAGGGCCCGGTGGCGACCTCGATCCAGAGTTTCCGCAACTACCAATGCAACGAGGCCTGGATCTGGGAACATCTGGCCCTGACCCGCGCGCGCCCCGTGGCGGGCGAGGCGGCGCTGGCCGATGAGGTCGAGGCGTTCCGGCAGCGCCTGCTGGCCGACAAGGGGGATGTGGGCCGCGTGCTGGCCGGTGTCGTGGACATGCGCCGCCGTCTGGCCGAGGCCAAGCCCGCGAAATCCGCCTGGGACGGCAAGCAGGGGCCGGGGCGGGGGCAGGATATCGAGCTGATCGCCTCGGCCGCTGCGCTGATCGCGGCCAGCCCGGCGACAGCGGTGGCCGGGCAACTGGCGGCGGGCGTGGCGGCGGGCTGGCTGCGCGAGGAAGAGGCGCGGGTGCTGGCCGACAGCTACACCCTGGCGCGCAAGGTGCAGGGCGCGGCGCGGCTGATCTCGGACGCCCCGCTCGACCCGGCCCGGCTGGGCGAAAGCGGACGGACATTCCTGCTGCGCGGCACCGGGGCCGAGGATGCCGCGACGCTTCAGGCGCTGCTCGACCGTGCACGGGGGGCGGCGGCAGAGGTGATCGAGACGGTGATCGCGCGCGGTCCTCTGGAGGCGTGCGATGCGGATTGAGACGGCCGACCCCAAGGGCCTGATCCGCGAAGCCTATCGGATCGAGGGCATCGGCCCCGAGGAATGCCGCTCGATCTTCCTCGACTGGGCGCTGTCACTGCCCGAGGGCGCCGGAACAAGGTCGGCGCTGAAGCGGCTATTGGCGGAATATGGCGGCGCAGCGCCTGCGCACCCGATGACCGCGGTGCTGCGCGCCGGTCTCGACGACCAGCCCCCCCCGCGCCGCCGCGGCGGCGCGCGAGGGCGCAGAAGCTGAGCGCAAGGACCGCAGCCGGGATCTCTCAGGCTTCGAGTTCGGCGTCCCAGTAAAGGAAGTCGATCCAGGTCTCGTGCAGGTGGTTCGGGGGGAATTTGCGGCCGGTGTCGCGCAGTTCTTCGGCGCCGGGCCGCCGCGGGGCGCGGCGCAGGCTCATCCCGGCCTGACGCAGGCTTTTCGACCCTTTCTTGAGGTTGCAGCGCGAACAGGCGGCGACGACATTTTCCCAGCTCGTGATGCCGCCTCTTGCGCGCGGCACCACATGGTCGAAGGTCAGATCGCCCCGGGTGCCGCAATACTGGCAGGAAAACTCGTCCCTCAGAAAAAGATTGAAGCGCGTGAAGGCCACGCGCTTCTGGGGTTTGACGAAATCCTTGAGAACCACGACCGAGGGTATTCGGATCTCCCGCGAGGGGCTGCGCACCACCTTGTCGTATTCCGCCACGATATCGACCCGGTCGAGCACCGCCGCCTTGACCGCCTCCTGCCAGGGCCAGAGCGACAGGGGATAGTAGGAAAGCGGGCGGTAATCGGCGTTCAGCACGAGCGCGGGATTGTTCTTCAGACTGCCCGGCTCGCGAACGAAGGTACTTCGAAAATCGCCATCCATCAAAGACTCGGCCTCCGCTCCGTCTGCCTGTTGCGGCCGCGGAGCGGGAAGCGCCCGCCCCCTGCCTGTCAGAGACTATATATGGCGTTTCCCGCCTGGCAAGCCCCGCAACATGAAGTGGCCTGCCAGGGCCTGCCTAGCGTCCTCCTGTAACGTCGATGTGTAACGCCCCGTTCGACCGGGGTTTCCGGGGCGTCGCTGGCGTGGGCATCGCGATGCGGGCTTCCGGGCGTCGCCGATTATTTGCGCGCCGCGCCCGGTCCTTCGCCCCGAACCTGTGCCGAAGAATTGCAGCGGGCGCGCATCTGACGCTGCGTATCGGTGGGAATCGACCCGGTTGCCTTTGCGCTGCGACGGCAGAGGAACCGACCCGGGTTTCGGACCATCCCGGACAATGAGGGCTGCGCCCGGAGGGGTGCGCGATCATGCCGTCGGCGGCATCACACCCGTACAGAAACTGAAAATGGCCGCGTGAATTCTACGGATCCACCCCGCTAGAAAATGGGGGGATTACCGGATGCCGGGCGTCCTCTTTTGCTGGCCGATGCGAGCCCGTGAACGCGATCACCTGATGCCAGGCGCTCCCAGTGCAGCCGCGGCACGGGCAAGCGCGGTGATCTCTGCCCATGCCCCTGCCTCGGTCAGCGCCTTGGGCGCGATCCAGGATCCGCCCACGCAAAGCGTGTTCGGCAGGGCCAGATACTCGGCTGCATTCCCGGGCCCGATCCCGCCCGTGGGGCAGAAACGGATATGGGGCAGGGGACCGGCCAGCGCCCTGAGCGCCGCAACCCCGCCCGCGGCCTCGGCGGGAAAGAATTTCTGCACGGTGAAGCCGCGTTCCATGAGCGCCATCGCCTCGGTCGCCGTGGCCGCCCCCGGCAGAAGCGGCAGCGCCCCCGCCCGCGCTGCGTCCAGCAGCATCGGCGTCGCCCCGGGCGAGACGCCGAACCGCGCACCGGCGCCTTGCGCGGCCTCGACATCGCCGGGCGTGATGAGCGTGCCCGCGCCGATGATAACGCCCTCGACGCTGGCCATCTGGCGGATCGCCTCGAGCGCGGCATCGGTGCGCAGGGTGACCTCCAGCACCGGCAACCCGCCTGCCACCAGCGCCTCGGCCAGCGGGCGGGCCTGGGTGGCGTCCTCGATCACGAGGACGGGGATCACCGGGGCGCGGCGGCAGAGAGTTTCGAGGATTTCGCTGGCGGCATGGGGCGTCATGGCGGGCCTTTTCGCTTGGTGGCAGGGCGGGTCATGGGTATTTGTGCCAAGAAGAAGTCACAGGATCGGGCTTGCCCCCTCGGTCGCGGGGCCGGCATGGGCGCGGAAGGCGGCGAAGAGTTCGCGCCCCATCCCCGTTGCATTGGCCGAAAGGTCAGGGGTTGCGGGCGGGCGGTCGAGCGCGCCTTGGGTCGTGACATCGAGCCTGCCCGCGACGGCATCCAGCCGGATCACGTCGCCATCCCGCAGCCGCGCCAGCGGTCCGCCCCCGGCCGCCTCGGGCGTGAGGTGGATGGCGGCGGGCACCTTGCCGCTGGCCCCCGACATCCGTCCGTCGGTGACCAGCGCCACCTTGAGCCCGCGATCCTGAAGAACGGCGAGTGTCGGGGTAAGGGAATGCAGTTCCGGCATGCCATTGGCGCGCGGCCCCTGGAAGCGGACGACGACCACGGTATCGGACGTGAACTCGCCGCGCTTGAAGGCCTCCTTGACCGCCTCCTGGCTGTCGAAGATGCGGGCGGGGGCCTCAATCAGGTGGCGCTCGGGCGCGACGGCCGAGGTCTTGACGATGCCGCGGCCCAGATTGCCCGACAATGCCTTGAGCCCGCCGCTGGGCTGGAACGGTGAGGCGGCGGGGCGCAGGATCGCGTCGTTCAGGCTGGCGCCCGCGCCCGGAGCCCAGGTCAGCGCGCCGTCGATCAGGCGCGGCTCCTGCGTATAGCGGGCAAGGCCCGGTCCCACGACGGTCTGGGTGCCGGGGTGCAGAAGCCCGACCCCCAGCAATTCGCCGATCAGGTAGCCCAGCCCGCCCGCGGCGTGGAAATGGTTCACATCCGCCAGCCCGTTGGGATAGACCCGCGCCATCAGCGGCGTCACCTCGGAGAGCCGGGCGAAATCCTCGATATCGAGGATGATCCCCGCGGCCCGGGCCATCGCGGGCAGGTGCAGGACCAGATTGGTCGAGCCGCCCGTCGCCATCAGCCCCACGATGCCGTTTGCAAAGGCGCGTTCGTCCAGCACATGGGCCGCAGGGGTATAGGCGTTGCCCAGCGCCGTGATTTCCAGCGCGCGTTTCGCCCCCGCCACCGTCAGCGCATCGCGCAAGGGCGTGCCGGGATTGACGAAGCTCGCGCCGGGCAGGTGCAGGCCCATCACCTCCATCAGCATCTGGTTGGAATTCGCGGTCCCGTAGAAGGTGCAGGTGCCCGGTCCGTGATAAGACGCCATCTCGGCCGCCATCAATTCCTCGCGCCCGATCTCTCCGGTGGCGAAGCGCTGGCGGATGCGCGCCTTCTCGTCATTCGGCAGGCCGCTGGTCATCGGTCCTGCGGGCAGGAAGACCGCCGGAACATGGCCGAAACTGGCGGCCGCGATCACCAGCCCCGGCACGATCTTGTCGCAGACGCCCAGGAACACCGCCGCGTCATAGCAGTTATGCGACAGCGCCACCGCCGCGGCCATCGCGATCACGTCGCGCGAGAACAGCGACAGTTCCATCCCCGGCTGGCCCTGGGTGACCCCGTCGCACATGGCGGGCACGCCGCCTGCGACCTGCGCCGTGGCGCCCGCATCATGGGCGGCGGCGCGGATCAGGTCGGGGAAGCGTTCCAGCGGCTGATGCGCCGACAGCATGTCGTTATACGCCGTCACGATGCCCAGATTGGGCGCGCGCCCCTCGGCCAGCCGGTCCTTGGCCGCGCCCATCGCGGCATAGGCATGGGCCTGGTTGCCGCAGGTCAGATGCGCGCGCGCCGGGCCCTGCTCGGCGGCGCGCGCGATCCGGTCCAGATAGGCGGCGCGGGTCGGGCGCGAGCGGGCGGCGATCGCCTCGGTCACCGCGGCCAGCACGGGGTTCAGCGCCATGGGCCTGCCTCCTTTGGGGAAACGCTCTGTTCCTGGGATATAGCCGGTTAGCGCTAACATGGAAAGGCCGCGCCGCCTCTTTCCCCGCGCGGGCGAAGCGCGTATGGGAGGGCATGACCGACACGCTTCCCACCGACACGCTTCCCACTGTCCGCCTGCGCCCCAATGCCGAGGCCCGCGCCATTCGCCACGGCTTTCCCTGGATCTATGCCGACGAACTGGTGACAGACCGGCGCACCCGCGCGCTGGCGCCGGGCAGTTTCGCCCGGCTCGAGGATGCCGAGCGTCAGCCGCTGGCGCTTGTCACCGTCAACCCGGCCTCGAAGATCATCGCGCGGGTGATGGATTCCGATCCCGGGGCCGTGATCGGGCCTGACTGGCTGGCGGCGCGGCTGTCGCGCGCGCTGGCGCTGCGCGAGCGGCTGCATGATGCGCCCTTCTACCGGCTGGTCCATGCCGAGGCAGACGGGCTGCCCGGCGTGGTGATCGACCGCTTTGGCGATGCGGCGGTGATCCAGCCCAATGCCGCCTGGGCCGAGACGCATCTGGACGCGCTGGCCGAGGCGCTGGTGGCGGTGACAGGTGTCGCGACCGTGGTCAAGAACGGCACCGGCCGCGCCCGCGGTCTGGAAGGGCTGGTCGAGGAAACCTTGGTGCTGCGCGGCGCGCTGGCGGGGCCGGTTCCGGTGCCGATGAACGGGGCGGTCTACATGGCCGATCTGCTGGGCGGGCAGAAGACGGGGCTGTTCTATGACCAGCGGCCGAACCATGCCTTCGTTCAGGGGCTGTCGCGCGGCGCGCGGGTGCTGGATGTCTTTTCGCATGTCGGGGGCTTTGCGCTGGCGGCGCTGGCCGGTGGCGCGGCGCATGCGCTGGCGGTGGATGGCTCGGCCCCGGCGCTGGCCCTTGCCGAACAGGGTGCGGCGGCGATGGGGGCGGCGGATCGGTTCGACACCCGCCGGGGCGATGCGTTCGACACCATGGCCGCGCTGGCCGAGGAAGGGGCGGCCTTTGACATCGTCATCTGCGACCCGCCTGCCTTCGCGCCCTCGAAACAGGCGCTCGAGGCCGGGTTGCGCGCCTATGAACGGGTGGCGCGTCTGGCGGCGGGGCTGGTGGCGCCGGGCGGGTTCCTGTGCCTGTGTTCCTGTTCCCATGCGGCCGATCTGACGCGGTTCCGCACGGCCTCTGCCCGCGGCATCGGCAAGGCGGGGCGGCGGTCGCAGATCCTGTTCACGGGATTTGCCGGACCCGACCATCCGGTGCTGCCGCATCTGGCCGAGTCGGGCTATCTCAAGGCGCTGGTCTTCCGGCTGGCCCCGTGAAGGCCCTGCTGGACGCCTGCGTTCTTTATCCCACCGTGCTGCGGCAGATCCTGCTGGGCGTGGCGGCCGAGGGGGTGTTCACCCCGCTCTGGTCGGCCCGCATCCTGGAAGAATGGGCCCGCGCCGCGCGCAAGCTGGGACCGGCGGGCGAGGCGCAGGCCAGGGCCGAGATCGCGCTGGTCCGAGCCGCCTGGCCGGGGGCAGAGGTCGCGCCGAAACCGGGGATCGAGGGGCGGCTCTGGCTGCCCGATCCGAACGATATTCACGTTCTGGCCGCCGCCATTGCCGGTGGGGCCGACCTGATCGTGACCTTCAACGCGCAGGATTTCCCGCGCCAGACCCTTGCCGACGAAGGGCTGCGGCGCGTCGATCCCGACCAGATTCTGCGCGAATTGTGGCAGGTGCATCCCACCGCGATCGAGGCGGTCGTGGCGCGGGTGCATGAAGAGGCGGAGCGGCTGTCGGGCGAGGCGCTGCCCTTGCGCGGCCTGATGAAGCGCGCGCGCCTGCCGCGACTGGGCAAGGCGCTGGGCTAGGGCGCGGCCCTTCGCTCACTCGCCGGTGACCGCCGTCCAGCGGGCTTCCAGCGCCTCGATGGCCCGGATGCGCTCGTCGGTTTTCGGATGGCTCATCAGCCAGGCGGGCATCGTGCCGCCGGGCGCCGCGGTCAGTTGGTCGAGTTTCCGGAACAGTGCCTTTTGCGGCCCGGTCCCGATGCCCGCCTTGGTCAGCAGCGCAGCCGCATAGGCGTCGGCCTCGTATTCGTCCTGACGGCTCAGCCGCGCGGCCAGCAGAGAGGCCAGCATGTTCGCGATCATGACCCCCAGCCCCGGCAGGAACCGGCCCAGCACCATCGCCAGCGCCGTGCGCAGCGCATTCTGCCCCGAGAAGTCGATCATCCGCCGCCGCGTATGGCCCAGCGCCACATGGCCCATCTCATGCGCGATGACGCTGGCCAGTTCCTCGGCGCTGACCTCGCCCGCCCGGTAACGGTCGTGGAATCCGCGGGTCAGGAAGATGCGCCCGTCGGGGGCGGCCAGCCCGTTCACCGGCGCGATCTCGTAGATGTGAACGCGAATCCGCGGCAGATCGAGCGCCTCGGCCATCCGGTCGGTCAGCCGCTTGAGCCGCGCATCCGCCAGTTCGGTCGAACGCGCATCCAGCTCGCGCGAGGTGCGCCAGGCGGAAAAGCGATACATCGCAAGTGCATAGAGAACGGCCAGAAGGATCGGCGTGAATTTCAGCATGGGCCAGATATGGGGCAGGCGCGCCGCGGTGGCAATCCGGGGTGGCCGCGTCTTCTGTGCAGAGGGCAACCGAATGTGAACCTTCTGCACCCATCCTCGCCGCGATGTCACCGACTCAGAACGAGAGGCGCATGCCGCTGCGCAGACAGATCCTCGCGCTTGCCCTGCTGGCGGTCTGCAATGGTCTGGCCAGCATGGCTGCGGCGCAGGCCGTGTCGCTGTTGGGCGAAGGCGGGATTTTCGGCGCGCGCAGTGCATTGGTGCCGGTGATGCACACGCCTCCCGACATGGACGAAGGGGCCGGTCCCAGCCTGTTCGCCGGTCGGGAGGGGGCGAGCCTGTTCGCCCCCGGAACGCCGCGGGCAGAGCGGTCGCGGAGCAGCGGGCTGGGCCGCGGGCCTTCGGGGTTGCGGCTGTCGGGCACGTCGGCCTTTTTCGCCGAGGCGGTCCGCGACCTGATCGCCCGCGCCGAGGCCGGGTCCAAGGGCTATGACGCGGTGCAACACGGTGCACGCATCCCCCCGCCACGGCGCCCGACCGAAATGACCATCGGCGAGATCTATGCCTGGATCAAGGCGACCCCGCGCCAGCCCCATGCCATCGGTCGCTACCAGTTCATCCCCTCGACCCTGCGCCGCCTGGTCAACGAGCTTGGCATCGACGAACGCACGCGCTTTTCGCCCGAGGTGCAGAACCGGCTGGCGGACCTGTTGCTTGAAGAGGCGGGCATGGGCGAGTTTCTGGCGGGCCGGATGGACCGGCGCAGCTTCATGAACAACCTTGCCAGGATCTGGGCGGGCTTTCCCAATTCCAGCGGCAAGTCGCATTACCACGGCTATGCCGGCAACAGCGCAACGATGAGCTGGGCGCAGTTCTCGGCCCATATGGACCGCATCTTTCCGGGCTGAGCTTGCGGCGCAGGTTGCGGGAACCGGACCGCAGCCTGTTGAGGGCGAACAGGAAATCCGTCGCGCTTTGGTCGCGTCGTAACGGCTACCGCAGGCGCGGCTCAGGCCATGCGCCGCTCGCGTCCCGAGATGACCATCAGCTCGCCGATATTCTCGCGCGTGATGTAGCCGATCATCCGCCCCGTCGGCTCGGTCACCGCAACGGCCGGGGCGCCGCTGTCCTGCAAGGCATCCAGCGCGGCATCCAGCGGTGCGGACAGCGCCACGGTCGGGATGCCTTCGGTCATCGATTCGGCCACGGGCCGCATCGGGTTGCCCTCGGCCAGTGCGGCGAACAGCGCGTTGCGGGTCAGGAAGCCGCGCAGCCCGCCCCCGGCATCGACGACCGGGAATTCGTGCTGGGTCGTGCGGATCACCGCGTTCGAGGCCACCTGAAGCGTGTCAGAGGGCCTGAGCGTCTCGAAATGGGTAATCATCGCATCGCGCGCCCGCAGATGCCGGGCCATGTCGCGCAGCGAGACATCGGCGCTTTCGGCGCCCGCGGCGACAAAGACGAAGATCGCGATCAGCACCAGAAGCGGGCTGCCCGAGGTCAGGCCGAGAAAGCCGAACAGGAAAGCCAGCGCCTGTCCCGAGCGCGCCGCCAGCCGGGTCGCCGCAACCCGCCCCATGCCGTAGGACAGCGCCGCGCGGAACACCCGCCCGCCATCCATCGGGAAGGCGGGGATCATGTTGAACAGCACCAGAAACAGGTTGATCGCGGCCAGATTGCCCCAGAACGCCGCCGCGCCGCCCTCGCCGAGTTTCGCGAGATTGGCGAAATCGGTCTGGGCGCCCAGCCCCACCAGCACCGCCCAGATCACCACGTTCACCGCAGGCCCGGCCAGCGCCACGGCGATTTCCTGCCCGGGCTGCTCGGGCATCCGGTCCAGCCGCGCCAGCCCGCCGATCGGCAGAAGCGTGATGTCGGGCGTCGCGATGCCGAAGCGGCGCGCCATCAGTGCATGGCCGAACTCATGCGCCACCACGCAGGCAAACAGCGCCAGCACGAAGACCACGTTGATCGCGGCCGTCGCGGGGCCATCGGCGATCCAGCTTGCCGCCCCGATCCAGGCCAGCAGCAGGAAGAAGGTGGCATGCACCCTCAGTTCCGAGCCTAACAGGCGGCCGATGGGAAAGGACCAGGTCATCGCCTATGCCTCTGGGCGCGGGCCGGGCCGCGGCCTTGTCAGAACGGGATCTCGTCGTCGAGATCGGCCGCCGGGGCCGGGCCCGGCCGGCTGCCATAATCGTCGCCGCGGCCCTGGTCGTAATCGCCATACCCGCCGCCGCCATAGTTTCCGCCGCCGCCGCTGCCGCCGCCTTCGCCGCGGCCGTCAAGCATGGTGAGCGCTCCACCGATTCCAGCCACGACAACATCGGTGGAATAGCGGTCTTGTCCAGATTGATCCTGCCATTTTCGGGTCTGAAGCGACCCTTCGACATAGACCTTAGACCCCTTGCGGAGATATTGTTCAGCAACGCGCACCAGACCATCGCCCCTGAGAACGACATTGTGCCATTCGGTCCGCTCGCGCCGCTCGCCGGTATTGCGGTCCTTCCAGGTTTCCGAGGTCGCAATCCGGAGAGTGCAGATCTTGCCGCCGTCTGGAAAGCTGCGCACCTCGGGGTCGCGGCCCAGATTGCCGATAAGGATGACCTTGTTGACCGAACCCGCCATATGCGTTCCCCCTGTCGATTCTGAGATGTCGCGTTGTCCTGTTTACACCACCCCGTCACCGCCAAGGGAAGGTCAAAATCCGCCCTTGCCTCGGCGCTCCGGGCCGGGGTGACGCAAGGCGGTGCTCAAGGCTGGCGCGGGCGGCGGTTTTTTTCTATAGTCCCGCCGACGCGAAAGAAGATCGGACGAGGGACAGTGCTTCGCAACTTCACGACCGCCCTGGCGCTGCTTGGGCTCGGTGCATATCCCGTTGCGGCCGATATGACCGTATCCTCCAAGGCGCGGGCGGTGATCTTCCAGTCGCAGACCCGCGTGCTCGATGGCCGTGCGGCGCAGCAATATGCCAATTCCGTGCGGCTTCAGCCGCACCGCTTCGTCACCCCCTCGGCGGGCGGCACGCTGCCCTATGCTGGCAAGTATCGCGGAGAATATCTCGAACATGCCCGCGCCGCCGCCCGGCGCCATGGCGTGCCCGAGGATCTGTTCCTGCGCCTCGTGCAGCAGGAATCGGGCTGGAACCCGGGGGCTGTGTCTCACAAGGGGGCGATCGGGCTGGCCCAACTGATGCCCGAAACCGCGCGGCTTCTGGGCGTGGATCCGCGCGATCCGCACCAGAACCTTGACGGCGGCGCCCGCTATCTGCGCCGCCAGTATGAAAAGTTCCAGTCCTGGCGGCTGGCGCTGGCGGCCTATAACGCCGGTCCCGGCGCGGTCGAGCGGCATGGCGGCGTGCCGCCCTATGCCGAGACGCAGACCTATGTCCGGCGGATCTGGGGCAGCTAGGCCGGCGCCTATTCGGGTGCCGGGATCAGCCGCGTGACGCCCACCGCTGCCGCGCGCGCCAGCGCAGGGTCAAGCGACATCGGGATATATTCGCCGCGCCGCCACAACTCGCCCAGATCGTCGTAATGGCGGCTGAGCGGGTGGCCCGATTGCCCGGTCGAGATCACGAACACCGAACTGTCGGGATCGGCGAAATCATAGACCCCGCGATAGCCCGCGCCGTGGATGCTGGCGAAGGGCTCGGGATCGCGGCCGCGCGTCAGCCCGCGGTTCAGCGTGTTGTCGCCGCCCGAGGTCGGCTGGCGGATATTGACGAACCATTTCAGGAACGGCACCTCGCCCAGCACCGGATGATCGTGCCAGGCTTGATGCGCCGCGCCCCAGCGCAGCGATTCGAGCGATCCGCCATAGGTCTCGGCCAGCCACAGAAGTGCCTCGTCCAGCGCAAGACGGGCGATCTCGGTACAGGTCTCGACGGTGCCCGACTGGCGGATGTCGCACCAGATGGCGGCGCCGTCGATGTCACGGAATACCCGTTCGATGAAAAGCGGCTCGACATGGATGAACTCGTCGGCCAGCGGACCCAGCTCGTCGCGGATCAGTCGGTTCTGAAGATTCCGAAGCCAGGCGGCATAGATCAGCGGCTCGGGCAGATGCTCGTTCATCTCGCCGTTCCAGGCCGCCAGCAGTTCCAGCGCGCGCTGGCGCCGCCGCTCGGGGCTGCCTGCGGGGGCGGGCTCGCCGGTGAACCAAAGATCGCGCGCGATCAGCGGCAGAAGCGACTGCGCGGTGAAGGACACGGTATCAAGCTGCGCCTCGATGAAGCTTTCGCGGGTATGCACCGAGCGGCGCGTCATCAGCGTCTTCCAGCGCTCGATCCGCTGGGTGTCGCCCCAGTCGAAACTGACATGCAGCGGAAACGGCCGGTCCAGAAGCTTGTTGTTGGTGTTGCCCAGGATGCCGCTTTCGGGCGCACGGAAACGCGGGTTGGCGGCATAGTTCAGCCAGCCCTGCCAGCGGTTCTCCTCGCGCCAGCCCGGCACCGGCAGGCGCCCCTGGCTCTGGTGCTCGGCCAGACGGCGGGGCATGGCGCCCACGGTCTGCAACGCGATGGTCTTCTGATCGGCCACCACGAGGTTCTGCGCGGGCGCAATGTAGAAGCGGCCCGCCTCCAGCGCCTCGTCGATATCGCGAGACCGCATCAGGCTCATCGCCGCGCTGAGCGAGGTATCGGCGCCGTTCAGCAGCGTCCAGCCCAGCGCCGTCACATGGCCCGGCGGCGTGATCGAGCCCAGCCCGTAATGCCCGCCGGGCAGCACCGGGCCATTCTCGGTCCAGCGCATCGTGATCGTGACCGGTTCGGCATCCGCGACCCGGATGATCGAACGGCGCGTCTCGAACGGCTTGAACCCGTCCGGGGTGCGGTATTCCTCGGGATTGTCGGGGTTGATCTGTTCCAGGAACACGTCCTGATCGTCCAGATAGGCGGTGGTCATGCCCCATCCCAGATTGGCCGACCGCCCCCCCAGGATCACCGGCAGGCCCGGGATCGTGCCGCCGATCACACCGCCCGAGGCCAGCTCCAGCCGCGCGAGATACCAGATCGACGGCGCGGTAAAGCCCAGATGCGGGTCGCTGGCCAGAAGCGTGCCGCCCGCGGCCGAGCGGTTGGGCGCCGCGGCAAAGACATTCGAGGCCGAGGCGAAGGCGCGCGGGGCAAAGGGCGACAGCGGCCCCTCGGCCATCCGTTCCAGCGGCGCGGCCGAGGGCAGGATCCCGGGGGCGAGCGCGGCATAATCGGGCAGGGCCGTCAGCCCCGGACCGGGTGCGTCGGGCATCAGATCGCCCACCCGCTCGGCCCCGATCAGCAGCGACAGGCGCGCGCGCAGCACCTCGGTTTCCAGATGCGTCGACAGCCGCAGGCCCATCACCTTGATGATGGCAATGGAATCGGCGGGCTGCCACAGCGCGACCTCGGGCGGGAACAGGAAGAATTCCGGCGCGCCGCGGCCGCGGGCATCGGCATTGACCCGGGCGATCCAGGCATTGACCCCGTCCGAATAGGCCCGCAAGGCGGCGGCCGTATAGGGATCCTGCACATCGACCGAGCTTTGCGACTGACCGTAAAGGTCCAGCCGCCGCACCAGCTCGTCGATCGCCAGCGTCCGCGTGCCAAAGATCTCGGACAGCCGCCCCTGCGCGGTGCGCCGCAGCATCGTCATCTGCCACAGCCGGTCCTGCGCATGGGCAAAGCCCAGCCCGAAGAACACGTCGGCATCCGTTTCGCCGAAGATATGCGGGACATTGGCGTTGTCGCGCACGATCTCGACCGGCGCCGAGATCCGGGCGACGCTGTGCGTGGCCTCGTATTCGGGCAGCGACCGCGACGCGAGGTAATAGATTGTGACACCGGCTAGGAAGGCCAGGATCACCGCGGCCGTGAAAAGCCGCAGAAGCCAGCGGAAAAGCCCGGCCATGTCCGCACCATTGTTGACGCCCCCGATGCGGCCGTTAGTTAGGGGCAAACGCCAAAGACTGCAACGAGGGGGAAGATCCGATGGCAAAGGTCGCGTTTCTGGGGCTTGGGGTGATGGGCTACCCGATGGCGGGGCATCTGGCGGCCAGGGGCCATGAGGTCACGGTCTACAACCGCACCGCCGCCAAGTCCGGGGCGTGGGTGGCGCAGCATGGCGGCCGGGCTGCCGCGACGCCCGCCGAAGCGGCGGCCGGGGCGGAATTCGTGATGGCCTGTGTCGGCAATGACGACGACCTGCGCGCGGTCTGCACCGGGGCGGACGGGGCCTTTGCGGGCATGGCGGCGGGCACGGTCTTTGTCGATCACACCACCGTTTCGGCGGCCGTGACGCGCGAGATGCATGCCGCCGCAGCCGCCGGGGGCATCGGTTTTGTCGATGCGCCGGTGTCGGGCGGGCAGGCCGGGGCCGAGAACGGCCAGCTTGTGGTGATGTGCGGCGGCGAGGAGGCCATATATGCCCGCGCCGAGCCGGTGATCGCGTCCTATGCCAAGGCCTGCCGCCTGCTGGGCGCAAGCGGGGCGGGGCAATTGACCAAGATGGTCAACCAGATCTGCATCGCCGGGCTGGTTCAGGGTCTGGCCGAGGGGCTTCACTTCGCCGAGAAGGCAGGGCTTGACGGGCGCGCGGTTGTCGAGGTGATCGGCGGCGGCGCGGCCGGAAGCTGGCAGATGATGAACCGCTACGAGCCGATGATCGAGGACCGCTTCGATTTCGGCTTCGCCGTCGACTGGATGCGCAAGGATCTGGGCATCTGTCTTGCCACCGCCAACGAGACCGGCGCCAGCCTGCCGGTGACGGCGCTGGTCGATCAGTTCTACAAGGATGTCCAGAAGCTGGGCGGCGGGCGCTGGGACACCTCAAGCCTGATCCGCCGCCTGCGCGCCATGGGCTGAGTCCGGGCGCTGCGGCAATCCGTCATGGGCGGGTTGCCGCGCCACCGCCACAGTCCGGCGCGCGCGACTCGGTCCGATCAGCGCAGCCCCTCGCGCGCAATCAGCGCGGCCAGGTCGCGCAGCGCCTCGCCGCGGGCCGCGGCGATGGCAGCCGGGCCGCCGCCGGGGGCGATCCGGGTGGTGATGGCGAAGCTGCCAGAACGCCCGCGCCGCCCCTGTTCGGGCGCCACGAAATACTGGCCCGACAACCGGAACCGGCCATCCGCCTCGGCCAGCATGTCCGAGACGCGCACCTCCAGCGTGGCGGCGGCGCGCTCGAAGAAGGGCCAGGGTTCGGCGGCGACGGTGGCCCCCGTCATCCGGCCCAGATAGCGCGCCAGATCGGCGGTGATCGCGCGGGCCGGATCGTCGGCCCAAAGCACCGCGGGCGCGGGCGCCAGCGCCCCGTCCGCGGTGCGGATATGGATTTCGTCAGAGGCGGCATAGGCAGGCAGCGCAACCTCGCGCAGCGCCACGGTGGCAAAAGCCGAGGGCAGGCGCGGGCCTGCGACCGGCGACTCGGGCACGGTGTAGCGCAGCGGCGGGGTGCTGGCGCAGCCTGCGGCAAGGGCGACCAGCGCAAAGGCGAGAAGGGGGGCGTGTTTCATCTCTGGCGTCCCTAGCGTCCGAACAGGATCGAATTGGGGTTGCGTTCCAGCGTCCGCGCCAGCGCCGATACGGCGCGGGCGGCGCGTTCGACCTCGCGGATGGCGGGGCCAAGATCGCGGCCGACCCCGCGTGTCGCGTCATAGTCGCGGATCGTCGCGGCGGCCTCGTCCAGCACGCTGCGGGCGCGGTTCAGAAGGGCGGGCAGGTCTTCGGCGGCGGCTGAAAACCCGTCGGCGGCGGCCCGGGCCGAAGCCAGCGTGGCGTTCGCATTCTCGATCACGCCGCCATCGCGCAGATCGGCCAGCACCGCGCGCAACTCGCCCAGCGCAGCGGACAGATCGGCGGGCAGGGCGCGTGCGTCATCGGTATCGACCAGCCGCGCCGCGGCGTCGAGCAGCGCCGAAAGCCGGGCGGCCAGTTCGTCC
This sequence comes from Rhodovulum strictum, assembly GCF_009649175.1. Lineage (GTDB taxonomy): Bacteria > Pseudomonadota > Alphaproteobacteria > Rhodobacterales > Rhodobacteraceae > Rhodovulum > Rhodovulum strictum. Next base: position 84,769 of record NZ_WJPO01000004.1, on the reverse strand, counting down.
AGCGGCACGGCCTCGGCATTCTCGGCGATGCCGGTCAGGCGGGCGATCAGATCGGGCACCCCCTCGACCGTGCTTTCGACGCGGGCGGCGGCGGCCGCGGCGGCGTCGATGGCCGCGCCCAGTCGCCCGGCGGCGTCGCTTTCGTTCAGCCGCGCGACCAGCGTTTCCAGTTCGCCCACCGCGGCCGAGAGCCGCCCGGGCAACGCCTGCGCCTCGTCGGTGCCGACAAGCCCACGCGCCTCGCCCAGCAGGGCGCGCACCTCGCCCGGTACGGCGCGGATATCCTCGCTGCCGGCCAGCCGGGCGATGTTGTCCAGCGCGGCGATGGTGCTTTCCATCACCTGCTCGATGGGCAGGGCGCTGATGCGGTTATAGATCCCCTCGGCGGTGGCGGCGGCATCGGCGATCTCGGCGGGTGCGGTGGGGATCGCGGGGTTCGGGCTTGCGTCGCGATCCAGCGCGGCGGGCGGCGCCTCGGCCAGTTCGACCAGTTCGACCTTGAGCCCGCCGGTCAGCAACGAGGCCGTGGCCAGCCGCGCGCGCAACCCCTCGTCCACGCGGGCGGCAAGGTAGTCAAGCGCCGCCTCCGGGTCGGGCGTGCCCTCAAGGCCCAACTGGCGGGGCCGGATCGCCAGAGTCGCTGCCAGCCGAACGCGCTCGTCCCCGAAGCGCGCGGCATCCACGATCCCGCCCAGCGCCGTCACCCGGCCGATGCGGATGCCGCCCAGATCGACCGGCGCATCCACCGCAAGGCCGCTGACATTTTCCTCGAAGACCGCGGACAGGCTCAGCAATTCGCCCTCGTCCGGGCCGAACAGGCTGGCGCGCGCCGCGGCCTCGTCGGGATAGACGTTGAACTGCGTGCCCGGCTCCACCGGCGCCCCCCCCGAGACCACGGTGCGAAAGGTGATCCCGCCCGACACCAGCGAGGCGAGCGAGTCGAAATCCAGCCGCGCGCCGCCGGGCCCCAGCGAGAACCGGAAGCCCGAGGTATCCCAGAACCGCGTCGCCGACGAGATCAGCCGGTCATGAGGGGCAAAGATGATCGCTTCCGCCTCGACCGTGGCGCCGTCCTCGGACACTTCGGCGCGGCCGATCCGGCCGACCTCGATGCCGCGATAGACGATGGGCGCCTCGGCCGTCAGCGCGGCCGAGCCTGCCGCGCGCAACCGCAGCCTGAGCGCCGGGCGCCCCTCGCGGTTCAGCGGCGCGGTGGTCGAGGCGTCGTGGCGCTGGACGAAGCCGCCGGGGGTGTCGTCCCAGATCCCCTCGATGAAGGTGCCCGACAGCACGGTTTCCAGCCCCGACACGCCACGCGGCGTCACCTCGGGGCGGACCACCCAGAATTGCGCGTCGTCGTCCACGAAGTCGGCCACGTCGCGATCCAGCCGCACACCGACCAGCACCTTGCCCAGCCCTTCGGTAAAGGCGACGCTTTCCACGATGCCCACGGTCACGTCGCGATAGCGCAGCTCGGTTTCGCCCGCGCGGATGCCCGAGGCGGTCTCGAACACCAGTTCCAGAAGCGGCCCGCGTTCCATGTAACTGTTCCACGCCACCCCCAGCGCGATCACCAGCGCCGCGGCCGGAATCACCCAGACGATGGACAGCCGTTCCAGCAGGCTGCGGCGGGCGGGCTCGATGGGGGTTTCGGGCGGCAGGTCGGTCATGCGCGGCGGCCCTCCCGCTCGGCGTCCCAGATCAGGCGGCTGTCGAAGCTTTGCGCCGAGAGCATGGTGAAGATCACAGACAGCGCAAAGAACAGGCTGGCCGGGCCCGGACTGACCGAGGCGACGGCGCCAAGCTGCACCAGCGAGGCCAGGATCGCGACCACGAAGACGTCTATCATCGACCAGCGGCCGATATATTCCACCACCTGGTAAAGCTGCTGGCGGCGGCTGCCGGACAGGGCGCTGCCATGGCGCACGCCCAGCGCTAGCATGGCAATGGCCAGGAACTTGCCCAGCGGGATCGCGACCGAGGCGGTCAGGATCACCAGCGCGATGCCCCAGTTGCCGTGCCGGGCAATCTCGATCGCGCCGCCGACGATCGTGGCCTCCTGTGAGGCGACCAGCGTGCGGGTGGACAGCATCGGGTAGAGATTGGCGGGCACATAGGCGATCACGCCGACCAGCCACCACGCCCAGACCCGTTGCAGCGCCAGCGGCGCGCGGGTGTGCAGCCGATGCCCGCAGCGCCCGCAGCGGTCCGTTCCCGCGGGCCAGACCCGGGTGCAGCTTGTGCAGGCCACCAGCCCCATCTCGCGCGCGGTTCTCAGCGTTCCAGCGATTTCCATACCGAATACCTGCACATGAATCCGTCCTGCACCACCACCAGCACGACGAGGGCGGCGAACATCCAGAAGGCGGGGCCGAAATGGACCTGCGCCAGATCGGCGATCTTGACCAGCGCGATCGCGCAGCCGATGACAAAGATCTCGGCCATCGACCAGGGCCGCAGCTCTTCGGAGAGCCGGAAAGCGGCGGCGGCGTGGGGCGCGGGCGGGCGGTCCAGCACGACGGGGCCGAGCACATAGATCACCAGCAGCGCGCGCAGCACCGGGATGAACACGATCAGCGCCGCCACCGCCAGCGCAAGCATGGCGACCGGCCCCGCCGCGGCAAAGGCCAGCGCGGCGTCCAGTACCGAACTGGCATTGCTGCGCCCGGCGACCTCGATGGCGAGAAAGGGGGCCAGCGTCGCCGCCACCACCAGCACCACCACCGCCACGGCGACCGCGATCAGCTGCTGGCCCGCCCGGCGGCGCGGCGCGATCAGCACCGTGTTGCAGCGCGCGCAGACCGCGCGTTCGCCCGGCCCGGGCTGGACCGCGCGATAGACCGCATCGCAGCGCGGACAGGCGATCAGCGCGGCCAGATCCGGCCCGATGGCTTGCGGGGCGGGGGGCAGGGGTTGCGGCACGTCCAAGGGGGTCATGGGCACAAGCATAGGGGGTGGGGCGGCGCAATCCAACGCCCTAGGGCGAACGATCCCGCGGATGTGCGGTCTGGGCGGCCGGTCGGACCTGTTTCGACAGTTGCACCGCCAGGATGCCCGCCATGATGACGCCAACGCCCGCCACGTCCAGCGGCCCCAGCGTTTCGCCCAGCAACAGCGCAGCGATGGACACACCGAAGAACGGGCTGAGGAAGTGGAAGGTTGCCGCCCGCACCGCGCCGATCCGGCGCACCAGCAGGAACCAGATCAGCGTGGCGACGAGGCCGGGGAAGATCGTCGTGTAGGCAAAGGCCAGGATCAGCGGCCAGCTCCAGCGCACCTCGGGGCTTTCGCCCGCGACGACCGAGGCCACGGCCAGCGCCGCTGCGCCCACCAGCATCTGAAGCCCGACGATCATCAGCACATTGCCGCCCGACGAGGCGCTGCGCACCGCCAGCGTCGCCGTGGTCAGCGCGAACACGCCCCCGACGCACAGCATGAGCCCGTAGAGATCGACGCCGCCGGTGATCCGGCTGCCCATGATGATCGCGACCCCGGCAAAGCCGATCACCAGCCCCAGCGTACCCAGCGGCCGCACCTTTTCGCGCAGCACCAGCCAGCCGAACAGCGCCACCAGAAGCGGCATGGTCGAGGCGATGATCGCCGCCATAGAGGCTTCGAGGGTCTGCATCGCGACGAAGTTGAGGCCAAGATACAGCGCGTTCTGGCTGATGCCGAAGATCAGCGTGGCGCGCCATTGCTCGCGCGTCAGCCGCCAGCTTTGCCCCAGCGCCAGCGCGATGCCGACGCCCAGCAGCCCCGACAGCAGGAAGCGCAGCGCCAGCGCGCCCAAGGGCGGCGCATCGGCAACGATGATCCGCGCCGAGGTGAAGGCCGAGGCCCAGATGAAGGCGAAGGCAAGGCCCATCGCCAGCGCGCGCAGATCCATGGCGACCCCACAAAGCGAAAGGGCCGCCACGCGGGCGACCCTGAACCGTTTCCGGCACTGCGGAAAGGCGCGGGCCTCAGCCGTTCACGCTGTCCTTCAGCGCCTTGGCAATGGTCATCTTGACAACCTTGTCCGAGGGCTTCTTGAACTGTTCGCCGGTGGCGGGGTTGCGCACCATGCGCTCGGGACGCTCGCGGCAAGAGATCTTGCCCACGCCCGGCAGGGTCACCGAACCGCCCGCAGCCACTTCGCGGGTGATGATATTGGTCACCGCGTCCAGCGCCGCCGTCGCGGTTTTCTTGTCCGCGCCCATCTCCTCGGCCAGGGCCGCGACGAGCTGGGTCTTGGTCATCGGTTTCGCCATCTAGGGTCTCCTCGTTCGTGCCCTCTTTGGGGGCTCATCTCGGGGATTAAACTCGATATTGCGGCAACACACAACGATTTGTGGAATGAAACGGCCAATTTTCACGCATTTTGTGGTCGATTTCCGCCTAGAGGAAGGCCGTTTCCTCGAAGCTGCGCAGCTTTCGGCTGTGAATCCGCTCAAGCGGCATCTCGCGCAGCCGCTCCATCGCGCGGATTCCGATGGCCAGATGGCGCGAGACCTGGGTCTTGTAGAAGTCGCTGGCCATGCCCGGCAGCTTCAATTCGCCATGCAGCGGCTTGTCGGACACGCATAGAAGCGTGCCATAGGGCACCCGGAAGCGAAAGCCGTTGGCCGCGATGGTCGCGCTTTCCATGTCCAGCGCGATGGCGCGCGATTGCGACAGCCGCTGCACCGGGCCGGACTGGTCGCGCAATTCCCAGTTGCGGTTGTCGATGGTGGCCACGGTGCCGGTGCGCATGATGCGTTTCAGTTCGAAGCCCTGAAGCTGCGTGATCTCGGCCACCGCCTCTTCCATCGCGACCTGAATCTCGGCCAGTGCCGGGATGGGCACCCAGACCGGCAGATCGTCGTCCAGAACGTGATCCTCGCGCAGATAGCCATGGGCCAGCACGAAATCGCCCAGACGCTGCGAATTCCTCAGCCCCGCGCAATGGCCGACCATGATCCAGGCATGCGGGCGCAGGACCGCGATATGATCGGTCGCGGTCTTGGCGTTCGAGGGGCCGACGCCGATATTGACCAGCGTGATGCCCTGACCATCGGCGCGCTTGAGGTGATAGCTGGGCATCTGCGGCAGCTTGGCGGGCGCGGGCAGGGCGGCGTCGGGGGTGGCGATCAGCGCATTCCCGGGGCCCACCAGCGCGGTATAGCCCGAGGCTGGATCGGCCAGCGCGGCGCGGGCGAAAGCCTCGAATTCCTCGACATAGAACTGGTAGTTCGTGAACAGGACGTGGTTCTGGAAATGCTCGGGCGCGGTGGCGGTGTAATGTTCGAGCCGCGCCAGCGAATAATCCACCCGCTGCGCGGTAAAGGGGGCCAGCGGGCGTGCGGCGCCCTCGGCCAGCGCCAGCGTGCCGTTCACGATGTCGTCGTTCGTGGTGTTCAGATCGGGCACGTCGAACAGGTCGCGCAGCGGATAATCCAGTACCCCCTCTTGCGGGACGGACAGCCCGGTTTCGCCAGCAACGGCGAAATGCACCGGGATCGGGGTGTCCGAGGGGCCGATCAGCACCGGCTGGCCATGATTGGCGATCAACAGGCCGATCTGCTGGCGCAGGTAATTGGCGAACAGGTCCGGCCGGGTGATGGTTGCGCCATAGGTTCCCGGCTCGGCGACATGGCCAAAGGACAGACGGCTGTCGACCTGGGCATGGGTGGCGGTGGCAAAGCGCACCTGCGGATAGACCGCGCGGAACCGGGCCTTCGGCGCCTCGCCCGCCAGCGTCTGGCGGAACCGCGTGCACAGGAAGCTGCGCGAGATGTCATAGATCTCGACCAGCCGCGCGACCGCCGCCCCGGCATCGGTGAATGCCTCGGCTCCGGGCAGATCGGGGCTGAGAAGCGGCAGTTCGTCGGCGTGGTCCTGCATGTTCGCGGTATCCCCGGGCTGTGCCGGGACAGGTTTCACGCTTTGGCCGCCCGGCGCAAGCCCTGCGCGCGCCCCCTTGCCGCGCGGCGCCGGGCGCGCGATGCTGGGGCCATGACAGGAACGCTTCTTTCCATCGGACATGGCTATTCCGCGCGCGAGCTGGGCCGGGTTCTTGGCCCGGGCTGGCGCGTCATCGGCACCACCCGCAGCTCCGAACGTGCGGACGAGTTGCGCGCCGAGGGGGTCGAGCCGGTGATCTGGCCCGGCGACGATCTGCGCCCGGCGCTGGCCGCGGCCAGCCATGTCCTGAGTTCGGTGCCGCCCGGTGCGGGGGGCGATCCGGTGGTGGCCGCGCTGGGCGATGCACTGCGCGACGCCCGGCATCTGGTCTGGGTCGGCTATCTGTCCACCACCGGCGTCTATGGCGATCATCAGGGCGGCTGGGTCGACGAGACGACGGCGCTGACGCCCGCCACGGGGCGCGGTGCGGCGCGGGTGGCCGCCGAGGCGGAATGGGCGGGGCTGGGCCTGCCGCTGCACATCTTCCGGCTGCCGGGTATCTATGGGCCGGGCCGCTCGGCGCTGGATCGGCTGCGCGACGGAACGGCGCGGCGGATCGTGAAACAGGGGCAGGTCTTTTCGCGCATCCATGTCGAGGATATCGCGCAGGTGCTGGCGGCCTCGATGGCGCGGCCGAATCCCGGTGCCATCTACAATGTCGCAGATGACGAACCCGCGCCCGCGCAGGACGTGATCGCCTTTGCCGCAAGGATGCTGGGCCTGCCGCTGCCGCCCGAGATCGCGTTCGAGGAGGCCGGTCTTGGCCCGATGGCGGCCAGCTTCTATGCGGAATCCAAGCGGGTGCGCAACGACCGTATCAAGACCGAGCTTGGCATCCATCTGCGCCACCCCGATTACCGGGCGGGGCTGGCCGCGATCCTCGAAGCCGAGGCTGGCAATGATTAGGGCCGGCCGCCTGCGCGACCGGCCCCGGTGCTCAGATCCGGCCAGCCAGCAGCGGCAGCGTCATCTCGGCGGCATAGTCGCGCGCCTGGGCCAGATAGGTGTCATAGCTTTCGCGCACCTTCGCCACATCGGCGCTTGCGGCGCTCAGCTCGTCCTGAACCTCGGCCCAGGCATTGCGCAGCGCGGCGATCACGTCTTCGGGGAAGGGCAGGAACTGCACGCCCTGCGCCTTGAGGTCGGCCATGGCCCTGGCGTTGTAATAGTCGAACTGCGCCTGAACTTCGAGCGCTGCGGCATAAGCTGCCGCCTCGCAGATCGCCTGAAGGTCGGGGGACAGCTCGGCCCAGGCATCGGCATTGAACACGATGGCCAGCCCCGCGCCCGGCTCGTTGAAGGCGGGCACGTAGCACAGGTTGGTCAGCTTTTGCAGTCCGAACGCCTGATCCAGCATCGGCCCGACCCATTCGGCGGCGTCGATCGCGCCCGATTGCAGCGCCTGGAAAATCTCGGGCGGGGGCATCAGAACGGCGTTCACGCCAAGCTTGCGATAGATCTCGCCGCCCAGCCCCGCGATGCGCATGTTCATGCCGCGCAGGCTGTCGACGCTGTCGATGGGCCGCTTGAACCAGCCGCCGGACTGCGTGTTGGAATTGCCCGAGTAGAACGGCTTGAGGTTGCGCTGGGCATAGATCTCGTCCCAGATCGCCTGCCCGTCGCCCCAGCGCAGCCAGGCGAAATGCTCGTTCGAGGTCATCCCGAAGGGAACGCCGGTGAACCAGTGGATCGCCGGGTTCTTGCCCGCGGCATAATAGGTCGGGCCATGGCCCACCGGCGCGTTGCCCGCCTGCACCGCATCCTCGACCGCAAAGGCGGGCACCAGTTCGCCCGCGCCATGCACGGTAAAGCTGAGCCGCCCGTCCGACATCGCCGCGACCTTTTCGGCGAAGCTCACGACATTGGTGCCGACGGCGGGAGCGTTCTTGGGAAAGGCGGTGGGCAGGTTCCAGGTGATCTTGCCCTGCGCAATGGCCGGGGCGGCCAGCGTGCCTGCGGTGGCGACACCGGCGCCAGTGGTCAGGAAGGTTCTGCGGTCCATGTCGGTCCTCTCGGGTCTCAGCGGAAAATCTGGTGCGGCAGCCATGTGGCAAGCCCGGGCCAGGCTATCAGAACCGCAAGGGCCGCAAGCTGCAACATGACAAAGGGGACAACGCCCCGATAGGTGTCGAACGTGGTGATGTCGCGCGGCGCGACCGAGCGGAAATAGAACAGCGCGAATCCGAACGGTGGCGTCAGGAACGAGGTTTGCAGGTTCATCGCGATCAGGATGGCGAACCAGATCGGCGATATGTCGGTGCCCAGGATCGGCGGGCCCAGCAGGGGAACCACGATATAGATGATCTCGACCGCTTCCAGCAGGAAGCCCAAGAGGAAGATCAGCACCATCACCAGCGCGATCGCGCCATAGGTTCCGCCGGGCAGGGCGGCCATCATCTCGGCCACCATCCGGTCGCCGCCGAAGCCGCGGAACACCAGAGCCAGAAGCGAGGCCGCGACCACGATGCCGAAGACCATGCCCGAGATGCGGATCGTCTCGGTCATAGCACCTTGCAGAAGCCCCGCCGCCCAGAGCCGCAGCGCGCCCCAGAGCGTGCCCAGCCCGATCACCAGCGCGGCCGCCAATGCGGCCAGCGCCGCAGGGCTGCCCGCTGCTGCGCGGCCCATGCCGCCCATGCCGATGCCCACCAGCGCCAGCGCCGCGAACCCGGCCCCCGCGATCAGCCAGCGGCCCGCGCGGAGCGGTTCGGCGGCATGAGCGGCCAGCAGCAGCGCACCGACCGCGCCCAGCCCCGCGGCTTCGGTCGTGGTTGCGACACCCGCAAGGATCGAGCCCAGCACCGCAAGGATCAGCAGGACCGGCGGCAGGAAGGTGAACAGCACCTCGGCCGCGGGCACGGGATCGCGCGGGGCGTGGGGTGCGGTCAGCGGCGCGGGTTTCAGCCGCAGCGCGACGTAAAGCGCGTAAAACGCCACCAGCATCAGCCCGGGGATCAGCGCGCCCGCGAACAGATCGCCGACCGAGACGGCATCGGGGGCGAAATTGCCCGCCCGTTGCTGCGCCTCGAGATAGACATTGCCGATCTGGTCGCCCAGCAGCACCAGCACGATCGAGGGCGGGATCACCTGGCCCAGGGTTCCGGCGGCGCAGATCAGCCCCGCCGCCAGCCGCTTGTCCACGCCCGCCGCGCGCATCGCGGGCAGGCCGATCAGCACCAGCATCACCACGGTTGCCCCGATGATGCCGGTCGAGGCGGCGATCAGCGCCGAGAAGGCCAGAACGCTCAGCGCCATGCCACGCGACGATCCGCCGGTCAGCCGCGCCAGCACGCCAAGCATCCGTTCGGCCAGACGCGCGCGTTCCAGCAGCACGCCCATCAGGATGAACAGCGGCACCGCCATCAACAGCCGGTTCGACATCACCCCCCAGACCCGGGCGGGATAGAAGTTCAGGAAGGACAGGTCGAACACCCCGAATGCCGCACCCGCCAGCGCAGTGACCAGCGGCACGCCCGCAATTGCCAGCATGGCCGGGATGCCGCTGAGGATGCCCGCGAACAGCCCAAGGCCCATCGCCAGCAGGAACGCCTCGGCCCCGGTCATTTCCGCACCCTCGGGGCCAGAACCTGCGCGATGCCTTGCAGGATCATCATCGCCGCCGCCACCGGCAGCGCGGTCTTGACCAGGTAAAGCCCCTGCATCCCCCCCGTCTCGACCGAGCTTTCGCGGATCGACCAGGAATAGGCCAGCTCCGGCCAGTAGGCGCGGATCAGCAGCCCGAAGACGGGGATCAGGAACAGCACCAGCGCCACCGCATCGGCCGCGCGCAGATAGCCCGGGGGCAATTGTTCCGAGATCACCTCGACCCGGACATGGCCGCCCCTGGCCAGCGTCACCGGCAGGCTGAACGCCACCAGCACCGCAAAGGCATAACCGGCGGCGTCCTGCAACTGGATGAAGCCCAGGCCGAAGCCGTAGCGCAGCACCACGATGGCCAGCACCGCGCCAGTCAGGAACAGACCCGCGCTGATGCACAGCGCCAGTGCGGCGCGGTCAAGCCAGCGGCAAAGCGCCAGATAGGCGGAAAGGGGTCGAGATAGTGTCATCGGGCGGGCCTTGCCACAGCCTTGCGAAAAGGGCAATCGCGGCATGCGGCGAATGACGCTGGCCCGCGGCGCCGGATGCGCTATGCTGCGCCGCAGCAAGAAAGGGATCGCCATGGCGGATCGGATCGTCGTTCTGGGGGGCGGCTTCGGCGGCATGTATGCGGCGCGCGCACTGCGCAAGCGGCTGGGCAAGTCGGTGCGGGTCGAGTTGATCAATGCCGACAACTATTTCGTCTTCCAGCCGCTTCTGCCCGAGGTCGGCGCGGGCTCGATCACGCCCGGCCATGCGGTGTCGCCGCTGCGCTTCCTGCTCAGGGGCGTGTTCGTGCGCAAGGCGCTGATCGACAGCGTGGATTTCGAACGCCGCATCGTCACCGTGTTTCAGGGCATCCAGCGCCGCCCGACCGAGGTTCGCTATGACCATCTCGTGATCGCGTTGGGGCAGGGGGTGGATCTGTCGCGCAGCCCGGGGCTTGAGGAACATGCGCTCAAGATGAAGACGCTGGAGGATGCCCGGCGCCTGCGCGAGCATGTGATCGAACAGCTTGAACATGCCCAGGTCAGCCAGGTGCCCGAAACCAAGCGCGGCGCGCTGACCTTCACCGTGATCGGCGGCGGCTTCTCGGGCGTCGAGACGGTGGGCGAGATGAAGGAACTGATCGACCGCTCGCTGAAATTCTATCCGCGCATCGACCCGTCGGAGGTGCGGGTGCAACTGGTCGAATTCGCCCCCCGCATCCTGAACGAGATGCCCGAGCGGCTGGCGCGCTATGCCGCCGATCACCTGACCCGCCACGGGGTCGAACTGAAGCTGAACACCGGCGTCGCCTCGGCCACGGCCACCCAGCTTGTCACCACCAATGGCGAGGTGATCGACACCCGCACCATCGTTGCCACCATCGGCAATTCGCCCCTGCCGGTCGTCGCGCGCATGGGCCTGCCCAGCCAGCATGGGCGGATCGCGGTGGACCGCGCGCTGCGCGTCAGGGGGCACGAGAATGTCTGGGCGCTGGGCGATTGCGCACTGATCCCGCTGAAGGAGGGCGCCGAGGCGCGCGCCGATTACGCCCCCCCCACCGCGCAATTCGCTGTGCGCGAGGCCAAGCTTATCGCCCGCAACATCGCCGCCGCCGTCAAGGGCAAGACGGTGCAGCCCTTTGCCTATCGCTCGCGCGGGTCGCTGGCCTCGCTCGGCGCGCATCGGGGTGTGGCCGAGGTCTTCGGGCTGCAACTGACCGGATTTCCGGCCTGGGTGCTCTGGCGGTCCTATTACCTGGCGCTGCTGCCGGGGATGGGCACGCGGATCAAGGTGATGGTGAACTGGACGCTGGACATGCTGGGTGCGCGCAGCGTCGTGCAATTGCGCGCGCTGCCCCGCCCGCCGATGCGCTATGCCCATTTCCGTGCGGGCGATATCGTCTATGAGGCCGGGCACCGGTCTGACGGGTTCTATTCGGTGATCTCGGGCGCGGTCGAGATGGAGCGCAAGGATCCCGTCACCGGCCAGACGCATCTGCGCCGCATCGGCCCCGGCGGGCATTTCGGCGAACGGCTGATCCTTGGGGCGACGCGGCGCAAGACCACCGTGCGCGCCGTCGAGGACACACGGGTTCTGGTGCTGAACCGCGAGGAATTCCTGATGCTGGCCGAGGGTTTCCCCGCCTTCCGCGAATATTTCCGTCCCTATATGGAGGCCCGCGGCGCGGAATGGCCGCCCGGCGCCTGACGGTTCCCCGCGGGGCCTGCGCGCTTGCCCCGCCGCGCGCGCCATGGCAGATCGGACCCATGTCGCGCCCCCTTGCCCCCCGCCCGCGCTTCGGCGATCAGACGCCGCCCGCGATCTTTCCGCCCGTTCTGGGCGCACTTGCGCTTGGGCTGGCCTGGCGCCAGAGCGCGGACATCCTTGCCGCCCCGCCGGCGGTGGGCGAGCTGATCCTGGGCGCGGTCACGCTGCTTTACCTGTTCTGCGTGGCGTCCTATGCGCTGAAAGTCGTGCGCCGCCCCGGCGTCCTGCCCGAGGATCTGCGCGTGCTGCCGGGGCGCGCCGGGCTTTCGGCGATGGTGCTGTCGGCCTATCTCGTTTCCGCGGCGCTTGTGCCCCTTGCCCCGGGGGCGGCGCTGGGCGTCCTTGGCGCGGCGCTCGCGCTGCATGCCGGTCTTGTCGCGCTGGTTCTGGCTGCGCTGATCCGTGGCCCGGCCGAACAGCGCCGCGTGACGCCGGTCTGGCACCTGCAATTCGTCGGTTTCATCCTCGCCGCGCTGCCCGCGCAGGCGCTGGGTTTCGCCCCGCTGGCGAGCGTGCTGCTTCATGTGACCGGCGCGGCGGCGCTGGCGATCTGGGGCGCGAGCCTTGTCCAATTCCTGCGCGAGGATGTGCCCGCGCCCCTGCGCCCGCTGCTTGCCATTCACCTTGCGCCTGCCTGCCTGCTCGGCAGCGTGGCGCTGGCGCTGGACAACCCCGGCCTTGGCTGGGCCGCAACGCTGTTTGCCGGACTGCTGGGCGCGGGGCTGCTGATCCGTCTGCCCTGGCTCATCAAGGCGGGCTTCTCGCCGCTCTGGGGCGCCTTCACCTTCCCGCTGGCGGCCCTGGCCAACCTGCTGCTGGGCCTGGCGCCGGGGCAGGGCACGGCCATCGGGATCGCGGGCGGGATCGTTCTGGTCGCGGCCACGCTGGCAATCCCGCCGATCCTGGTCGCGATCCTCAGGGCCTGGGCGCGCGGCGGGCTCGGGGCCCGGACCAATGCCGCCCGGGTCTGACCGCCGGCCATCCCCCGGCGCCCATGCCGACTGGCTTGCCGGGCTCGATGGCGGCACCCGGCGCCATTACCCGGCTGGCGCCACCATCGCAGAGCCCGGCGACGGTCCCGACCGGCTGTTCGTTCTGGACGAAGGCCGCGCCCGGATCTGCCTCAGCGGGGCGGGGCGCGATCTGACGCTGGGCCATCTGCATCCGGGCGGCGTCTTTGTCACCCATACCCGCGCCCGGGTCGAGGCGCTGGAACCCTGCACCTTGGTCGCCTGGCCCGTCGGCGAGATGCTGCGCCTGATCGCCCGCCAACCCGATCTGGGCCTCGCCGCCTTCCGCGAGATCGGGCTTCTGCTGGCCGGTGCGCTCGACCTGATCGAGGATCTGGCCTTCCGCCCGGTCGGCGCACGCCTTGCCCGCTTCCTGCTGGCCGAGGCCGCCCGCCAGAACAGCGCCACGATCCGCCTCGCCGACAGCACCGAGGCGCTGGCCACCGCGCTCGGCACCTCGCGCCAGACGCTCTCGACGCTCTTGAACCAGCTGATCCGCGAGGGGCTGATCGAACGCGCGGGACGACGCCAGCTGCGGCTTCTGCGCCCCGAGCGTCTTGCCGATCTTGCCGAGCTGTCATCTGGCTGACAGACAGGCGGCAGATTTCCGACTAGAACGCTCGGCATTCAGGATTCACAGGATCCGGCCCCCCGCGCCGGACGCCCCAACCGGGACGATGACGACATGACCGACCAGACCCCCGACCGCTATGTCAGCTTCCTCGGGCTCGACTGCACCGGCAAGGCCGACCGCCTGATGGAGATGCTTGCCGCCCATATGGACGGGACCGACTCGCGCTGGGTCGGCTATTTCGAGCGCAAGCTTGCCGAAAAGACGCGGATGGGGGCGGACAACCTGCATTTCGTCGGCAGCCAGGTCAACGCGCTCATGGCATTCTTCGAGGAAACCGGCGACAAGGCCGCGCAGGATCTTCTGTGGAATCTCGAACAGACCTGCTGCTGAGCCCCGTCCTTCTTCTGGCCCCAAATATCCCCGCCGGAGGCACCGCGCGCGGTACGCGCGCGGCCACGCCCAACCCCGGACAAGCGGGGCGCCTGCGCCCTGCGCCGGACGGGGGTGGGAGCGCCCCCTTGCCCCCGCGATTGGCCCTTTCCTTTTTCGCCCCCCCATGAAATAGGGAAGCGCCAAACGACGCATCCCCAGGAGACCCCCATGGAGATTCGCGAGGCGCTCACCTTCGATGACGTGCTTCTGGTTCCGGGCGCAAGCTCGGTCCTGCCGAATCAGGCCGACACGGCCACTTTCGTCACCCGCGCGATCCGGCTCAACATCCCGCTTCTGTCCTCGGCGATGGACACGGTGACCGAGCATCGCATGGCGATCGCGATGGCGCAGGCGGGGGGGATCGGCGTGATCCACCGCAACCTCACCATCGAGGAACAGGCGCGCGAGGTTCGCCGCGTCAAGCGCTTTGAATCGGGCGTCGTCTACAACCCGATCACGCTGACCCCCGACCAGACGCTGGCCGATGCCAAGGCCCTGATCGAACGCTACAATTTCACCGGTTTCCCGGTGGTCGACGGGCGCGGGCATGTGGTCGGCATCGTGACCAACCGCGACATGCGCTTTGCGGCCAGTGATGCGACCGAGGTCAGGGCGATGATGACCGCCGACAATCTGGCCGTGCTCAAGGAACCGGTCGACCGCGCCGAGGCGCTGAACCTGATGAAGGCACGCCGGATCGAGAAGCTGCTGATCACCGACGAGGCGGGCAAGCTGACGGGTCTTCTGACGCTGAAGGACACCGAGAAATCGGTCCTGAACCCGCAGGCGACCAAGGACGAACTGGGCCGGCTGCGGGTTGCCGCCGCCTCGACCGTGGGCGATGCCGGGTTCGAGCGGTCGCAGGCGCTGATCGAGGCGGGCGTGGACCTGATCGTGATCGACACCGCGCATGGCCATTCCGAGGGCGTCGCCCGCGCCGTCGAGCGGATCAAGGCCGCCACCAATGCGGTGCAGGTCATGGCCGGCAATGTCGCCACCGCCGAGGCAACGCGCGCGCTGATCGACGCGGGCGCGGATGCGGTCAAGGTCGGCATCGGGCCGGGCTCGATCTGCACCACGCGGATGGTGGCGGGCGTGGGCGTGCCGCAGCTGACCGCGATCATGGATTGCGCCGGGGCGGCGGGCGATGTGCCGGTGATCGCAGATGGCGGCATCAAGTATTCGGGCGATTTCGCCAAGGCGATCGCGGCGGGCGCGGCCTGTGCGATGGTCGGCTCGATGATCGCGGGCACCGATGAATCGCCGGGCGAGGTGATCCTCTATCAGGGCCGCTCGTTCAAGGCGTATCGCGGCATGGGCAGTCTGGGCGCGATGGCGCGCGGCTCTGCCGACCGCTATTTCCAGAAGGACGCGGCTTCGGACAAGCTGGTGCCCGAGGGGATCGAGGGGCAGGTGCCCTACAAGGGGCCTGCGGGCGCGGTGATCCATCAGCTTGTGGGCGGCTTGCGCGCGGCGATGGGCTATACCGGCTGCGCCACGGTCGAGGAGATGCGCAGCAAGTGCCGTTTCGTGCGGATCACCGGGGCGGGGCTGAAGGAAAGCCATGTCCATGACGTGCAGATCACCCGCGAAAGCCCGAATTACCGGGTGATGTAGACCGGCGAAAGCCCCTTGCCGCAGGAGGTTGCGCGGTGATCCTCGCGTTCTGTCCGGGCGCGCGCCGATGACGCCCGCCGCCCGCATCGCCGCCGCGATCGGCCTGCTGGATGCCTGGCTGGCGGGTGCGCCGGTGGAACGTCTGCTGACCACCTGGGGGCGGCAGAACCGCTATGCCGGTGCCAAGGACCGCGCCGCGATCCGCGATCTGGTCTTCGACGCGCTGCGCTGCCGCCGGTCCCTTGCCGCGCTGGGCGGCGCCGAGACCGGGCGCGGGCTGATGCTGGGGCTCTTGCGCGCTGCGGGCACGGATCCCGGGACGCTGTTCACCGGCGCGGGCCATGCCCCGCCGCCCCTGACGCAAGCCGAACTGGCCCCCGCGCCCGCCGATCTGCCCGAGGAGGTTGCCTGCGACTGCCCCGCGGCGCTGGCCCCGGTGCTGCGGGGCAGCCTTGGCGCCGATTTCGTCCCCGTGATGCAGGCGCTGCGCCAGCGTGCGCCGGTCTTCCTGCGCGCCAACCTGCGCCTGTCCACGCGCGACGAGGCCGCCGCCGCGCTGGCGGCCGAGGGGATCGGGACGCAGCCACATCGGCTTTCGCCCAGCGCGCTGGAGGTGACCGCGAATGCCCGCCGCATCCAGCAATCGCGGGCCTGGCTCGAAGGTCTGGTGGAGTTGCAGGATGCCGCCTCGCAGGCCGTGGCCGACATGATGCCGGTGCCCGAGGGGGGGCGCGTGCTCGACTTCTGCGCCGGGGGCGGGGGCAAGACGCTGGCACTGGCCGGCCGTGTGGCGGCGCGGTTCCTTGCGCATGACGCGGCGCCCGAGCGGATGCGCGATCTGCCCGCGCGGGCCGGGCGCGCAGGGGTTGCGGTGACGCTGCTGGGGCCCGGCGATCTGGCGGGGACCGAGCCGTTCGATCTGGTGCTGTGCGACGTGCCCTGTACGGGCAGCGGGGCGTGGCGGCGCAGCCCCGAAGCAAAGTGGCGCACCGGGCCCGACGATCTGGCGCGGCTGGTCGGGATTCAGGCCGGGATCCTCGATCGCGCGTCGGCGCTGGTCGCACCGGGCGGTGCGCTTGGCTATGCCACCTGTTCGCTGATCGAGGCCGAGAACGGCGCCCAGATCGCGGCATTCCTGGCGCGCCATCCGGGCTGGGCATGCGTGACCGAGCGCCGCCTGACACCGCTTGACGGTGGCGACGGTTTCTTCGCGGCAATTCTGCGGCGGAACTGACGCAAGAGTAGACACGGGCGCGCTTTGTTAACACATGGTTAACCGCGCTGCCGCCAGACTGACACCGCCCATGCGAATCCGCCGGAGCCCGCCTTGCCGCGCCTTTCCCCCGTCTTGTCCAGCCTTGGCCAGAATGCCGCCGCTTACGCAGAGCGGGCCTGGGCCATCCTGTTGTGCGGTGTCGTCCTTGCGCTGATCGCGCGGGCGGTGCCGGTCCCTTGGCTGGCGGTTCTCTTGCTTTCGGCGGGGGCGACGCTGGCGGCGCTGGCGACCTTCATCCGGGTTGCGGATCTCTGGGGCCGCCGCCTGCCCGCCGGGCGGCTGAGACGGCTTTGTGCCGCGGCACCCGGCTCCTGCATACTGACAGATACGCGCGGGGAGGTGCTGCTGGCCAACCCGCAGGCACTGCGCCGCGTGCCCGCAAGTCGGGGCCAGCCGGTGGCTGCGGCTTTCGCCGCCGTCTTCGCCGATCCCGAGCGCGCGGTCGAGAACCTGATTTCGGCTGCCGCGCGGGGCGAAAGCGCAACCCATGTCCGCCCCGGCGCCGAGGGTGCGCTGCGGCTGCGGGTCGAGCGGGCCGCCCATGGCGTCTTTGTCTGGCATCTGGACGGCGGCGAACCGCCCGCGCCCGACAGCGCGCTGCCGATGCTGCGGATCGACGCCGATGACAAGGTGCTGTCGCTGAACCCCGCCGCGCGCGAATTGCTGGGGCATGTCCCGGCAAGCCTGGACGCGCTGCGCCGCGGGCTGCCGCCAGCCGCCCATCCCGATGGCGAGGAAATCGCGATCGAGACCGCCCAGGGTCTGTTGCGCCGACGCCTGATGACGCTGCCGGGCCGGGACGGGCTGCGCGAGCTTTACATCCTGCCGGCGGGCGCGATGGCGGGTGTGGCGCATCCGCCCGAGGGGCTGCTGGACGCGCTGCCGGTGGCGATCCTGCAACTCGACACCGACGGAACGGTGCGGCTGGCCAACATGCGCGCGCGGGAACTTCTGGGCAGCACGGGCGTCAGCACGGGCAGCGGGCCGCTCAATCTGTGCGAGCGGCTCGAAGGGCTGGGCCGTCCGGTCAGCGACTGGCTGGCCGAGGCGGCCGAGGGGCGGGCCAGCAACATGGCCGAGGTGCTGCGCGTGGCGCGCGACGACCGCGAACTGTTCGTGCAGGTGGCGCTGGCGCGGATGTCGGGCGGCGGGCTGGTCGCGGTGCTGCATGACGTGACCGAGATGAAGACACTTGAAGCGCAATTCACCCAGAGCCAGAAGATGCAGGCGATCGGCCAGCTTGCGGGCGGGGTCGCGCATGATTTCAACAACCTGCTGACCGCGATCTCGGGCCATTGCGACCTGTTGATGCTGCGCCACGATCCGGGCGATCCCGATTATGGCGACCTTGTGCAGATCCACCAGAACGCCAACCGCGCGGCCAGTCTTGTGGGCCAGTTGCTTGCGTTCTCGCGCAAGCAGACGCTCAGCCCCGAGGTGCTGGACCTGCGCGA
Source organism: Rhodovulum strictum (assembly GCF_009649175.1). Taxonomy (GTDB): domain Bacteria; phylum Pseudomonadota; class Alphaproteobacteria; order Rhodobacterales; family Rhodobacteraceae; genus Rhodovulum; species Rhodovulum strictum. Next base: position 66,631 of record NZ_WJPO01000004.1, on the reverse strand, counting down.
CACGATGGGCGAGCTTGCGCATCTGCTGGACCGTCTGGTGGGCGAACGGGTGCGGCTGCGCATCCGCCATGGCGAGGGGCTGCCGCGCATCCGTGCCGACAAGCGCAAGCTTGAACAGGTGGTGATGAACCTTGTCGTCAATGCCCGTGACGCGATGCCGAGGGGCGGCGAGATCCGGCTTGAGACCGAGGCGGTCGAATTGCGCAGCGAGCTTCGGCGGGACCGGGCCGTGGTGCCTGCGGGGACATATGCGGTGGTGCGCGTGATCGACAAGGGCGATGGCATTCCGCCCGACCGGCTGACCAAGATCTTCGAGCCGTTCTTCACCACCAAGCGGCCGGGCGAGGGGACCGGGCTTGGCCTGTCGACGGTTTACGGCATCGTCAAGCAGACCGGCGGCTTCATCTTTGTCGACAGCGAAGTGGGCAAGGGCTCGACCTTCACGCTCTATCTGCCCGGCTATCGCGGTACCGAGGACGAAGCGGCAGCGCCTTCACCCGAGGCCGAGGACGAGACGCGCGATATCGGCGTGGTGCTTCTGGTCGAGGACGAGGCGCCGGTGCGGTCCTTTGCGTCGCGGGCGCTGGCGATGCGCGGGCATACCGTGCTCGAGGCCGAAAGCGGCGAGGAGGCGCTGGAAATACTGGCCGATCCGACGCTGGAGGTCGATGTCTTCGTGACCGACGTGGTGATGCCCGGGCTGGACGGGCCGGGTTGGGTCAGCGAGGCACTGAAGGGCAGGCCGGGGACCAAGGTGGTCTTCGTCTCGGGCTATGCCGAGGACAGTTTCGGCGAGATCCGCGCGCGCATCCCGAATTCGGTCTACCTGCCAAAGCCCTTTTCGCTGGCCGACCTGACCGCCACCGTCCAGCGTCAGTTGCGCGCACCCGCCATCCGGCCCGGCCCCACGCCCCCACCCGGCGAGGATGCGATGCGCGGGGCGTGACCCCCGTCAGGGGGTCCAGGTCAGGAAATTCGCGATCAGCCGAAGCCCGGTGGCCTGGCTTTTCTCGGGGTGGAACTGGGTGCCGACCATGGTGCCCCGGCCCACGATGGCGGTGACGGGACCGGCGTAATCGACATGCGCCAGCAGATCGGCGGGGTCGGCCACGCGGAAATGGTAGGAGTGGACGAAATAGGCGTGATCGCCGGTCGCGATGCCGTCCAGCACCGGATGCGCCCGGTCGATCACCAGATCGTTCCAGCCCATATGCGGCACCTTGAGCGCGCGGTCCCCGGGCGCGATGCGCACCACCTCGCCGCCGATCCAGCCGAAGCCCGGCGTTTCCTCGTATTCAAGCCCGCGATCCGCCATCATCTGCATCCCGATGCAGATGCCGAGGAACGGGCGCCCCCCGGTCACCACGGCTTCCTCGATCGCCTCGAAGACGCCGCGATGGTCGAACAGGGCGCGGCGGCAGGCCGGGAACGCCCCGTCGCCCGGCAGCACCACGCGGTCGGCGCGGCGCACCCTGTCGGGATCGGCGGTGACGATCACCTCGCCCGCGCCGGTTTCGCGCGCGACCCGCTCGAATGCCTTCTGAGCCGAGTGCAGGTTGCCCGACTCGTAATCGACGATGGCGGTCAGCATCCGCTTACAACGCCCCCTTGGTGGACGGAATCGCGTCGGCCTTGCGCGGATCGGTCTCGACCGCCTCGCGCAGGGCGCGTGCCACGGCCTTGAAGGCGGCTTCCGCTATGTGGTGGCTGTTGATCCCGTGCAGCGCATCGACATGCAGCGTGATGCCGCCATGGGTCGAGAGCGCCTGAAAGAACTCGCGCACCAGTTCGGTGTCGAAACTGCCGATCTTCGCGGTCGGGAAGTCGACGTTCCACACCAGATAAGGCCGCCCCGACAGATCGAGCGCGGCGCGCACCAGCGCGTCGTCCATCGGCAACAGGCAGGCGCCATAGCGGCGGATGCCGCGCTTGTCGCCCAGCGCCTGCGCCAGCGCCTGGCCCAGCGCGATGCCCACATCCTCGACCGAATGGTGGTCGTCGATATGGGTGTCGCCCGCGCAGCGCACATTCATGTCGATCAGCGAATGGCGCGCGAGCTGGTCCAGCATGTGGTCGAAAAAGCCCACGCCCGTCGCCATGTGATAGGCGCCGCTGCCGTCCAGATTGACCGCGACCGAGATATCGGTCTCGGCGGTCTTGCGCGTGATCGTCGCTGTCCGCATCGGGGCCTCCCTAGGCTTGTCGCGCCTCCCTTACACCGCGGCCCCGTCCTGTCCAAGCCCCGGGCGCGGCTTTTGCCGCTTGCCGGGGCGGGGCGGCCTCAATAGGGTCTGGCCACCACGCCGAGAGGAGCCGAAAGATGTCCACCTGTGTCTTCGTGCAACTGCGCTGCCGCCCGGGCAAGACCTATGAGGTGGCCGAGGAGATCGTCCTGCGCGAGATCCATTCCGAGCTTTACTCGACCAGCGGGGTCTATGACCTGCTGCTGAAGCTCTACATCCCCGAGGGCGAGGATGTGGGCAAGTTCATCAATGACCGGCTACTTGACGTGCCGGGGATCGAACGCTCGCTGACGACGCTGACCTTCAAGGCGTTCTGAGACGGGGCGCGGCGGGCCTCAGACCTCGATATCCTGGGTCGGCACGGGGCGTGCCCGGCCGGTTTCGTCGATGGCGACGAAGGTGAAGATGCCCTTGGTGACCTGTTCGCTCCATTCCTGGCAGCGCGGGCGGTGCCAGGCGCGGACCTCGATCTTCATCGAACTGCGCCCGACCGCGACGAGCTTGGCGTAAAGCGTCACCTCGTCGCCGACCTTCACGGGCTTGAGGAACTGCATCCCGTCCACCGCGATGGTTGCGGCGCGGCCGCGGGCCACGCGGGCGGCCACGCTGCCTGCGGCAAGGTCCATCTGCGCCATCAGCCAGCCGCCGAAGATGTCGCCCGAGGGGTTGGTATCGGCCGGCATGGCGATGGTCCGGATCACCGGCTCGCCGTTTTCGGGGCTCAGGTCTGGCATGGGGCGCGCTCTCCTTCTGGCTGGCAGGCTTTCGCGCCCTATAGCGGCTGGACCGCGCGGGGAAAAGACGCCCCGCGCGGCCGCATCGGATCAGAGGTTGTATTGTTCGCGCGCGTAGCCGCCCAGCCCCACCGCGTCGAGCCGGTCGAGCGGGGCAAGGAAGGTCACCTGGATCACGCCGGGCGCGCGGCCGATCTCGATCGCGCCGTTGATCGTGGCGCGGTTGCGTATCTCGGGCACGCTCAGCCCCAGCAGTTTCGCCGCCCGCTCAAGCCCGTTCGCAATCGCGTCGTTCAGGTTCGCCGCCGTCCCGATCACCGAGACCGGCGCGACCTCTTCCAGCCGCTCGACGCCCCATTGCGCGGCAAGCCGCGCGCCCTTGGCCTTTTCCTCGGTCGTGAAGGGGCGGGCAAGCGGCGGCAGATCCTCGACCAGCGGGAACAGCACCGGCCCGTCGATGGGGTAGTCCTTGACCAGTTCGACCTGCAAGGTCACGCTGCCCGCCACATCCATCGTGTGGCCCGCGATCTCGCCATCGCCCTGACCGGCATGCATGTCGCCCATGTAGATGCCCGCGCCCGGCACCTTGACCGGGCAGACCAGGATCGCGCCGGGGCGCACCGCGTCGATATCCATGTGCCCGTCGGTCTTGTGCTGCGCCAGTTCCTCGGCCGTGATCGCATAGGCATGCGGCGCCCCCACGAGGAACGCGCCGAAATCGCCCGCATTGTGGCTGTCGGGCATCGCCTTGGACGGGCAGGTGCCCAGTTGACCCAGAAAGGGCCGCATCCGCACCAGCGCGCCGGGCATGTCGGAGGGCGCATAGACCAGGATCGAATGCTGGCGGCTTTCGTCGGGCAGCGCGGCGTAATGGTCAGCCGCATGCGCGATCTTCTCGGCCGCGGGTTGCGGCAGGGTCAGGCCGACCGCGCGGGTTTCGTCGAAGGTGACGGTATAGCCATGCACGATGCGGAAGGGCGTCATCGGATTGCCGCAGCCATCGCATTTCACCGCGTCCTGGCCGATCCCCTCGACATGGGTTTCGGGCCAGACCCGGTCGCAGGTCGGGCAGCGCGCGGCGACATAGGGATCGCCCAGGCAGAACCCCTCGGGCGAGCTGTCATGGCCCGAGGCGGTGGCAATCGAGGTCACGGTAATGTCGCGGATGCGGATTGCCACGGCATCACCGGGCTCGGCCCCCGCGACCGCGACGGGTTGCGTCACCTCATGCCCGCCGCGCAGGCTGGGCGTGATCATCGGCCCCCAGCAGCCCGGTGCCGTGTTGGCGATGATCGTGCCGCCATTCTCGAGCGGACCCAGCATCGGCGCGTCGGGATCGAGCACGCTGTTGGTGAAGCCATGCACCACCACGCTGCGGCAGGCGGCGGTCGTCTTCGGGGTTCCATCGGCCATGTCGGCATCCTCCCTTGCGGTTCCACGAGAAAGGTAGGGGCGGCCCGGCGGATTGTCGACGCCTCGGGGCCGCAAAGCCGGGCCGCGCGCGGGATCGGTCCCGCCCGCGCGCCCCGACCCTAGCCCGGAACCGTCGTCTTCACCCGGCCCGGCCGGCGTGTGACCTGCAACAGGCTGACCCGGGGCGCGTGGCGGCCGCCCAGCGCCAGCGTTGCGGCACGCAGCATCTCGATCCCGTCCTCCGAGCGCAGCGGCAGCGCGGCGGCCGGGATCGGGGTGCCCACGCTCATCCGGTAGGGTTGGCGGGCCTTGTTCAGTGTTTCGTGGAACAGCGTGATGTCGCGCAAGGTGGGGTGGATCAGGTCGAACAGGTAGAACAGCGCCGAATTGCGCGCGCGGATATTGACCGGGATCACCGGCAGGTCGAACTTGCGCGCGATCATCGCCGCCGAGGCCATCCAGGGCCGTTCATGCAGGCTGAGCCCGCGCCGCTTGGCCAGCCGCCCCGAGGGAAAGATGATACCCAGCCGCCCGGCCTCGATCGCGGTGCGGGTATAGGCCATGGTCTCGCGCGTCTTGCCGTGGCTGCGCTTTTCCGCGCGCCATTCCACGGGGGCAATGATGTCTTCCATCTGCGGCAGCACGCGCAGGATGTCGCGATTGGCGTAGAAGAACAGATCGGGCCGCCGCTCGCGCAACAGGCTCCACAGCATGATCCCGTCGGCGATGCCGGTGGGATGGTTCGCCACGATCAGCGCCGGGCCCGAGGCGGGAATGTTGTCAAGCCCGGTGGCGCGCACGTCGCGCGCCAGCAGGCGGGCCATCTCGTCCATGATGACCGGGGCGGGGTGGGGTTGCAGAACCTCGCCCAGCGCCACGGTGCGCGGATAGCCCAGCGCGCTGTTCAGAATCCGGCGCGCAGGCGCGCTCCACGGGTGGTTGGCGAAAAGCCACGGTGCCCGTTCCGCGATCAGGGGATCGATTCGGTCCTGCATGCGCCTTCCCACCATGCCCGCATGACGTTGCAGTGACAGCAGAGCCGATTTGCCCCGGCCCCGTCAAAGCGATTCGGCCCTGCCCGGCGGCTTACCGCCCGGCCGCCAGCAACCGGCCCACCATCTCGCCCATGTCGCGGCTCAGCCCCGCGCGCGCCGCGATCCGTTCCAGCGCGGCCTGCGCCCTGGCCTGCCGGGCGTCGTCGTAGCGCGTCCAGGTCTCGAAGGCGGTGGACATGCGCGCCGCGGTCTGCGGGTTGACCGCATCAAGCCGGATCAGCCAGTCTGCCACCAGATCGTAGCCCGCGCCCGAAGGATCGTGAAAGCCCGCCGCATTCATCGTGAACCCGCCGATCACCGCGCGGAAGCGGTTGGGGTTTTTCCATTGGAAATCTGGATGCTCCGTCAGTTTCCTCGTGCGAAGGGCGGCGGTCTCGGGTGCGGCGAGCGAGGTTTGCAGCGCGAACCACTTGTCCATCACCAGCCGGTCATGCGCCCAGCGCCGCTCGAACCGCGCCAGTTCCTCCTCGCCCGCGCCGACCTCCAGCAGGATCGCCAGCGCGCCCAGTTCGTCGGTCATGTTGTTCGCGCCCGTGAAATGCGCCTGCGCCCGCATGCCATGGTCAAGCCGCGCGATATGGCCCAGCGCCGCCAGTCGCAGCGCGCGGCGGCCCGCATCGGCGGCGCCGGGCGAATAGGGGCCGGGGCAGGTCATCTGCTCGTAAAGCGGGGTCCAGAGCGGTTGCAGATGCGCCGCGACCGCCGATTTCAGCCGCTTGCGCGCGGCATGGATCGCCAGCGGGTCGGGCGTGATGCCGCGGCTGTGCACCTCCTCGGCCAGCTCGTCCTCGCCCGGCAGGCCCAGCGCCAGCGCGCGGAAGGCCGGGTCCAGCGCCTCGTCCCGCGCCATGGCGGCCAGCGCGTCCAGATAGGCAGGCGCGGGCGGCGCGCCCCGGGTGACCATCGCCACCAGAACGTCGCGGGCCAGCGCCCGGCCTGCCTCCCACTTGTTGAACGGATCGGTGTCATGGGCCAGCAGGAAGGCGCGTTCCTCGGCGCTGGTCTCGCGGCTCAGGATCACCGGGGCCGAGAAGCCGCGCAGAAGAGAGGGGACGGGCTTTGCCGCAAGCCCCTCGAACCGGAAGGATTGCGCGGGTTCGGTCACCTCAAGCACCGTGGTCGGCACCACCTCGTCGCCATTGGGCGACAACAGCCCGACGGCCAGCGGGATCACCTGCGGCAGCTTCTCGGGCTGGCCGGGGGTTGGCGGCGTTTCCTGTTCTACATGAAGGATATAGGTGCCGTCCTTGAAGTGATCCCTCACGCGCAGCCGCGGGGTGCCTGCCTGCGAATACCAGCGCTTGAACTGGCTCAGGTCGCGCCCGGTCGCGTCCTCGAACACCGTCAGCCAATCCTCGATGGTCGCGGCCTGTCCGTCATGGCGGTCGAAATACAGCGCCAGCGCCGTGTCATAGCCCGCAGGCCCGACCAAACGGCGCAGCATCCCGATCAGTTCGGCGCCCTTCTCATAGACCGTTGCGGTGTAGAAGTTGTTGATCTCTGTATAGCTTTCGGGCCGGACCGGATGCGCAAGCGGCCCTGCATCCTCGCGGAACTGGCGGGTGCGCAGCGTCAGCACATCCTCGATGCGCTTGACCGCGTGGGAGCGCGCGTCGCCCGCGAATTGCTGGTCGCGGAACACCGTCAGCCCCTCTTTCAGGCAAAGCTGGAACCAGTCGCGGCAGGTGATGCGGTTGCCGGTCCAGTTGTGGAAATACTCGTGCGCGATGATGCGCTCGATATTCTCGTAATCGCGGTCCGTCGCGGTTTCGGGGCTGGCAAGCACATAGCGCGAGTTGAAGATGTTCAGCCCCTTGTTCTCCATCGCGCCCATGTTGAAATCATCCACGGCGACGATGTTGAAAACGTCCAGATCGTAAGCCCTTGCATAGACATCCTCATCCCATTTCATCGACCGGACAAGGGCATCGAGCGCGTAATCCGCCTTGCCCTGGTCGGCGGGACGGACCCAGACATTCAGCGCCACCTTGCGCCCCTCGCAGGTGGTGAAACTGCCCGAGGTCGCCACCAGATCGCCCGCCACCAGCGCGAACAGATAGGCGGGCTTCGGCCAGGGATCGTCCCATTCGGCCCAGCCCGGACCGCTGGCAACGGGGTTTCCGTTCGACAGAAGAACCGGCAGATCGCTGTCGATCCGCACGCGGAAGGGCGCCATCACATCGGGGCGGTCTGGATAATAGGTAATCTTGCGAAAGCCTTCCGCCTCGCATTGCGTGCAATACATGCCGTTCGACATGTAAAGCCCTTCGAGAGATGTATTTTCCTGCGGCGCGATCTCGACTTCGGCCTCCCAGGTAAAGGGGATGTCGGGCACGGCACAGCTTAGCCCCTCGGCGGTGATGTCGGGCGTGACCGGGCTGCCGTCGATTGCGGCCGAGATCAGCGCAAGCCCCTCGCCATGCAGAAAGAACCGCCGGTCGCCCACATCCGGGTTCGGCCGGAAGGCGATGCGCGCGCGCACCCGTGTCGCGGTCGGGTGCAGCCGGAACGCCAGTTCGACCCGGTCGATCAGGTAGGCGGGGGGCGTGTAGTCATGCAGGTGGACGGGCTGCGGGGCGGTATCTTTCATCGCGATCTCCACTTCGGCTGCCCAAGACCTAACTTGTGGCGCGGCGGCTGCAAGATGGGGGATTTGATGGCGGGCATGCGTCGGAAGGGCGATCTGCCGGTCAAGACCTGCGCCTGTTGCGGGCGGCCCTTTGCGTGGCGGCGGAAATGGGCCCGCGACTGGGCGGAGGTGCGCTATTGCTCGGACCGCTGCCGGGGTGCGCGGGGCAAGGGGAAGGGGGCCGGGCCTTCACCTCGGACCGAAAGCGCTATATCCTGTGGCAAACCCCGGAGATGAGGACATCATGGCGCGCCCTCGGGTCGGCATCATCGGCAACAGTTATCTCATCAACGATGAATACCCCGCCCATGCCGGCGGCACGATGAATTCCGAGGCCGTGGCCGAGGTGGCGGGCGCGCTGCCGTTGCTGATCCCGGCCGATCCGCGCTTCGTCTCGGTGCCCGAGTTGCTGGACAGTTTCGACGGCTTCCTGTTCACCGGCGGGCGGCCGAACGTCCATCCCGAGGAATATGGCGAGGCCGCGACCGAAGCGCATGGCGCGTTCGACCGGGCGCGCGATGCGATCGCGCTGCCGCTGATCCGCGCGCTGGTCGAGCGCGGGCAGCCGTTCTTTGCGATCTGCCGCGGCTTTCAGGAGGTGAACGTGGCGCTGGGCGGATCGTTGTACCCCGAGATCCGCGATCTGCCGGGGCGGATGAATCACCGGATGCCGCCCGATGGCACGCTGGAGGAGAAATTCGCCCTGCGCCACAAGGTGACATTCACCGAAGGCGGCATCTTTCACCGGCTGCTGGGCGCAACCGAGGTGATGACCAACACGCTGCACGGGCAGGGGATCAAGTCGCCCGGCGCGCGCATCCTGATCGAGGGCTGGGCGCCCGACGGCACGCCCGAGGCGCTGCATGTCGAGGGGGCGGCGGGCTTTGCCCTCGCGGTGCAATGGCATCCCGAGTACAAGGCCGCCTGCGATCCGGTCTCGCGCCCTCTGTTCGAGGCGTTCGGGCAGGCGGTGGCGGCCTGGGCGACGGGGCATTGCCCTTCGGTGCGGCGCCTGGCCTGAGCCGGTGCATCGGGTATTTTTTCCAAGAAGAAGATCAGGGCACACGCTGCTGTGACTTGAGGTTCCACCTGCTGGAAGGCCCAAGCTGGTTCGGTCGAACAATGGAGGGCGGATGCGACGCTGGTGGATCGCGGGGATGGGGGCTGTGGCGCTGGTCGCGCTGGCGGCGGTGTCGATGGTGCCTTTCGGCCAGACGCCCGCGCCGGTCGAGCCCCGAGCGATGGTTCAGGTGTCCCTGCCCGGGCTGAGCGACATGGCGCAGGCCGGGCAGGCGGCCTTTGGCCGGAACTGCGCAGAATGCCATGGTCCCGATGCCGGAGGGCGGCTGGGCCTCGGGCCGCCGCTGATTCACCGCGTCTATGAACCCTCGCATCATGGCGACATGGCGTTCTGGATGGCCGCGCGGCGCGGCGTTGTCGCGCATCACTGGCCGTTCGGCGACATGCCCCCGGTGCCTGGCGTCAGCGATGACGAGATCGCCGCGATCATCGCCTTCGTGCGCGAGGTGCAGCGCGCGAACGGCATCCATTGAGCGGCGTCAAAGCGCCAGTTCCATGCGGAAATTCGTCAGGGCGATGCCGTGGCGGATGACGCTCTGGCGGCCGGTCTCGCGCCAGCCGTGGCGGGCGTAGAAGGGCCGGGCGATCAGGCTGGCCTCGGTGGTCAATAGCTCCAGCCCGGCCTTGCGCGCCGTCGCCAAGATTGCGTCATGCAGCGCTGCGCCGATGCCCTGGCCCATCCGGTCGGGCGCGACATAGGCGAATTCAAGATGGCCGTCGGCCTCCAGCGTCATGAAGCCCACGATGTTCCGTCCGGCCTCGGCCAGAAGGGTTGTTCCGGCCAGCAGCCGTTCCTCCCAGCCCGGGGCGGGCTCGGGCGAGGGGGCCCAGGCGGCGCGTTCCTCGGGGCCATAGGCGGCGGATGTGCCGTGATGGACAGCGGCATAGAAAACCGCATGTGCAGCCGCCCCGTCGCCTTGCCGGGCCGGGCGCAGGCGCAGCCGGGGCGCGATCAGGTCACGGCCGCGCGGACATGATAGGCGGTGTCGTCCCACAGCCTGTTCTCCATCACATCGGCCAGGATATCGGCGGCGCGGCGCACCTCGTCCTCGCCGATATAGAGAGGGGCGAAGCCGAAGCGCATGATGTCGGGTGCGCGGAAATCGCCGATCACGCCGCGCGCGATCAGGGCCTGCATGGCCGCATAACCGTCGGGGAAGCGGAACGAAACCTGGCTGCCGCGCTGGTCCGGGTCGCGCGGGGTGGCAAGGTGCAGTTCGGGGCAGCGCGGCTCGACCAGCGCGATGAACAGCTCGGTCAGTTCGACCGAGCGGGCGCGCAGCGCGGCCATGTCGACGCCGTCCCAGATATCGAGCGCGGCCTCCAGCGCGGCCATCTGCAACACGGGCGGCGTGCCGACGCGCATCCGTTCTATGCCCGCGCCGGGGCGGTAGGCGGGTTCGAAGGCAAAGGGCGCGGCATGGCCCAGCCAGCCTGACAGCGCGGGGCGCGCATCGTCCTGATAGCGGGGGGCGACATAGATGAAGGCTGGCGCGCCGGGGCCTGCGTTGAGGTACTTGTAGGTGCAACCGGCGGCGAAATCGGCCCCCGCACCCGCCAGATCGACCGGAAAGGCCCCGGCGGAATGGGCCAGATCCCAGAGCACCAGCGCGCCCGCGTCATGTGCCGCGCGGGTCAGCCGCACCATGTCGTGGCGCCGGCCGGTGCGGTAATCCACCTCGGTCAGCATCAGCACCGCGACATCCGGGCCGATCCGGTCCTCGACCGCCTCGGGCGCGACGGTGACCAGTTGATGGCCGCGGCCAAGCCCGGCGATCAGCCCCTCGGCCATGTAAAGGTCGGTCGGGAAGTTACCGGAATCGCTGAGGATAACGCGCCGGTCTGGCCGCATCTCGAGCGCCGCGGCAAGCGCCTGGTAGACCTTGACCGAAAGCGTGTCGCCCAGCACCACGCTGCCCGGTTCGGCCCCGATCAGCCGGCCCAGGCGGTCGCCCAGCGCGCGCGGCTGCGCCATCCAGCCCGCCTTGTTCCAGCCGCCGATCAGCATCTCGCCCCATTCCTCGCGCATGGTCTGCGCGACCCTGTCGGCGGCGGCAACGGGCATCGGACCCAGCGAATTGCCGTCTAGATAGATCACACCCCGGGGCAGGTGGAACAGTTTGCGTGTGGCGACGAAATCGGTCATCGGGCTCTCCTTGCGGTCAGCCTTGCCCGCGGGCGGGCTGGCGCGCAAGGGGGCGATCTGTCCTTGATCGGTGCGGCGCGGGGCGGGTAGAGGGGGCAGGTCACGTCCTGTCGCGGTCCGGCAGGGCGGAAAACCGCGGCACTGTTGCAGGGACGCCGCATGGGCGGAAGGCTGCCATGAAACGGCTTATTCATCATGTCGAACTGCCGCCGGTCTGGCTGGCCCTGTTCGCCGCGCTGGCCTGGCTGCAGGCGCGGCTTTTCCCGATGGAGGTCACCGGGCGGGCGGGCGATGTGATCGGCACCGGGCTGGTCGGTGCGGGACTGGCCGTCATGGGCTGGGCGGCGCTCCAGTTCCTGCTGGCGCGCACCTCGCTGATCCCGCGCATGCGGCCCGATACACTGGTCACCACCGGGCTTTACCGGTTCTCGCGCAACCCGATCTACCTGGCCGATGTCGCGATCCTGCTGGGGCTGATCCTGATCTGGGATGCGCTGCCCAGCCTGATCCTGGTGCCGCTTTTCGTGAAGGTGATCGAGGCGCGATTCATCCGCCATGAAGAGACGCTGCTGCGCGCGCATTTCGGCACCGCCTTCGACGCCTATTGCGGCCGGGTACGCCGCTGGTTGTGATGCGACGCTGCGACCAAAGGATGAGTTCCGGAATCCTTGGCGATGCGCTTGTGAAACTTAATTGCGCGATGGTAAGAGACTGCGACTTGACGCGGGGCCCTCGGGTCCCGTCGCCTGAGAGAGGGGACAGACAACGTGAAGATCGGCGCACCCAAGGAGATATTCGAGGGCGAGGCCCGCGTGGCCATGACCCCGGACAGCGCGCTCCAGCTGCAAAAGCTGGGCTATAGCTGCCTGATCGAGACCGGCGCGGGGGAAAAGGCGGGATTCTCCGATTCCGCCTATCAGAAGGCCGGGGTCGAGGTCGTTCATTCGGCCGCCGCGCTGTGGCAGGCGGCCGATATCGTGGTCAAGGTGCGCGAGCCGTCCGAGACCGAGGCCGACAACCTGCGCAAGGGCCAGACGCTTATCAGCTTCTTCTGGCCTGCCCAGAACGAGGCGCTGTTGCAGCGCTGCAAGGACCGGGGCGCGAATGTCCTGGCGATGGACATGGTGCCGCGAATCTCGCGCGCGCAGAAGATGGACGCGCTGTCCTCGATGGCGAATATCGCGGGCTATCGCGCGGTGATCGAGGCGGGCAACAATTTCGGCCGCTTCTTCACCGGCCAGGTGACCGCGGCGGGCAAGGTGCCCCCGGCCAAGGTGCTGATCGTGGGGGCCGGTGTGGCCGGTCTGGCCGCGATCGGCACGGCGACCTCGCTGGGTGCCATCGTCCATGCCTTTGACGTGCGTCCCGAAGTGGCCGAGCAGATCGAATCGATGGGCGCCGAGTTCGTCTATCTCGATTTCCAGGACAGCCAGGACGGTGCCGAGACGGGGGGCTATGCCAAGCCGTCGAGCCCGGAATTCCGCGCCAAGCAGCTGGAGAAGTTCCGCGAACTGGCGCCCGAGATGGATATCGTCATCACCACCGCGCTGATCCCCGGCCAGCCCGCGCCCAAGCTCTGGACCGAGGACATGGTGGCGGCGATGAAGCCCGGCTCGGTCGTGGTCGATCTGGCGGCCGAGCGGGGCGGGAACTGCGACCTGACGGTGCCGCACAAGAAGATCGTCACCGCGAACGGCGTCACCATCGTCGGCTATACCGACTTCCCCAGCCGCATGGCGACGCAATCCTCTACGCTTTATTCCAACAACATCCGCCACATGATGACCGACCTGACGCCCGGCAAGGACGGCAAGGTCGTGCACAACATGGAGGATGACGTGATCCGCGGCGCGACCGTCACCTATCAGGGCGACATCACCTTCCCGCCGCCGCCGCCCAAGGTGAAGGCGATTGCCGCCGCGCCGAAGAAGGAAAAGCCGAAGGAACTGACGCCCGAGGAAAAGCGGGCCAAGGAAATCGCGGCCTTCCGCAAGCAGACGCTGACCCAGGTCGGCCTGCTGGCCGGGGGCGGTGCGCTGTTGCTGGCCGTGGGCCTTGTGGCGCCGGCCAGCTTCATGCAGCATTTCATCGTGTTCGTGCTGGCGGTCTTCGTCGGCTTCCAGGTGATCTGGAACGTCTCGCACTCGCTGCACACGCCGCTGATGGCGATCACCAACGCCATCTCGTCGATCATCATCCTGGGCGCGTTGATGCAGATCGGATCGGGATCCTATCTGGTGATCCTGCTCTCGATCCTCGCGATCTTCATGGCGTCGATCAACATCTTCGGTGGCTTCCTCGTGACACGGCGCATGCTCGCCATGTTCCAGAAATCGTAAAGAGGGATGGGGACAATGGATTTCGGCTTCACGACAGCGGCCTATGTGGTCGCGGCTGTCCTCTTCATCCTCGCGCTGGGCGGGTTGAGCGGACAGGAAAGCGCCAAGCGCGCGATCTGGTACGGCATCGTCGGCATGGCGCTTGCGGTGGTCTCGACGCTGGTCGGGCCGGGGCAGGGGCTTTGGGTGCTCTCGCTGATCCTGATCGCGGGCGGCGCGGTCATCGGCTACCAGCTTGCGACGCGGGTGCAGATGACGCAGATGCCCGAGCTTGTGGCGATCATGCACTCGCTGGTCGGCCTTGCGGCGGTCTTCGTCGGCTTCAACGCAGATATCGAACTGACCCGCGTTCTGGCCATGACCGACGAGGCCCGTGCGGCGCTGGCCAACGGCTTTGCCGCGATCGTCGCCAAGAAGACGCCGGTCGAGATCAACATCCTGCGCGTCGAACTGGTGCTGGGGATCTGGATCGGGGCGGTGACGTTCACCGGGTCGGTGGTTGCCTATGGCAAGCTGGCGGGCAAGGTGAACACGGCCGCCAAGAAACTGCCCGGCGGGCATCTGCTGAACGCCACCGCGGCGATCCTGTCGGTGGTGACGGCGGTCTGGTACTTCCAGGGCGGCGGCTTCCTGGCGCTGTTCCTGATGACGCTGTTGGCGCTGTTCATCGGCTATCACCTGATCATGGGCATCGGCGGCGCCGACATGCCGGTGGTGGTCTCGATGCTCAACTCCTATTCGGGCTGGGCGGCGGCGGCGATCGGCTTCAGCCTCGGCAATGACCTCTTGATCGTGGTCGGTGCGCTGGTGGGCTCGTCCGGTGCGATCCTGTCCTACATCATGTGCCGCGCGATGAACCGGCATTTCGTCAGCGTGATCCTGGGCGGCTTCGGCGGCACGGGCGGCCCCGCGGCGGCGGTCGAGGGCGAGATGATCGCCATCGACGCCGAGGGCGTAGCCGCGGCGCTGGACGATGCCGACAGTGTCATCATCGTGCCGGGTTATGGCATGGCGGTCGCGCAGGCGCAGAACGCGGTTTCGGTGCTGACGGAACACCTGCGCAAGCAGGGCAAGACCGTGCGCTTTGCCATTCACCCGGTCGCGGGCCGTCTGCCCGGGCACATGAACGTGCTGCTGGCCGAGGCCAAGGTGCCCTATGACATCGTGCTGGAGATGGACGAGATCAACGAGGACTTCCCCTCGACCGATGTTGCCATCGTGATCGGCTCGAACGACATCGTGAACCCGGCGGCGCAGGACGACCCGAATTCGCCCATCGCGGGGATGCCGGTTCTGGAAGTCTGGAAGGCCAAGCAGGTCTTCGTGTCGAAACGTGGCCAGGGCACCGGCTATTCGGGCATCGAGAACCCGCTATTCTACAAGGAGAACACGCGGATGTTCTATGGCGATGCCAAGGACAGCCTGGAAAAGCTGCTCTCGCATCTGCGCTGAGCGCCGCAAGACCGCATCGCGAACGCCCCGCCCCTTGGCGGGGCGTTCTGCGTTTCGGGGGGCGTGGGAAAACTGGACCGGGCGCGACCAGCGGCAGGCGCGGTCGTGAATGGGACCGGCGCTGCCGCTGCGGGCGCGTCTGGGGGGTGCTTGATAAAAGGGGCCGGGTGACGCTCAGGCCAGCCCGGTGACGGGCTGGCCCGAATTCTGCGTCATTCCCACTCGATGGTGCCGGGCGGCTTCGAGGTGATGTCGTAGGTCACGCGGTTGATGCCCTTGACCTCGTTGATGATGCGCGTTGCTGTCTCGGACAGGAAGTCGTGGCTGAACGGGTAGTAATCCGCGGTCATGCCGTCCACGGACGTCACGGCGCGCAGCGCGCAGGCATAGTCATAGGTCCGCCCGTCGCCCATCACGCCGACGGTGCGCACGGGCAGCAGCGCGACGAATGCCTGCCAGATCTCGTCGTAAAGCCCGTGGCGGCGGATCTGGTCGATATAGACCGCATCGGCCTTGCGCAGGATCTCCAGCTTTTCGCGGGTGATCTCGCCGGGGCAGCGGATGGCAAGGCCGGGGCCGGGGAAGGGGTGGCGGCCGATGAAGCTGGCGGGCAGGCCCAGTTCGTGGCCCAGCGCGCGCACCTCGTCCTTGAACAGCTCGCGCAAGGGTTCCACGAGTTTCAGGCCCATCTTCTCGGGCAGGCCACCCACGTTGTGATGCGACTTGATCGTGACCGAGGGGCCGCCCGAAAAGCTGACCGACTCGATGACATCCGGGTACAGCGTGCCCTGCGCCAGGAATTCGGCGCCGCCCACCTCGGCCGCGTGTTTCTGGAACACGTCGATGAACAGCTTGCCGATGGTCTTGCGCTTCACCTCGGGGTCGGAAACGCCGTCGAGCGCGCCAAGGAACAGATCGCTTTCATCGGCATGGATCAGCGGGATGTTGTAATGGTCGCGGAACATCGCGACGACCTCGGCCGCCTCGTTCTGGCGCAACAGGCCATGATCGACGAAGACGCAGGTCAACTGATCGCCGATCGCCTCGTGGATCAGCACGGCGGCCACCGAGGAATCCACGCCGCCCGACAGCCCGCAGATCACCTTGCCATCGCCGACCTGCGTGCGGATCTTCGCAATCGCTTCCTCGCGATAGGCGCCCATGGTCCAGTCGCCCCGGAACCCGGCAAGGCGGATGAAATTCTCGTAGAGCGTCCGGCCGTTCGGGGTGTGATGCACCTCGGGGTGGAACTGCACGGCATAGAAACGGCGCGCGGGATCGGCGGTGATCGCAAAGGGCGCCCCGGGCGAGGTGCCCAGAACCTGAAAGCCCGGCGCGATCTCGGCGACATGGTCGCCATGGCTCATCCAGACCTGTTCCCGGCCCTCAAGGAACCAGCCGAACAGGAAATCGTCGTCCTTGCCCGTCTGCTCGACATAGGCGCGGCCGAATTCTGCGGTGGCATGTTCGCCCGCCTCGACCCGCCCGCCGAGATCCTGCATCATCACCTGCTGGCCGTAGCAGATGCCGAGGATCGGAACGCCCAGGGCGTAGACCGATTGCGGCGGGCGCGGGCTGCCCGCGCGGGTCACCGAATCCGGCCCGCCCGAAAAGATCACCGCCCTTGGCGCGAACGCGGCAAGAAAGGCGTCGGTGACGTTCTGATAGGGATGGATTTCGCAGTAGACGTTCAGCTCGCGCAGGCGGCGCGCGATGAGCTGGGTCACCTGGCTTCCGAAATCGACGATGAGAAGGCGGTCATGCTGGGTCATGGCCGTCTGATAGGCCCGGGCGGGGACGCGCGCAAGCCCGCGCGATGCCCGCCCTCAGCGCATTCGAAGCGCACCGTCCAGCCGGATCACCTCGCCGTTCAGATAGCAGTTCTCGATGATGTGGCAGACAAGGGCGGCGTATTCCGCCGGATCGCCCAGCCGCGGCGGGTTCGGCACATCGGCGGCCAGACCGTCCATCACCTCTTGCCCCAGACCTTCGAGCATCGGGGTGCGAAAGACGCCGGGCGCGATGGCCATCACCCGGATGCGCAGATTCGCCAGATCGCGGGCCAAGGGCAGCGTCATTGCGGCGACAGCGCCCTTTGACGCGGCATAGGCGGCCTGGCCCTTCTGCCCGTCGAACGCGGCGATGGAGGCGGTGTTGACGATCACGCCGCGGCAGCCATCGGCCTCGTGATCGTTGTTCGCCATTTCGGCCGCCGCCAGGCGCAGCACGTTGAAGCTGCCGATCAGGTTGATCTCGACCGTGCGGCGAAAGCTTTCCAGCGCATGCGGCCCGTTCCGGCCCAGCACCCGCTCGGCGGTAGCGATTCCGGCGCAGTTGATGCAGGCGGTCAGCCCGCCCATCTGCGCCACCGCCTCGCCGATGGCCTGGGCGACCGAGCTTTCGTCGGTGACATCGACCGGCTGAAAGCCCGCGCCGATTTCTGCCGCCAGCGCCATGCCGCGTTCGGCGTCGCGGTCAAGGATCGTCACCGCCGCCTCGCCCGCGCAGAGTGCGCGCGCCGCCGCCGCCCCCAGCCCCGACGCGGCCCCGGTCACGATGGCCTTGGTTTCGCTGATCCGCATGGTTTCCCCTCCCTTTCGGCCAGTTTTGCCAGAGCTAGCCGCGGGCCGCGCGGCTTGTCCATGCGTCCTTGCGGCCTACCAGCGCCCGCTGGCGCCGCCCCCCGACGACTTGCCGCCGCCGAAGCCGCCGCTCGACCCGCCGGGGCGCGAGATCGGGTAGGTTTTCGTGTCGCGCCGCCCGCAGGCGGGGCAGGAGGTGATCTGCCGCCCCTCGCCGACCTCGGTGCCAGTGGCGGGGCGGATCACCTCGCGGCTCTGGTGCAGCCCGCGATGGCCGCAACCGGGGCAACGCCGGACGCGCAGGCCCAGATCGCCCAGCCGCCGCCGGAAGGCGATCGCCACAAGGAAGACCGCGAACAGCAGCGGCGGCAGCAGCCCCGCACCCCATCCGCCCGTGCCGGACCCGGATCCGGGCGGTTTGCCCGCTGCATGGGGCCGGGCGATGCGGGCAATGGCGGCCATCGTGCCGGTCTCGATCCCCTCGGAATAGCGGTCCTGACGGAACAGCGGCAGGAAACTGTCCTCGACCACATCGCGCGCCACGCGGTCCCAGTCGCGCGCATAGCCCGCGCCCAGTTCCAGCCGCATCTCGCGGTCGCGATGGGCGACCAGAACGAGGATGCCGTCATTGCGCACCGCATCGCCCACGCCCCAGGTATTGAACAGATCGGTGGCAAAATCCTCGAACAGGCCGAGATAGCCGTAATCGGACCGGCGGGCGATGGTCACCACGGTCATCTCGACCCCGGTTTCGGCGCGCAGCGCGGCAAGGGCGGCGCGCAGACGGTCCTCGGCCGCGGCCTCGATGATCGCGGCATGGTCGTTGACATATAGATCGTCAAGCGCGGGCCAGGTGCCGGTCTGGGCGAATGCCGGGGTCTGCGCCAGCATCAAGGGGACCGTCAGGATCAGGGCAGGGCGGCGGGACATGGGCGGTCTCCGGGGATGCGGGCGCGTCGAGCGAAGGCTGGGCGAGTGTCCGCCGCTTGTCCAGCCCCGGCCCGGCGGAAAGCTGCCGGGACGGGGCCGCGCGCTCCGCAAGGCTCACATCCCCGTGTTCAACCCTTTTCCGGCGACCGAAACGGCCCTTTATAAGTCACACGAGGGCGCCCCTGCGGGCCCTGTCCGCATGGCGACCGGAACCGGAAGCAAGGAGTATTCCCATGAAACAGGTTCGATTTGGCCTTCCCCTGGCCATGGCGCTGGGCGCCGCCGCCTCTGGTCCGGCACTGGCCGGCAGCTATGATCCGGCCCCCGCCGATGCGCCGGTCATCACCGCCGTTCCCGCCCCCGCCCCTGCACCCAGCGGCGATTGGGGTGGCTTTTACGGCGGTGTGCAGCTTGGCTATGGCGATGTGAACGTCTCGGGCACCAGCGGCGGCAATGGCGAGTTTTACGGCCTGCATGCCGGTTATCGCTGGGACATGGGCACGATGGTCACGGGCATCGAGCTTGACTATGACCGCGCCGATATAAGCCTTGCGGGCGGCACCGAGGAACTGGACGATATCTGGCGGCTCAAGGGGCAGGTCGGCTACGACATGGGGCCGACGATGCTGTACGGCACGGCGGGCGCGGCGCGGGCCAAGACCTCGCTGGGCAGCGAAACCGGGCCGTTCGTGGGTGTGGGCCTGGCCTGGCAGCCCTCGCCGTCCTGGATCCTTGGCGGCGAAGTTCTTTACCACGATTTCGACGAGTTCGGCAGCTCGGGCGTGGGCGGCAATGCCACCACCGCGACGCTGCGCGCCTCGTTCCGGTTCTGAACCGGCGGGCGGGGCGGCGTCAGGCCGCCCCGCTCAGCTCTGCCAGCACGCGGGGCAGCATCATCACATCCTCGCGCGTGCAATCGAACGCGCCGACCTGCACCCGGATCACGAAGCGGCCCTGATGCCGCGTCTGGGTCAGGTAGATGCGGCCATCATCATTGACCCGTTTCAGAAGCGCCTCGGTCGCGTCATCCCCGTCCAGTGCGAAGGTGAACAGCGACAGCCGCGGCTCGGTCACGATCTCGAAACCGGGCAGGGCGGCGATGGCATCGCGCGCCTCGGCGGCCCAGGCGACATGGTTGCGGATGCGCGCGCGCAATCCCTCCAGCCCATGCGCGCGCAGCACGAACCACAGTTTCAGCGCCCGGAAGCGGCGGCCCAGCGGCACCGTCCATTCGTTGAAATCGGTCACCTCCGACTGGCCCAGCGTTTCCAGGTAATCGGGGCGCAGCCCCAGCGTGTGCACCTGCGGCGCGGGGTCGGCCAGGAACTGCACCGCGCAATCGAACTGCACGCCCAGCCATTTATGCGGGTTCGTGACGATGGAATCGGCCCCGTCGATCCCCTCCCATAGCGGCCGGAATTCCGGGCAGATCATCGCCGAGCCCGCCCAGGCGGCATCGACATGGGTGTAAAGGTGATGCGCCCGGGCGATGGCCAGCGTTTCCGCGATCCTGTCGATGGCGCCGATCCCGGTGCCGCCGACGCAGAGGATCACGCCCGCCGGAAGGTAGCCCGCTGCCAGATCGGCCCGGATCGCGGCCTCGAGCGCCCGGGGGTCCATTGCGTGGGTCGCGTCTGTCGGCACCTTGACCAGGTTATCCTGCCCGATCCCCGACAGCCGCGCCGCCTTGTCGACCGAGGAATGGGTCTGGGCGCTGGCATAAAGCCGCAGCCGCTTCTGGCCCGAGAGACCCTGCGCATTGCCCGCCCAGCCCAGCGCGCGTTCACGCATCGTCAGCACCGCCGAGAGTGTGGCGGTGGTGGCGCTGTCATGGATCGTGCCGGTGAAGCGGGGGGCAAGCCCCAGCGCCTGACGCAGCCAGTCCACCGTCACCTGTTCCAGTTCCGTCGCGGCGGGGGCGGTCTGCCAGAGCATGCATTGCGCGGCCATCGTATTGGCCAGTTGCTCGGCCAGCATCGAGGCGGGGGCGGCATTGGCGGGGAAATAGGCGAAGAAGCGGGGATGCTGCCAATGGGTCATGGCATCGGGCACCAACGCCTGGAAATCGGCCCAGATGGTTTCCATCGGTTCGGGCTGTTCGGGCGGTGCGGCGGGCAGGCGGGCGGCGGTGGCGCCGGGGGTCGTCTGCGCACGCACGGGGCGGTCGCGCAGCCCCCGGTGATAGTCGCGCGCCCAGTCGGCGGCGCGTTTCGACCAATGCGCCAGATCGTCGTGGTCCATCGCCCCTGTCTCCTGTCGGATGCCTCCGGCGGGGATATTTGGGGCCAGAAAAAGGGGCAAGGGGGCGCGGCGTCTCAGCCGAGGCTGTCGCGCAGGCGTCTGGGCAGGCTGGCGCGGATGGTGGCGTGGCTTTCTGTCAGGCGGTGGGCAAGATCGGGATCGGAGGCGGGCAGCGCGATCCAGCCGCCGCGCGGCAGATAGGGGGCGCGGGTGGCGCGGCCGGTTTCGATCAGCATCTCGGCGAAGGCGGGATCGGGGCATTTGAGCGAGACCCGGCCCGCGCCCGACGCAAGGATCGCGAAGATCTTGCCGCCGAGTTTCCAGACCTCGGCCTCGGGGCCGAAGGGCTGGTTGCGCGTGGCGCCGGGCAGCGCGTCGCAAAAGGCGATGATCTGATCCTCGGTCATGCGGGCAGGGTGCCCCGTGGCGCGCGGTTGTGCAAGCCGGTCGGCATATTCCCATCGCGGCCCGGATATGCCAGAACCCGGCCCGGGACGCGCGCGAAGGACCACGCCATGACCGAGATCCGCCTTTACAACAGCAGGACGCGCCGCAAGGAGACGTTCGAGCCCATCGACCCCGCGAATGTGCGGATGTATGTCTGCGGACCCACCGTCTATGACCGGGCGCATCTGGGCAATGCCCGGCCGGTCGTCACATTTGACGTGCTGTTCCGGCTGTTGCGCCATGTCTATGGCGAGGGCGCGGTGACTTATGTACGCAATTTCACCGATGTCGATGACAAGATCAACGCCGCCGCCCAGACACGGCGCGCGGCGGGCGATCCGCGGTCGCTGGAGGATCTGATCCGCGAGCGGACGGACGAGACCATCGGCTGGTATCATGCCGACATGGATGCGCTGGGGGCGCTGCGCCCGACCCGCGAGCCGCGCGCGACCGAGTGGATCGGGGCGATGATCGCCATGATCGAGGGGCTGATTGCCAAGGGCCATGCCTATGCGGCCGAGGGCCATGTGCTGTTCCGGGTGCGGTCCTATTCGGCCTATGGCGCGCTGTCGGGCCGGTCTGTCGACGACATGATCGCGGGCGCCCGGGTCGAGGTGGCGCCGTTCAAGGAAGACCCGATGGACTTCGTCCTGTGGAAGCCCTCGGACGACGAGTTGCCGGGCTGGGACAGCCCCTGGGGCCGGGGGCGGCCGGGCTGGCACATCGAGTGTTCGGCGATGGCGCATGAATTGCTGGGGGCGTCGTTCGACATCCACGGCGGCGGCATCGACCTGCAATTCCCCCACCACGAGAACGAGATCGCCCAAAGCTGCTGCGCCCACCCCGAGGGCGGTTTCGCCCGGGTCTGGATGCACAACGAGATGCTGCAGGTCGAGGGCAGGAAGATGTCCAAGAGCCTGGGCAATTTCTTCACCGTGCGCGACCTGCTGGACGGAAATTGGAGCGGCGGCTGGAAAGTGCCGGGCGAGGTGATCCGCTTCGTGTTCCTGTCGACGCATTACCGCAAGCCGATGGACTGGACGGCGGAGAAGGCGGGCGACGCCAAACGGACATTGGAGGGTTGGCATGGCCTTGTTCTAAGGAAACTGCCAGACGTGGTCCCTGAGGTTACTAGAGTCGATGAAGCGGTCGTTGAAGCTCTTGCACAGGATCTCAACACCCACGAGGCGCTGCAGGCTTTGCATGTACTTGCTGCTTTCGCAGATGACGATGAGCATCCAAAATGTCTGAAAGCGGCTCAGAGTTTGGCAGACTCTCTGGCGTTTCTGGGTCTCTTCAATCGCTGCTTCGGTGAAAGAACCGTGCCCGTGATTGATCCCGTTGTCGCGGAACGCCTTGCGCAGGGGCTCCTGCGATTGCGCGCTGCGGCAATGAAGACCAAGGACTTTTCCATAGTCGATGCCGGTAAGACAGCCCTTGTTGCCGCCGGGATTGAGGTTCGTATGTCGAAGGAGGGCGTTGAACTCATCCCCGGTCCCGATTTTGATCCGACCAGGCTTGAGGCCATTGGCGAAACGTTCGAGTCGGAATGATGCTAGGCCCGAGCCGCATCGCCCGGCAGCACGCCGGGCAGCGCCCGACCCTCCCCCCGGGAGGGCGCCTTGGTGACGTCCTGCGCCGAAGTGCTGGCATGGGCGGTTGCGCCGTCTCAGGCCGCCCGGCCGTCGCGGGTGCCCTCCCAGGCTCGGGCGCTGCCCTCCTTTTCGACCGGATACCTTGCCGATGAAGGAACGCCTCACCCTCTACGACACCACGCTCCGCGACGGGCAGCAGACGCAGGGCGTGCAGTTCTCGACCGACGAGAAGTGCCGCATCGCCCGCACGCTCGACGCGCTCGGCGTCGACTATATCGAGGGTGGCTGGCCCGGCGCCAACCCCACCGACAGCGCCTTTTTCGAGACCGCGCCCAAGACCCGCGCGCGGCTGACTGCCTTTGGCATGACCAAGCGGGCGGGGCGGTCGGCCGAGAATGACGAGGTGCTGGCCGCCGTCCTGAACGCCAATACGCAAAGTGTCTGCCTGGTCGGCAAGACCCATGATTTCCACGTCACGACCGCGCTGGGCATCACGCTGGACGAGAACCTCGAAAACATCGCGAAATCCATCGCCCATGTGACCCGTCAGGGCCGCGAGGCGCTGTTCGATGCCGAACATTTCTTCGACGGCTGGAAGGCCGACCCGGCCTATGCGCTTGATTGCCTGATGGCCGCGCATCAGGCGGGCGCGCGCTGGATCGTGCTGTGCGACACCAATGGCGGCACGCTGCCCCATGAGATCGGCGCGATCACGGCCGAGGTGATCGCCCGCGGCATCCCCGGCACGCAGATCGGCATCCACACCCATGATGATACCGGCAACGCGGTGGCGGGCAGCCTGGCCGCCGTCGATGCGGGCGCGCGGCAGGTGCAGGGCACGCTGAACGGGCTGGGGGAACGCTGCGGCAATGCCAACCTGACCACGCTGATCCCGACCTTCCTGCTCAAGGAGCCCTATGCCAGCCGGTTCGAAACCGGCGTGACGGAAGCGGCGCTGACCGGGATGACGCGGGCCTCGCGGCTTCTGGACGACATCCTCAACCGCGTGCCGCGCAAGGCGGCGGCCTATGTCGGCGCCTCGGCCTTTGCTCACAAGGCGGGGCTGCATGCCAGTGCCATCCTCAAGGATCCGGCGACCTACGAACATGTCGATCCTGCCCTTGTCGGCAATGTCCGGGTCATCCCGATGTCGAACCAGGCCGGGCAGTCGAACCTGCGAAGGCGGCTGGCCGAGGCGGGGCTCGATGTGCCCGAGGGCGATCCGCGGCTCGCCGCGATCCTCGACGAGGTCAAGACGCGCGAGGGCGAGGGCTATTCCTATGACGGCGCGCAGGCCAGTTTCGAACTGGTCGCGCGGCGCATCCTGGACCGGCTGCCCGCCTTTTTCGAGGTCAAGCGCTACCGGGTCACGGTCGAGCGGCGCAAGAACCGCTATGACCGGATGGTCAGCCATTCCGAGGCGGTGGTGGTGGTCAAGGTGGGCGGCGAAAAGAAGCTGTCGGTCTCGGAAAGCCGCGATGCCGAGGGGCGCGACCGCGGGCCGGTCAACGCGCTGTGGCGGGCGCTGGCCAAGGATCTGGGCCTCTATCAGCCCTATATCGACGACATGAAACTGGTCGATTTCAAGGTGCGCATCACCAATGGCGGCACCGAGGCCGTGACCCGCGTCATCATCGACAGCGAGGACGGGCAGGGGCGGCGCTGGGCCACGGTGGGGGTCTCGCCCAATATCGTCGATGCCAGTTTCGAGGCGCTGCTGGATGCGGTCGTGTGGAAACTGGTGCGCGACGGGGCGCCGGTATCGGGGAAAGCCTGATGGACATGGAAGCCTTCTTCACGCTTTACGACGACTTGCCCCGCGGCGGGCCGAGTGACGACGACAGCCTGAACTGGGCACTGGCGCTGGCAGGCGTGCCCGAGGATGGCGCGATCTGCGACGCGGGCTGCGGGCCGGGGGCGGATATCGCGGCGCTGCTGGCCCATGTGCCGCGCGGCCGGGTCGAGGCGGTGGAACTGCACCCCCATTATGCCGCCCGCGCGGCGGCCCGTTTCGCGGACGAGCCGCGGGTGCGGGTGCGCCAGGGCGACATGGGCACGCTCGGCGGTCCCTTCGATCTGATCTGGTCGGCCGGTGCGCTCTATTTCCTTGGCGTGACCGAGGGGCTGACCCGCTGGCGCGCCGCGCTGGCCCCGGGCGGCGCGGTCGCGTTCTCCGAAGCCTGCTGGTTCACCGCGGCGCCCTCGGCCCGGGCGCGCACCTTCTGGGACCGGGAATACCCGCAGATCACCGACGCGGCCGGCATCGCGGCGCAGGTCGAAGCGGCGGGCTACACGGTCCTTGGCCAGCGCCCCCTGTCCGATGCGGCATGGGAGGACTATTTCCAGCCGATGGAAGACCGGATCGCCACGCTGCGTCCCGGCGCCCCGCCAGCGCTGGCCGAGGTGCTGACGGCAGCCGAGGATGAAATCGCCACCTGGCGCGCCTGCCGCGCCGAATACGGCTATCTGCTGACCGTGGCCCGGCCGCGATGAGCCTTGACGCCTGCGCCGAGATCGTCCGGCGGGGCGATCCAGACCGCTTCCTCGCGACCATGACTGCGCCGGTTGCGGCGCGCGAAAGGCTGCTGCCGCTTTACGCCTTCAATGTCGAGGTGGCGCGCGCGCCCTGGTTGACCCAGGAGCCGCTGATTGCCGAGATGCGCCTGCAATGGTGGCGCGACGTGCTGGACGAGATCGCGCGCGGCGGCCCGGTCCGTCGCCACGAGGTCGCGACACCGCTGGCGCAGGTGCTCGACCCCGATTGCGCAAGGCTGCTTGATTCTCTCGTGGCCGCGCGCCGCTGGGATTGCACCCGCGCGCCCTTTGCCGATCAGGCAGCATTCGAGGCGCATATCGACGCAGGCTTCGGCACGCTGATGTGGGTCGCGGCGCGGGTTCTGGGCGCCGCAACGGGCGAGCGGGCGCTGCGCGATCTGGCCTTCGCCCAGGGCATCGCCAACTGGCTCGTGGCGGTGCCCGATCTCGCGGCGCGCGGCCGCCTGCCGCTGGTCGATGGCCGCCCCGAAGCTGTCGCGGCCCTGGCCCGCCACGGCCTTGCCCGGCTCGCCGCCGCGCGCCGCCAGCGCGCCACGATTCCCCCCGCCGCAACCCCCGCCGCGCTGAGCGCCTGGCGCGCGGGCACGATCCTCCGCCGCGCCGCGGCCGAGCCCGCAAGGGTGGCCGAGGGCCGGCTTGCGACCTCGGAATTCCACCGCCGCGCGGGGTTGCTGATCCGCAGCCTGACCGGACGCTGGTAGCCCCGCATCCACGCCTGCCTCTTCTTCTTGGCCCAAATACCCAAAAGGCCGGGGGCGCAGCCCCCGGCCCCGGTCGCCTCGCGCAAGCGAGGCGAAACCCGCAGGGCGGGTGCCGCTAGTCCGCCCCGTCCTTGTACCCCTTCAGCCGGGCCAGCGCGGCAAAGGGCCTGGTGTCCTCGTCCCGCATCGCCGCCACCCCCGGCGGGCCAAAGCTGGCCTCGCCGCTCTCGGCCCCCTCGGCACGCGGATAAAGCGGCAGCGCCAGTGCCAGCGCCTCCTCGATCACCGCGAGCAGTTCCAGCCGGTCAGGCAGGGGCTCCTCGTTGTCATCCTCGGGCATCTCGATCTCGCTGCCCGGGGCCGGCGCCGCCATCCCGGCGCGGTAGAGGCGCAGCAGATCGGTCTCGATCCGCGTCGTCACCGGGGCCAGGGTGACCACGCAGGGCTGGACCACGGTCGCGCCCAGTCGCCCCGACAGCCGCCAGTCGCGCCGCCCCTCGGGGGCCAGTTCGCCCTCGAAGCGCAGCTTTCTGAGCCCCAGCAGTCCCAGCCGCGCGGCCATTGCCTCCTGCGCTGCGGCATCGGGCAGCACGCTTAGCGGCAGGGCAGCACGGCCGGACAGCGCGGCAAGCCGGATCGTCATCGGGGTGGGCCCGGTATCGGTCATGGCGACGTTCCTTCCTTGAACCCGGGTGGCTCTCTGATGTAAGCGGATTAGGAGGCAAGAGCCCTTGTGACAAGAGGTTGGCATGGCAAGGCCCCGGGCAGGTTCCGCCAGACTGGCGCTCGTCGTCGTGCTATGCGCGTCGATTGCGGGCTGTTCCCCGATCATGCGCAAGAACGGCTACGCTCCGTCCGAAGAGGATCTGGCCGGGATCGTGGTGGGTGTGGATACCCGCGACAGCGTGGCCGAACTGGTCGGCACCCCCTCGGTCAATGGCGTGATGCGCGACGAGGCGTGGTATTACGTCGAGAATACTTGGAAGACGGTCGGCCCCCGCGCGCCCGAGAATGTCGACCGGCAGGTGGTGGCGATCTCGTTTGGCCCCAACGGCACCGTCGAGAATGTCGAGCGCTTCGGTCTGGAACAGGGCCGGGTGATTGCGCTCAATCGTCGCGTCACCGAGGCGAATGTCCAGGGCATCTCGTTCCTTGGCCAGCTGTTCCGCAACCTCGGCAATTTCCGCGCCGATGACGTTCTGGGGCCGCGCTAGGCCCCGGAGGGCGGGGCCGGTTCAGCCCCTTTCCTCGAAATCCAGCGCAACCCCGTTGATGCAGTAGCGCAACCCCGTGGGCGCCGGGCCGTCGGGAAAGACATGGCCCAGATGGGCGTCGCAGCGGGCGCAATGCACCTCGGTCCGGGTCATGAAGAAGCTGCGATCGGTGGTTTCGCCCACCGCATCCGCGTCTGCCGGCCGGGTGAAGCTGGGCCAACCGGTGCCGCTGTCGAACTTGTCTGCGGCATCGAACAGCACAGCATTGCAGCAGATGCAGCGGAAGCTGCCCGGCCGCTTGGGGAAATCGTCATGGGTAAAGGCGCGCTCGGTGCCATGCTTTCGCGTCACCTTGTAGGCCAGGTCGGACAATTGCGCCCGCCATTCCGCATCGGTTCTGGAGATCTTGTGGGTCATGCTGTCGCTTGTGCCCCGTCCTTCAAGTGTCATGATTTGTGTGCTAACGGCGTCGTGAACATATCTAGTCGGGCGCGCGCCGTCCGCCAGCCCGCGGGAGCGGTCAAGATGCTGTCACTTCGCAAGGGGCGCTATGGCGCCCGTCTCGCAGAGACACCGGCCGATATCGAGGCCGCGCAGCGTCTGCGCTACCTGACTTTCCGCGCCACGCCCGACGCGCCCGAGGGGCTGGATGCCGACGCCTTCGACGCGCTTTGCCGCCATGTGCTGGTCGAGGAGGCGCGCAGCGGCGAACTGGTCTGCTGTTTCCGGCTCATGCCGCTCAAGGGCGGGGCCGAGATCGGGCAAAGCTATTCGGCGCAGTATTACGAGTTGTCGGCGCTGGCCGAGTTTGACGGGCCGATGGTCGAGATGGGGCGCTTCTGCATCCATCCCGACTGGCGCGACCCGGACATCCTGCGCGTCGCATGGGGCGCGATGACGCGCTTTGTCGACGAGACCGGCGTCGAGATGCTGTTCGGCTGTTCCTCTTTCAAGGGCACCGAGGCTGCGGCGCATATGGATGCCTTCGCGCTGCTGACCGAGCGCCATCTTGCCCCCCCGCGCTGGCTGCCGCGGGTCAAGGCGCCCAATGTCTTCCGCTTTGCCCAGCGGCTGCGCCGCCGCAAGCCGGATGCCAAGCGCGCCATGCTGGCGATGCCGCCGCTTCTGCGCAGCTATCTGGTGATGGGCGGCTGGGTTTCAGACCATGCGGTGGTCGATCGCGACCTCAACACGCTGCATGTGTTCACCGGGCTCGAGATTCGCGCGATCCCGCCTGCGCGCAAGCGTCTGCTGCGCGCCACCGCGGGCTGAGGGGCAGGCGGGCCCGGCGCCGCCTTGGCCATGGACAGCCCCCGCGCGCGGCGATACATCGGATCGGAAATTCCGAGACCCCGAGGCGCGACCGACATGCCCAGCCTGAACGACATCCGTTCGACCTTTCTGAGCTATTTCGAGAAGAACGGCCACGAGGTGGTCGACAGCTCGCCCCTTGTGCCGCGCAACGACCCCACGCTGATGTTCACCAATTCCGGCATGGTGCAGTTCAAGAACCTGTTCACCGGGGTCGAGAAGCGCGACTACACCCGCGCCACCACCTCGCAGAAATGCGTGCGCGCGGGCGGCAAGCACAACGATCTGGACAATGTCGGCTATACCGCGCGGCATCATACCTTCTTCGAGATGCTTGGGAATTTCAGCTTCGGCGACTATTTCAAGGAAAACGCGATCCCCTTTGCCTGGGAGCTGCTGACCCGCGATTTCGACATCCCCAGGGATCGTCTGCTGGTCACCGTCTATCACACCGATGACGAGGCCGCCGCGATCTGGAAGAAGGTCGCGGGCCTGCCCGACGAGCGGATCATCCGCATCCCCACGAACGACAATTTCTGGATGATGGGCCCCACCGGCCCCTGCGGCCCCTGTACGGAAATCTTCTTCGATCATGGCCCGTCGATCTGGGGCGGCCCGCCCGGCAGCAAGGACGAGGATGGCGACCGGTTCATCGAGATCTGGAACCTGGTCTTCATGCAGTACGAACAGTTCGAGGATGGCAGCCGCCGCGAACTGGCCGCGCAATCGATCGACACCGGCATGGGGCTGGAACGGATCGGCGCGCTGTTGCAGGGCAAGCACGACAATTACGACACCGACCTGATGCGCGCGCTGATCGAGGCATCGGCGCATGCGACATCGTCCGAGCCGGACGGGCCGGGAAATGTCCATCACCGGGTGATCGCGGACCATCTGCGCTCCACCTCCTTCCTGATCGCGGACGGGGTGACGCCCGGCAATGACGGGCGCGGCTATGTGCTGCGCCGGATCATGCGCCGCGCGATGCGGCACGCGCATCTGCTGGGCGCGCAGGATCCGGTGATGCATCGGCTGGTGGGCGCGCTGGTGACCCAGATGGGCGCGGCCTATCCCGAACTGCGCCGCGCGCAGGCGCTGATCGAGGAGACGCTGAAGCTTGAGGAAACCCGCTTCAAGCAGACGCTTGATCGCGGCCTTCGCCTGCTGGACGACGAACTGGCCCGGCTGCCAGAGGGCGCGGCGCTGCCCGGCGAAGCGGCCTTCCGGCTTTACGACACCTATGGCTTCCCGCTCGACCTGACGCAGGACGCGCTGCGCGAGATGGGGCGCGGGGTCGATGTGGCGGGCTTCGACGCCGCCATGGCCGAGCAGAAGGCCAAGGCGCGCGCAAGCTGGGCCGGCTCGGGCGAGGCGAAGGAGGCGACCATCTGGTTCGAGATCGCCGAGCGCGTGGCCGCCACCGAATTCCTGGGCTACGAAACCGAAGTGGCCGAAGGCCAGGTGATGGCGCTGGTCGTGGACGGGGCCGAGGTGGCGGCGCTGCCCGAAGGCACGACCGGCTGGATGGTGGTCAATCAGACCCCGTTCTATGCCGAATCCGGCGGGCAGGTGGGCGATAGCGGCACCTGGCTGAAACCCGATGCCTCTGGCGTGATCCACGACACCCAGAAGATGCCCGGCGGGCTGTTCGCCCACAAGGTCACGCCCGCCAGGGGGGGGCTGTCGGTCGGCGATCCGCTTGAGTTGCGCGTCGATCACGCCCGCCGCGGCGCGATCCGCGCCAACCACTCGGCCACGCACCTGCTGCACGAGGCGCTGCGCCAGACCCTGGGCGAGCATGTCGCGCAAAAGGGCTCGCTGAACGCGCCCGACCGGCTGCGCTTCGATTTCTCGCATTCCAAGGCCATGAGCCGCGAGGAACTGGCCGCGGTCGAGAGCGAGGTCAACGCCTTCATCCGCCAGAATTCGCCGGTCGAAACCCGCATCATGACGCCGGACGACGCCCGCGCCATCGGCGCGCAGGCGCTGTTCGGCGAGAAATACGGCGACGAGGTGCGCGTGGTCTCGATGGGCCGCGCGCCGACCGGCAAGGGGCAGGACGGCAACACCTGGTCGCT
The DNA here is from genome assembly GCF_009649175.1 of Rhodovulum strictum. GTDB lineage: Bacteria > Pseudomonadota > Alphaproteobacteria > Rhodobacterales > Rhodobacteraceae > Rhodovulum > Rhodovulum strictum. Next base: position 35,885 of record NZ_WJPO01000004.1, on the reverse strand, counting down.
GGAGCTGTGCGGCGGCACCCATGTCCGGCGCACCGGCGATATCGGGCTTTGCGTGGTGCTGGGCGACAGCGCATCCTCGGCCGGTGTGCGCCGGATCGAGGCGCTTACCGGGCAGGGTGCGCTCGAGCATCTGATCGCGCAGCAGAACCGCCTGGCGGACGTGGCCGAGATCCTGCGCGCCCAGCCCGCAGAGGTGGCGGCGCGCGTGCGTGCGCTGGTCGACGAGCGCCGCGCGCTGGAAAACGAGGTGGCCAGCCTGCGCCGCGAACTGGCGCTGGCCGGTCCCGGCGCCGCACCCCAAGCGCGTCAGGTGGGCGGCGTGCCCTTCCTTGCGCAGGTGCTGTCGGGCGTCTCGGGCAAGGATCTGCCGCCGCTCATCGACGAGCACAAGGCCCGGCTCGGAACCGGCGCCATCCTTCTGATCGCCGAGGCCGAGGGCAAGGCGGCGGTCGCCGCGGGCGTGACCGACGATCTGACCGCCCGCGTCTCGGCCGTCGATCTGGTCAAGGCGGCGGTTGCCGAACTGGGCGGCAAGGGCGGCGGCGGGCGGCCCGACATGGCCCAGGGCGGCGCGCGCGACATCGCCAATGCCGAGGCCGCGATCCGCGCCGCCGAAACCCTGCTGGAGGGCTGAGCGATGGGTGCGCTCTGGATCGCCCATGTCACCGTCACCGACCCGGTGGCCTATGGCCGCTATGCCGAACTGGCCGGACCCGCCATCGCCGCCCATGGCGGCACCTTCATCGCGCGGGGCGGTCGGTTCGTGCAGCTCGAAGGCCGCGAACGCCCGCGCAATGTCGTGGCGCGCTTCCCCAGCCTCGAGGCGGCGGTCGCCTGCTACAACAGCCCCGAATACCAGGCCGCGCTGGACCATGCCCGCGGCGCCTCGGAGCGGGAATTGATGGTGGTCGAAACCACCGATTGACGCGCGCGCCGGAAAGGGAAACGCCGCATCCCGGGGACGGGGCGCGGCGCTTGGTCTTCTTCTTGGTCCAAATACCCACGCGCCGCAGGCGCCCGGCCCCGCAAGGGGCCGGCCCTCAGCCCGCCGCGCGGGACTGGCGCTTGCGCTCGTGCGGATCGAGGAAGCGCTTGCGCAGACGGATCGCGCCGGGGGTCACCTCCACCAGCTCGTCATCGTCGATATAGGCGATGGCTTCTTCCAGGCTCATCCGCACGGGCGGCGTCAGGATCACCGCGTCATCCTTGCCCGCGGCGCGGATATTGGTCAGCTTCTTGCCCTTGAGCGGGTTCACTTCCAGGTCGTTGTCGCGCGAGTGCTCGCCGATGATCATGCCCTGATAGACCGGCTCCTGCGCCCCGATGAACAGCCGCCCGCGTTCCTCGAGGTTGAACAGCGCATAGGCCACCGCCGTGCCCGCCTCCATCGAGATCAGAACGCCCGCACGCCGCCCCGGGATTGTTCCCTTCCAGGGCGCCCAGGCGTGGAACACCCGGTTCAGGACGCCGGTGCCGCGGGTGTCGGTCAGGAACTCGCCGTGATAGCCGATCAGCCCGCGCGAGGGCACATGCGCCACGATCCGCGTCTTGCCGACGCCCGCGGGGCGCATCTCGACCATTTCGCCGCGGCGGGGGCCGGTCAGCTTCTCGATCACGACGCCGGAATAGTCTTCGTCCACATCGACCGTGACCTCCTCGACCGGCTCCAGCCGCTGGCCGTTCTCCTCGCGGGTCAGCACCTGCGGGCGTGAGATCGACAGCTCGAACCCCTCGCGGCGCATGTTCTCGATCAGGACGCCCATCTGCAATTCGCCGCGGCCTGCCACCTCGAAGGCCTCGCCGCCCGGCGTGTCGGTCACCTTGATCGCGACATTCGATTCGGCCTCTTTCATCAGCCGTTCGCGAATCACCCGCGATTGCACCTTCTTGCCGTCGCGCCCCGCGAGCGGGCTGTCATTGATGCCAAAGGTGACGGAGATCGTCGGCGGGTCGATGGGCTGGGCGGGCAGGGGTTCGGTCACGGCGGTCGCGCAGAGCGTGTCGGCGACGGTAGCCTTAGACATGCCCGCCAGCGTCACGATATCGCCCGCCTCGCCCATGTCGATGGCGGTCTGCGACAGCCCGCGGAAGGCCAGTACCTTCGAGACGCGGAAGCGTTCCAGTTCCTCGCCGCTGCGCGACAGCGCCTTGACCGTGTCGCCCGCACGCACCCGGCCCGATTCGATCCGGCCGGTCAGGATGCGGCCGATGAAGGGATCGGCCGAGAGCGTGGTGGCCAGCATGCGGAACGGCTCGTCCACATGGGCAAGCTGTTTCGGCGCGGGCACATGGTCGAGGATCAGGTCGAACAGCGCATGCAGATCCTTGCGCGGCCCGTCCAGACTGTGATCGGCCCAGCCCGACCGACCCGAGGCATACATATGCGGGAAATCAAGCTGTTCCTCGTTGGCGCCGAGATTCGCGAACAGGTCGAACACCTCGTCCAGCGCGCGGTCGGGCTCGGCCTCGGGCTTGTCGACCTTGTTCAGCACCACGATGGGACGCAGCCCCAGCGCCAGCGCCTTGGAGGTGACGAACTTGGTCTGCGGCATCGGCCCTTCGGCGGCATCGACCAGCAGCACGACGCCATCGACCATCGACAGGATCCGCTCGACCTCGCCGCCGAAATCGGCGTGGCCGGGGGTGTCGACGATGTTCACCCGATGCCCGTCCCAGTCGACCGAGGTCGCCTTGGCGAGAATGGTGATGCCGCGTTCGCGTTCGATATCGTTCGAATCCATCGCGCGTTCGGCCACCGCCTGATTCTCGCGGAAGGAACCGGATTGCTTCAAGAGCTGGTCCACAAGCGTCGTCTTGCCGTGGTCCACATGCGCGATGATCGCGATGTTGCGAATGTCCATGGGTCTGGCCTCTGGGGGATTTGCGCTGCGGATAGTGGCTTTTGCCCCAAAAGGCCAGCACCAATGCTAGTGCGCCGCGCTTTTCGAGAACAGGTGGATCTCCAGGATGCCCGCAAGGATCAGCGCCATGCCCAGAACCGCGGGCAGGTCGATGCGCTGGCCGAAGACCCGCCAGCCGATCAGCGCGATCAGCACGATCCCCAGCCCCGACCAGACCGCATAGGCGATGCCGACGGGAATTGTCTTGAGCGCGTGCGAGAGCAGGTAGAAGGACAGCGCATAGCCCAGCACGACGATGACCGAGGGCAGAAGCCGGGTGAATTGCTGGCTGGCCTGCAAGGCCGAGGTCGCGAGCGTCTCGGTCAGGATGGCCACGAGAAGGAAAAGATAGGATTTCGGCACTGGTCGCCTTCCGGTCCTGAAAATTACATGATCGGGCAAGACAGTCGCGCGGCGGCCCGGGTTGGGCAAGCAAAAGCGGAAACCACAGGAGGGCCGGATGAGCCTGACGACGCACAGGGTGGTCTTTACCGGGCAGACCGGCGCCTATTTCGGCATCTGGATCGTGAACCTGTTGCTGACGATCCTGACCATCGGCATCTATTCGGCCTGGGCCAAGGTGCGCACCCAGCGCTATTTCAAGCAGAACCTGTCGATCGACGGGCGGTCCTTCGACTATCACGCGACGGGGCTGCAAATCCTGATCGGGCGGATCATCGTGGTCGTGGCGCTTGCCGCGTTCTCGCTGCTCTCGGCGATCCCGGTCATGGCGGTGCTGCTGCCGGTCGGGCTGATCTTTCTGGTGCCCTGGCTTCTGAACCGCAGCCTGGCCTTCAACGCGCGGATGACCAGCTTTTCGGGGCTACGCTTCGGGTTCGAGGGCAGCTATTGGCGGGCGTTCCGGGTCTATCTGCTCTATCCCTTCCTTGCGATCTTCACGCTGTATCTGGCCTTTCCCTTCGTTGCCCGCGCGGTGCGGTCGCATGTGGTGAACGGCCACCGCTTCGGCACCGCGCGCTTTCGCTTCGAAAGCGGGATCGGCCCGTTCTACCGGGCGTTCCTGCTGGCGGGGCTCTGGGCCGTGGGGGTGGGGCTTGTCGCGGTCGCGCTTCTGGTGGCGCTGATCGGGCCGATTGATCCCGCCGCGCTCAGGGGGGCAGGGCCCGACCCGCGTCAGGTTCTGCTGTCGCTTGTGCCGCTGGCGGTTCTGGTGGTCGCGGTCCTGCCGGCGGGCTTCATCTATCAGGCATTTATCCGCAACGCGGTCTTTGCCGGAACGGTGCTGGAGGGCGGTCATGCCTTCGTCTCGGACATCGCGCCGCTGCGGCTGGTCTGGATCGGGATTTCGAACGCGCTGGCGGTGGTCGTCTCGCTGGGGCTGCTGCTGCCCTGGGCGCGCATCCGCATGGCCGCCTATCAGGCCGCGCACAGCCATGTCATCGTGAACGGCGATCTTGACGGCTTTACCGCCGCCGAGGCTGCCAGGGTCGGCGCGCTGGGGCAGGCCTATACCGATCTCGAGGGGATAGATGTCGGGCTTCCCGTCTGACGGCCTGCCGGGCGAGGGCTATGGCCCCGAGACCTCGCGCCGCTACCGCGCGCGCCTGGTCGTCGAGGGCGGGCTTGCCCGGCTGATCGACGAGACCGGCACGGTACTGGCCGAAGGTCCGGCGCGGCACGCGGCACGGATCGCGGGCGGGCCGTCGCGGGCGGTGCTGCAAGGCGGCTGGGTGTTCGAGACACGGGACCATGACGCGCTGGAGGCCGCCCTTGGCCCTGCGCGCGGCGACTGGCTCAGGCGGGCCGAGACGTGGCATCCGCGGCTTGCCGCGGTGGTGGCGGGCTGCCTGATCGGGGTCTGGCTGATCTGGCGCTACGGGCTCGACCTGCTGGTGGCGGCTGCCATCGCGCTGACGCCGCCGACGCTTGTTGCAGCGATCGACCGGGGCAATCTGGCCGCCATCGACCGGGTTCTGGCCAAGGAAACCGCGCTGCCGGAGGTGCAGCAGGCCGAGATTGCCGCGCTCGCCTCGGCCGCGCCGCCCCCGCCCCATGGTCCCTATCGGCTGATGCTGCGCGACATGCCGATGATCGGACCAAACGCCTTTGCGCTGCCGGGCGGAACGGTGGTGCTGACCGACCAGTTCGCCCAGACCTTCCCCGATCCGGACGTGATCGCCGCCGTGCTCGGCCACGAGATCGCCCATGTCAGCGCCCGGCACGGCCTGCGCCAGCTCTACCGCTCGCTGTCGGTCTATGTGCTGGTCGCGCTGATCGCGGGCGATGTGGGGCCGGTGCTGGAGAATGTCCTGCTTGAGGGTAACCTGTTGCTGTCTCTGGCCTATTCGCGCGCCCATGAACACGAGGCCGATGCGCTGGGGATAGAGATCGCGGCGCGGGCGGGCTTTGATCCTGCGGCGCTGATCCGGTTCTTCGAGGAGCTTGACCGCATCACCGGCGCGCAGGGTCCGGCCTGGCGGTCGACCCATCCGCTTTCGGCGGACCGGGCGCGGGCCGTGCGGGACTTGCTGGGCCAAGGCGGGTAAGGGGGGCGCTGCCCCCCGTCCTTGCGGACTCCCCCCGGGATATTTGAGGCCAGAAGAAGGACAGGCTCAACGCGCGATGTAGCGGTCGCGGCGGTGGTTCGTCGCGATGATGAGGTTCAGGATCGCCGCGCCGATCAGCGACCAGAGCACCGTCATCGGTGCGATCACCGCGAAGGCCAGCGCGAAGACCGCGGCATCGAAGCCAAGCTGCACCCAGCCCGCCCTTATGCCGCGGCTGTCCTGAAGCCAGAGCGCCAGGATGCCGACACCGCCGAGGCTCGCGCCATGACGAAAGAGCGCCAGCAGCCCCGCGCCCGCGGTGATGCCTGCGAGAAGCGCGGCGAGGGCCGGGTGGGCGGTCTCGACGCGCAGGAGAGAGGGCATCGTTTCGGTGAAGACCGACAGCAGCGCCACCGCGGCAAAACTCTTGAGCGCAAAGGCGCGGCCCATCCGGCGCAGCGCCAGGATGTAGAAGGGCAGGTTCAGCGCGAAGAAGACCGCGCCGAAGGGCCAGCCAGAGGCATAGGCGGCAACGAGCGAGAGCCCGGCGATCTGGCCGGTGACGAGCCCCGCGCCCTGAAGCAGCTGCACCGACAGCGCGACAAGCAGCGTGCCGACGACCAGCCCCTGGGCATCGTCAAGCAGGCTGTGGCGTGGCGCGGTCCGATCCGTCATGGGATGCGGGATGGCGCGTGGCTTGCGCCTTGTCCAGTGGCATGTCGACAGGGGCCTTCGCCCCCGAGCGGGGCCAGAGGCTGCGCGCCAGCGCCTGCCCCCTGCGGCAGGTCAGGACAGGGCGGGCGAAGGGGCCATAGCCATCCGCGGGCAGGTGGCGGGCCAGCGCGGCGCGCTGGGCGGGCGGCAGCAGGCGCAGCGCCATCCGGCCGGGATAGAAGCTTTCGACGGCCAAACCCTCGGCGGTCAGGATCTCGTGGCGCGCGAGCAGCAGGTGGACATAGCCGATCGCCCGCTTGCCGCGCATCACCCGCACCCCTTCGAGCGCCAGAAGCGCCCGGGCGGGAACGAGGATTTCGGGCATGCCGCAGCGGCGCGCCACCTCTGGCCCGGCCAGCAGCACGCGATGTTGCGGCGAAAGCACCAGATTGCGCGCGGGCAGGCCGCCGCCCAGCGCACCGGCGGCAATCCGGATCGGGCGGGCGGGATCGTCCGGCCCGCTCAGCACCCTGTCGGTGCGCCCGGCCCAGAGCACCGGGCGGGCGCCGTGATCGGCCGTCAGCACCATGTCACCCGGCCGCAATGCGCCTGCGAGCCGGGGGCCGCCGGGCGTGGCGATCTGCACCGCCTCGTCAAAGCAGACAACGCCGGAATAAAGCACCGCGCTTGCCTGTCCGTCGCTGCTGTCGGCCGCGAGCCCGTCGCTGCCCTTGGTGGGGGTGAAGGTCGAGCCGGCCGGGATGACGGGATAGGCGGCCTGCGGAGCGAAGCCCACATTCTCGCCATTGATCCGCACCACCCAGACCCGGACGCCGCCTGCGTCGGTCAGTGCGAACTCGTTCTCGATGATCGATCCGGCGGCAAAGGTCTTGCCGTTGAGGGTGACGTCATGCCTCAGCGTTGCGGGCGCGCCGGTCTCGACATAGCCATCCTCGAAATACGCGTCGTCATCGTCGATGAAGACCTTGGTCGGACTGCCGCCCGTATAGCTATAGGTCTTTCCGGTCCAGCCTGGCGCGAAGGGGTTGTAGTGAGGGGTGCCGGGCACGTTGGCATGGGTGGCGTAGAGCAGGTGCTGGCCGGACAGCGATGCGGGTACCGCAACCTGCGACCAGTCGTAGATCTGGATCATCGGCATCGGGCGCAATCCCTGGGCAGAGCGGTTGCGCCGATCCTGCGCGAACATGTCTAACGATGGGTTGACCGCGACGCGGGCCCGCGCATGAAAAGGGCCCCGCGGCGGGGGCCCTTTCTGTCGTGGTCCTGGGCAGGCTCAGCCCGCCAGCGCCCTGTTCAGGTTCTCGTCGACCTTTTCCAGGAAACCCATGGTGGTCAGCCATTTCTGGTCCGGCCCGACCAGAAGCGCCAGATCCTTGGTCATGAAGCCCGCTTCGACGGTTTCGACCACGACGCGTTCCAGCGTCTCGGCGAAATGGGCAAGCGGTTCGTTGCCGTCCAGCTTGGCGCGATGCTTGAGCCCGCCGGTCCAGGCATAGATCGAGGCGACCGAGTTGGTCGAGGTTTCCTCGCCGCGCTGGTGCTGGCGGTAGTGGCGGGTGACGGTGCCATGCGCGGCCTCGGCCTCGACGATCCTGCCATCGGGCGTCATCAGCGCGCTGGTCATCAGCCCGAGGCTGCCGAAGCCCTGAGCCACGGTGTCGGACTGCACATCGCCGTCATAGTTCTTGCAGGCCCAGACGAAGCCGCCGTTCCACTTCATCGCGCAGGCGACCATGTCATCGATCAGCCGGTGTTCGTAGGTGATGCCCTTGGCCTTGAACAGGTCGGCGAATTCCTCGTCGAACACCTTCTGGAACAGGAGCATGAACTGGCCGTCATACTGTTTCAGGATGGTGTTCTTGGTCGACAGGTAGAGCGGCCAGCCCATCGACAGCGCATAGTTCATCGAGGCCCGCGCGAAGTCGATGATCGACTGGTCGAGATTGTACATCCCCATGTAGATGCCCGAGGAGGGTGCCTTGAACACCTCCTCCTCGATCACCGTGCCGTCATCGCCGACGAATTTCAGGCTCAGCGTGCCGGGGCCGGGGAACTTGATGTCGGTGGCGCGGTACTGGTCGCCGAATGCGTGGCGGCCGATCACGATGGGCTGGGTCCAGCCCGGCACCAGGCGGGGCACGTTGCGGCAGATGATCGGGGCGCGGAAGACGACGCCGCCAAGGATGTTGCGGATCGTGCCGTTGGGCGATTTCCACATCTTCTTTAGGCCGAATTCCTCGACGCGCGCCTCGTCGGGGGTGATCGTGGCGCATTTCACGCCGACGCCGACCTCCTTGATCTTCTCGGCGGCGTCGATGGTGATCTGGTCGTCGGTCCGGTCGCGTTCCTCGATGCCGAGATCGTAATAGAGCAGGTCGACATCGAGATAGGGCAGGATCAGCTTCTTCTTGATGAAGTCCCAGATGATCCGGGTCATCTCGTCGCCGTCGAGTTCGACGACCGGGTTGTCGACTTTGATCTTCGTCATGGGCCCCTCGTTCTGGATTGCGGGAATCGCGCCTGAGCAGGGTCATAACCGATTTCACCGTCTCAGGCCAGAGCGGTATGCGCTCGTATACCATGGTGGACCCAAGCCGCGCGGGCAGGGGGATCTGTGGTCCGGGGGGCAATCCGGCAGACCCGGCGCCCGGCGGCGCGTCCGGGCGACGAATGCCTGCACAAAAGGCGGGCAGGGGCGCGCAGGAAGCGGATCGGCCGCGGGAAAATCGTCCTTTGCGCGTCCTTGTTCATCCTTTGGCAAGCATCCCGGCGCATCGCTTTGGGCGTGACACGCGCGACCTTCTCCGATGCCGCCCTGCTGGGGCTGACGCTGATGCTGGCGCTCGCCACGGTGCCGGTGACGCTGGTCATGGCGGGACCGGCGGCGGCGGGCCGGCCGGCGCTGGTGATCGCTCCGCCCGGGGGGGCGGCGGCGGCAATCGCGGCGGCGGGGGGCCACGAGATCGGCCCGCGCATCGCCCCGATCGCGCGCTTCGCGGTGCTTGACCGGCCGGCGCAGGCGCGTGCCGCCGGGGCCTGGGTGGTGCTGGACGCGGCGGCGCTGTTGACGCTTTGCGGCTTTGATGGAGAGATTCCATGAACGATTTTGACGAACTGACCGCCGAGCGCGGCGCCTGCAAGCTGGCCGAACGGGCGCTGATCGGCATGGTGCCGCTGCCGGTGGCGGCGGCCTGGCTGGTCGGTAATCCGATCCTGCCCTTGCTGGTGATGGCGGTGCTGTTCGCCGGGGCCGGGATCATCGCGCGCCGGACCGGCAGCGCCAGGCGGCGCGAGGTGATCGCGGTCGGGCTGATCGGGCTGTCGGCGCTGTTCACGGCCGCGCTTGCCGGGCATGGCTGGCAGATCGATTCGCACATGATGTTCTTTGCGGTGCTTGCCATCATATCGACCATGCGCAGCGTGCCCGCGCTGATCCTGGCCTGTGCGGTGACGGCGGTGCATCACCTGTCGCTCAGCTTCGTGATGCCCGCGCTGGTCTATCCCTCGGCCGATCTGGTAGCCAATCTGGGGCGCACCGCGCTGCATGGCGGCATCGTGGTGATCGAGGGTGCGATCCTGACCATCTCGATGCTCCAGGCCCAGCGCCAGCGTGCGGCCCTGATCGAGGAACGGCACGAATCACAGGCCCTGGCACAAGAGGCGCAGACCGCGCGCCGCGATGCCGAGCGCGCGGGCGCCGATACCGAGACGGTGGTCGAAACCCTAAGCGAGGCACTGGCGCGGATGGCGGCGGGCGATCTGCGCTGCACCATCGCCACGCCCCTGCCTGCGGCACATGAAGCACTGCGAGAGGATTTCAACACCGCGGTCGCGATGCTGTCCGAAAGCCTGGGTGGTGCGGCGGCGGCGGCGGCCGACGTTCACCACGGCGCCTCGGCCATCGCCGCCGCTGCGGGCAATGTCTCGGCCCGGGTCGAAAGCCAGGCCCATGACGTGACCGAGGTTGCCCGCGCGCTGAAGATCCTGGCCACCTCGCTGGCCGAGACGGCGGACGGGGTGCAGGAGGTCAGCGACGGCGCGGCAACCGCCTCGCGCAGCGCGGCCGACGCGGCGGCGATCGTGCGCGATGCCATCGGTGCGATGGCGCTGATCGAGAAAAGCTCGGCCGAGATCTCGTCCATCATCCAGCTGATCGACGACATCTCGTTCCAGACCAACCTGCTGGCGCTGAATGCGGGCGTCGAGGCGGCGCGGGCGGGCGAGGCGGGCAAGGGCTTTGCCGTGGTCGCCTCGGAGGTGCGGGCACTGGCCCAGAGCACCGGCAATGCCGCGCGCGACATCAAGACGCTGATCCAGACATCGGCCGACCATGTCGCCAGCGGTGCCGGGCTGGTGGCGCGGGCGGGCGGTGCGCTGGACGGGATCGGCGCCGAGATCGACCAGGCCAGCCTGCGCGTGACCGCGATCACCCGCTCTGCGCGCGCGCAGTCGGATGCGCTGTCCGAGATGAACGGCGCGGTATCCCGGATCGACGAAAGCCTTCAGACCAATGCGGCGCTGGCCGAGGAAATGTCGGCGATGGGCGCGCGCATGGCGCGAGGCGCGGGCGAACTGGACGATGCGCTTGCGGGATTCGTGCTGCAGGATATGGCGGGCCGCAAGGTGACCCTGGCGATGCGCAGCGTCGCCTGACTGCGCGAGGATTGCGCGCCGGCTAGTCCTGCCCTGCGCGGTCGGGCGCCGGCTCGGGCGGGGGCAGGGCGCGGGTGCCGCGCTTGCGTTCCATCACCGCGCGGCCGCGGCCAAGGGCGCGCCGGATCCGCACCGCGGTCATGAAGGCTTCCTGGGTGGTGGGCGAGGATTCGCCGATCGCCTTGGACATCTCGTCGATCAGCCGCTCGTCATCCAGTTCTTCGGCCAGTTCCAGCGCCTCGCGGGCCAGCGCATCGGCGAGATCGTCGAGAATCGCCACGCCGTTGCCTCCGTCAGCGGGTGCCCTCGGTCAGGCGGCGCCGGACATAGGCGCTGACATGATCGATCATCGTGTCCATATGCGGATCCTGGAAGAAGTGATCCGCCCCCTCGATCTCGTCATGGGTGATGGTGATGCCCTTCTGCTCGTGCAGCTTGTCCACCAGCGAACGGGTATCGGCGGGCGGCGCGACGCGGTCGGCCGAGCCATGGATCACCAGCCCCGAGGACGGGCAGGGGGCGAGGAACGAGAAATCGTACATGTTCGCGGGCGGGCTGACCGAGACGAAGCCCGTGATCTCGGGCCGCCGCATCAGCAGCTGCATGCCGATCCACGCCCCGAAGGAAAAGCCCGCGACCCAGCAATGCTTGGCATTCTGGTTCATGGATTGCAGGTAATCCAGCGCGGCCGCGGCATCCGACAGCTCGCCGATGCCCTGATCATACTCGCCCTGGCTGCGCCCCACGCCGCGGAAATTGAACCGCAGCACGGTGAAGCCCAGCCGGTGAAAGGCATAATGCAGGTTGTAGACCACGCGGTTGTTCATCGTGCCGCCGAATTGCGGATGCGGGTGCAGCACGATGGCGATGGGGGCGTCCCTGTCCTTCTGCGGATGGTAGCGGCCTTCGAGACGGCCTTCGGGGCCGGGAAAGATCACCTCGGGCATGCGGTTCTTCTCATTCGCGGGAGCCCGCCATTTCTTGACGCGAAAGGCCGGGCTACATAAGGACAGGATCACCCGGCGGGCGCGGGCCCGGGGTGCATTCCGAGGTAATGGCCCGCCCGCGCTGCGTCAACCGTCTGCGGGAGGGCGTCGATGAAACTGAGCACGAAGGGCCGCTATGCCATGGTCGCGCTGGTCGATCTGGCTCTGACGCCTGCCGACGGGCTGGTGTCGCTGGCCGAGATATCGAAGCGGCAGGACATCTCTCTGCCCTATCTGGAGCAATTGTTCGTCAAGCTGCGCCGCGCGGGGCTTGTGGACTCGGTGCGCGGCCCGGGCGGCGGCTACCGGCTGGCGCGGCCGGCCTCCGAGATCCGGGTGGTCGATGTGCTGGCGGCGGTCGACGAGACGGTGAGCGCGATGCACAAGGGCGCGGGCGCGTCGGGCGGGATGTCGGGCTCGCGCGCGCAATCGCTGACCAACCGTTTGTGGGAGGGGCTGTCGGCGCATGTCTATGTGTTCCTGCACCAGACGCGGCTGTCGGATGTGACCGCCAACGATCTGGCGCCCTGTCCGGCCGTGCCGGCGCTGTTCGAGGTGGTGGACGACGACTAGGGGGCGCTGCCCCCGTCCGCTGACGCGGACTCCCCCGGGATATTTGAGGCCAGAAGAAGGAAGGGCATGGGCGGGCGCGTCTATCTGGACTGGAACGCGACGGCGCCGCTGAGGCCCGAGGCGCGCGCGGCCATGGTCGCGGCGATGGATCTGGTGGGCAATCCGTCCAGCGTGCATGCCGAGGGGCGCGCGGCCCGCGCGCTGGTCGAGAAGGCGCGCGCGCAGGTTGCCGCGGCCCTGGGGGCAGAGGGGGCCGAGATCGTCTTTACCTCGGGCGCGAGCGAGGCCGCCGCGCTGGCCTGCGCGGGGCGGGGGCTGGTGGCGGGCGATATCGAGCATGATTCGGTCGCGGCCTGGGTCGATCCCTGCCTGCCGGTGGACCGGAAAGGGCAGGTCAGCGTGGCCGATCCCGCGCGCAGCGCGCTGCAACTGGCCAATTCCGAGACCGGCGTGATCCAGGACCTGCCGCCGGGCATCGCGGTCTGCGACATGACGCAGGCCTTCGGCAAGCTGCCGGTGGCGTTCAACTGGCTGGGCTGCGACATGGCGCTGGTGTCGGCCCACAAGATCGGGGGCCCCAAGGGGGTGGGCGCGCTGGTGCTGCGGCGCGGGATCGCGCTTGAGGCGCGAATCCGCGGTGGCGGGCAGGAGCTGGGCCGGAGGGCGGGAACCGAGAATGTTGTGGGCATCGCGGGCTTCGGAGCGGCTGCGGAAGCGGCATCGCGGGAACTTTCTGCTGGAAAATGGCTCGAAATCGAGCATCTTAGAAATATTCTAGAAAACACCATTGAGGCTGGCGCAAACGAGACTATTTTTGTCGGGAAAGCTGCGCCACGCTTGCCAAACACCTCGTGCTTCGCCACTCCGGGCTGGAAGGGCGAGACGCAGGTGATGCAGATGGACCTTGCCGGGTTCGCGATTTCCGCGGGCTCGGCCTGTTCCTCGGGCAAGCTGCGCGCAAGCCGCGTGCTGCGGGCGATGGGCCTGGGCGAGGCGGCGGCCTCTGCGGTGCGGGTCTCGCTGGGGCCGGGGCTGCGGGAAGAGGATGTGATGCGGTTCGCCGAGGCCTGGCTTGCGGCGGCGGCGAGGATCAGGGCCCGGGCGGGCTGAAACGGGTTTGACCGGTGCCCCGATGGGCCCGGCAGGAGAGGCGGAAGGATCACATGGCTGCTTTGGACAATGCCGATCACGAAGGCGTCACGGAGATCCGCGAGACGGTCGAAACCGTCCAGTCGATGGCGGGCAAGTACAAGTATGGCTGGGAAACCGAGATCGAGATGGAATACGCCCCGATGGGCCTTTCCGAAGAGATCGTGCGGCTGATCTCGGCCAAGAACGAAGAACCCGAATGGATGACCGAGTGGCGGTTGGCCGCGTTCCGGCGCTGGCAGCAACTGGAAGAGCCCGACTGGGCGATGGTCGATTATCCCGAGATCGACTTCCAGAAACAGTATTACTATGCCCGGCCCAAGAGCATGGCCGAAAAGCCGAAATCGCTGGACGAGGTCGATCCGAAGCTACTGGAAACCTACAAGAAGCTCGGCATCCCGCTGAAGGAGCAGATGATCCTTGCCGGCGTCGAGGGCGCCGAGGATGCGCCTGCCGAGGGGCGCAAGGTGGCCGTGGATGCTGTGTTCGATTCCGTCAGCGTGGGCACCACCTTCCAGAAGGAGCTTGAGCAGGCGGGCGTGATCTTCTGCCCGATCTCGGAGGCGATCCGCACTCACCCGGAGCTGGTGAAGAAATACCTGGGCTCGGTCGTGCCGCAGAGCGACAATTTCTATGCCACTCTGAACTCGGCGGTCTTTTCGGACGGCTCCTTCGTCTATGTGCCGCCCGGTGTGCGCTGCCCGATGGAGCTGTCGACCTATTTCCGCATCAATGCCGAGAATACCGGCCAGTTCGAGCGCACGCTGATCATCGCCGACAAGGGCGCCTATGTGTCCTATCTGGAAGGTTGCACCGCGCCCAAGCGCGACACCGCGCAGCTTCATGCCGCGGTGGTCGAGATCGTGGTGCTGGACGATGCCGAGGTGAAGTATTCCACCGTCCAGAACTGGTATCCGGGCGACGAGCATGGCAAGGGCGGCATCTACAATTTCGTCACCAAGCGCGCCGATTGCCGCGGCGCGCGGTCCAAGGTGATGTGGACGCAGGTCGAGACCGGCTCGGCGGTGACGTGGAAATACCCCTCCTGCATCCTGCGGGGCGATGACAGCCAGGGCGAGTTCTACTCGATCGCCATCACCAACAACTGGCAGCAGGCCGATACCGGCACCAAGATGGTGCATCTGGGCAAGAACACCCGCTCGCGCATCGTGTCCAAGGGGATCAGCGCGGGCCATGCGCAGAACACCTATCGCGGGCTCGTGTCGATGCATCCCAAGGCCAAGAATTCGCGCAACTATACCCAGTGCGACAGCCTGCTGATCGGCGACAAGTGCGGCGCGCATACGGTGCCCTATATCGAGGTGCGCAACAATTCGTCCCGCGTGGAACATGAGGCGACGACCTCCAAGGTGGATGACGACCAGCTTTTCTATTGCCGCGCGCGCGGCATCGACGAGGAGGCCGCGGTGGCGCTTGTCGTCAACGGCTTCTGCAAGGAGGTGCTGCAAGCCCTGCCGATGGAATTCGCGATGGAGGCGCAAAGCCTCGTGGCGATCAGCCTTGAGGGTTCGGTGGGGTGATGGCGCAGGCGGAGAGCGTCGGGGCAGGCATTTCGGAGACGCGCGGCAATGTGGCCATATCTTGCGCCGATCGGCCTTCTGGCGGTGTCGAACGTGTTCATGACCTTCGCCTGGTACGGCCATCTCAAGTTCAAGGCGGCGCCGCTGGCCGTGGTGGTGCTGGTCAGCTGGGGCATCGCGTTCTTCGAGTACTGGCTGGCGGTGCCGGCGAACCGGCTGGGCCATCAGGTCTATTCCGCCGCGCAACTCAAGACCATTCAGGAGGTGCTGACGCTGACGGTCTTCGTCGGCTTTTCGGTGCTCTATCTGCGCGAGGCCATCGGCTGGCAGGTCATCCTGGGGTTCACGCTGATCGCGGCGGGCGCGGCGCTGGTCTTCTTTGCGCCGGGGGCGCGGACAGACGAGGTGCCGCTGCCCGAGCCGATCGGCCTGATAGACGCGATTGATGCGCCTGCGCCCGACCGCGCGGCAAGCGCCGCGGCGCAGGATGCAACAGGAACGGAAGGACGGGGATGACCGTCGGGACCGACAACATTCCGGGGATGCCCGTGCCGGGGATCGTCGAAACCCTTGGGTGAAGGAAAAGAAAGATGCTGGAAATCAATAACCTGCGCGCCTCTCTTGAAGAAGAGGGCAAGGAGATCCTCAAGGGTCTGACCCTGACCGTAGAGGCGGGCAAGGTGCATGCGATCATGGGGCCGAACGGGTCGGGCAAGTCGACCCTGTCCTATGTTCTGGCAGGCCGCGACGGCTATGAGGTGACCGACGGAAGCGCGACGCTTCTGGGCCAGGACATCCTGGGGATGGAGCCCGAGGAACGCGCGGCTGCGGGCCTTTTTCTTGCCTTCCAGTACCCGGTGGAAATTCCGGGCGTGGGCAACATGACCTTCCTGCGCACCGCGGTAAATGCCCAACGCAAGGCCCGCGGCGAGCCCGAGATGGATGCTGCGACCTTTCTGAAAGAGGTGCGCGCCCGCGCCAGGGATCTGAAGATCGACGCCGAGATGCTGAAGCGTCCCGTCAACATGGGCTTTTCCGGCGGCGAGAAGAAGCGCAACGAGATCCTTCAGATGGCGATGCTGGAGCCGAAGATCTGCATCCTCGACGAGACCGATTCGGGGCTGGATGTGGATGCGCTGAAGCTGGTCTCGGACGGCGTGAACGCGATGCGCAGCCCTGACCGGGCGTTTCTTGTCATCACCCATTACCAGCGCCTGCTGGATCATATCGTGCCCGACGTGGTGCATATCATGGTCGATGGCCGGATCATCAAGACCGGCGGGCCGGAACTGGCGCTGGAAGTCGAGAAGAACGGTTATGCCGACCTGATCGGGGAGGCGGCGTGATGGGGCTGCCGCAGGCGAAACTGACCGCGACCGAGGCGCGGCTTGCCGCGCTCGCGATGCCCGAGGCGCCGGGCTGGACCCGGCTTGGCCGGCTTGGCGCCCGCGCGCGGCTAGAGGCGATGGGCCTGCCGGGGCGGCGCGACGAATACTGGCGTTTCACCAATCCCGCCGATCTCGTGACGCCTGCGCCGGTGCCCGCCGCGGTGTTCGAGCCGAGCGAAAACCCGGTCTTTCACGCCATGGACCGGCTGCGGCTGGTCTTTGTCGATGGCGTGTTTGACGCCGCTGCCTCGGACGATCCCGCACTGGCAGGCGTCGAGATCACCCGTCTGGCCGAGGCGCAGGCGCTGGACATCCACTGGGCGGCCGAGCTTTACGGCACGCTCGAGGCGCGCGGGCAGGAACCCGTGGAACGTCCGATGGCGGCGCTGAACACGGCCTTTGCGACCGATGGCGTCCTGATCCGCGCGACGGGCCGGGCCGAGAAGCCAGTGAACCTGATTTACCTTCATAAATCTGATACTTCAGACGCGATCCTGCATCACGTCATCAGGATCGAGCCGGGCGCCGATCTGACCGTTCTGGAAAACGGCCCGGCGGCTGCGCGGTTCAACAAGGTGATGGAGGTCGACATCGCCGATGGCGGCGCCTTCCATCATGTCCGGGTGCAGGGGCGCGACCATGAACGCCGCGCGGTGACCCATGTCTTTGCCCGGCTGGGCCAGGAAAGCACGTTCAAGTCCTTTACCATGACGGCGAACGGGGCGCTGACGCGCAACGAATGCGTGATCGAGCTGACCGGCGACGAGGGCGTGGCGCATGTGGCGGGGGCCTGTCTGGGCGACGGGTCGGATTTCCACCATGACGACACGATCTTCATCACCCATGACGCCGAGCGTTGCGAAAGCCGCCAAGTCTTCAAGAAGGTGCTCAAGAACGGCGCGACGGGGGTATTCCAGGGCAAGATCCTTGTCCAGCCCGGCGCGCAGAAGACCGATGGCTACCAGATCTCGCAATCGCTTCTGCTGGACGAGGACAGCCAGTTCCTGGCCAAGCCCGAGTTGGAAATCTATGCCGATGACGTGGCCTGTTCGCATGGCTCGACCAGCGGGGCGATCGACGAGAGGGCGCTGTTCTACCTGCGCTCGCGCGGTGTGCCGCGGGCCGAGGCGGTGGACCTGATGGTATTGTCCTTCATCGCCGAGGCGGTCGAGGAGATCGAATCGGACGTGATCCGCGACGAGATCGTCGAGCGGCTTGCCCAATGGCTGGCCCGTCACCGGAGGTAGGATGTCCATCGTCAAGGAAATCGTGGCGACGTGGCGCGGCCCGCGCGCCGCGATCCGGCGCCAGTTGCAGGCCGGCCAGCGCGAAGACCGCGCGCTGGTCTACCTGATGCTGGGCTGCTTTCTGATCTTCGTGGCGCAATGGCCCCGCCTGATGCGCGAATCCCTGATGAGCGACGCGGTCCCGCTAGAGGCATTGCTGGGCGCAGCTTTGTTCGGATGGATGTTTCTGGCGCCGCTGTTCTTCTACGCCATCGCGGGGTTCAGCCACCTCTTTGCCCGGATGATGGGGGGCTCTGGCACGTTCTACGGCGCGCGTCTGGCGCTGTTCTGGACAGTGCTGGCGGTCTCGCCTGCGATCCTTGCCTTCGGTCTTGTGTCCGGATTTCTGGGCGCGGGGGCTATCACGAACCTGATTGCGTCGGTTCTTACGGTTGCGTTCGCGGCGATCTGGTTGTTGTCTCTGGCCGAGGCCGAGAAAAGCGGCCGTGTCTGAGATCCAGGAAGATCGCCC
The DNA here is from genome assembly GCF_009649175.1 of Rhodovulum strictum. Lineage (GTDB taxonomy): Bacteria > Pseudomonadota > Alphaproteobacteria > Rhodobacterales > Rhodobacteraceae > Rhodovulum > Rhodovulum strictum. The sequence goes on along the minus strand of NZ_WJPO01000004.1, from coordinate 17,755 downwards.
CATGTCCGACAGCACCCCCTCTCTGCTCGCGCTTGCGCGCGACACCGTAAGCGACCCGCGCGAAGGCGCGCGCCGCATCCTCGCGCTTGACCTGCCCGAGGGTGTGCTGTGGCAGGCGCTGGTGGCGGTGGTGGCCGTCAGCGTGCTGCTGACCCGTCTGGGCGATCTGCTGGTGCCGACGCCCGCTGACCCGCTGGTGCCGATCTTTGGCGAGAATCCCTTGCTGATCGCGGTGGTGCAGGGCGGTCTTCTGGTGGTGACGGTCTATGCGGTCTATGCCATCGGCCGGGCCTTTGGCGGGTTCGGCAGCTTTGCGGGCGCGCTGGCGATCACCGTCTGGCTTCAGGTCATCATGGTGCTTTTGCAGGTCGTCCAGACCGTGTTCCTGCTGATCCTGCCGCCGCTGGCGGGGCTGGTCGGGCTGGTCGGCATTGGTCTTTTCTTCTATCTTCTCAGCAATTTCGTGACCGTTCTTCACGGATTCTCGTCAGCAATGAAGACCTTTTTCATGATCCTGGCCTCGATGATGGGCATCGTGGTCGGGATGAGCATCCTGCTGTCGATCTTTGGCATCACCTTCGGAGGAGCCCTGTCGGATGTATGATGTCGAGAAAATCCGCGCCGATTTCCCGATCCTCTCGCGCGAGGTGAACGGCAAGCCGCTGGTCTATCTCGACAACGGGGCCTCGGCGCAGAAGCCGCGCGCGGTGATCGAGGCGGTGACGCGCGCCTATGAGGACGAATATGCGAATGTTCACAGGGGCTTGCACACGCTTTCGAACATTGCGACCGAAAAGTACGAGGCCGTGCGCGGCATCGTCGCGCGGTTTCTGGGTGCGGCCGACGAGGACGAGATCGTGTTCACCTCGGGCGCGACGCATGGCATCAACCTTGTGTCCTATGCCTGGGCCGCGCCGCGGCTTCAGCCCGGCGACGAGATCGTGCTGTCGGTGATGGAGCATCACGCCAATATCGTGCCCTGGCATTTCCTGCGCGAACGGCAGGGGGTGGTGCTGAAATGGGTCGATGTGGACGCGGCGGGCAATCTTGACCCGCAGGCGGTGATAGACGCCATCGGCCCGCGGACCCGGCTGGTTACCGTCACCCAGATGTCGAACGTGCTGGGCACCGTGGTCGATGTCGGTGCCATCGTGCGGGGTGCGCGCGAGCGCGGCGTGCCGGTGCTGGTCGATGGCAGCCAGGGCGCCGTTCACATGCCGGTCGATGTCGATGCGCTGGGGGCGGATTTCTACGTCATCACCGGGCACAAGCTTTACGGCCCGTCCGGCTCGGGCGCGATCCATATCCGCAAGGAACGGCTGGCCGAGATGCGCCCCTTCTTCGGCGGCGGCGACATGATCCGCGAGGTCCACAAGGACAGCGTGAGCTATGCCGATCCGCCGATGAAGTTCGAGGCGGGCACCCCCGCCATAGTCCAGCAGATCGGGCTGGGCGTGGCGCTTGACTACATGATGGGCGTGGGGATGCAGGCGATTGCCGCGCATGAGGCCGATCTGGCCTCTTACGCGATGGCGCGGCTTTCGGGGCTGAACTGGTTGCAGGTGCATGGCCATGCCGAGCGGCGCGGCGCGATCTTTTCCTTCCTGCTCGACGGCCCGGCGCATCCGCATGACATTTCGACCGTGCTGGACAAGCGGGGCGTGGCGGTGCGTGCCGGTCATCATTGCGCCGGGCCGCTGATGGCGCATCTGGGGGTGAGTGCGACCTGCCGGGCCTCGTTCGCGATGTACAACACCCGTGCCGAGGTCGACAAACTGGTCGAGGCGCTGGAACTGTGCCACGACCTGTTCGCCTGAGCCTGACGGCAAGGCCAGCCTGAAGCCGACCGCTCAGATCGTCGTCACGCCATAGCCCGCCGCCACGATGGCGGCGGCGACCGCGGATGGGTCCAGCACGCTTTCGACCTGAACGATCTGCGCATTCAGGTCGCAAAGGATCCGCGCGGACGGATCCCGCGCCATGATCGCTGCCTCTATCGCCGCGGTGCAATGCCCGCAGATCATGTCCGGAACGGAGAATCGCATGTCTGGACCTCTTGCTGGATTCGCGAAGGCGCAACGTATCGGGGTTGCCGCTACTGGAAGGTCAAGCCAACAATTCGGGAGAAAGACCCGGACCGTGCGGCCGTGCGGGGCGTCACTTCAACTGGCTGTCCTTGGACCCGCGCCGGTTGATGCCGCCGCGCTGCACCGGCCTTGAGTCGCGCGCCTGCTGGCACTCGACGCAAAGCTTGACGCCCGGGATCGCCTGCCGCCGCGGTTCAGGGATCGGTTCGTCACATTCGACACACTGGCGCAGGCTTTCGCCGCGGGGCACCGGCCGAGCCTGCATCCGCCGCAGTTCGTCCTCGATCGAGGCGTCGATCTGATCCTGCACGGCGCCATCCCGCGCCCAGCCGCCTGCCATGCTGCGCCCTCCGTACCGGCAGTCTAGCCGATGGGGCGGGGATTGTCGCGCGCCGCGGGTTCAGAACATCGCATGCGCGCCCAGATCGACCTTTTCCTCGTCTGCGAGCAGCCTGTCGTAATAGTCGAACAGCGTTTCGGTGCCATAGGCGGGCGTGGCCTCGGCATCGTAACGCCCGGTTGCGGGGTCGAGAACCAGCATCGATTCGGTAGCATAGTAGCGGCCGATCCGGGCAAACTCGGCCTTGTCGCGCATCTTGGGCGAGACGCGGCCCAGAAGCCCAAGCACCGCGATGATCGCATCCATCATCCCGACCGGGACCGAGCGGCATTTCGGCTCCTGCCCCAATGCGCGGAACAGGTATTCGCCCTGCTCGCGCGGGGTGATCGCGGGTTTGGGGCCGCCGATGGGCAGGATGCGGTTTCGCAGCGCCGGATCGTCCAGGCAATCGGCCATGAACCGCCCCAGATCGGCATCGCTGATCGGGGTGCAGGCGGTCAGGGTGCCGTCGCCGAAGATCAGGAAGGGCTTGCCCTGTCGCACCCGCGCGACCTGGCCCGACAGCGACTTGAAGAAGGCGGTGGGCCGCACGATGGAATAATCGAGCCCCGAGGCGATCAGATCCGCCTCGAAGGCAAGTTTCGCCTTCTGGAATTCCAGCAGCGGCTTCTGCACGCAGATCGCCGACAGCAGCACCACATGTCCGACCCCGGCCGCGCGCGCGGCGGCCAGCGCGTCGCAATGGGCCTGGTGGTCGATGGCCCAGGCATCGCGCGGCGCCCCGGTGCGCGAGGCAAGGCAGGAGACCAGCACATCGAACCGTTCGCCCCTGATCCCGTCGCGGGCCAGCGCGGCCGGGTCGGTGATGTCGACCTCGCGCGCGACAACCCCCGCAGGCAGGCCGCGCGCTGCCGCCGCGCCCGAGCCCGGCCGCACGAGGCAGACAAGCTGATGCCCGCGCGCGGCCAGTTCAACGGCCGTGGCCCGGCCGATCGTGCCGGTCGCGCCCAGCATCAGCACCCGGCGCGGCCGGGGCGAGGGCAGGGGTCTGTCGGTCGCACTCATCATCGGGCTCCTTGCAGGTCAGGGGCGCTGCAACTGCGCCTTGCGTTCGATCCGGCGGGCATGCAGCACCGGCTCGGTATAGCCCGAGGGCTGGACGCGGCCCTTGAACACCAGATCGCAGGCAGCCTGGAACGCGATCCCCTCATAGCCCGGCGCCATCGGCACATAGGCCGGATCGGCGGCGTTCTGGCGGTCCACCACCTCGGCCATGCGGCGCATGACCTCCATCACCTCGTCTGCGCCGACGACGCCGTGATGCAGCCAGTTGGCGATATGCTGGGCCGAGATGCGGCAGGTCGCGCGATCCTCCATCAGGCCGACATCGTTGATGTCGGGCACCTTGGAACAGCCCACGCCGGCGTCGATCCAGCGCACGACATAGCCCAGGATGCCCTGCGCGTTGTTCTCGACCTCGCGCAGGATCTGGGGGCGCGACCATTTGCGGAAGGCGGCCAGCGGAATTTCGAGGATCCCGTCCACATGCGCCCGGCGGCCGCCCTTCCGCAGCCCCGCCTGCACCGCCAGCACATCCACCTGGTGGTAATGCAGCGCATGCAGCGTGGCCGCGGTGGGCGAGGGCACCCAGGCACAATTCGCCCCGGCCTTGGGATGCTCGATCTTGGTGGACAGCATCGCCGCCATCCGGTCTGGCATCGCCCACATGCCCTTGCCGATCTGGGCGCGGCCCGACAGCCCGCATTCCAGCCCGATATCGACATTCAGGTTCTCATAGGCCGTGATCCAGGCCTTGCGCTTGATGAAATCCTTGCGGCTGAACGGCCCCGCCTCCATCGAGGTGTGGATCTCGTCGCCGGTGCGATCAAGGAAGCCGGTATTGATGAAGGCGACCCGGTGCTTCGCCGCGCGGATACATTCCTTGAGGTTGACCGAACTGCGTCGCTCCTCGTCCATGATGCCCAGCTTGACGGTGTAGCGCGGCAGGCCAAGGATTTCCTCGACACGGGTAAAGGTGTCGTCGGCAAAGGCCACCTCGTCGGGGCCGTGCATCTTGGGCTTGACGACATAGATGGACCCCGCGGGCGAATTGCGCGGGCCGTCGGTCTTTTTCAGGTCATGCAGCGCGATCAGCGTGGTGAGCGCGGCATCCATCAGCCCCTCGAACACCTCGGCGCCATCCGCATCCAGGATCGCCGGGTTGGTCATCAGGTGGCCGACATTCCTGACCAGCATCAGCGCCCGGCCCTTGACGGTCAGCATGCTGCCATCGGGGGCGGTATAGGTGCGGTCGGGCTCCAGCGCGCGGGTCAGCCGTTCGCCACCCTTGTCGAATTCGGCGCTCAGATCGCCCTTCATCAGGCCCAGCCAGTTGGCATAGGCCGCCACCTTGTCCTCGGCATCGACACAGGCGACCGAATCCTCGCAATCCATGATCGCCGAAACGGCGGCCTCCATCTGCACCGCCGCCAGCCCGGCCTGATCGCGCGCGCCGACCGGGTGGGTGCGGTCGAAGACCAGTTCCACATGCAGCCCGTTATTGCGCAGCAGGACCGCCTCGGGCGCGCGGGGGTGGCCGCGATAGCCCGCGAACTTTTCGGGCTGTTCCAGCGGCAGATCGTCGATCAGAAGCGCGCCGCCCCTGACGTGATAGCGCCGCGCATCGGCATGGCTGGTGCCCGCGATGGGAAACGCCTCGTCCAGAAAGACCCGCGCGCGCGCCACGACACGCGCGCCCCGGCCGCGATCATAACGGCCGGGCGGCGGCGGGCTGCCCATCGCATCGGTGCCGTAAAGCGCGTCATAGAGATTGCCCCAGCGCGCATTCGCGGCGTTCAGCGCGTAGCGGGCATTGGTGATCGGCACCACCAGTTGCGGCCCCGGCACGGTCGCGATCTCGGGGTCCACATTGGCGGTCTCGATCTCGAACGCAGCACCTTCGGGGCGCAGATAGCCGATCTCGGTCAGGAACGCCTTGTAGGCTTCGTGGTCATGGGGCTGGTTGCGCCGCGCCAGATGCCAGGCGTCGATCTGCTGCTGCATCCGTTCGCGGATCGCCAGCAAGTCGCGGTTGCGCGGGCTCAGGTCGCGCACCAGCCCGGCGAAGCCCTGCCAGAAGGCGCCCGCCTCGATCCCGGTGCCGGGCAGCGCGCGGGCCTCGATGAAATCGGCCAGCACGGCCGCGACCTTCAGCCCGGCCCGGTCCTGATATGTCTCGCCGCCCATCTTCGCCTCCATGCTGCCCTGTCCTGCATAGCTCAGAGCAATTCCCCGCCCGCAATGCAAGTGCAGCGTTGCTGCCCGGCACCGTCCCCGCCCGCAAAACCCGCGCCGCGCCGCCGATCCGGCCAAATCCCCGGCGCTGCGCGTTTTCCCGCCGCTTTGCCGTCTGCACCCCGTGGTGCCCGGCCCGCGGCCTGCGCTATGTTGAGACCATGGATATCGTTCTGCTGACGGCAATCATCGCCTCCCTCTTCCTGCTGATCGGCGCGGCCGAGCCGCTGGCCGCGCGGCTGCGGCTGCCCTATACCGTGATCCTTGCGGTCCTCGGCATCCTGATCGGGGGCGGGGCGATCTTTCTGCTGCGCACCGAGCTGACCGATGCGCTGAACCCGGTGGCCGAGGCGATCCTGGCACTGCCGATCCGCTCGAACGTGTTCCTGTATGTCTTCCTGCCGACGCTGCTGTTCCAGGTCACGCTGGGGATGAACCTGCGCCGGATGCTGGACGACTGGGTGCCGATCCTGGTGCTGGCGGTGGTCGCGGTTGTGGTGGCGACACTGTCGGTGGGCTACGCGCTGTCCTGGGCCAGTGCGCTGCCGCTGGCCGCCTGCCTGCTGATCGGCGCCATCGTCTCGACCACCGATCCTTCGGCGGTGGTCAGCATCTTCCGCTCGATCTCGGCTCCGCGACGGCTGGCGCGCATCATCGAGGGCGAGAGCCTGCTGAACGACGCCGCCGCCATCGCGCTGTTCGGCCTGTTCATCGGCTTCGTGATGCTGGGCGTGCCCGATCCCACGCTGCGCGAGGCGCTGACGCGCTTTCCGCTGCTGATCGGGGGCGGGATCCTGACCGGCTGGGTTGCGGCGCGGCTCGCGGTCGGGATGATGTCGCTGTTCGGGCGCTACGATCTTGCCCAGATCTCTGTCTCGGTGGCGCTGCCCTATCTGGCCTTCATCATCGCCGAACGGATCGTCGGTGCCTCGGGGGTGATCGCCGTCGTCACGGCCGGGCTGACGCTGAACCTGATGGGGCCGGGCCGATTGCCGCCCGCGTCCTGGGCCAATCTGCGCGAGGTCTGGGATCTGCTGGCGCATTGGGCGGGGGCGCTGATCTTCATCCTGGCCGCGCTGTTGATCCCGCGCATCCTCGAAGAGGTGCGGATCGGCGATTTCGCCCTGATCGGCGTGGTGATCCTGGCCGCGCTGGCCGCGCGGGTTCTGATCCTTTACGGGCTGTTGCCGCTTCTGTCGCTGATCCGGCTCTCGCCGGTGGTCGAGCGGCCCTATCGCGTGGCGATCCTGTGGGGCGGGCTGCGGGGTGCGGTCACGCTGGCGCTGGCGCTGGCGGTGACCGAAAGCGTCGGCGTGCCGGTCGAGGTCAAGCGCCTTGTCGCGATCCTGGCCACGGGTTTCACGCTGTTCACGCTGATCGTGCAGGGCACGACGCTGCGCTGGGTGATCCGCCGGCTGGGGCTGGACCGGCTGTCGCCGATCGACCAGGCGCTGTCGAACCAGGTGATCGCGGTCGCGCTTCAGACCGTGCGCGAGGATGTCGCCCGGACCACCGAGAATTACGAACTGACCCGCGACATCGTCCGCTCCGAGGCCAAGCGCTTCGGCGAACGGCTGGATGGCGCGGTGAAGGCGGCCGAGGAGAATGCCGAGATCCTTGACCGCGACCGGATCACGCTGGGGCTGATCGCGCTGGCCGGGGCCGAGCGCGATGCGATCCTCGCCCGGATCAGGGACCGCACCATGTCGTCCACGCTGTCCGAACGGATCCTGTCCGATGCCGACCGGCTGATCGAGGGCGCGCGCACCGGCGGGCGGCTGGGCTATCAGCGCGCGGCGCGGGTCAGTGTCGGTTATGGCCGCACCTTCCGAATGGCGGTGCGGCTGCATAATCGGCTGCGGTTCTCGCGCCCGCTGGGCCGGATGACGGCGGACCGGTTCGACCTGCTGTTGTCGCAACGGCTGATCCTGCGCGATCTGCACGGCTTCATCGACGGCCGGATCCGGCGCATCCATGGCCGCCGGGTGGCCGATCTGCTGCACGAATTGCTGGCCCGTCGGGCCGAGGCGGTCGATACCGCGCTGGAGGGGCTGCGGCTGCAATATCCCGGCTATGCCGAGGAACTGGAACGCCGTTTCATCCGCCGCACCGCGCTGCGGCTGGAAGAACGCGAATATGACGCGATGCGCGAGGACGGGCTGATCGGGGCGGAACTGCATGCGACGCTGATGCAGGACATTGCCCGCCGCCGCGCCGGGCTGGATTCGCGCCCGCGGCTGGATCTGGCGGTCGAAAAGGCGGAACTGGTGCGCTGCTTTCCGCTGTTCGACGATATCGACGGCAAGGCGCGCAAGCGGCTGACCCGGGCGCTGGTGACGCGCTATGTCAATGCGGGCGATGTGCTGATCCGCAAGGACAGCCAGCCGCGCAGCGTGTTCTTCATCGCCTCGGGCGCGGTCGAGGCCGAAAGCGCGGGCCAGACATGGCGGCTGGGCCGGGGCGAGATGTTCGGCCAGATGGCGGTGCTGATGCAGAAACCGCGCCGCGCCGAAGTGCGTGCCATCGCGCCCTCGACGCTTCTGGTGCTGGACGAGGCGCGGTTCCGGCGGCTTCTGCGGCGCAGCCCGGCGGTGCAGGCGGCGGTGCTGGACAGCGCGCGCAAGCGCGGCATCGCCCCCGAGACGCTGTTTCCCGAGGGACTGGACGCCGCCTGAGCGCTGCGCGGCCATTGCCCGGGCGCGCGTTCGCCGTATAGTTGCAGCCGGACCGGCCGCCACGCCGGGCAGCGCATCGGCCGGCCATGAATATCCTCTTCTCGCATCTGAACTTTCCCGCCCAGTTCGGGGCCTTCGGCGCCAATCTTGCGCGGCAGGGCTGGTCGGTCACCTTCGTAACCGAGCGCACGGATGCGGTGCCGCCGCCGGGCTGCCGGATGTTCCGCATGACCCCGCATCGCACGCCGACCGAGGGCGTCCACCGGTTTGCCCGCCCGCTGGAAGCGGCGATGATCAACGGACAGGCCTTTGCCAATGCCGCCCTTGCCGCCCGGCAGGCCGGGTTGTCGCCCGATATCGTTGTAGCGCATTCGGGCTGGGGTGCGGGCACCTTTGCCCGGGCGGTCTGGCCGCAGGCGAAACTGGTCAGCTATGTCGAATGGTATTACCGCTTTCCGCCCGTGGATGCGGTGGGGCCGATCCCGCCCGGCAATGACGCAGACCGCCGCGCGCTGGCGCTGGCGCGCAATGCGCCGACGCTTCTGGACCTGGCCGAGGCCGATCTGGTGCTCTGTCCGACGCAGTTCCAGGCCGACCAGTTCCCCGGCTGGATCCGCGACCGCCTGACGGTGCTGCATGACGGGGTCGATACCGGCTTCTTCACCCCCGATCCGCAGGCCCGGCTTGACCTGCCGGGGGTCACGATCCCCGAGGGCGCCGAGATCGTCAGCTATGCCACCCGCGGGATGGAGCCGACCCGCGGCTTTCCCGACTTCATGCGCGCGCTGGCGCTGTTGCAGGCGCGCAGGCCGGGGCTGCATGCGGTGATCGGCGGGCAGGACCGCGCGGCCTATGGCGCGGGGCCGCCCGATGGCACAAGCTGGAAACGGCACATGCTGGCCGAGCTTGATCTTGACCCGGCGCGGCTGCACTGGCCGGGGCTGCTGGCGCGCGGGCCCTGGCGCAACCTGCTGCAATCGACCCATGTCCATGTCTACCTGACCGTGCCCTTCGTGCTGTCCTGGTCGCTGGTCGAGGCGATGGCCGCTGGCGCATGACATCTCGGCCGAGATGGTCGACCACCGCGACCCCGAGGCGCTGGCCGAGGCCATCGCGCGGCTTCTGGATGACCGGGGCCGGGCCGCGCAACTGGGGCAGGGCGCGCGCGCCGCGGCCGAGGCCCGCCATGCGGCCGCCACTCTGTACCCGGCGCGGGCGCGGCTATTGGCGGGGCTTGTCGGCTGAGCCATTGCGCATCGCGCTTGGTGCGGGCACGCGATCCGGGTTAAGCTGCCGGATCGGGAGAGGAACCGGGCGGCGGCCGCGGGAACGGCACCGCCTGTCAGGGAGGGAAACGGCCCATGTGCCAGATTTTCGCGGGGCAGGATCCGCAGCGCTACCGCTCGACCACGCGCCGGTTGCGGCTGAACGGTCATTCGACCAGCATCCGGCTGGAAAACAGCTTCTGGGCGATCCTGGACGAGATTGCCGCGACCGAGGGCGTCACCACGCCCGCCTTCCTGTCGCGGCTGCATGCCGAGGTACTGGAACTGCATGGCGAGCCGCTGAATTTCACCTCGCTGCTGCGCTGCGCCTGTCTGGTCTTCATCGAGACCGGGCACCGCGGCGGGGTGGCCATGGCCGCCGAATGACGGCTTTCGGCGCGGGGTAGTAAGGCGCTACTACCCGCAAGGCCATCCGCGCGGTCTATGCTGGACCCGAAACCAGCAACAACCGGCGGGAGGCATTGGTGGCCAAGGCAATCCACAGCATGATCCGCGTGCTCGACGAGGCGCGCTCGGTGGCGTTTTATGAAAAGGCGTTCGGGCTGAGGGTCGCCGACCGGCTCGACTTTCCCGAGTTCACGCTGATCTACATGAGCAATTCCGAAACCGGGTTCGAGCTTGAACTGACGGTGAACAAGGGCCGGACCGAGCCCTATGCGCTGGGCGACGGCTATGGCCATCTGGCCGTGTCGGTCGCGGATCTGGACGCCGAACATGCCCGCTTCGAGGCCGAGGGGCTTGCCCCGCGCAAGCTGGTCGCCTTTGCCCCCGCGGGCGAGGTGATCGCGCGGTTCTTCTTCGTCGCCGATCCCGATGGCTACCAGATCGAGGTTCTCGAACGCGGGGGACGATTCAAATAGGGAATTCCCGGGCGGTTGGGAGGCCGCCCCGGGACATCACGGACGTCATTCAGGGAGGAGACAGAATGACACTTCAGCCAGCAATCCGGGGTCTGACCCGGCGTCAGCTTCTGTCGCGCGCGAGTGCCGCGGGGGCATCCCTTGTCGTGGGGGCGGGCTTTGTCGCCGCGCCCGATGCGGCCTGGGCCTACGAGACCAGCCATATCGCGCCCGAAACCTTTGCGACGCTGGTCCGGATGGCGCGCGACATCTATCCGCATGACCGCATCCCCGACACCCATTACGTCATCGCGGTCAAGGGCTACGACAGCGCCGAGTCCGCCCCGGGCATCGCCGAGGGGATCGCCGCGCTGGATGCCGCGGCACAGGCCAGGGGGTTCGCGAGCTATCTGGACACCGGCTGGGAACGCGACCGCGTGGATATCCTGCGCTCGATCGAGGACAGCGCCTTTTTTCAGCAGGTCCGCGGCGGGCTGGTGACGGGGCTCTACAACCAGAAAGCGGTCTGGCCGATCTTCGGCTACGAGGGCGAGAGCTATAGCCGGGGAGGCTATATCGAGCGCGGCTTCAACGACATCGACTGGCTTTGAGGTCTGGGGGAGGACTGGCAATGGCTGCATCTTTCGAACTGACCGACGACAGCGTGGTGGTCATCATCGGCACCGGCGCGGGCGGGGGCGTTCTGGCCAACGAACTGGCGCAGAAGGGCGTGCGCGTCGTCGCGCTGGAGGCCGGCGGGCGCTATCTGCCCGAGGATTACGTCAATGACGAATGGGAAAGCTTCGGGCAACTGGCCTGGCTGGACCCGCGCACGACCAGCGGCGACTGGCGCGTGGCCAAGGACTTTTCCGGCCTGCCCGCCTGGATCGTCAAGGCGGTGGGCGGCACCACGACCCATTGGGCGGGTGCCTCGCTGCGCTTTCAGGACCACGAATGGAAGGCGCTGACCACCTATGGCGCGGTCGAGGGCGCGAACCTGCTGGACTGGCCGATCGACGCCGCCGAGATGGACCCCTGGTACGACCTCGCCGAGAAGAAGCTGGGGGTGACGCGCACCAACGGCATAGCCGGGCTGCCCGGCAACAACAACTACCTGCTCTTCGAAAGGGGCGCCAAGGCGCTGGGCTACACGCAGGTCCATACTGGCCGCATGGCGATCAACTCGGCCGAATATGACGGGCGCAGTTTCTGCCACCAGACGGGGTTCTGCTTTCAGGGCTGCAAATGGGGCGCGAAATGGTCGGCGGCCTATACCGACATCCCCCGCGGCGAGGCGACCGGCAATCTGGAAGTGCGCGAGCGCGCCCATGCCGCGCGCATCCTGCATGACGATGCGGGCAAGGTGACGGGGGTCGAGTATTTCGACCGGGACGGCAACCTGCAATTCCAGCGCGCGCGGATCGTCTGCGTGGCGGGCAACAGCTTCGAAAGCCCGCGGCTCTTGCTGAACTCGGCCTCCGCCATGTTCCCCGACGGGCTGGCGAACAGTTCGGGTCAGGTCGGGCGCAACTACATGCGGCACATGACGGGCTCGGTCTATGCGACCTTCGACAAGCCGGTGCGCATGTGGCGCGGCACCACGATGGCGGGGATCATCAGCGACGAGGCGCGCCACGATCCCGGCCGCGGTTTCGTCGGCGGCTACGAGATGGAGACGCTGGCGCTGGGCATTCCGTTCATGGCGGCCTTCCTTGACCCGGGCGCCTGGGGGCGCGAGTTCACCACGGCGCTGGATGCCTATGAATACATGGCGGGCATGTGGCTGGTGGGCGAGGACATGCCGCAGGACACCAACCGCGTGACGCTGAACGCCGATGTCAAGGACCAGTGGGGCCTGCCGGTCGCGAATGTCCATTTCGACGACCACCCCAACGACATCGCGATGCGCAACCATGCCTACAGGCAGGGCAGGGCCGTCTACGAGGCAGTGGGCGCGACCCGCACCTTCCCGACGCCGCCCTATCCCAGCACGCATAACCTGGGCACCAACCGGATGAGCGAACGGCCCGGGGATGGCGTGGTGAACCGCTGGGGGCAAAGCCATGACATCCCGAACCTGTTCGTCTCGGACGGCTCGCAATTCACCACCGGCGCGGCGGAAAACCCGACGCTGACCATCGTGGCGCTGGCGATCCGGCAGGCCGATCACATCGCGCGCGAAATGGCGGCACAGACCCTCTGACATCGGCCAACAGGGGCCGCGGCGCCTTGCGGGGCGGCGCGGCCTTGGGTAACGCTGGACGGAAAGCCGGTGGATGCACCGGCCGCAACAGAGGGGAAGAAAGACGGTGCTGCTGGTCCTCGGTCTTTATCTGGGTTTCTCGCTGTCCCTTCTGCTGGGCGCTGCCGAGCTTGAACGCCGCGCCATCGTCGCCCGCAGGCTGGGGCCGAACGGCCGCGCCATCCTGATCGCGCTGATCGTCTCGGTCGTGGTCTCGCTGGGGGTGGTGGCAGCCGGGGCCGTGACGGGCGGGCTGTTGCGCACGCTGCACCTGCTGGGAGGAACCATCGTCTATCACGGCGCGATGGGCGTTCTGCTGGTGCGCGGGCTGCAACAGGTCTCGGCCCGCGTCTTTGCCCAGCGCGCCTGAGCGGGGCGCCCCGACGTCCCGGCACATGACGGCTGGCGCTGATCGTCACCGTGATGTTCCGCGCGTACCTGCCTGATCAGGATGCCGCGGCGGGCAGACTGATGTCGTCGTCAGTTTCTGTCCGTCAGGGCCTTCCATGCCGCGCGGTCGCAGCGCGGGCAGCCGTGGTCGCGCGCCATCGGCTGGCCGCATCGCGGACAATCGACGACAACACGCGCCGACCCGAGAAGCGCCGCTTTCAGCGCGCGCAGAATCATTCTGATGACGGTCATGCGTCCAAGCTCTCCTGCGGCCTGGATCGGGCGGCACAGCGCCGCTCGGCCCCTTCCCAGCGTTTCCGCAAGTCTGTACTGCGCGACCTGACAAATCCTGTCATGGGAGGCGCGAGATGACCTTTCTCGATCAACTCCGCGCCGATACCCAAGCCGCCCTGTCCGGTTTCGGCGACATGTCCGACAAGGACGAGCATCCCACGAGGTTCCGGATGGAAGCGGTCGAGGTCAGCTACACCGTCGCCGCCAAGGCCTCGGCGAGGGGCGCAAGAGGCGAGCTGCTGATACAGGGGCCTGGCTGATGCCACAAAACCGCCCTGCTGTAACTTTGACTGTCGCGCTACAGGATTTCCACAAGATATTGCGGGTGCGAAGTCCGCGGTAACCAAATTCTCCTTTACAGAATCCGGCTTTGGGACCACCATATCTTGTAAGGTCAGACGGGCATAACCGAAGACCTTCGAGCAGGCAGCTAATCCTTGTGGGGCACACGCCGCGCAAGGCTACAACCCAAGAGGCCGGTCATGTCGCTTTCCGAAGACTTCCTGCACAGCGAGGACCTTCACCCCATCGACGTTGTCGAGCATATCGCCGAGCATCGCGACTGGGAGTTCGACCGCGTGACCGACGACCAGATCGCGATGGCGGTGACCGGGCAGTGGCGGACCTATGCGATCACGCTGGCCTGGTCGGGCCATGACGAGGTGCTGCGGCTGATCTGCACCTTCGAGATGGAACCGCCCGAGGACCGGCTGGCCGTGCTCTACGAGACGCTGAACGCGACCAACGACATGTGCTGGGCGGGTGCCTTTACCTATTGGCATGACCAGCGGCTGATGGTCTGGCGCCATGGGCTGATGCTGGCGGCGGGCCAGCCGGTCGCGCCCGACCAGATCGAGCGGCTGATCCGCGCCGCGGTCTCGGCTTCGGAACGGTTCTATCCCGCGTTCCAGCTTGTGGCCTGGGGCGAGCGCAGCCCAAAGGATGCGCTGCAAGTCGCCATTGCAGAGGCGTACGGCCGCGCCTAACCTCGCCCCCCGAGGAAAACAGGGGTCATGTGAATGGATATGGACGACCTCGCCGCCCGGGGGCTGGTGCTTCTGGGCTGCGGCAAGATGGGCTCGGCGCTGCTGGCGGGCTGGCTCGGGCGCGGGCTGCCCGCGAACGCGGTCTGGGTGGTCGATCCCGGCCCGTCCGACTGGCTGCGCGCCCGCGCGGCCGAAGGGCTGCACCTGAACGAGACGCTGCCCCCATCGCCCGCCATCGTGCTGCTGGCGGTCAAGCCCCAGGCGATGGAGGCGGCACTGCCGCAGATCGCCGGTCTTGCCGATGGGCGAACACTGTTCCTGTCAGTCGCGGCGGGCCTGACGCTGGGCTGGTTTGCCGACCGGCTGGGCGCATCGGCCCCGGTGATCCGCGCCATGCCCAACACGCCCGCGGCGGTGGGCCGGGGCATCACCGCGCTGATCGGCAATGCGCAGGTCGACGAGGCGGGGCTGACGCTTGCCGAAACGCTGCTCTCGGCGGTGGGCCAGACCCTGCGGCTGGAGAGCGAGGACCAGATGGATGCGGTGACCGCCGTTTCCGGCTCTGGCCCGGCCTATGTCTTTCACCTGATCGAGACCTTGGCCGCCGCCGGAGAGGCCCAGGGCCTGCCGCCCGCCATGGCGCTGCACCTTGCGCGCGCCACCGTCGCAGGCGCGGGCCAGCTTGCCGAACAGTCGGCCGAAAGCCCGGCCGAGTTGCGCGTCAATGTCACCTCGCCGGGAGGCACCACGGCCGCGGCGCTTTCGGTGCTGATGGACCCGGAAACGGGGTTCCCGCCGCTTCTGCACCGCGCCGTCGCCGCCGCCACCGCCCGCAGCAAGGAATTGGGATCGTGAGCGACATCAGCTATGACGACTTCCTGAAGGTCGATATCCGCGTCGGCCGGATCACCCGCGCCGAACCCTACCCGCAGGCGCGCAAACCCTCGATCAAGCTCTGGGTGGATTTCGGCCCCGGGATCGGCGAGAAGAAAAGCTCGGCCCAGATCGCCAAGCATTACACCCCCGACGAACTGCCGGGAAAGCGCGTGCTGGCGGTGGTCAACTTCCCGCCCCGGCAGATCGGCCGGTTCATGTCCGAAGTGCTGGTTCTGGGCTTGCCCGACGCGGATGGCGAGGTAGTTCTGATCGGGCCTGACAAGGATGTACCGATCGGGGGGAGGATGTTCTGATGACAAGAATTCTGGTGACGCGGTCGATGCCGGGCCGGGTGGGACCGGCCGTACGCGAACTGGGCGAGGTCGAGATGCGGGAAAGCAACCTGCCGATGTCCGAGGACGAGATGCGCCGCGCGCTGGCCGAGTTCGACATCGTGCTGCCCACGCTGGGCGACCGTTTCTCGGCCGGGATCCTTGCCGCCGTGGATCAGCCACGGGCAAGGCTGCTGGCGAATTTCGGCATGGGCTACAACCACATCGACGTGGAAGCCGCCCGCGCCCGCGGCATCGCCGTGACCAACACGCCGGGCGCCGTGACGGATGCGACGGCGGATATCGGGATGCTGCTGATCCTCATGACCTGTCGGCGCGGGGGCGAGGGCGAGCGCATGGTCCGCGCCGGGCGCTGGGAGGGCTGGCACCCGACCCAGATGCTGGGGCTGCATGTCACCGGCAAGACGCTGGGCATCGTGGGCATGGGCAATATCGGCCAGGCACTGGCGCGGCGCTGCCATTTCGGTTTCGGCATGGATGTGGTCTATTACACCCGCACGCCCAAGGCGCTCGACTTCCCCGCAACGCCGGTGGACAGCCTGACCGCGCTGGGCGCGGCCTGCGATATCGTCGTCTCCTGCGTGCCGGGCGGTGCCGAGACGCGGCACATGATGGGGGCGGACCTGTTCGCGGCGATGAAGCCGCACGCGCATTTCGTCAACATCTCGCGCGGCGATGTGGTCGACGAGGCCGCGCTGATCGCAGCCCTGTCCGAGGGGCGGATCGCGGGGGCGGGGCTCGATGTCTACGAATTCGAGCCGCAGGTCCCGCAAGCGCTTCTGGCGATGGAGAATGTCGCGCTTCTGCCCCATCTGGGCACCGCGACGCTGGAGGTGCGCGAGTCCATGGGGATGATGGCGGTCGAGAACATCCGCGCCTTCCTTGCCGGTGCGCCGCTTCCCAATCCGGTCTGATCCCGGCCCCGGCTGCGAACTGGCGGGTCAGGACCGGCCGGGCCTGCCCCCCGACAGGTTGGCGCGGCGGAGTTGGGCATTCCCCGCGCGGTTCTGGCCACAACGGAAAGTCGTAGCCGGGGCGCAGGCGGGGTAAGCACCGCTTAACGCTTGCGGCGCTTGGCGGGAAGACGATCCGCCGAGGGGCTTTGAACATGCCCCATGCCTTTGATTCACCCGGCTGGACCGTGAGTGGGAGGCATGGATCCCGGGTAGGACGGGAGCGCAGTCTTACGGACAATGGCGCGCGACGCCCCTCAGCCCCCCGCCACGCCCGGCCTGCAAGCGGCACTGGACCGCGCAACCGGACTGTGGTTACAACAAGGGCCGGTCGGCCGCTGCAATCGCCAGCGCCCGGCCTGTCGGAAGCGTGGCCGAGTGGTTGAAGGCTCCAGTCTTGAAAACTGGCATACGGGGAACCGTATCGTGGGTTCGAATCCCACCGCTTCCGCCACACCCTCCGGATCCATTGGTGCGTTTCGCCACAGGGGCAGTCGGGGCTTTCGCCGACGCTCCGGTTGCGCCAGTCTGCGCCGGACAAGGGCGAGGCGCGGGTGGTGAGCGAGACCGGCCATGTCGGAATCAATCTGGCGATCTGGGGCGTGGTTACCGGCTGCGCGGTGGCCCTTCTGGTGGCGTTCATGCCGCATTGGAAGGTCTGGGTCTCGGTCCTGCTGTGGCTGGTCCTCTGGTTAGTTGCAATACTGGGGATTTCGGAAAGCGAGAGCCGCAGGTTCCTTGCCGGAACGCTGCGAAAGTCCAGCTACACCCAGATCTACACCACGCTGACCCGACGAAACGTCATGTGGGTCTGGCGCCGGTATTGCGACGAGGCCAGCGACCGCGACACCTGGCCCACCCTTTTTCGCGCCGCGCTGACCTGGCGGCTTTACGACACCGCCCTGCTGCTGGCGGTGGCCTATCCGCTGCTGTTGCTGGTCGGACAGTGGGTGGTGACGGGCGGCGAGGGGCGGGTGGGCAGTTTCGTTGTCATGCCCGAGGCTGGGTTCTGGCCAGAGCGCGCTTTAATCACAGGTGCCCTTTTCTTGTTTATCGGGGGCAATCTAGGCTCCAGACTCATTGATCGTCAAAGCCAGAACAGGACGGTTGCGGCGAGGGCGATGGCGGAAAGGAAGGTCT
>NZ_WJPO01000049.1 GCF_009649175.1 Rhodovulum strictum | reverse complement strand
CCCGTTTTGCATGCTCACTTGCAGACGCGCGCCGTCACCTCTGGGCGGTGTTTTCCTTTGTCCCCAATGCCTTGGGTTCTATTTTCCCTTTCCGGCGTCCGTGCAAAAGGTAAGACCCCCCTATACCTGAAACGCGGATCAAGCGTCAGGCCGCGCTACAGCCAGTCGGTGCGATATTCCTGACGCCCGGCGAAAATTTCCGTGCAGAAGCTGCGGCCAATCTGTGCAAAAGCTGGCGCCGCGCTACAAACATTTCATATTGTTAAGTGGTGCCCGGGGGCGGAATCGAACCACCGACACGAGGATTTTCAATCCACTGCTCTACCCCTGAGCTACCCGGGCACGGGTGAAGCTGTGTCGCTTCGGGTGGCGCGTTTCTAGACGGGCGAGAGGGGGCTGTCCAGAGGGTTCGGGCAGAAAATCAGTGCGGTTTCGGGGGAAGTTCGGACAGGGCGCGCGCGGCCTCGTCAAGGTCGTTGGGGCTGTCGGCGGGAACCGCGTAGCTGCCCGCCAGCCACTTGCCCAGATCGACATCGGCGCAGCGGCGCGAACAGAACGGGCGATAGGCGGGGGCGGCCGGTTTCTTGCAGATCGGGCAGATCATGGGGCAAGCGCCTCGGAAAGCGGCAGGCGTTCGCGCTTGCGCGTCAGTTCGGCATGGCCGAGCGGGGTCCAGCCGATCAGCGTGGTTTCCACCGGATCGGCGCGGAAGGCGGCGGTCAGCACCTGTTCCAGCGCGGCGCGATCCTTCTTGGCCATCGGCGCGAAGTCGATCACGATCTGGCCCGCAAGCCCCCTGAGCCGCAACAGGCGCGGCAGGGCGCGGGCGGCGGCGATATTCGCCTTGAGCCCGGCGGCGGGCGAGGTGTCGGGGCCGGTATTCACGTCCACGGCCACCAGCGCGCGGGTCGGCTCGACGAAGATCGCGCCGCCGCCCGGCAACCGCTCGGGGCCGGAAAGCGCGGCCAGCGCGTCCAGAACGCCGGTTTCGGCAAAGCTGCCGGGGCGGTCGATCACCTCGTCGGGGTCGGGATCGGCCCAGTCGCGCCAGGCGCGGGTATGGGCGTCGGGCGCATCGAGCAGAAGCTCGGGTGCGCCATCTACGGGTTCGGCCAGAATGTCCTGGGCCAGACCGCGCATGATCGCGATATCCTCGGCGATGGCCGCATCGGCAACACCGGCACAGGCCGAGCGCAGGATCACGCCCAACTGATCGGCCGCCCCCGCCATCGCGTCATAGACAATCTCCAGCAGCCGGTCACGCTCGTCCTCGTCGCGGATCGTGCGCGAGACGTTGAAGCCGGGCGCATCGGGGGTGACGATGGCATAGCGGCTCTTGAACAGAAGGCGGGGCGTGACGGGCACGGCCTTGCCCGGTTCGGCATGGCCCGTGACCTGCACCAATAGCCCCTGACCGGGGCTCAAGCCTTTGGCCTGACGCAGAAAGGCCGATCCGCCCGGCAGCCGCAGGAACACCCCGCCCTGCCCCTTGACCTGCCGATCGACCACGGCACGCAGGATCGCGCCCGGCGCGGGGCTGTCGCCGGGCGGGTCGATGAACAGATCGTCCAGCCGCCCGTCGACCATCAGCGCGGCAGCCTTGCGGCCCGCGATCTCGTCCAGGATGACGCTGCGCCCCTTCATGCCTGCCCTCCATGCAGCGGATAGCCCGCCCCCGCCAGCAGCGCCGCGGTCTCGGCCAGCGGCAGCCCCACAACGGCCGAGAACGAGCCGTTGATCCACGGCACGAAGGCCCCGGCCATGCCCTGGATGCCGTAGCCGCCCGCCTTGCCCTGCCATTCGCCCGAGGCGAGATAGGCGTTGATCTCGGTATCCGACAGCCGCTTGAACCGGACCGCACTCACCACGTCGCGCTCCCAGATGCGGTCTCCCAGACGCAGCGCAACAGCGGTGATGACCCGGTGACGGCGGCCCGACAGGGCCAGCAGGAATTCCGCCGCCTCGCCCGCGGTTTCCGGCTTGCCAAGGATGCGGCGGCCAAGCGCAACGGTGGTATCGGCGCAGAGCACCAGTTCATCCGGCGCCGCCGCGACGGCGCGGGCCTTTTCGATGGCCATGCGCGCGCAATAGGGGCGGGGCAACTCGCCCCGGCCCGGGGTCTCGTCGATATCGGCGGGGCGCACCTCGTCGGGCACGACCCCGATCTGCGCCAGCAGTTCCCTGCGGCGCGGGCTTGCGGACCCGAGGATCAGCCGCAAGCTACTTGAAGCGATAGTTGATCCGACCCTTGGTCAGATCATAGGGGGTCATCTCGACCTGAACGCGGTCGCCGGCCAGAACGCGGATGCGGTTCTTGCGCATCTTGCCTGCCGTATGCGCGATGATCTCATGGCCGTTCTCAAGCTCGACCCGGAATGTCGCATTCGGCAGGAGTTCCTTCACGACGCCGGGAAATTCGAGCATTTCTTCCTTGGCCATGAACACTCCATCAAAGGTTACCCGGCTTTTCGCGGGCGCCAAGTAGATGCGCCCGATCCGTTCATATTTCAAGCCGTAAATGCGTTGAAGGGGACGGAAACGACAGGTGCCATGCGGGCATCCTGTTCGGGCCAGTGCGCGGCGTTCAGAACCGCCCCCTCGGCGCGGACCCGGGCGATGGCGTCGCGGTCGATCCGGGCATAGATCCAGCCGGGCGTGTTCAGCGCGCCTTCGGCCAGAACCCCGGTCGCGGGGAACCCTAGGTCGGGCGGGCCGTAAACCGCTGCAGCGCCGACATTTTCATCGACAGCCGGGCACCAGGCGGCGGGGCCGACGGTGGGGGCATGGACGACAACGCATTGCCCTTCGAGCGCGCGCGCCATGGCGCCCACCCGCACCCGCCAGTATCCCGCCAGCGCATCCGTGCAGGACGGCACCAGCAGGATCTCGGCCCCCGCCGCGACAAGGGCGCGCGCGAGCAGGGGAAACTCGGAATCATAGCAGATCAGGATGCCGATCCGGCCCAGCGCGGTGTCGAACAGCGTCAGCGGGCCGCCGGGATGGACATCCCAGGTCTCGCGTTCGAAGCGGGTCATGATCTGCTTGTCCTGATGGCCGACCTGCCCCTGCGGGCCGAAGAACCGCGCGCGGTTCACCGGACGCGCGCCGCGCCAGACCGGCGCGCTTGCCGCCAGGATATGCACGCCATGCGAGATCGCCAGCCTTGCATGCAGCGCATCCGCGGCCTCGACCCGATCCGCGACGGCGCGCAACGAGCGCTCCAGATCCCCCGCCGCCTCCGCCCCGGCAAGCGAGGCCAGTTCCATCGCGCCATATTCGGGGAAGACCAGCAGGTCCGCGCCCTGGCCCGCGGCCTCGGCCACCCAATGCGACAGCTTGTCCTCGTAGCTGGCCCAGCTTTCGTGCCAGTCGAGCGGCCAGGCGGCGGCGGCAAGTTTCATAGCGGCTTGATCCAGAATTGCAGGTCGTGGCTTGTGGCGCCGGGCTGGTCGATATCCTTCCACTCGAACTGCGCCACGACGCCCTCAAGCCGCTGATAGCCGCGCTTTTTCCAGAACGCATCCAGCGGGCGGTAGGCGGCGGGCTTCAGCGGGTGATCGGCCGGGCGCAGAACGCTGCAAAAGGTGCAGAAGCGGCGGCCCAGCCTGCGGCCATGATCCTCGCGCGCGGCGAAAAAGGCATGCCCCGCGCCTTGCCCGCGATAGTCGGGCAAGAGCACGCTTTCGGCGCAATAGAAGATGTCGGCCAGATCATGTC
This sequence comes from Rhodovulum strictum, assembly GCF_009649175.1. Classification (GTDB taxonomy): domain Bacteria; phylum Pseudomonadota; class Alphaproteobacteria; order Rhodobacterales; family Rhodobacteraceae; genus Rhodovulum; species Rhodovulum strictum. The sequence continues at coordinate 8,340 of NZ_WJPO01000049.1, read as the reverse complement.
CCGTGCCCGCAAAGGCGGCGGCGAAATCGTCGGCATGATCCTCCAGCGGTGTGCCGGTCGAGGCCCCGACGATCCGGCCGCCGTCAAAGACCACCACAAGGATCGCGCGCGGATTGTCGCGATAGCTGGCCAGATAGCGCCGCTCATAGGCCGGATCGCCATCATAGAGATAGGGCCAGTCGCGAAACACCCGGATGCGCAGCGCGGCCAGATCGTCAAGCGCAGCCTCGACCTCCGGCCCTGTCAGCACCCGGAAGTCCAGGCTCATTTCACCTGCCTCAGCCAGTCGGCAAGGTTGTAGTACGTGGTCACGCGCGCGATCTTGCCGTCCTTGAGCGTGAAGAACGACCCGGCGGGCAGAACATAGGTCTGGCCCCGCGCCTCGGGCAGGCCGGCATCGGTTTCCAGATAGGTGCCGTTCACGACATATTCGGCAGCCGCCCGCGTGCCGTCCCGGGTTTCGAAGATCACCATGTCGGTCAGCCTCTCGCGATAGCAGCGGGACATGTGGGCGCAGAACTCGGCAAAGGCGGGCTTGCCGCGGCGGATCACGCCCTCGTTGACATGATGCTCGATATCCTCGGCCAGTTCGGCCAGCATTCCCTGGGTATCGCCCGCGTTGAAGGCGGCGAAATAGCGTTCGATCACGTCCTGGTTCACGTCTCTCTCCCTTGTGTTGGCGGGCCGAAGCGGCTGGTCAGCCGCTCGACGATCTGGTCGCGGGTCTGGCGATAGGCGGCAAGCTTCGCCTCGCGCGTTTCACCCAGGCCGGTGGGGTCCAGCACCGGCCAGTATTCGACGTCAAGATGGTAATAGCGCGTCAGTTCCTGCGCGCGCCGCAGGCTGGCAGGGCTCATCGCGATGATCAGGTCGAATCCCGACAGATCGTCGCCCCAATCCTCCATCTCGTCGAAGGAGCGGGTCTGGTGGCGGTCGATCTCGACCCCGATCTCGTCGCAGACCGCCACGGAAAACCCGTCCACCTCGCGGTCGTTGCGCACGCCGACGGACTGGACGAAGGTCTCGCTGCCGTAGAACTTGCGCATGATCCCCTCGGCCATCGGCGAACGGACCGAGTTGTGATCGCAGCAGAACAGGACCGACGAGGGAAGCGGCCCGCTCAAGTCAGCCCCCGAAATGCAGGACGCAGACCAGGGTGAACAGCCGCCGGGCGGTGTCGATGTCCAGCTCGGCCTTGCCGTCCAGCCGTTCCTGAAGGATGCGCGCGCCTTCGTTGTGGATGCCGCGCCGGGCCATGTCGATGGCCTCGATCTGGCTGGGGGGCAGGCGCTTGACCGCCTCGAAATAGCTTTCGCAGATCTGCCAGTAATCCTTGACCGCCTGCCGGAAGGGCGACAGCGACAGGTGGAACTCGGCCGCCGGATCGCCGGTTTCGGTGCGCACGTCGAAGACCAGCCGCTTCTCGCGGATCGACAGCACCAGCCGGTAGGGGCCGTCCGGCGCGGGCCGGTCCTCGCGCCCGGGCAGCGCGAAGGAATTGTCCTCCATCAGGTCGAACAGCGCGACCTTGCGTTCCTGCTCGATCTCGGGCGTCGGCGGCGGAAGGTTCGAATCGTCCAGTTCAACATGGATCAGACGGGCTGGGGTCATGGCCGGTCCTCGTTCAGTCGGTCAAGCCGGGCGCGGACGGAAAGCCCATGCGCCTCAAGGCTTTCCGAAATGGCAAGCGTCTCGGCGGCGGGGCCTATCGCCTTGAGCGCGGCGGGCGTCATACGGGCGATGGTTGTTCGTTTCATGAAATCCAGAACCGACAGCCCGGACGAGAACCGGGCCGAGCGCGCAGTCGGCAGAACGTGGTTCGGCCCGCCGACATAATCGCCGATCGCCTCGGGCGTCCAGGGGCCCAGGAAGATCGCACCGGCATGGGTGATCTTTGCCGCCAATGCGTCGGCATCGGCCACGCACAGTTCCAGATGCTCGGGCGCGACCCGATTGGACAGCTCGGCCGCCTCGGACAGGTCGCGCACGGTGATGACCGCGCCGAAATCGCGCCAGCTTGCACCGGCGATGGCGCGGCGCTCCAGCGTTTCCAGCCGCCTGTCCACCGCCGCAGCCACCGCCCGGCCGAACGCCGCATCGTCGGTGATCAGGATCGACTGCGCGCTTTCGTCATGTTCGGCCTGCGACAGCAGGTCTAGCGCGACCCAGTCGGGATCGTTGTCGGCATCGGCGATCACCAGGATCTCGGACGGCCCCGCGATCATGTCGATGCCCACCTTGCCGAAGACCCGCCGCTTGGCTGCCGCCACATAGGCATTGCCCGGGCCGGTGATCTTGTCGACCGGCCGGATCGTCCGTGTCCCGTAGGCCATCGCCGCGATCGCCTGCGCGCCGCCGATCCGGTAGACGGTATCCACCCCCGACAGCCGCGCCGCCAGCAGCACCAGCGGATTGACCTTGCCATCCGGCGTCGGTGCACAGATCACCAGCCGTTCGACCCCCGCGACATGGGCCGGAATCGCGTTCATCAGCACCGACGAGGGATAGGAGGCCAGCCCCCCCGGCACATAAAGCCCCGCGGCCGAAACCGGCGTCCAGCGCCAGCCCAGCATCGCGCCCTCGGGATCGGTCCACTGCATGTCCTGCGGCATCTGGCGGACGTGATAGGCGCGGATGCGTTCGGCGGCCAGTTCCAGCGCGTCACGCTCGGCGGCCGGAACGCGGGCGCATTCGGCCTCGATCTCGGCTGGCGAAAAGGCCAGCGTCTCGGGGCTCAGCGCCAGCCGGTCGAAACGCGCGGTCAGCTCGATGACCGCCGCATCGCCCAGCGCGCGCACATCGGCGATGATTTCCGAGACGACGGCATCCACATCGGGGCAATCCTCGCGCTTGGCGCTCAGAAGTGCCGCGAACTCGGTCTCGAAACTGGTAGACGTGCTGTCGAGGAATACCGGCATGTCGTCCCTCATCTGCCTCACGCGCCCGTGTGTAACGGCAATCCGGCGCCGGGGGAACACCCAACAGGGCTGCGTGCCGCACCGTTGCGTTGCGCCCCGTCAGTGCAGGCGGGGCAGGCAGCGGCGCACGGGGGCGTCAGGGATGCTCGGGTGCCTTGCCCGAAGGCGCCTCATAGGGGCGGGTGACGTCGTTCAGCGATACTTCGAGGCATTCGACCTCGACCGCCACGGCGCCGTCGCCCGCCAGCGTCAGCACCACCCGGCCGGTCCCGTCCGCGCCGGGTTCGAATCCCAGCGACAGCAGCGACAGCACCAGGTCGGGATCGGTCCGCTCGACGCCCTGGCTGGACACGCTCAGCACATCCTCGATGCTGAGCACGGATTGCACCCGTTCATAGGGGCGGCCGCGGCGTTCGGCGGCCTCGCGGCCTTCCCAGCGAAAGCGGTTCAGCAGCATCGCCAGCCGCCGCCCGCGCCGGTCCCAGCGCATTTCGGTCGCGGGCAGCACCGCATCCTGCACCAGCGCCGAGATCACCTGCAAATCCTCGGGCGTCACGGCCAAGAGCCGCAGCGGCCGTTCCGCCCCGTCGGCAAAGCGCGCGTCGCTGCCATGCCCGCTCATCGGCCGCTGACCCGCTCGATATGCGCCCCGCAGGCGCCCAGCTTCTGCTCGACCTTCTCGTAGCCGCGATCCAGGTGATAGACCCGGCTGACCAGCGTCTCGCCCTCGGCTGCCAGCGCCGCGAGGATCAGCGAGACCGAGGCGCGCAGATCGGTCGCCATCACCGGCGCCCCCTTCAGCCGCTCGACCCCGCAGACGGTCGCGGTGCCGCCATGCACCTCGATCCGCGCGCCCATCCGGATCAGTTCGGGCGCATGCATGAAGCGGTTTTCGAAGATCGTCTCCTCCAGCCGGCTTTCGCCCGACGCCGTGCACAAGAGCGCCATCATCTGCGCCTGAAGATCGGTCGGAAAGCCCGGAAAGGGTTCGGTACGCACATCGACGGCGTTGACGGCGCCATTGCGGCGGCTGACACGGATGCCCTGCGCCGTCTGCTCGCAGGTGACGCCCGCCTCCTCCAGCTTGTCGGCAAAGGCGCGCACCAGATCCAGCCGCCCGCCCAGACAGGTGACCTCGCCGCCGGTGATCGCAGGCGCCAGCATGTAGGTGCCCAGCTCGATCCGGTCGGGCACGACCGCATGTGTGGCCCCGCCCAGGCTGTCGACCCCCTCGATGGTGATCGTGCCAGTCCCCTCGCCCTCGATCCGCGCGCCCATCGCGCGCAGGCAGCGGGCAAGGTCCACGATCTCGGGCTCGCGCGCGGCATTGCGGATCTCGGTGGTGCCGCGGGCCAGCGTGGCCGCCATCAGCGCGTTTTCGGTCGCCCCGACAGACACCTGCGGGAACGCGATCACCGCGCCCTTCAGCCCGCCCGGCGCGCGCGCATGCACATAGCCATCGCGCAACTCAAGCTCGGCGCCCATCGCCTCGAACGCCTTCAGATGCAGATCGACCGGCCGCGCACCGATGGCACAGCCGCCGGGCAGCGACACCTCTGCATGCCCGCAGCGCGCCAGCAGCGGCCCCAGAACCAGGATCGAGGCGCGCATCTTGCGCACGATGTCGTAATCCGCCCGCGTGCCGGTCAGATCATGCGAGGACAGCGCCAGCACCTTGCCCCGGTGCAGCGCCGAAACCTCGGCCCCCAGCGATTGCAGCAGCACCGTCATCGTGCGGATATCCGACAGCCGCGGCGTGTTGGTCAGCGTCAGCGGCGCGTCCGTCAGCAGCGTTGCGGGCATCAGCGCAAGACAGGCATTCTTGGCCCCTGCGATCGCGATCTCGCCCCGAAGCGCCCCGCCCCCCCGGATCAGTATCTGGTCCATCAGCCCTGCTCTTTCTGCCCTTCGGCCTTGTCGGCCCCGCGCGCCTTGGCCTGCGCCTTGCGCCGGGCGAGGTTCGCCCTGAGCGCCTGCTTCAGCCGTTCTTCACGCGCGGCGGCAGCCTTGTCATGGCCGGGTCTCGGGGTTTTTCCAGTCATGCCACCCTCTCTAGCGCAGGGGCGAAAATGCGTCCAGATAGCGCTTGCGTCGCGGGGCGAATGCGTCTAATCAGCCGCCCACATCAGCGCCGCAACAGCCCGGCGGATGGCCGCCCCCGCCTAATGGGTCGGATCCAGGGGCAAAGGGTGCTGAACCGCAAGGGCATTCCAGAGCCCGCTTGATCCGGCGCGACACCCGGGCCAGCCATCTGGAGGACAAAGGCTGTGGTAGCTCAGTGGCAGAGCACTCCCTTGGTAAGGGAGAGGTCGAGAGTTCAATCCTCTCTCACAGCACCATTCCAACCCCTTGATCATAAAGAAAACCCTTGCACACAAGGGCTTGGTGCCGTTTCTGGTGCCAGAACAGGTGCCAGAAACGGGTTTTGTGATGGCGGCGAAGCGGCGTCACTGGAAGGAGAAGAATGGTCGCTTCTGGGCGCGGATCGCGATCCCGAAGGACCTGCAACCCTGCTTCGATGGCAAGACGCAGCTAACCGAGCAGCTGGGTGGTGACCTGCGCATCGCCGACAGGAACCATGCGGCTGCGGTCGCCCGCTTGCAGGCACGGATTGACAGCGCACGGCGCGATGTGGCCGACGCGGCTGCTGTCGGCAAGGTTGGCACCGCCACCAACCCGGCTGCTGGCAAAGTGGCAGCGGATGCCCCTCTCAGGACGTTGACCGACGCGGATGTCGAGAAGGCGGTCTGGCAGACCTACACCTCCGCGCGGGACGAATACGCCACAAGACGAGCGGCCCTGCCCACGCCCCGAGACATCGAAGAGGAGCGCGAGAAGGTATTCGCACGCTTGGCCGAGGGCGAGGTCGACGTCAATTCCCCTGCAAGCGTGTTCAACCTCTACACTGACTTCGAGCTGAAGGCCGCAGCCCGCATGCATGATGCAAATCTGCGCGCCCGTAAGCTGGCTGCCCTGCGACAAGGTTTCGCGACCGGAGAGACGCGTCTTGTCGATGACAGCGTGACGCAGTTCGTCCGCATGAACCATCTCGCCGTCGAACATGGTTCGCCGGAATGGCAGGATCTGGCGGAAGGAATCATGCGCGCGCAGATACAGGCATTGGAACACTCGATCGAACGGGACAATGGCGTATTCGGCGGCACGCCCACCGACCCGCTTGTTCGCCCACCGACCAAGGCGAAGAGCGTTTCGATGCAGGGCCTGTTTCGTGATTACATCAGCCACGCTCAGACGATCGGCAATCACCTCGACGGCGGGAAAGCCTGGAAACCACCCATCGACTCCTTGATCAGGTTTCTCGGGCATGACGACGCCCACCGGATCACTCAATCCGATCTGCTGCGCTGGCGCGACTTTTTGCTCGCCGAAGGGCTGTCTCCGAAAACGGTCGCCGACAAATATCTCGCGGCGGTCCGGGCCGTGCTTACCTGGGCGGTTACGGATCTCCGACTTCCGACCAATCCGATGGAAAAGGTCAGGCAGCGTGCGCCAAAGAAGGTCAAGTCGCGCGAGAAAGGCTTCACGACACCCGAGGCGCTGCGCATCCTCACAGCATCGCTGACCTACAAGCCCGTCGAAAACAGCAATCCGTCCAATCGCGAAAGTGCTCACATCACCGCCACGAAACGATGGGTGCCTTTGCTGTGCGCCTTCACCGGCGCCAGGGTCACCGAACTCACGCAGTTACGCAAGCAAGATGTCCGCGAGGAGGCCGGACGCTGGATCTTGCGCATTACCCCTGAGGCAGGCTCGGTGAAGAGCGGAGACTATCGGGATGTCCCGCTGCATCGTCAGGTCATCGAACTCGGCTTCATCGACTTCGTCACGAGGGCCGACGCCGGCCCCTTGTTCCATCGCGGCACGACACCCGGCACATCCTTGAAAAACGCACGGCTTTCGAGCGGGCGTCTGTCGCAATGGCTGCAGGATCAGGGCCTTATCCCGCAGGGGGTGCAGCCCAGTCATGGCTGGAGGCATCGCTTCAAGACGCAAGGACGAGAACTCGGCATGTCGGACCGGGTTCTTGACGCCATCCAGGGGCACTCCGGGAAAACTGCCGCCGATGACTATGGCGACGTCACAACCGCCGCCAAGTTGCGACTGATCGATGCGCTGCCGCACTACGATCTGAACATAGAGCAGCCAGCAGAAACGGATGGCCATGCGATGGGCGATTAGGCTCAACATTAGTCTGCCGGCCAGCTCATGTTCGAAAGCGTGCCAGTTTTCTGACATGAACCATGTCGACCACCGAACGCCCCGTCAGTGAACCGTCTCCTGCCCGCAGCACTTCTTGAACTTGCGCCCTGACCCGCACGGGCACGGATCATTGCGGCCGACCTTCGCACGGCGGGCAGGTTGGCCGCGCCGGTCGCACCACGCTGCGCCTTCACCCAGCCGTTCAGCGTCAGCACCAGCGTCGGGATCAGGTCGGGCGCCTGCTCGCTCAGCTCGTCGATGGAGGCCTCCGGCCTCTCGCTCTCGCCCGCCTGGATCGCGTGCAGCGCCAGCATCAGCGGCAGAGCGTGCTCGACGTCCGGATCGCCTGACTCCACCGTGGCCATCCACGAGTCGGGCCGCAGCCGCATCGCCTCCTCGAAGCCGGAGACCCACATCTCCCACAGCACCTCGCCGGTGGTCGTGTTCTCGTCGAACAGCGGCTCGCAGACCGGGCGGTTGCGGGCGAGGCCGCGCGTCACGCGGTTGTAGTGCGCCATCACCGCCGCCACCGTCCGCTGTGCGGCCGCGTCGCTCTCGAACACCGCCAGCTCCGGGTCGCCCCAGACGCGGGGCAGCCACTCGCTGGGCAGGATCATCTCCGGGCACAGCAGCACGCCGGTGACGAAGCCGTCGAACTCGCTTGCCAGCATCCCGTCGCTCTTCCCACGGTTCAGGAGTCGATTTACCGTGGACAGAGTGGGGGTAGCGGTTCTCCTGGGCCAAGGGTAGCCGAAACCAGCATCGCCGCCCCTTCCGCGGTAAAACCATCAGGGGAGGCCAGCATGGAGACAAGCAGACAGGAAAGCATGATCGCCAACGCTCCTGGTCAGGCATGACGGCAGCTTGTCCATCGTGGCACCATCGGGAACGAGAGGGACGTGAAGCAAGCGACCAGAGCGGACTGGCTTCCGGAGTGCAGGGTGAGGGACTGGGTTGGTCCAGAGGGGATACCCTGGAAATACGCAATGAATGAAGGGTAGCTTCGAATCAATCAGCCACCTTCGGGCACACCGCAGCGAGGGGTAACCCCTTGAAGGAGCAGCAACGTGCCCGGCCCTCTTCTGCCGTTCAGCCTAGGGTCAGGACCCATTGATATACTTGAGGCTGTCCGGCCTGCGTGATTCAAGCTCCCGAACTGACGGGGGTGGAGATGAGCAACCTTTTCTGGCTGACCGACGCG
>NZ_WJPO01000048.1 GCF_009649175.1 Rhodovulum strictum | reverse complement strand
GACGGCTGCGGGGTCGAACTGATCAATCCCTGGACTGCCGCATGAACGCTGTCGAGATCGATCAGGCCATCTCCGAACTGGCCGAGCAACCCTTCGACCGGCGGGAGTTCCCGTTCCAGTGCCTCGCCGGTTTCGGCAACAAGGACACGACGCTGAAGCGTCTGCGCACTGGCGTGTCAAACAAGTCCGACATGCCGGGCCCTTGGGGCGGTGTCTTGCAGACCAACAACATCCACATCGCCACCTGCGACACGGGCCAGGTCCCGTCCACCCTGAGGGCATGAGCCGGGCCGACAGGGTAACGCATCGGCAAGACGGGCAACGCGGTTACCGGTCCGGTTCGTCTGCCAAGGCGGGCGATCGGCCTGACCTGGCGGCGCGATACGCGGCGCGCCAATTCCGATCCGAAAGCCCCGCCATGAGCCTTGCGGCCAGGTCGATCCTGATGACCCGATCCTCGATGCGCCCGCCGATCTCTCCGGCGCACGCACGAACGAGCACCACAAGTTCCGCCGTGCAGGTGATGCCCGCCCAGAACCGCATTTCGCGGTCCAGGTCGTCGAGCGGCGGGCAGGGCGCACCGTGGAACATTGCCTCCAATGCCTGCAGCATGATGATCCCGGCATAGTCCGGGTCGCAGGCCTCTATGGCGTCGATCAATCGCTCCGCACCGGCAAGACGGTCCCGCGCCTCATCGAACATGATCGAACTCCGTGATCGGCTCGATCGCGATCTCCGCCGCGTCGGGGACCTGGTCGGTGAACCAGATCGTCACCTGCTTGCCGGTCAGGCTCCAGCGATAGGTAATCGCCAGGATTTCCTCGCCCTCCCGGGTCCGCCACACCACCTTCCCGACCGGAATGCCCACGTTCCGTTTCCGCATCGTCTTCATCCTCGCACGTTGTCCCGCCACCAGCGGCCCATCCGCCCGTGGCTGAAGGCCGTTCCTGTCCTGTCGACTGGAAAGCCCCGTGCTTTCCGGACGGCAGAGCAGGGAGGGGCGAAGCCCGCCCTGCGGCCGGCGGGCGGGACGAGACAGGGGGCCGAAGGCGGAGCAAATGGGAGGGCACCCGCGGCTTCGCCGTGGGAGGAACCGATTTGCGCAGCCGGAGGCTGACGCCCTGCGGGCGGCACCACAGCCCCTGTTCGACCCGCCCGCCGGATGGCAGGCGGATCAGGGATTGAAAAAGGCGACGGGGAGGGGCCGAGCGGGCAAGCCCGTCGAGGCCGCGCGCCGACAATCGGCACCGTTGAGCCGCGCCTGCGGCGCGGCTCTCATCAGCATGGATTGCGGGTGGCTCTCAGCGTCATCTGTCGAAGCCGGGGCCTGCGGATGCCGCGCGGCAAACAAGATGAGAATCCGCGGGTTGCAACGCGGTCAGAACAGGCCGTAGAGGTCGCGCCGCCCGTGCACGGCGCGAACGATCTCGATGTCGTCGCCGACCATCCGATAGAGCAGCAGGTAGAAACCGCTCACCAGATAGCGCAGCCCGGGGCGGATATCGTCCCGGGCCGGACCCATCTGAGGATTCCGGGCAAGGTGGGCGGCTGCCTCGTCCAGCCTGTCGAGGACGCGGTCGGCTGCTGACGGATCGTTGCAGGCGATGTGTTGCCAGATTTCGATCAGATCTTCGCGGGCCGCCTGCGTGAAGAACACTTGCGGCATGAAGGGTCAGGAGAGGCTGCGGCGGCTGCGGGCCTCGCGCTTGATGTCGGCCATGGTCGTGCCGGGTTCGGCGCGTCCGCTGGCAAGGCCTGCGTCCCAGAGTTCTCCGACAACGCGCCGTGCCCGCCACTCGCGCAGGGCCTCGCGGACCACTTCGCTCGACGAGGCATAGGCGCCGCTGCCCACCGCCTCCTGCAGGAGTGCGGCGTGCTCGTCGGTGATGGAAATGCTGATCTTGCCTGCCATGTCCGATCCTCCTGCCGCAAAGGTAGGAAAAATTCGTACCCCTTGCAACAGTCCCAAAAAGGATCCCACCCATGAAGAACTGTGTCCAGCCCGGCAACACCATCACCCTGACCGCGCCCTTCGTCGTCAATCGGCACCCTTGAGCCGCGCCTGCGGCGCGGCTCTCATCAGCATGGATCGCCGGTGGCTGTCAGCGTCATCTTTCGAAACCCGGGGCCTGCGGAAGCGCACCGATCGCCACGCCCGGTCTCGCCGCGCTCGGCGGCGGCCGAGGCGAGCGCCCGACAGACGGTGCTCTTGCCCGAGCCACCCTTGCGGTTTGCCATCAGGACCACCCGGATTCCGTTCATCGTGACCGCTTTCATCGGCGCTGCCCCCTGCTGTCGTTTTCCGGAGAAGACAGGGCAGGAGAGGCGGAGCTGCAATCCGGTCTCGATCATCGGAAATCTGCTTTCGGCCGTCGATCATCGGCAATGGGAATGTCGCCTTCCGTGATCGGCGCTCGGCCCTCGGAGCACGATCCTCGGATGTCGCGCATCGCCCTTCGGCGTTCCGGAATGCGCCCTCTGCCCACGGGCCTTGGCCCTCGGGCGTCCCATCCTGGCGGGCCGCTCCGGGTCTTCGGCCGCATCCGCCCTCTGCCCGGCCGACCTTCGGACCCCGACGCCGCCCTGGGTGCGGCCGAGCCAGAGGTGTCGCATGTCCCCGGGGGACTCATGCGCCGGTTGTGATGGGACCGTAGGGAGAAGGGAAGAAGATTGGCAGGAAATGCAGCATGTCTACACCGAGCGCCGGAGCGGTTTTCCCTTGCCCCCGAGGAGCTTGCCCATGGCCCGCCGGCTGAGCCCGCCCACGCGCGGGCAGGCCCTCCGGGCGCTGAAGGCAGGCGGCGCAGCCCTGGCCGAGGCGCCCGGTGCGGGGAAGGGAAAGCGGGACAGCCGCATCCGGCGCGATGCGGCGACCACGACCGCGGGCCAGGTGGTGATCTGCCGGCTCTCGCCCGAGGTGATCGGCGTGTTCGACGTGCTCTGCACGCAGATGGGGTAGCCTCGCGCTCCGACGGGCTGAGATCGATCATCCGGATGAGCGGCGGGTTTCTCGAGTTCAGCCGGGCCGACAGCGACGCGCTGGAGGGCCTGCACCGGGAGCTGCACCGGATCGGGGTGGACGTGAACCAGGTGGCCCATGCGGCAAACCGCGGCCGGGTCGACCTGGTCCGTGGGCATTGGGAGGCGCTGACCGAGCTGCGCCGGGCGCTGCCGAGGGTGTGCATGCTGCTCTTGCAGATCATCCACGAACGGCGGCGGCGCGGCGTCGAGCTGTTCCGCACGCAGGTGGCGGCGACCGGGACGGAGGGGGCAGATGGCTGAGCGGCGCGGTGTCGCCGGGACGGTGCTCGAGGAGCTCGAGATCGCGAAGCCCGAGGCCGGGCGGCTGCGCGGCGGCGCGGTACCCGGCCGGCGCGGACGGAAGGTCGCGCGCGGGCTGAGCCCGCAGGCGGCGGCGGCCCGGGCGCATGAGCTCTGGCGGGTGGCGCAGGGGTCGCGCGCGGCGGTGCTGAAGAAGATCGCCCGGGGCGGGGCCCATACCGCGAGGGAGCTGGGCCGGCAGGTCGACTATCTCTTCTCGAAGTCGGAGGGGATCTTCGGCAACATGGTCGAGCATGATCCCGAGGCGCGCTCGCTCTCGCCCGATGAACGCAAGGCCCTGATCGCCGACTGGTCCGACGGCTGGGCCGGGGCCGCGAAGAACGGCCATACCACGCATCTGCTGATGTCCTTCCCGGCCGATGTGCGCCCCGACACGGCGCGGACCATCGCCGAGCTCTGGGCCTTCGAGATGTTCCAGTCCGGCGACCACCAGGACGAGGAATGGGCCTATGTGGCCGCGCTCCACACCGACCGGGCGCATCCGCATGTCCATATCGTGCTCAACAACCGCGGGCTGATGAGCGGGGCGTGGTTCTTCATGGCCCGGGACCACGTCTTCAACTTCCAGATGATGAAGCAGCGCATGGTGGCGATCGCGGCCGAGCAGGGGGTGTTTCTCGATGCGTCCTCGCGGCTCGACCGGGGCATCCTGACCTATGGCCCCTCGCGTGCCGAGATCGAGCGGGCGCGGGCAGAGGGCCGTGCGCCGGTCGAGAAGCGGCGCGAGGGCCCGGCGCTGGAGGCCGCGCTGGCCGAGGTCGCGCAGAGCGGCGAGACGCTGCGCTTTCTCGCCCGGCTGGCGGCCCTGACCGGCGAGCGGGCGCTGCAGGCCCGCATCGAGGCTGCGGTCGACACGCTGCGCGCGGGCGGTATCCTGCATCCCTTTTCCCGACTTCCCCTTTCCGGAGAGAGCGACATGACCCTGCCCCCGAGAGCGACCGGCTGGTGCGCACCCTGTCCTTGATGGCCGCGATCCATGCCCGCCACGGCACGGTCGCGTTCGAGCGCGAGGAGCATGCCGGTCGCTTCGCCCGCGATCTGCGCACCCGCTATGGCGAGACCATCATCCGGGATCTCGCCGAGGGTCGGGACGACAGGCTCGCCGGCGATTTCCCGGATGCCGACAAGCGGCAGGCCATCGCCCGGGCCGTCATCGCCGCGGCAAAGGAACACGAGAGCCTCGGCCTCTCGCTCCGCGACGTCGAGAAGGCCGAGCGGAAGATGCGCGACCGCGAGCGGGGCGAGGAGCGGGAGCTTTGAGGGGGCCGCGCGCCTGCAATGCGGGGGACCCATCGCCCCGGCCGCGCAGCGCACGCTCCCCGAAGGATCGGCACGATCTGCGGCTGCGCGGCATGGATGACCGCACTGAGAGTCATTGTTGCAAAAATAGTGCTTCCAGGCTATATGGTTTCCAGGTGACGAGGGCCTGATGCCGTGGACCGTTTCGTTCGCAGAGGAGTTCGAGCCGGAGTTCGACGAACTCCCGCAGGAGGTGCAGGACGCAATCCTCGCGCGCGCATTGCTTCTTGAACGCGAGGACCCATCGCTCGGTCGCCCGCATGCCGACACGCTGACCGGCGATCCTGCTTGTCGGCGGGGACAAGTCAGGGGGCAGCGAGAAGCGGTTCTACAGGCAGCTGATCGCCCGGGCCGACGAACGGTTCGACCGCCATCTCGAGAGACGAAAAGGATGACGACCATGGCACGGACTCTTCGGGACAGGATTGCCGATCTCGAACCTGCCCGGCGCGCGCGCGTGGAAGCCGAGGCGGATCGGTTGCACAGCGAATACCTGACCCTGCAGGAGTTGCGGAAAGCCAGGGAGATGACGCAGGTCCAGCTCGCCGAGACGCTGGGCATCCAGCAGGCGACGGTGGCGAAGTACGAGCGGCAGAGCGATCTTCTGTTGTCGACGCTCACGAGTTACGTTCGGGCCATGGGCGGCGACATCAAGCTGATGGTCGAATTCCCCGGCAAGGCGCCTGTCGCCCTCGAAGGGCTCGGAGATACGGGAGAGTCTCGTCGTCGCCGCCGTTCGGCCAGGGAGCAGCGTGAGCCCGACGCCCGCGCCTGATCATCGAACCCTCCCCCATGCTCGTCGCCTGATAGCGACCGCGCTGCAGCAGCCGTGCGAGCGGGATAAGGTTTCGCCAGGCAAGGTTCGTCTGGTCGAGGATCATCTCGCTCCACCGGAACCGCCGAGACGCCATCGAAGACGAGTCCGCGCAGGCGCTGTTGTTTGCCGCCGCTGCGGACGCTGCGGACCAGATGCACTCTCAGGTCTTCATGATCCGGTCTGGTGCGATGCCCTCCGTCGAAGCGAAAGCCGATGCGGCTCGACGCGATCTCCAGCCGGAGCCATTCGTGACGGTTTCGGACGGGGATCATGCGCCTGTAGGCGCGTTCGCAGGGCGCGTGATAGTTTCCGCCGAAGACCGGCCAACGACTGCGTTTCCCGCAAGCTTGAACCAGACCCTTCGCCCGGGTCAGGGCAGCGCGGCGAAATCGGATCTGAGATGGCCCGCGACAAGCGCCCTCAGCCCCTCGGGCGCAAGAACCTCGACCCGGTCGCCCCATTGATAGAGATGCCAGGCCATTTCCAGCCAGCCCGAGGCGTGGAACCGGACGATCAGCGCGCCGTCCGGTTCCTCTGTCATTTCCTGGCGGGGGTGAAAGACGAATTCCCGCGCGACCGCCGCCGCCGATGGCGCAAAGCGCCAGACGGTTTCGCCATATTCCGGCTCGGCATGGTATGATCCGAAGGCGCGGGCAGCGTGGTCGTCCAGATTGAATTCCGGGTCGCGGGTGAACGAGCGGGCCTCCAGCCGGGCAGCGCGCACCCGGTCCAGCCGGAAATGCCGGAACCGCCCGTCGCCGTCCTGTTCCCGCGCGACCAGATAGCGGCGGGTGCCGAGCAGCAGCCCGTAGGGTTCGACAAGCCGTTCGCGCGGGGCGTTGTCGCGCTCGCCCGCATAGGCGATGCACAGCACGCCTGGTATCTTCAGCGCCTCGGCGATGGTGGCCAGGATATGCGGATCGCTGCGCACCTGCGGCCCCGGGCGCGAGGCGAAGCCATTGGCTTCCAGCACCGCCTCGGCATCGGCTTCGGCGCGGCGGGCATGCGGGCCGGGCATGCAGGCCAGAAGCCGGTCGCGCAGCGAGGCCAGCGCCTTGACCTCGTTGGCCGCACCCTCGCGCTCGGCCCGGCGGATCGCCATCTCGATGGCCGCCAGTTCGCTGTCGCGGATCCCGCGCGACAGCATCAGCCGGGCATCCTGGCCGCGCAGCGTCCAGAACTTGCGGCGCTGCTCGTCGGTCTGGGTGGCGACATTGGGAAAGCAGTCCTCCAGCGCCCGGGTCATGCGCTGGGCGGTGCGGCGGTCCACACCGAACTCTTCCTCGATCTCGTGCAGCGCGACGCCCATGTGGCGCGCGGCGGCAAGTTCCGCGAGACGCAGCAGATCGGTGGCCTTGGCAAATGACATGCGCACACCATGACAGGAACTGACACCGGATGACGGTAGTCCTGTTGCTGCGGCCTGTCGATGCGATTCCTCCCTCGCGGTATTGTAGTCAAGTAACGTGTTCCATGACGATGAGGGATGTCGGCAGGTCGCACCCGATGCCGGTTGCCGGATGGCCGGGCGGGTATGGGTCGTTGGAACGGGGGAACGGGATGGGCATTCTTGACTGGCCGGGAAAAAGCGCCGCAGCGCCGGGGCAGGACGAACATCCGGCGGTCCATCACATGCTGGATGTGGCCGCGGTCGCCGAATGCCTGATCGCGCCCTTCGGGTTCGACCGGCCGTTGCAGCAGGCGCTGGTGCTTCTGGTCGCGCTGCATGATCTGGGCAAGATCAGCGAAAGCTTCCGGCGGATGCTGCGCGAGGAGGTGCCGCAGACGCTGCGGCACTGGGAACTGACCGAGATATTGCTGTTCGAGCTGGACCCGCTTCTGGCGGCACGGCTCGGGGGCGATCCCTGGCACCGGCAGACATTGTATGCCGCCGTTGCCGGGCATCACGGGCGGCCGCCAAAGCGCGCCCTGGGCGGGCTTGCCAATGCCGGGCGGCGGCCGCGCGATTACCGCTAGGGGCTGGCGGCGGTCGGCGCGGGGCTGGAGGATGCCCGCAGGACCGTGGCGGCGTTCTGTGCGATGTGGCCGGATGCCTCGCTGCACGGGCTGTCCGATGAGGGGGCGGTTGCCTTGTCCTGGTGGGTGCCGGGGTTCTGCACGGCTGCGGACTGGATCGGGTCGAATACCGACCTGTTCAGGCCACCGGCCGCGTGCCCCGACCTGCCGGATTACCGGGCCGGGGCGCGCGAGGCGGCCCGCGCTGCGGTGGCCGCGGCGGGGCTTGCATCCGGCACGGCGCGGGATGTGCCGCTGTTCGACTTTGCCCTGCGCCCGATGCAGGCGGCATGTGCCGGGGTGCCCCTGACCGATGGCCCGATGCTGGCCGTCATCGAGGACGAGACCGGCGCGGGCAAGACCGAGGCGGCGCTGATCCTGGCGCAGCGCATGCTGCTGGCGGGCAAGGGCCGCGGGCTGTTCTTCGCGCTGCCCACGATGGCCACGGCGGACGCGATGTTCCACCGCGCCGCCGCAACCGTCGGCAGGCTGTTCGACCGCCAGACCACCCTGACGCTGGCGCATGGCCGGGCCGGGCTGTCGGTCGCGTTCCGCGATCTGCTGACCGGCGGGCCGCGCGGCGAAGAGGACGCGACCTGTTCGGACTGGCTGGCCGAAAGCCGCCGCCGCGCCCTGCTGGCCGATATCGGCGTGGGCACCATCGACCAGGCGCTGCTGTCGGTGCTGCCGGTGAAATTCCAGGCGCTGCGCCATTTCGGGCTGTCGTCCAAGATCCTGATCGTGGACGAGGTCCACGAACTGGGCGAGCCCTATATCGGCGCCGAGCTTCAGGCGCTGCTGCGCATGCATCGCGCGGCCGGGGGCTCGGCCATCCTGCTGACGGCGACGCTGCCCATGGCGCAGCGCGCGCGGCTGCTGGAGGTCTATGGCGGGGCATCGGACAGCCCGGCCTATCCGGCCCTGACCGTTGCGGGCGCAGCCTCCGTGATTGAACCGGAACAATGGAGAGAGCCTCGGCGCGGTGCGGTCGCTGTCCGGCGGCTGGCGGAACCGGAGGCGGCCGCCGATCTGCTGGCCGATGCGGCGGGCAAGGGGGCGGCCTGCGTCTGGGTGCGCAACGCCGTGGACGATGCCATTGCCGCGGTCGGGCTGCTGCGCGAGCGCGGCATCGCGGCGCGTCTGCTGCATGCGCGCCTTGCCCTGTGCGACCGCAAGCGGATCGAGGCAGAGGTTCTTGCGCGCGCGGGCAAGGCGGGAACGGGGCGCGCAGGCTTCGTTCTGGTCGGCACGCAGGTTCTGGAATCCTCGCTCGATCTGGATTTCGACGTGATGCTGTCCGATCTGGCGCCGATGGCGGCGTTGATCCAGCGCGCCGGGCGGTTGTGGCGGCACATGGATCTGCGCCCCCCTGCGATGCGCCCGGTTCCGGCGCCGGTGCTGCATGTGCTTTCGCCCGACCCCGCAAAGGTGGCGGACGCGCATTGGCTGCACGGCACGCTTGAGCGCGGCGCCTGGGTCTATCCGGTGGCCGATCAGTGGCGCACGGCGGATGTGCTGTTCCGGGCGGGCCGGATCGAGGCGCCATCGGGCCTGCGCACCCTGATCGAGGCGGTGCATGGCGACGCGGCGGGGCCGGTCCCCGAGCCGCTGCTGGCGGCCGAGATCGCCGCCGAAGGCCAGGGCGCCGCGGCCCGCGGCCACGCGGCGCACAACATCGTCGATCTGGCCGCGGGCTATCGGGCGGGCGGACAGGCCAATGACGACGCCCTCTATCCGACCCGGCTGGGCGAGCCGCAGCGCGTGCTGGTGCTGGCCCGGCACGAGGCCGGCGGGCTGCGGCCCTGGGCGGACGGGGCGGGGCCGGATGCCTGGGCGCTGTCCGAGGTCTCGGCCCGCCTGAAACGGCTGGACGCGCTGCCGCTGCCGGACCAGTCCGCGCCCGCCATCGCAGCCGTCACCCGCGACTGGCCCGACTGGAAGCGCGCCGAGTACCGGCTGTGCCCGGTCGCCGGGGACGGAACGATCTGTGCGGGGTTGCGCTATGATACTGAATGCGGTCTAATATTTATGCCCTCGGCTTAACCGGGGATGACCCTTGTGTGGCGTCTACGTGCAGAACAAGAACCATTGACTCCGGACGCAATCTATAAGGATCGCGCCTGGCTGCGATGTTCCCCGCCCACGCGGGGATGAACCGTTTGACACAGGACAGCACGGCCCTCAATGGCGCTGTTCCGCCACCGTCGAGCTTGGCGATGTGGTCAGCGCGTCCATCAGGTCACCCGGCAGAGCCAGCCGACTCTGCCGGGCATGGCGACGCCAATCCGACAGATGATGGGGCAGGATGTCATGGCGTGCCGCCACATCGACGACCCGCGCGCCCGGCTGAAGGCTTTCGGCGACGATCCGCGCCTTGACCTCATCAGCCCAATGCCGCTTGCCACGCCGCCGCGGCTCGACAACCTCGCACCGCCCCATGAACCCTTCATCACCAGCCGCCATGCAAGACCTCCATCCGCTCGCGCAGACCTTCTCGCGGGCGCGTCACGCGTCAGGAACAAGCAAAATCAATGGGCCCGAACCGCCGCATACGCAACTTGCGGCTCCTCAGCGCGACGAACAGATGCTCTGCGCCGACGTTCACAACGTTTCCATGAAGACAGGGTCCTTCAGGGCACGCTCCAGCGCATCCCGCCCCACTTCGGTGATCTGGTCCACCAAGTGCGCGGTGGGCGTGCCGCCGGTCACCAGATACCTGACGATGTCCGGCAGGTATCGGTGGGTGGGGAGTTTGCCGAGGCGCTGACGTCCCATTGCGCCACCGGTTCAGAGGGTGCGCCCGGACCGGATCTGGCGCGGACAGGGGGAATGAGCACTCGACAAGAAAAGGAACCTTCCGTTAGAACCACGACAAAGAAAGGAATACGCGATATCCTTTCTCAGGCAGCCTGCCAAGGAAAGGATCCTTTTTCAACCATGGCGTTAGCACCGGAGGCATCACGGTTGGGTCAGCGCGTCGCCATCTCGACCGCGGGCGAACGCGCGGAGGCATTCGTGCCTCCCCCGTTGCCGCCAGCCCCGCCAGTGAAGATGGACCGGCTCTACCGTCAACTCGAGCGGGCGAACCGCGCGATCGGCCGGCTCGATGGCGTGACCTCCATCCTGCCCGATACCCCGCTCTTCCTCTACATGTACGTCCGCAAAGAGGCGCTGCTGTCCTCGCAGATCGAGGGCACGCAGTCGTCGCTCTCCGACCTGCTGCTCTTCGAGAGCGAGGAAGCGCCGGGCGTCCCGCTCGACGACGTGCAGGAAGTGTCCAACTACGTCGCCGCCATGAACCATGGCCTCGACAGGATCCGCGAGGGCTTTCCGCTTTCCCTGCGCCTGATCCGGGAGATCCACGCAATCCTTCTTGAGAAGGGGCGCGGAAGCACGAAGCAGCCGGGAGAGTTCCGACGTTCGCAGAACTGGATCGGCGGAACACGACCGGGCAATGCACTCTTTGTCCCGCCACCGCCCGAGCACGTCCTCGACCTCATGTCGGACCTTGAGGCGTTTATCCATTCAGACACGCCGGAGATGCCGACCCTCATCAAGGCCGGGCTGGTCCATGTGCAGTTCGAGACCATTCATCCGTTTCTCGATGGGAACGGCCGTCTCGGCCGCCTGCTGATCACCTTCCTGCTCTGCACGCAGGGCATCCTCAAGGAGCCGATCCTTTATCTCAGCCTCTACTTCAAGACGCATCGCCGCCAGTACTATGACCTTCTGCAGCAGGTCCGCGAGAATGGCGACTGGGAGACGTGGCTGGAGTTCTTCCTCGACGGCATCGCCGAGACGTCTCTGCAGGCATCTGAGGCGGCGCGCGAGATCCTCGCGCTGTTCGAAGCCGATCGGCATCGGATCGAGGATCTCGGGCGCCCGGCCGCATCTGCCCTCCGGGTCCACCAACTGCTTCAGCAGAAGCCGATCATCGGCATTCCCGCAGCGGCGCAGCGGCTGAGCATCTCGCCCCCGACAATTGCGAAATCGATCCAGCATCTGGAGGATCTCGGCGTCGTGCGGGAGGTGACGGGCAAGCAGCGTGGCCGGATGTATGTCTACAGCGACTACTTGAGCATACTCAGCCGGGGAACCGAGCCCTTGCGGTGATGCGGTCCCCTTTTGCCGTTCATAAACCTGGGAAGTCGCGATCTGTGAATGACGAAAGAACATGAATTCAAGACATGGCTTGAGGAAGGCGGAGCTCAAACAGAAGTGGGCCGCAATTGGCGTGCTCAGTAGCTCATCCTGAACAACGCGGTCAGGCGGCTGCGAGGCTGTATCGCTGACACCTCTCCTGCCGGATCATCGCCAGGACGAGGGTGATGGTGGCGGCAAGAAGAGCCCTCAGATGGGCGAGGATCTTGCGGATGTTGGTAAGCGGCCCCCCTGCCTTTCATTTACCCACAAGTGTTCTGCTCTGGTTGGGCTGCAGCCTCGAAACCGATGACGAGGTCGGCGAGGCGGGAGAAGCCTCGCCAGAGGATGATGGTTCCGGGCGGCGCGTTGTGTTTTCGGGCAAGATATCCGCCGAGGCGCTGGGGGCGGGCGAGACGCTGGCGCGCGAGGCGGCGGCGCTGGACCTGACCGATTTCGTGCGGCGCGA
>NZ_WJPO01000047.1 GCF_009649175.1 Rhodovulum strictum | reverse complement strand
AATGCCCAATGTGGACCTCCCGTGGACCCGAATGTGGACCCGAGGAGGCAGCTATCGGCCTGTTTGCCTTGAGAAATCCGGTAACTTCCGGAGGGAAGTGGTGCCGGTGGAGGGACTTGAACCCCCGACCTTCGCTTTACAAGAGCGCTGCACTACCGCTGTGCTACACCGGCCGCCTTTGCCAGATACCCGCTCGTCCGGCCGCGGGCAAGTCTGTTCTGGTCAGGGATCACGGGCCAGCCCCGTCCCGGCAAGGGGCGCGTGCCCCGCCGTATTGGCGCAGGCATCGAAACGGGCCGCTTGTCGTGCCGGGATCCTTCGGTGCGCTGCGGCTGTCCGCCCATCTCGCCATCGGGCAGGTTCGGCCCGGAATGACCGCAGGCAGTCAGGCATGGCGCCGTTCCGCGGTCAGACGGCACCGGCCACGCGCAGGCAATGCAGAACCCTCACTTCCCCTGCTCCTCATGCAGCATCCGGGTCGCCAGCCGAGGCGGTGGCAGCGGCATAGACCGTGACCCGGGCGCGGCCGGAGCCCTTGGACTCGTAGAGCGCGGCATCGGCCTCGCGCATCAGCCGCCTGGCATCCGGATCGTCCTGGCGCGAGAAGATCGACACGCCGATGCTGGCCGAGACGTTGCAATCGATCATGCCGACATGGATCGGTTCCTCGATCTGGCGGATCAGCCGTTCGGCGATCCGTGCCAGGCGGAACGGCTCGACGATGTCGACGATCAGCATCACGAACTCGTCGCCGCCGACCCGCGCCACAAGGTCCTGGTTGCGGCAATGGCCGCGCAGCAGATGAGCCACCTCGCGCAGCACCGCATCGCCGACGGCATGGCCATGGCTGTCATTGACCTGTTTGAAATAGTCGAGGTCGATCTGCATCAGCGCGAAAGCCCGGCCCTGTGCCAGAAGCCGGGCCAGCGTCGCATCGAGACGGCGGCGGTTGGCAAGCCCGGTCAGCGTGTCGGTCGCCGCCTCATGCTCGGCCGAGACGCGCGCGCCGTTCAGCCGTTGGGCAAGGCGGCGCAGTTCGGCCGAGACGACGGACTTGGATTCGTAGAGATACAGCAGTTCAACCGCCAGATCGGTCGGGGAAAAATCCCGAAGCGTCAGGTCGAACCGGTTGACCGCCTCGATCAGCGAGATCCCCATCGAGATGTCGATCAGCGCCCCGCCATCGGGCAACCCCTCGACCAGCCCCTTGAGCGCGAGCGAGGGCGCGGCGGTCAGCGTCAGCTTGAGCCGCCGGCCCGCCAGCGCCAGAAGCCCGGCAAGATCGGACGCGGCGGCCGGCCGGCGCAGCACGAAAACCTCGGAAAAGGGGCGCCCGGCAAGGCTTGCCCCCGCGATCCGTTCCAGCGTGGGGCCCGCCTGCCGGATGCTGCCCGCAGCATCGAGGCACAGATGCATCGGCATCAACCGGCCCAACGCCGCCCCGTCGAGCCCGATCAACGCCCGTGCGCCGGTATCCTGCTGCACCATGCCGGTCACCTGTCCACCGCAAGCGAGAAGCTGCGCCCCTCGTGAAAGGCGGTGTCGAGCAGGCTGATGCAGACCGTCGCCTGATCCGGCGCCCACTCGCCCACATCGAGCAGCGCGAGCGCGCCGTAATCGTCGGCCATCGCGCGCACCAGACCTTGCAGGATGAAGGCCGTCCCGGGCCAGCCGCCCCGGCAGCGGATCGCGATGCTGCCCTCGGCATCCTCGACAACCTCGAGTTCGGGCAGTTCCAGATCGGGCACCGCCAGCCGCGCGCGTTCGGGCAGATCGTCAAGCGAAAACAGGAAATCAAGAAAGGTCTCGCCCCCGAATCGCAACAACCGGCGCAGCGGTTCCAGATCGGGATGCGACACGAGATAGGTTCCCAGATCCTCCAGCATCATCTCGCGCGGCAGGGCAAGCCGGGCGATGGCGGCGTCAAGCACCGCCTCGGTCAGCGCATCGTCATAGGTCAGCATCGCCTCGAAGCCCCCGGGATCCACCCCGGCGGCGCGTGCCACATGCGCCCAGCATTCCCCGCCATAAGTGTCGCTGAGGAAGGACTGAAGCGCGCGGTTGACGAGACCGTGCATGAAAACAACTCCGCGAGACGCGACCAACAATTCCCCGGGACTCTGGCGCCAAGGAATTAAGAAATGGCAAAACCCGGAGCGGCCGACCCGGCGCGGACCGCAACCGACCCTCAGCGCCCGAAGAACAGCGTGCGCCCCTCGACCTCGAGCGCGTTCAGCCGTTGCGGCACCAGCCGGAAATTGCCCGCAACCAGCGCGTCGATGGCCTCGTCGGCGGCGCGGTAGAAATCGGCGCCGCTCAGGAATTCGGGGCTGCGCATGGTGAACCCCGAGCCATCGGACTCGGGGAAATAGGCCCGCACCAGAAGCGCACCGCCCGGGTTATGCGCCACGATCAGCACCTCGTCGCCCGCGCGCGGTTCGGACAGATCGGCCAGCACCGCCACGCAGCCCGGGTTGCCGGCAGCGGTGCGATAGGCGCAGGCCCGCCCGATCTGCTGCAATTCCCACAGCCGCAGGCTGGCCAGAAGCCCCTCGGGCAGCGCATGCCCCTCGGGCCGGACCGGCAGCAATCGGGCCAGATCGGCGGCAAGCTGGGCGACATCGCCGCTTTCGCCCGCCCGCTCGAAGGCATGGGGGCCCTCGGCACGGTCCAGCGCGGCCAGCCGTTCGGCCAGGCGCGTGGCCTCGGGGTGATCCTCGATCACCGCAAGTCGGGCGATGCCCGCCTGCCCCGCCCGGCCCCATTGCCGACCGATCGCCCACAGATCCAGCCCCTCGGCCCCCACCCGGCCGCTTTCGAACCGGGCAAGCTGATCGGCGGTGGCCATCCGCTGCGGGTTCAGCAGGGGCGTGAAGAACGCCGCGATCAGCGCCATCGCAACCAGCGCCATCGCGACATTCGCGCGCCGGATCCGCGGCCCCCAGCCCGGACCGGCCAGAACCGACCCGGCATAGGCGACCCCGTAGCCCAGCGCGAGCGCAGCCATCGCGGCGGCCACGACCCGGTCCGGCGTCAGGCCGTATTGCGCCACCCGCATCCAGATCGCCACGCCCGCCAGCGCCGCCAGCGTCGGCAGCAGAACCGCCAGCAACCGGCAGCACCATCGCGTCAGCACCCCGGTCGGGCGCCGCTCCTCGCTGGCATCAAGCCCGGTCGAAACCAGCGTCGCCGCCCCGAAGGCCATGGCCAGCAGGATCGCAGCCGCCGAAAAGTCGCCGAACAGGTTCGACAACCCCCGGAACGGCAGCGCCGTCAGAAACACCGCCACCACCACCAGCACCACCGGCAACAGAAGCCGCAAGAGCTGAAGCACCAGTTCGGGCGAGACGTAATCCGACAGCTCGCCCACCACCGCCAGCGCCAGCCCCAGCGTCACGCCGGTCAGCAGATAGGGCATCTCGGCCCGGTTCATGATCTGCTCGATGATGTCGATCCCGACCAGGGACAACAGCGCATCCGACAGGAACAGAACCCCCCAGACCAGCCCCACGAACAGCCAGGCCGCCGCGAAGCGGACCACGATCATCCAGGACTGGGTGAACAGCACCGCGTAATCGGTCGGCCGCCGCGCCGGACCGAGCCCCGCGATCAGGAAGGGCAGCGACAGCCCCAGCAGCAGCGCAAAGCCGATCCAGGGATGGCCTGTGCCCAGAAACCCCGCCACCGTGTCGAAGCGCAGGCTGGCCCAGGTCATCAACCCCGCCAGCGGCAGCGCCACCAGCGCCGACGCGCCCAGCGCACGGCGCAGCGGCAGCGGGCCGGTCAGCGCCAGCACCGCCGTAAAGAAGCCCGCACCCAGGCTGGTGAGGAACAGCAGAACCCGGGGCACCCCCTGCATCCGGTCGGGCAGAAGGTCGATCAGCAGCCATGCCGACAGCCCGGCCAGAAAGCCCAGCACGCCCAGCGTGACCCGCCCCGACGCGCGCGCCGCCTGCGCCTTGTCCATCGCCTGCCTCCGTCCTGCCAAGCGCCTTGCCCCGGCGCGAGCATAATGCCCGCCCGCGGCAGGGGCCAGTGGCGGCAGGACAAGGCGGGCAGGTCAGGCGGCGGTGCGACTGATCTCGACGGTATTCCGCCCGGACGCCTTGGCGGCGTAAAGCGCGCGGTCGGCCTGCGCCATCAGGGCGTTGATCTCGGTTTCGGCATCGCCCTCGGCCACCGGCTGGTCGCCGCCAAAGGCCACGCCCACGCTGATCGTGACGGCGATCCGGCCGACATCGCCGGGCACGGCCACGGACTGCGCCCCGACCGCGGTGCGCAACCGCTCGGCGGCGGCACAGGCCTGCTCGAACCCGGTCTCGGGCAGCGCGACCATGAATTCCTCGCCACCAATCCGCGCCACCAGATCGACCGGGCGCAGATTGTCCTGAAGCCTGCGCGCCACCTCGACCAGCACCGCATCGCCCGCGGCATGGCCGAAGCGGTCATTGACCTGCTTGAACCGGTCCAGGTCGAGCAGCATCACCGCATAACCCCGCCCGGTCTCGGCCGCGCGCTCGGCGATGCGGGCCAGATGGGGCAGCGCATAGCGGCGGTTGAAAAGCCCGGTCAGCGGATCGGTCACCGCCAGCCGCAGCCCGTCCTCGACCGTCGCGCGCAGCCGGTCGGCCTGGTGCTTGCGCCGCAACTGCGACCGGATCCGGATCGCCAGTTCCTGCGCGTCGACCGGCCCCACGACCAGATCGTTCGCCCCCAGATCCAGCGCCATAGCGGCGGTCTCGCGCGCCGCCTCGGGCACCACGACCAGCACGGCGGCATGGCGCGTCGCGGAATGCGCCCGCAATTCGGACACCAGCCGCAGCCCCGCACCTTCGGGGGCCAGCCGCGAATCGATCACGAAGACATCGGCGCCCGGCTGGTCGGCATGCGCGGCCAGCGCCTCGGCGCGGTTGATCGTCGCCAGCGTTTCCGACAGCAGCGGCGACAGTCCCGCCCGCCAGGTCAGCCCGGTGCGCGGATCGGCGGCAATCAGCGCCACCCGGCCCGGCGGAACAAAGGGCTCTGCCGCCTCGGCAAAGCCCAGCGCGCGATGCGTGCCGTTGCGCAGCGCCAGTTCCTCGGCCGTTTCGCGGGCACGCAGCAGGTTACGCACCCGCGCCAGCAGGATCATCTCGTCCAGCGGTTTCGACAGGAACTCGTCCGCGCCAGCCTCGAGCGCGCGCATCTTGGCATCGGCCGATCGCGCCCCGGCCACCACGATCAACGGGATCTCGGCGGTTTCAGGATGGGATTTCAGCGCACGGCACAGATCGGTCGCCTCCATGTCGGGCAGCGCCATGTCCATCAGGATCAGGTCGGGACGTTCGCGCCGTGCGGCCAGCAGCGCCGAGGCGCCGTCCCGGGCCTGAATCACGTCGTAATGGGCCTCGCTCAAGCGCACCTTCATCACGATGCGATTGGTGGCCACATCATCGACTATCAGGATTCGCCGGGACATCGGCGCCGCTCCTCTGGCTGAAATATACGAAACTTTTTACCGACATTTTCGAGGTTCAGTCTTGGGCAGGAAATGTTAACAAACCCTTTAACGGATCGAGGGAGATTTCCGGGATGCTGGAATCCGCCGATACTCTCGCGCTGAAAGCTCTGGGCTGGCTTGCCGGGCAGGACGATCTGCTGGCGATCTTCATGGGCGCGACCGGGGCCAGCGGGCAGGATCTGCGCGCGCGGGCGGACGATCCCGAGTTCCTTGCGTCGGTGCTGGACTTCCTTCTCATGGATGATGCCTGGGTGCTGGCCTTCTGCCAGGCCCATGGCCTGCCGGGCGAGGCGCTGATGCGCGCGCGCGCCGCGCTGCCGGGCGGCGCCGATCCGCACTGGACCTGAGCGCGGCCTGCATCAACAAGTCACGGGATCGCGAGGGTAAAGACGAGCATGGGACCGATCACCGCAATCCTGTTCGACAAGGATGGCACGCTGTTCGATTTCCACGGCAGCTGGGCGGGCTGGGCGGCCGGGATTCTCGACCAACTGGCGGCAGGCGACGGAGCACGGCATGCGGCGCTGGCCCGGGCGGTGGGCTTCGACCCCGAGGCGCAGCGCTTCCGCCCCGACAGCATTGCCATCGCCGCCACCGTCGAGGAGGTCGCGCTCCAACTCCTGCCGCACCTGCCAGCCACAGACCCGGCCCCGGTCATCGACTGGCTGAACGCGCAGGCCGCAACCATCGAGATGCAGCAAGCGGTGCCGCTTGCCCCCCTTCTCGACACGCTCGCGGCGCGCGGTCTGGCGCTTGGGGTGGCAACCAACGACGCCGAAATCCCGGCCCGCACCCACCTTGCCGCGGCCGGAATCGCCGACAGGCTGTGTTTCGTCGCAGGCTATGACAGCGGCCACGGTGCCAAGCCCGCGCCCGGACAGTTGCTCGCCTTCGCTGCGGCGACAGGCCGCGCGCCGGACGAGGTGCTGATGGTCGGCGACAGCCGCCACGACCTGATCGCGGGCCGCGCGGCCGGAATGGGCACGGTCGCGGTGCTGACCGGCACGGCATCCGCCGACGACCTGTCCGACCTCGCCGATGCGATCCTGCCCGATATCGGGCACCTGCCCGGCCTGCTCGACCGGATCGCGGCGCGCTGACGCAGGGCGGTCCGTGGTTACAGCCGGATCGCCGAGATCAGCCGCCCGTAATCGGCCTCGCCCGCATGGACCGAGCGGCGATAGGAAAAGAACCGCTCCGGATCGGCATAGGTACAATGCCGCGTCCAGATCGCCTGGCCGATTCCCGCAGCGCGCAGCCGGGACAGACCGAATCCCGGCAGATCGAACAGCATCCGGTCGCCCGACCCTTGCGCGAAGAATCGCGTATTGCCGGGATCGTCGTCCCGGAAGGCGTCCAGAAACTCGGGGCCGACCTCATAGGCGCGCTGGCTGATCGTCGGGCCGATCACAGCTACCGTGTCGGCACGGCGCGCGCCCAGCCGTTCCATCGCGATCAGTGTCGCCTCCAGCACCCCGTCCAGCGCCCCGCGCCAGCCCGCATGGGCGGCACCGATCACCCCGGCCTTGCGGTCGGCAAACAGCACCGGCTGGCAATCGGCGGTCAGCACGGCCAGCGCCAGCCCCGGGGTTGCGGTCACGATGGCGTCGGCCTCGGGCCGGACAGCCAGCGGCCCTTCGATCACCGCCACATCGGCCGAATGGACCTGATGCACCGTAACCAGATGATCGGCCGCAACGCCCAGCGCGCTGGCCACCCGGGCGCGGTTGATCGCCACCACTTCGGACAGGTCCGATGAGCCCCCGCCGCAATTCAGTCCCTGGAACACGCCCGAAGACGCCCCGCCCCGCCGGGTGAAGAACCCGTGGCGCAAGGGGGAAAGCGCGTCGGAGGTGAGGATCTCCAGCGTCATAGATCGAATCCCGGCGGGGGCGGACTGCCCCGTCCTGTCAGCGCGAGTGTCTGGAAGAGCGTTCCCATTTCCTGCGGGTGGGTCAAGCGGCGATGTGCTGCGACATGCGCATCACGCGCTGCACCTGCGAGATTGCGTGCAAGGACCTCGGCGCGCGCCGCGATCCCCAGCCGTTCGAGAAACACGCCTTGCGGGGTCAGCGGCGCAACCGCTACCCCTGCGGCCGCGGCGGCACGCGCCAGCGCCTCGAAATCGACATGGGCGGTCAGGTCGGCCGCGCCGGGGTGGCTCAGCACGGGCTCTGGCCGATGCGCGCGCAATGCCTGCACCGTGTCGCCCAGCGACCGCCAGCCGCCATAATCCACGATAAGCGCAGCGCCGCCATGGGCGGCAATCCGCTGCGCGATGGTGGTGACGATGGCCTCGGCCGCCGGGCAGATCTCGATGATATCGCCGGGCCGGGTGTCGGCCAGCCGATGCGACAGTGCGGCCACGGGCATGGGCGCGGTCAGCCCGAAGCCCAGCGCGCCCCCCAGAAGCGCCACCTGCCGCTCGCGCCAGCCGTCCGCATCGCGCTGGAACTGGCGGATGGGCAGGGCGTCGAAAAACTCGTTGGCGATCAGGAACAGCGGCGCCTCGGGCAGCGCCTCCACGCGCTCGACCCAGGTCACGTCATGGCCAGCCAGCACCTCCCGCTGGCGCGCGCGCAAGCTGGGCGAGGTTTCGACCAGATGCAGCCGGGCGGCGTCCAGAAAGCCCGGCACGGCGCGGCAGGCACGCAGCGCATCGGCCATCAGCGTGCCCCGGCCCGGTCCCAGCTCGGCCAGCGTGAAGGGCGCGGGCGCGCCGCGATCCAGCCAGACCTGCGCCAGCCACAGCCCCAGCAACTCGCCGAACATCTGGCTGATCTCGGGCGCGGTGGTGAAATCGCCCGCCGCACCGAACGGATCGCGCGTGGAATAATAGCCGTGTTCGGGGTGCATCAGGCATTCCGCCATGAACTCGGCCAGGCTGATCGGCCCGGTTGCCGCGATCCGGCGGGCCAGAAGGGCCGCCAGCGCCGTCACGCGCGCCTGCGCGAGAGCAGGAGGAACAGAAGCCCCAGCCCCACCATCGGCAGCGACAGAAGCTGGCCCATGCTCAGCCCCGCCCCGCCCAGATGCAGCACATGGCCGAGGGGGTTGTCGGGCGTGACGAATTGCGGATCGGCCTCGCGGAACAGCTCGACAAAGATGCGCGCGAACCCGTAGCCCATGAAGAAGATGCCCGTCAGAAAGCCGGGCCGCCGCAGCGCGCCGCGCGCCCGGACCAGCCACACCAGCACAAGCCCCAGCACCAGCCCCTCAAGCCCCGCCTCGTAAAGCTGCGAGGGATGGCGGGCGCAGGGAACCATCTCCCAGCCCGGGCAATCCTGCGCAAGCGGGCCGGGAAACACCACCGCCCAGGGCAGATCGGAGGGCTGCCCCCACAGCTCGGCATTGATGAAATTCGCAATCCGTCCGAAGAACAGGCCCACCGGTGCGGCCAGCGCCAGCGCATCGGCCGCCGACAGAAGCGGCACGCCATTGCGCCGCGCGAACAGCGCAAGCGCGATGCAGACGCCGGCCAGACCGCCATGGAACGACATGCCACCCCGCCAGATCATCGGGATCTCGACCGGATTGGCCAGGTAATGGCCCGGCTGGTAGAAGAGCACGAAGCCCAGCCGCCCGCCCAGGATCACCCCCAGGATGATCCAGGTCAGCAGGTCGTCCACCTGCCCGGGGCTCATCGGCGCGCGCCCGGCAGGCCACAGCGCCGGGCGACGCACGGCCGCGACGACGATCCGCCAGCCGATCAGAAGCCCGGCGATATAGGCCAGCGCATACCAGCGCAGCGCAAACTCCAAGCCGAAAAGCGAGACCGAAAAGATCTCGCTGCCGATATCGGGAAAGTTCAGAACGCCCAGCATGTCCGCCTCTTTGGCCCTTGCGCGGGCGAAGTCAACCTTGAGCTTGCCCCGCCTGCGGGTCATATAGAGGGCGAATGTAAACGCCAGGGGGCGCAGATGCAGACCCGCAACAAGTTGCTCGACGACATGTCGAAACTGATGACCAACGCGATGGGCGTGGCCCAGGGCGCCAAGGACGAGGCCGAGACCGCGTTCCGCAGCATGATCGACCGCTGGCTCGCCGATCGCGATTTCGTGACGCGCGAGGAATTCGACGCGGTCCGCGCCATGGCCCAGAAGGCCCGCGAGGAAAACGAGGCGCTGAAGGCCCGGATCGAGGCGCTGGAAGCGCGCCGCTGACAGCCCCGCCCGATGCTGATCCGGCAGGACCGGCCGCAGACCGCGTGCGCGGTTAACCGGCGATGAGAGCGGGCCTGCCGCGCGCGCGCCCGGGCCAGCGGGTCGGGCTTCTGGGCGGGTCGTTCGACCCCGCCCACGAGGGGCATGCCCATATCACCCGGCAGGCGCTGAAACGCTTCGGGCTTGATGCGGTCTGGTGGCTGGTCAGCCCCGGCAATCCGCTGAAATCCGAAGGCCCCGCACCGATGGCCCGCCGGATCGCCGCCGCAAGGCGGGTGATGGACCACCCGCGCGTGACGATCACCGATATCGAGGCGCGGATCGGCACGCGCTATACCGCCGAGACGCTGGCCCGGCTGCGCGCGCTTTATCCCGGCGTCCGTTTCGTCTGGCTGATGGGGGCGGACAACCTGCTGGGCTTCGACCGCTGGGAAAGCTGGCGCTCCATCCTCGACAGCGTGCCGGTGGGCGTGCTGGCCCGGCCCGGGCAGGGGCTGGCGCAGCGCCAGTCAAGGGCGGCACTGGCCTATGCCCGCCACCGGCTGCCCGCGGAACAGGCCCGCAGCCTTGCCACGCAGCGCCCGCCGGTCTGGTGCTACCTGAGCCTGCCCAAGATCGACATCTCGTCCTCACAGATCCGGGCCCTTGGCCAATGGCAGCGCACGCCATGACCTCGCCTTATCTGCGGACTTGCCGGGCTGCGACGGATTTGCTTCACTCCCGGCCATGACACTCACCCGCACGCCCCTGTCCCGGCGCTGGGTTCTCGCCGCGCTGATGGCCGGCGTGGCCGGGCCGTCGCTTGCCGCCCCGCTTGAGCGCAGCCTGCGCCCGCTTGCCCGCCCCGAAGGCGCAAGGCGGGCAACCGAGGCCGACCAGTTGATCGCGCGGGCCGCGCTGGGCAGCGGCCGGGTCGGCTTTGCGCTGGCCGATACCGCAACGGGCGAACTGCTCGAGTCGGTCAATCCCGCGCTTGACCTGCCGCCCGCCTCGGTCGCCAAGGCGGTGACGGCGCTTTATGCGCTGGACACGCTGGGGGCAGAGCACCGCTTTGCCACCCGGGTTTTCGCCACCGGGCCGATGCAGGGCGGACGGCTGGCGGGCGATCTGGTGCTTGCTGGCAGCGGCGATCCGGTGCTCGACACCGACATGCTGGGCGATCTGGTTCACACCTTGCGCGCACGCGGGCTGACCGAGGTGGCGGGCCGGTTTCTCTATCACGATGGCGCGCTGCCCCGGCTTGCGGCAATCGACCCGTCGCAGCCGCCGCATGTGGGCTACAACCCCGCGATCTCGGGGCTGAACCTCAATTTCAACCGCGTCCATTTCGAGTGGAAGCGCGAAAGCGGCGGCTATGGCGTCAAGCTCGACGCGCGCGCCCGGCGCTTTGCCCCGCCGGTCGGCATGGCGCGGATGCAGGTCGTCGAGCGCGCAACGCCGGTCTTCACCTATTCCTCGACTGGCGGTCTGGACGAATGGACGGTGGCGCGCGGTGCGCTGGGCGACAGCGGGGCGCGCTGGCTGCCCGTGCGCCAGCCCGCACTCTACTGCGCCGAGGTGTTTCACACGCTTGCTCGCGGCGCCGGAATCGCCCTCCCCCGCCCCGAGGCAGGCGGCGGGCCGGTCGCGGGCACGGTGCTGGCCGAACACCTCAGCGCGCCGCTCTCGGCGATCCTTCAGGACATGCTGAACTATTCCACCAATGTCACCGCCGAAGCGGTGGGGCTGGCCGCAACGCTGGCGCGCGGCGGGCAACCGGCAACGCTGGCCGAGTCGGGGCGGGCGATGGGCAGTTGGCTTGCGGCACGCACCGGCGCCATGGGACCGCTTTTCGTGGACCATTCCGGGCTGGGCGACGCCTCTCGGCTGACGGCGGCGGACATGGTGCGCGTGCTGATCGCCGCCGCGCCCGGGGCACGGCTGAAAACCCTGATGAAGCCGGTCGATCTGCGCGACGCGCAGGGCCGCCCGCGCAAGGATCATCCGGTCGCGATCAAGGCCAAGACCGGCACGCTGAATTTCGTCTCGTCGCTGGCGGGCTACATCACCGCGCCCTCGGGCCGCGAGCTTGCCTTTGCGATCTTCACCGCCGATACCGAACGCCGCGCGCGCCTTGGCCCGCAGGAACTGGAACGCCCCGAAGGCGGGCGCAACTGGCTGACCCGCTCAAGACGGCTGCAAACCGACCTTCTGGAGCGTTGGTCAACCCTTTACGCCTGACGATGGCCCGGCCAGCCGGAACGGCCGCGCGCGTCGCCTCTGGTCCCGCCTGTCACGCTGGGCTATCCACCGGGCATGCTTGCGATCCAGACCCATGGCAGCCCGACCGCCGCACCCCCGATTCTGATTGCCCACGGCCTGTTCGGCTCGGCCCGGAACTGGGGGGTGATCGCGAAACGGCTGTCGGACAGCCGGCAGGTGATCGCCGTCGACATGCGCAATCACGGCGCCAGCCCCTGGGCCGCACGGCACCGCTATGCCGATCTGGCCGCGGACCTGGCCGAGGTGATCGCCGCGCATGGCGGGCGGGCGGATGTGCTGGGCCATTCGATGGGTGGCAAGGCGGCGATGGTGCTGACGCTGGGCCAGCCTGCGCTGGTCAACCGGCTGGTGGTGGCCGATATCGCGCCCGTTGCCTATGGCCACAGCCAGAACCACCTGATCGCCGCGATGCGTGCGCTGAAGCTGGACCATCTGACGCGCCGGGGCGAGGCGGATGAAGCGCTCGCCACCCAGATCACCGATCCGGCCACCCGCGCCTTCCTGCTGCAATCGCTCGACCTGAAGGTGCAGCCGCCCGAATGGCGGCTGAACCTCGATGTGCTGGAGGCCGAGATGGCGCAGATCACCGGCTGGCCCGAAGACATCACCGGCCGCTTCGACGGCCCCGCCCTGTTCCTGTCAGGCGCGGCCTCGGACTATGTGCGCCCCGAACATCGCGCGCAGATCCGCACGCTGTTCCCCGCCGCCCGCTTCGCAAAGATCCCCGGCGCGGGACACTGGCTGCATGCCGAGAAGCCGCGCGAATTCGAGGCGGCGGTACGCGCCTTTCTCGATGTCTAGGGTCAGGACCCATTGATATACTTGAGGCTGTCCGGCCTGCGTGATTCAAGCTCCCGAACTGACGGGGGTGGAGATGAGCAACCTTTTCTGGCTGACCGACGCG
>NZ_WJPO01000046.1 GCF_009649175.1 Rhodovulum strictum | reverse complement strand
ATCAAAGACTTCAATCCCGAGCGAAACACTGGGGATATAAGTCAGCGCGTTTACATCAACGCCACATCAACACCGCAGCCGAATTTTGACATTCGGCAGCACCCGACGACACACACCAACATCCGCCGACACAAAAGCCCCCCTCGCGGGGGCTTTCCGCGTTTGTCGTCTGCGCTCACTCTTCGGCGATGAGCGCCAAAAGAATGGTGCACGGTTGTACGGTACGAGCAGGGTGATGCCCGGCGGCAAGGCCCTGCAGGAAGTCGGTCGCCTCGGAGAAGTTCAGCCGAGCCATTGACAGCGATCTTTCCAAAGCTGCGACCTGACCCTGCCAGAGCTCGACCGGACCTGCCTCCGGTGGAGCCTGCCTGCGGCGTTCCAGGTTGAGCTCGCGATTTCGTATCTCCGCCAGAAAATATGGGCTCACCTGATCTGTCAGGCCTTCGAGCTCATGTTGAATACGGTCCAGAACCGAGCCCCTGTATTCCTCCACCTCAGCGTTGATTTTTGCGAGGTGTCGAGATCGTAAGGCATTCACCACCTCATGTTTCTCGAGAGCCGATAGAGGGGTTCTGCCTCTGGCCAGCGCATTGTTGGTCGACGCCGTTATCGGTTGCAGACAAAGATCAACCTCTCCTTCGGTCAACTCCCGCCAGCCATCCTTGGCCTTCCAGTAACCCTTGCGCATGAATACTGCCGGGGCTGCGACCCTGAGCCTGCGCTGGAAAGCACGAAGGAGGGTGTGAAGCATGCGTCGGTCAGCGGAAAGCGCGCTCTTCTGCACGTCTGTCGGCGCGCTGTTGAGGAGTTGCCTCGCCTCGGTTGTCCAAGCCGGGGGGAGCAGCTCATCCGGAAAAGGGTCGAACTGCGCGACCGTTACGACCACCAATGGGCCAAGTCCTCGTGCCGGGTGACCTTCGGGTAGCCTGACGCTCGTCTGGACTACCGGCTTCGCCGTTCCGAAGGCACTGAGGAGTGAAGCAGTATAGCCGGAAACCAGTGCATCATGCAGTTCCGAACCGTGATCTAGGAAACGGAGTGGACGACCAGATCGGGTTCCGTCCGCCCCAAGCTCACCATCGTCAGTGAAGACAATCTTCCGCGGCGGGGAAGAAATGTGGGCTCGCCTATAGATGAACGGGACGTGACCTGACATCCAACTTTCTCGGGACGCGCCAGGCAGGGAAAACGGGGCCTCGCCGGCTCGTCCGCGTTCACCCACTCCATGATACCAGATCGTCTGGAAGCCGTAGCCATCCTCCTTGTCCACGCGCCCACCGGTGTCGAAGTCTTTGGAGGCCTTGATCGTCTTCAGCCAGGCGCCGAGGGCTCGCTCTTCCCGCCGAATGGGCGTCTCATTGGGGCGCGCGAGGTCGGACATCATCGCCGGTGCAGGACATGGCTTCACGCGCCACAGTTCGAAGTCGGCTGCAGCCTGTTGCTGTGTGAATGGTTCTGCGTCTCGGAATAGTGACGGGAGACCGGTGCCCTTTCCAGCGAGAGGAGTAACCAGAAGAGCTGCCTTCCGCCTTATGGCAGCGTGCCCCAGAGTTGTCTGCAGTTCCGCCAGATCCGTGGGGGAGAGGGGCGGAAGCGGTGAGTCGAACACGCCCAGTTCCGCGACGGTGTCGGCAATCGCGGTTTCCTGTGACCCTTCGATCAGGATCCGCCAGATGTCGATGACACGCCTGCCGCCCTTACGTTCGCCTGTTGCGCCAAGACGGTCCACGCGGCCAATCAGCTGATCGATGCTGTCGATCTCCCAGGGAAGGGAGAAGAAGATGATTCCGTCAGCAACATGGTGCAGGTTGAGCCCGGCTTGCACCCAGTCGCCAACCAGCAGGAGGCGGTTGTCGCCAGACAGTAGCGGTGCGAGCGTTTCCTGGATTTCCCGCAGATTGGTGACACCTTCGACGTCGGTTGCTACCGGGCGCCGAAGCACAGAGATTCCGTCAACGAGAGATGGAAAATACCTGGGGAGCGCCACCCGCAACATGTCGATCGTCGGATTGTCCCCACACACGATGATGAAGGCGCGCTCATCATCCTCGCACCATTGCCCGGACAGGATATCCAGCAAGGCCTCCAGCCTGCTGTCGCCAGGGTCCTCAAGCGACTTGACGCGTGCGGCTTCCGCAAGCTGAGCGAGCGTGCCTCCGCGGGCGGCAAGTTCCGTCAGGACTGTTCTTGCCGCGCGAGCGCTGCGCTGAAGGGCTCGTGCGGCTGTCCATGCAGTTCCCTGCATCCCCTGGGCCGGGTCTGTACCCTCGAGTATCATGGCGGCAACTTCGTGCCGCATTCGCTCGGAAGTCAGCGGTTGCAGCCGAACCTCGTGATTGCGGCGCTGCGGAAGATATTCACCCCATTCAGCGCGACCGTTCCGGATGATCCGCCGCGTGGCTCCTGACCTCAGGAAACCCCTCCTCCAGCGGTCCGGGCAGTCCGTCTGACTCAGCTCCGCAAGAGCCGCTTCCTCGCGGTTCCGAAGGACATCGGCTACGCTCCGACCCTCGATCCGCGCAAGAGTCGCCGCTTCCGGCTCGATCATCCGCAAGATCGGTTCCCGCCATGAAGGATCGCCCAGCCTCGGTGTCGCGGACAGGACAAGAACCTGCCGGAAGTCATCCGATGCAGACGCGATCGCCTGGATTACCTCCCGTGGCATCGTCTGAGGCTCGTCGACGATCAGGAGATCGAAGACATCGGGATCGGCGGTGATGGTGCGCGTCCCTTGGCCTTGACGCGTCAACAGGTCGCGCGGTCTCGCCAGCGTTATCGGCAACAGATCGTCATGCGTGCCATGCCCAACCGCACCCGCGATGGCAGGCATGACATGACCACGAATCCAGCACTCTTCCTGCCATTGCAACAACAGGTTGTCCGGGGCAATGACGAGCGTTTTGTGCTTGGGATCTTGCCAGCGCAGAGCATTCACGATCATCAACGCCTGTACGGTCTTGCCGAGACCGACCTCGTCCGAGATGAGGTGCCGAATGTGCGAATCCCCGAGGATTCTGCGCACAGTTGCAATCTGGTGCGGCAATGGATCAGCGGCGACTCCGAGTGCGCCAACCAATCCGATATCAAGCGCAGAGACACGTCGCCGCAGTGCCTGAACGCCATTCACGAACCGGAGGTACTGGTCCATCAATTGGCCCCCCCGTACGGCAGATCTCCGAGTGCGAGCTTGCGTCGAAGGGCGACATAGCGAACGGCTCGGCTCGTCTGGACATCCGAAAGTGCCTTGGCGAGCAGGTCTCGCCAACCTTCCGTTTCCACCATCAGCTTGGGCGACAGCCACAACTGGAGCATGGTTCGGAGTTCGGCGCGCCCGAGCCATCGCAGGCCGGGTCGACGGAAGGCATCAACGTGGCAGGAGTCCAGCAGGTCGACGAGATCGTCTTCGCCCAGTTCGCTGTACCAGGGACTGACCAGTGATGACCACCGCGCATCAGGCAGGATGAGCGGGCGGAACATCGGAAGAAGGGGCATTTCCCGTGATCGCTCCAGTGCCTTGCGCCATGTTGCGGCTGGACGGGACATGTCCACTTCATCAAAGGCGTCGATGCCACTGGTCTCCAATTGGTGCCGCAAATCCTCGTATGCGTCGATCACGGCGAGATCGAGATCGCCCGCCAGATCGTCGTTCCACTGCAGCAGCGCTTCCGGGACATCTGGCACAGTCTCACGGAACCGAGTGATCAAACGATCCTGCAGGAACTCCCGGTCAGCAGCTGTCTCAATCCTCGGCAGGTCTTTTCCCGAAACGAGGCCCAGCGCGTCAGCACACCGCAGGAGCGCGCCATGCGGTGTCAGTATCGATATATCGATACCCGTTTCCAGTTTTCGCCAGTTCGCCCCGCAGAGCTGCTCGATCAGTGCGCCTTCAAGCTCTTCAACGATTGCCCATCGCTGCCAGTTCGCCAGCAGATCGTTCGCTTCCGCAAGTTGCCATGCAGCGTTGGCTCGAGCCAGTTCGATAAGCCCGACGCCGTCATTCATCGAGGACGGCTCCCGAAGCAGAGCAGGTAGCTTTACCGAACCGCGCTCTCCGAGGCCAATTCGGGCCGATGCCTTGCCTGGGAAGATCAGGCCCGCGGCGAGCGCCTCGTGATCCGCGGCATCCGGAAGGACGAGACGGGCCCCTTCCCAGGCATCGGCTCCGGCACCGAGAAGAGGCTCAGCGGACGTGGCGAGGATCGAAGGCAGTTCCTTCTCGTCGTTATCAGTTCGTGTCCACTTGCCTGTGTCCCAGTCATAACGAAGCTCCCGGCGAGCTGGTGGAAGCGAGATGACCTTCTCGAGAAGGCCCTCCACTTCGACATGAAGGCGCAACCCTGAATCACTCGCATGGCGTCCGGCCAGACCTGTCTGGATCCGATGCAGAAGTGGAGAGCGCCCCGTTATCGTGGCTGGCAACCGCTCGATCGCGCCTTCGGAAGCCAGCTCCGGCTCGTTCGGAGAGACTATCCGAATTCGGATCGGGACGTCCTCGAGGGCCAGTGGCGCACCGATCCTGATCTCCAGACGTCCTGCCTCCAGATCCGAGATGTTCGCGTTGCCTGGCAATACCTTCACCGATGCCGGTTCAAGATCAGGCGGCTCGACGACTTCGAACTCCAGTCTGTCTAGGTCTCCGCCGTCGGCTGGTTCGATCACGTGCAGCCCGACGTCGGGTCGGAGGGCTTTCCAGTCAATGCCACGGATTCGAAGCAACTCTCCGGGGGCGGCCGAACCATCAAGGAGCAGTTCGGTGCAGGCCCCGCTGCGCTGAGTGGCCAATACGGGGAAGCAGGCAAGAAATCTGTCTGACGATCCTGGTCCGGGAAGTCCGATTAGTCGTAAGGTGGGGCCGCGTTCCGCAATTACAAATCCGCGGCGCCGCAGGACTTCGCAATCCGCTGAATCGGATGTGTTTAGAACTCGCGTTTCGAGGTTTTCCTCGTCATCGGCACAAATGCACTGGATGATAACCGAGTCCGGTTGGAGCTTTTCGTTCGGAAAGACTGCGAACGCCGTCATCCCGCCGGCCTCGACCAGGAAGAATTCCGGCTGCAGTGGCTGCAGGCGTTCCAGCGTTACTTTTGCCGTTCCTTCATCGACATCGAGCGCATCGTCTCTGCGCAGGGGCGATGAGGGAAACGGGAAGACCTTGCCCAGGGTGATTTCACCACCGGCAAGGAATGATGCGAGAGGCACTGCCTGAACGCCGCCAGAAGCACGTATGCGGTCACCATGTATGCGCAGAGCAGCAATCACTTCATCGCGCGACTGTGCGGGCAGCGTCGGCCCCCTGATGATCAGATGCCGCGGCGTCTCGTCTTCGACGACGAGAACATACCTTGATGGCGCGATCTGGGCGAGGCGCGCCGATCGCCGTGCGACCGTCTTCCGAGCTTCCGTGATCGCGCGATATGCCCCGCGATCCTTTCGGATGTCACGGTCTATTCTCTGCAGGATGGTTTCGGAAAGCCATCCCGGAGACTCGGGCGCAAGCAGTCTGCGCATGACCTCCAGTGCGACGTCTCTCTGCAGCAGCCAGTGCTCGAACCGGCGACTTGAATGACCTGCCGCAAGCCCCCGCATGTACTCGAGCAGTCTGTCCGTGTCGTCGGCTGAAATTCCAGCCCTGACAGCACGCCTGAGAGCATCGGTGAGCTGAGGCTGAATCTCCAGCGGCACCAAGGAGTTGCCAATAGGCCACGAAATATGTGGGAAATGACGCTCCCACGGGCTGTCCCCCGGACGGGCAAGGCGTGCACTTCGGTGCCCGAGCTCGAAAAGTCGGGACAAGCCCGTTCGGAACGTGTGTCCTGCGTCGATCCCAAGTTCCAGTGCCAGTACTGGCCAGAAGTCTGTTCCCGTTCCCCGGTATCGATAGCCTACCTCAGTAGCGACAACGACCAGAGGCAGGTAGCGCCACGACCATGCCGCGCCCGCGAGTTGTGGATCCTCCTCCAACTGGCGGGAGACCGACCTTCTCAGTGCCTCCAGCGCCAGATCGTCGAGTCCGTGCTCGATGGCGAAGACAGGCAGTTCGCCACGCTCTCGCGAAAGGTTCGCGAAGTGCTCCGCAAGTGCGTGATGCTGACCCGATAGCGCATCTGCAATCTGCATGTTTCCTTCCGAGCCCGCCATACTGTCGCCAAACAAGACCATCACAAAGCCGGTACGGCGTGATCGCTGCAAGGTTGACTGCCAACTATCTGAACGTCAATCATCTTCGGGATGTCTGTCGAGAGGTGTAACGTGAGTTCTGAATCTGCGCTTTACCCCGATTCATCCATCCGGGATCTGTCGGGGGGACGCAGTGCAAGAGCCATCGCTGACCTCGTCCGGCGCTTTGTTCATGCGCGTCGTGGCGTCAGCCGTGCCGCGGTTGTGGAGTGGGTGTTGCAGTTCGTCGATGAGGCGGACAGCTCGGAGGGTGTGGCCCGGATCAGCGCCGTCATCGATCTGCTGTGCGAACTGAAGGACATCGGCTACGGCACAGTGCGCGGTGAACCCGTCCTCGTGGCTTTGCCTGAGCGCCGTGTCGCGCTGCCGGACGGGAGGGTGATTGGGCTTGGGGATCATGGACACTACAGCGCAGCCGCTTCCGGATTCCTCTTCCCCGAAGTTGAAGGACGGGCGTTTGAAAGCCTGATCGAAATTCTGGGGACGACTCAAGAGACTGTCTCGCTGTGCGGTCATCGGTCCCTGGCAGCCAACGGACGCTGGACCGGTGACGATCCAATGCCGGCTGCCTTGCGCAAGGCTCTCGCGCTCGGTGGAGCTTTTGATCCCTTCGAGCGGACGTGGTCACTCACCGAGGAGACCGCCTCTTTCCTGAACGAATGGTTCAACCTCACGCCTTCTGAATCCTCGTGGTCGCAGACGGAGTCGCCCGATGAAAGTCAGCTTCGCGTGGCGCATGCCCCCGCTGGCGCAAGAATGCTTGTCGAGGCTGGCCCAGGGAGCGGAAAGACCCATGTGGCTTGTGAGCGTGTCATATCCCTTGTTCAGGACGAGGGCATTGCCCCTTCGCGCATCCTGCTGCTCAGCTTCACCCGTATTGCAGTTGCAGAACTCCGGGATCGGATCGGTCGGCGCCTGAACGAAATTCCCAATGTGGCGGCATTGCAGATCAGGACTTTTGACTCGTTCGCAGCGCGCCTGCTTTCGAGTGCCAGTGTTGGTTCGTCAGGCGGGCATGACGCTTCAATTCGGGCTGCGACAAGGCTGCTCCGCTCTAATGACCCACTCGTTGCAGATGCGATTGGTCAGCTGGAACATGTGGTCATTGACGAGGCGCAGGATCTTGTCGGTGACCGTAAGGAGATATGCGAAGCCCTTCTTGCCTTGCTGGATCCCGCCTGCGGCGTCACGGTTTTCGGAGATTTCGCACAAGCGATCTACGGCTATCAGCACAAGGGCAATCCGGGAGCTACACTCCTTTCCGAAGTCGCGAAGCGTCCCGATTTCACTCGCGATCAGCTCGAGCGCGACCACCGCACACGGACAGCAGCGCTGAAGGAGATGTTTGGAACCGTTCGACAGGCACTGAGAGGTGATCCGACAGGTTCAAGAGATAGCTACTTTCGTGTTCGGGAGGAGATCAGGGCAGCGGCGGTTGAGAACGACATTGCAGATTTCGCGATTCATCCGTCAACAACAGCCGGGCTGATTGTCACCCGAAGTCGTCGAGGACTATTCACCGCAGCTGAAGACATGCGCGCGGCTGGCCGACGTTTCAGGCTCCGACTGCCCGACCGTCCGCCGAGGATCGAAGCCTGGATTGGCGCGCTGCTTGGTGGTCTGCCAGCATCGACCCGCATGTCGCGCGCCGACTTCCTGTCCATTCATGAACAACTTAGACCGGCGCCATGGCGTAGTTTCGAGGAATGCTGGGAGATCCTGCTCGATCTCGATGCCTCCGGTCGGGATGTCATCTCGGTTGGCAACGTCGCCGAGGGTCTTGCCGATCCGCCACCCGAGCTGATCAGTGACCATGAGGGGAGCTCGGGGCCGTTGCTCTCGACTATCCATGCGATCAAGGGGAGAGAGGCCGAACGCGTGCTGATGCTGCTGATGCGGGCGCCGTATGGGGACCAGGTGGATTGGGCCGAGGAAGCTCGTACTCTCTACGTCGGGGCAACCCGTGCAAGCACCGAACTGCGCACTGGGTGGATCACCCCGAAAAAATTCCATCCGACTGGAGACCCGGAACGGTTCTGGGCCGCGCGTCGCGATCATCGCCTGATCGAGATTGGCCTCGAGGGTGATCTCGTGGACTGGGCCGAATTCGTGCGTTCGGGCCATGGTGCCAGTGAAGCGGACACGATCTCGAACATATGGCGTGCCTCGCACGACGAGCCGAGAGTGACAGCGTATCCTGCCTCCGATGGACGTCTCATCCTAAGAATCGGAGACTCTGACGGACCGGCAATCGGCTGCCTGTCGGGTGGTTTCGTCGAGTTGATGCAGTCGTTGAGCAAGGTCGAGCCGGGGTCGGCACTTGCAGAAGTCGTTTCGGGAATTTCTGTCGTGGGCGCGACCACGACAGTGGTGCCAGGCCGGCCCAGTGATGCACCGAGCCTTGCGCTCATGCCGCTGCTTGGCGGCTTTGCCAGTATTCCTCGCTGAGCGAGAACCATGGTTTCTGGAGAATTTGAATGATTGATGCTCGCGACACGCTGCTGGAACGGATGAAGGTTGATCTCATTGGCCCGGAGTCGCCGGACGAGCTCATTTCGGATCGCCCCACCGATCGATATCTCACCGGGATCCTGTTCCCCCCTCGCACGACGATCTCGCCGGAAGATGACGACGAAGCGAGCGATGCTGACGATGCGGATGCGGTCGGCACTGCGCTGGATGGGGTGAAGGCAGCCTCGGCCTTTCGACCGAGCTCTGCTGGCCTGTCCTTCGCTGTCGAGCCGATCGGCCAGGCTCCAAGGCTGCGGGTTCGGGTCGACGGGGCACGTTACAGGCCCGAAGGTGCGGCGGAGGAAGGTAGCGGTTCAGGGCGGAAGCGCGCGCAGAGTTGGCGCCGAACTCCTCAATTCGCCGAGGTGTCACTCGATCTTGCGGCGCTGCGCAAGGAGCCAGCCCCGATCATTGACCTTGCCAGCAGCGGGCTTGCGGCGGGCTCTTTGCACTGCCGGATTGCTCCCTGGGGAGATATCCTTCTCGTCACGCTGGCGGTAACAAACGACGCGAAGCCGACTGAGGCAAGAAGTCGCGCGGCAAATGAGGAGGCCGCGCTTTTCCAGTTCTCGATGGTTGTGGAGTGCGAGGATGAATGCCGGTTCGTTCCCAAACCGGAGAGGATTGGCTCGGCCAGTGACGAAGACGATGCGCGCGCATCTGCCCTGCTGTATCGCAACGTCCAGCAATTTGCAGTGGGCCACACCTGCTCCGCGATGTGGGACGAGCCCGTGGAAGGCAAAGTGCATCAGGTCCGGACAAGCTGGTTCCCGGAAACCACCGTCCATGTCGTAAGCGCGGAAGGGGATACAGAGTTCAAGAAAGCGGATGCCAGGTTGCCTCTGGGGGCTTCATGGCTGGCGTCCGAGGACGACGCTGGTCTCTTCGCTGGGCTGAAGTCGTTCGTTGATGCCTACGCCCACTGGATTTCGAGGATGGAAGCAGCCGCGCTTACCATGTCCGAGGCGCATGTAGGGCAGGCACAGCGGCACATGCAGCGCTACCGAGAGGCTGAACAGCGGATGCGGGCGGGTATCGCTCTTCTCGAGACTTCATCCGATGTGCTGACTGCCTTCCGGCTCGCGAACGCTGCCCTCGCGCTGCAATACTCCTGGCGTATCAACCCACATCCACCTGAACTGGTCTGGCGACCGTTTCAGCTCGGTTTCGCGCTCCTGTGTCTTGAGTCGATCGCGAAGCCCGAGTCCTCCGATCGCGAGACGATGGACCTACTGTGGTTCCCGACAGGCGGCGGAAAGACCGAAGCCTATCTTCTGTTGACGGCTTTCACGATCTTCCTTCGGCGTCTCCGCGCCAAGGGAAACCCGAGCGGCGCAGGCGTGACGACGTTCATGCGATACACGCTTCGACTTCTGACAATCCAGCAGTTCGAGCGCGCAGCGGCCCTGATCTGTGCCTGCGAGATGGTCAGGCGCGGCAAGGTCATGCTTGAAGGTGTCAATCTGCCGGCACACTTCGCATCGGATATCCCGATCTCCCTCGGGCTCTGGGTGGGAGAAGGTGCCACGCCGAACACTGTCGCAGACGCGGAGAAGGTGCTGGGGACGGATGCGGAAAGCTCTCCGTCTCAGTTGCGCAGCTGCCCGTGCTGTCATGAAGTCCTTGACTGGACAATCTCGGCGGACAGGAGCCGTGTGGAGGTGCGCTGCCTGACGAAGACATGTGATGTCGGGCAGGAAGTGGCATTGCTCCCGATCTGGACGGTCGACGAGGATGTCTACCGGGAACGGCCGACGTTGTTGATCGGCACCGTCGACAAGTACGCGCAGATTACTCGGAACCAGAAGACCGGCTGCCTGTTCGGCATCGGTACGCCGGCAGATGCCCCGGAACTGGTGATCCAGGACGAGCTCCACCTGATCTCGGGCCCGTTGGGCAGCCTTGCGGGGCTCTACGAGACCGCAATCGACGAGCTATGTCGCTCTGGAGCAGGAGCGAGGGCAAAGGTCATTGGATCGACTGCGACGATCCGGAGGGCCGAAGACCAGATCAAGGCCCTGTTTGACCGCGGCTCATTCCAGTTCCCCCCGCCGGGGATAGATCATACGAACTCGGGGTTTGCGATCGAGGATCGTGAAGTGCCCGGGCGTCGCTATGTGGGGATTTCAACCGTCGGTCGCTCGGCCAAATTCACGCAACAGGCAGTAGCGGCGTCCCTGCTGCAAGCAGCCACCGACAAGTCGTTGGCGGCAGACAAGCGCGACGGATACTGGACCTTGGTCAACTATTTCAATTCGCTGAGGGAGCTGGGCGGTGCACTGGTTCTCATGCGTGACGACGTCGCCCGCAGCATCCGGGATTACGCGGAGCGCAGACCAGGGGAGACCGAGCGGGACGCCGGGGCGCAGATCGAGCTCACGAGTCGTGTCCGTTCCAGCGACATCCCGAGATACCTCAAGGATCTTGAGCGGGAATGGAACGATCCGGATCACGTCGATGTCGTGCTGGCAAGCAACATGATCTCGGTTGGTATGGATGTGTCCCGGTTGGGCCTGATGGTGGTCAACGGGCAACCGAAGACGATTGCCGAGTACATTCAGGCTACCAGCCGTGTCGGTAGAAGCCAGAAGGCGCCAGGGCTCGTGATCACATTGTTCAACGCGGCCAAGTCTCGCGACCGCAGCAGGTACGAGACAT
Organism: Rhodovulum strictum; assembly: GCF_009649175.1. GTDB lineage: Bacteria > Pseudomonadota > Alphaproteobacteria > Rhodobacterales > Rhodobacteraceae > Rhodovulum > Rhodovulum strictum. Next base: position 1,893 of record NZ_WJPO01000046.1, on the reverse strand, counting down.
TCGCCGGTTGGCATCGCAGCCTTTACCGGGATGTGGAGGCCACGAGCGTGACACCCTTCGCTCCGCGCGCGCGTGACCGCGCACTTCATGCTCCGTATGTTGCAATGGTGCGCCATCTCGTGGCTGGCATGGAGAACCCGGGCGCAATCGAACATCATCAAGAGGAGGCTGAAGCACTCCTCGACAAGGTGATTGCCCGGATCGCGCGGATTGATCCGATTGAGGCAGATGCAGCACGCGCACAGCTCAACTCTTTCCTGGACGACTGGTTCGATCGACAGGGCCTGACGGACTATTGGCAAGACTACAGCGAAGCTCTCCTGACTTCGGCAGAAGCTGCCGCCGAGCGTGGGAACAGGGCACGCTTTGCCGGGCAGAAGCCGACCCCTAATTCGCTGCGTTCCGTCGAGGCATCTGCATCGTATGTTCTGCTTGAAGGCGGATCGGACAGGGGGACCAGACCATGAAACCGATCGGCAAGATTCGCCGGAGTCAAGTTCTGACAGGCAATGGCCCCGGCGCGATCATCGACTTCAGAGGCGAGAACGGCGCGCCTGTCTCTGTTGTGGCGGCTGGCCTGGAGGCGTGGGACCAGCTGGCCATCAAGAAGGGTCTTCTGAACGATCAACGCATTCATCACGAGCCACTTCAGGCGAGGCTGCAGGTGAATGGGTTCAGGCTTCCTCCCGTCGGAGACGAGAAAGTCGGCAGGGAGAAGCGACCACGCCTCTTGCCGGCCTATCGGTTTCCAGACTGGCATGTCTGCCCAAAGTGCAACCTCCTGCAACGAAGCCGGTTCTGGAGTTCCGAGATCGGCAAACCCGAACTGTGGTGCCCCTCGTGCAGTTCCGGGCGCGGCAAGCGTGTCAGGAAGGTCCATGCGATACCGGTCCGCTTCATCGTGACATGCCCTGCGGGGCATCTTCAGGACTTTCCCTGGATGTCGTGGCCGAAGCACGCCGAGTCCTGTTCCCGAAAGAAGCCGCTCAAGCTCATCGGGGAAGGGGCGGGATTGAAGGGGCTCAAGGTCCACTGCACGGAATGCAAGGCGGAGCGTGACCTTGACGGCGCCCTGTCGCCTGGCGCGCTGGGCAAGATTTCTTGCGACGGACGGTCACCTTGGCTGAAGATGCCGCCAGAAACCTGCAGCCATCAGCCTGTTGCCATTCAGCGTGGTGCGTCGAACGCTTATTTCCCTGTGATTGAATCGGCGCTCGACGTGCCGCCGTTTGGTGGTTCCTTCCGGGACATGCTGGAGGATTTCTGGCCCGACATCATTGCCCTCGACGACAGGTCGCAGCTTCCTGCCTTCGTCCGGAAGAGGATCCATCCCTTGTGGCCAGAACCGGACACCAGACCGGAAGACCTGACCGCACGAATCCTGACCCTGCTGACGATCCTTGACAACAAGACCGGCGACTTGCGTCCCAACGAGCACCTGATGCTCTACTCGGGTGGCCCGGATGGGGAGGAGTTCCCCGAGTTCCAGATCTCGCCTCAGCAGATCCCCCGTGACCTGCAAGGCGTACTGGACCGTCTTGTATCGGTCGAGAGGCTGCGCGAAGTCCGAGCTCTGAGGGCATTCACGCGGCTCAGCCCGGTGGAGGCAGCCGACAACAGCGCCTTCGTGGCGCCGCTGTCCGAGAGGAGGCTGAACTGGCTCCCGGCAATCGAGGTCCGGGGAGAAGGCATCTTCATCAACTTCGACGAAAGTGCCGTGTCGTCATGGGAGAACGAGCCCGATGTCGCCGACAGAGCGGCAAAGGCCCATCAGGCTGCCGAGCGTGCATGGCAGGACCATAACGGCAGTGATCGTGGTCGTGTCGCGAATGCTGTGGAAATTCTCTGGCGGCATGCTCCGGGCATGTGAAGGTTCGTGTTCTCAGGCGGCGA
>NZ_WJPO01000045.1 GCF_009649175.1 Rhodovulum strictum | reverse complement strand
AAGACCTTCCTTTCCGCCATCGCCCTCGCCGCAACCGTCCTGTTCTGGCTTTGACGATCAATGAGTCTGGAGCCTAGGTCGCAAACGTGGCAGTATGCCTGTTGCCATCTTTTCCAATTCTTCTTCTTTTTTTTCATTGCTCAGGTGAAGGTCCCAGTAAAGCGTACCTATGCCTTCCATAATCGAAATCGCAAAAACCAAGACGGATTGTTGAATGCCAAACTGGATAGCGGGAGACAGCCGGCTCCTTCCTGCGTCGTCAAGGCTTGCAATTAGAAGGCATAGCTGGAAATCAACTAAGCAAAGAAGGAATGCACAATTGTCGATTGCTTTAATTTTTCCGCTAACCTCCCGCGCGTGGTCTGCAAAGCATGTCTCGTCTGTCAGGAACGAATACCAGTTTTGTTTTGTTGTGATGTAGAATGGCGTCGCGCTCGTCGGAATAGAAATCGAGCATTCATCTGCTTTTATTGAATTAAGGTTGCCTACAATTTGATGAAGATATAGCCAATCATCGGCTACAAACTTAAACATCCACCTCCTCCACGAACCTCGCATTCTCCTGGATATACTGGAACCGCAATTCCGGCTTCTTGCCCATCAGGCGTTCCACAAGGTCAGCGGTTTCGCCCGGTTCGTCCTCGTCGATCGACACGCGGATCAGCTTGCGGCTGGCCGGGTCCATCGTGGTTTCCTTCAGATCCTTGGCGTCCATCTCGCCCAGACCCTTGAAGCGGGAAACGTCGATCTTGCCCTTGCCGCCCAGCCCCTTGGCCAGCCACATCTCCTTTTCCGCCTCGTCCAGCGCATAGATGCGTTTCGCGCCTTGCGTCAGGCGGAACAGCGGCGGGCAGGCCAGGTACAGGTGGCCATGGTCGATCAGCGGCCGCATCTGGGTGAAGAAAAAGGTCATCAGCAGGCTGGCGATATGCGCCCCGTCCACATCGGCGTCGGTCATGATGATGACCTTTTCATAGCGCAGATCGTCGATGTTGAATTTCGTCCCGATCCCGGTGCCCAGCGCCTGCGCCAGATCGTTGATCTCGGCATTGCTGCCCAGTTTCGCGGATGCCGCCCCCAGCACGTTCAGGATCTTGCCCCTGAGCGGCAACAGCGCCTGAATCCGCCGGTCGCGGGCCATCTTGGCCGACCCGCCCGCCGAATCCCCCTCGACGATGAAAAGTTCCGTCCCCTCGCGCGAGGTGGCCGAACAATCGACCAGCTTGCCCGGCAGGCGCAGCCGTTTCGTGGCCGATTTCCGCGCGGTTTCCTTTTCGGCCCGGCGCCGCAGCCGTTCCTCGGCCCGCAGCACCAGGAAATCCAGGATCGCGCCCGCCGATTTCGTATCCGCCGCCAGCCAGTTGTCGAAATGATCGCGCACCGCACCTTCGACCAGCCGGGCGGCCTCGGTCGTCGCCAGCCGGTCCTTGGTCTGGCCGACGAATTCCGGCTCGCGGATGAAGGTCGAGACAATGGCGCAGCCGCCCGTCAGCAAATCCTCGCGCGTGATCTGCGCCGCCTTGCGGTTGCTCGCCAATTCGCCATAGGCGCGAATGCCTTTCAGGATCGCAGCCCAGAATCCGGCCTCATGCGTGCCGCCTTCGGGCGTGGGAATGGTGTTGCAATAGGACTGGATGAAGCCATCGCGCGAGGGCGTCCAGTTGATCGCCCATTCGACCGATCCCGGCACCCCGAATTTCGCCTGGAAATCGACCTTTCCGGCAAAGGGACGCTCGGCATAGGTGGCGGCCTTGCCCAGCGTCTCGGTCAGGTAATCGGCCAGCCCGCCGGGGAAATGGAACACGGCTTCCTGCGGCGTCTCGCCATCCTCGATGGCGGATTTCCAGCGGATTTCCACGCCCGAGAACAGATAGGCCTTGGACCGCGCCATCTTGAACATGCGCGCGGGCTTGAAGCGGTGATGGCCAAAGATGTCCTCGTCGGCATGGAAGGTGACGCTGGTCCCCCGCCGGTTCGGCGCCGCCCCCAGCTTTTGCAGCGGCCCCTGCGGGATGCCGCGGGAAAACTCCTGCGCGAACAGCTCGCGGCCCCGCGCCACCTCGACCCGCAGCCGGTCGGAAAGCGCGTTGACCACCGAAACGCCGACCCCATGCAGACCGCCCGAGGTCTCATAGGCCTTGCCCGAGAACTTGCCGCCTGCATGCAGCGTGCACAGGATCACCTCGAGCGCGGATTTGTCGGGAAATTTCGGGTGCGGATCGACCGGGATGCCGCGGCCATTGTCGCGGATCGTCACCGAGAAATCGGCATGCAGTTCCACCTCGATCCGCGTGGCGTGGCCCGCCACCGCCTCGTCCATCGAGTTGTCCAGCACCTCGGCGACCAGATGATGCAGCGCCCGGTCATCTGTGCCGCCGATATACATGCCGGGGCGTTTGCGGACGGGCTCCAGCCCCTCCAGGATCTCGATCGAGGAGGCGTCATAAGTGTCCCGGCTGGCGCCGGAAAGCAGGTCGTCGGCGGACATGGGCTGCTCGTTTTGCTGGTGGTTCGGACGTGCATTAGAACAGCTTTGGCCCCGGATGGGCAATGGGGCTCGGGCACGGGACGGACTGTAACGATTCGGTAACGGTTTTTTGACATCGCTCAAGGCGGGATCGGAAAGACGCAGTTAGAATCATTCAAGATTGCAGCGCAGGGCCCGCAGGAGGACCGAATGGACGCATCCACGCCCCCCACCCCCGAGGCGCTTGCGCCTGTCGATCTGCCTGCCGCCCCCCGCGCGGACAAGCCCGGGCGGATCCGTGCCAAGCCCGGCCCCAAGGCGGTTCGCAGCGCTACGCCCGAAACCATCGCGCAGGCCTTCGAGTCGGGCGAATACCCCTACCGCCAGAAGATGTCGCGCAGCGGCTACGAGGCGCAGAAGGCCAAGCTTCAGGCTGAACTGCTCAAGGTGCAGATCTGGGCGCAGGAAACGGGGCAGAAATTCGTCATCCTGTTCGAGGGGCGCGATGCGGCGGGCAAGGGCGGCACGATCAAGCGGTTCATGGAGCATCTGAACCCCCGCGCGGCCCGTGTCGTGGCGCTGAACAAGCCCTCGGTCGAGGAAAAGGGCCAGTGGTTCTTTCAGCGCTATGTGCGCGAGCTGCCGACCGCGGGCGAAATGGTGTTCTACGACCGTTCCTGGTACAACCGCGCTGGCGTCGAGCGGGTGATGGGCTTCTGCTCGCCCGGCGACTACTTGGAATTCATGCGCCAGACGCCCGAACTGGAACGGATGCTGGTCCGCTCGGGCATCCGGCTTTACAAATACTGGTTCTCGGTCTCGCAGGAGGAACAGCGCCGCCGCTTCAATGCGCGCGAGACCGATCCGCTGAAACGCTGGAAGCTGTCGCCCATCGACAAGGCCAGCCTCGACCGGTGGGACGACTATACCGAGGCGAAGGAGGCGATGTTCTTCTACACCGACACCGCCGACGCGCCCTGGACCATCGTCAAGTCCAACGACAAGAAGCGGGCGCGGCTGAACTGCATGCGCCATTTCCTGAACTCGCTGGACTATCCGGGCAAGGATACGCGGATCGTGCGCGCCCCCGATCCGCTGATCGTCGGCCGGGCCGAGCATGTCGTTCACCGGGCCGACCACATCCTCGGCACCTCGCTGCATCCCGACCTGCGCAAGGTGCGCGAGGTCTGAGCCTAGGATCGCACGGGGGTCTGCTTTCTGCGGCCAACGCCCGTGACAGCCGCGTGTCCCGGACAGACGCCTTTGACGCGGCGCGAACCTGCCCGGACTGATTCAGCGCTGGCGCGGCAGCCGCGGCCCGCTGTTCCGGTTTCCGGCAACCCGGCTTTCGGCCGCGCCTGGGACAAGCACCCGCAGGTAACGGCGCAGCGGTTGCCAGCCGCCTGCGCCGAACCTGGCATCGGCCTCGGCATCGCTGAAGGCCGAAGGCACCAGCAGCACATCGCCCGGCTGCCAGTCGGCCGGGGTCGCCACATCCAGCCTGTCGCGCTCCTGCAACGCGTCCAGCACGCGCAGGATCTCGTCGGTGCCCCGCCCGATCCGCAACGGATATTCGAAGATCATGCGCACATGCAGCGCCGGATCCAGAATCAGCGTCTTGCGGATCGGCAGGTCAGGGCTTTCCTTGGGATGCGTCATGCCGCAGGCCCGGGCAATCGCCCCGCCGGTATCCGAGATCATGGGAAAGCGGATCGGGGCGCCAAACAGCTCGGCAACATCCGCGCACCAGTTGGCAAGATCGCCGACCGGATCGGGCGTCAGCCCGATCGCCTGCGCGCCGCGCCGGTCGAGTTCGGGGGCAGTCTCGGCCAGACTGCCAAGTTCGGTGGAGCAGACCGGGGTAAAGGCGCCGGGCTGGCTGAACAGGACCGTCCAGCGCCCCTCGGCCCAGGCATGGAAGCGGATCGGTCCCAGCGTGGTCTCTGCCTCGAAATCGGGAAAGATGTCGCCGATCCGGGGCACCCAATCGGCCCCGTTGCGATAGCCCGGCGGCAGCTTCACCGGATCCGCCGCATGCGGGTTCAGGACGCTCGACAGGAAACGAAGCGGGGTCATGGCAAAGCTTTCCACAAGAACGGGCCGGAGGTCTACCGGGGCAGAGAGAGATTGATATGCACCAATCTGGCAAAAGAACGGCATTTCCGCCTGCAAGCAGCGTCCATTCGGTCAGCCCGCCATGCGCCTGCTGCATGACCCGGCTCTTGCCGAGCAGCCGGACCGGGGCTACCAGCGGGCGATGACTGTTCCGCCCTCTCGACTTGGTTTTCGCACCCATCTGCGCGCCACGCTGGTTCTGGGTCTGCCGCTGATCGGCAGCCACCTGGCGCAATTCGCCATCGGGCTGACAGACGCGATCATGCTGGGGCGCTATGACATCGACGCGCTGGCCGCCGAGGTGCTGGGCGGCGCGCTGTTCTTCGTGCTGTTCCTGCTGGGCTCGGGCTTTGCCTGGGCGGTGATGCCGATGGTCGCAACCGCTGCGGCGGCGGGCGAGACGGCGCAGATCCGCCGCGTGACCCGGATGGGGTTGTGGATCTCGATCGGCTTCGGGGCGCTGACGCTGCCGGTCTTCCTGTTGGCCGGGCGGCTTTTCCTGGCGCTCGGGCAGGCGCCGGACATCGCGGAACTGGCGCAGCAATACCTGACGCTGCATGGGCTGGGGATGGTGCCCGCGCTGGTGGTAATGGTGCTGAAAAGTCACCTTGCGGCGCTGGAACGCACGCGCGTGGTGCTGTGGGTGACGCTGGCGGCGGTCGGGCTGAACGCAATTGCCAATTACCTGCTGATCTTCGGTAATTGGGGCTTTCCGGAACTTGGCATCCGCGGCGCGGGTCTGGCGTCGCTCAGCGTGCAGCTTGCCTCGATGGTGGCGCTGGTGCTGTACGCGATCCGCGCGACGCCCGAACACACGCTGTTCCGCCGCTTCTGGCGCGTTGATACCGAGGCGCTGGGCCGGGTGTTCCGGCTGGGCTGGCCGATCGGGCTGACCAACCTGGCCGAGGTCGGGCTGTTCGCGGCCTCGTCGGTGATGATGGGCTGGCTAGGCGCGCTGCCGCTGGCCGCGCATGGGATCGCGCTGCAAATCAGTTCGGCGGTGTTCATGGTTCATCTGGGGCTGTCGAATGCGGCGACGATCCGCACCGGCCGCGCGATGGGCCAGGGCGATCCCGCGGCGCTGCGCCAGGGCGCGCGGGCGGCGCTGGCGCTGGCGGGCGGGATTGTCGCGGTGGCGGTTGTACTGTTCCTGACATTGCCCGGCCCGCTGATCGGGCTGTTCCTCGACCCCACCGACCCCAAGCGCGCGGCGGTGATCGCGCTGGGCAGCGGGCTGCTGGCCGCCGCCGCGCTGTTCCAGATGGTCGATGCGGCGCAGGTGATGGCGCTGGGGCTGTTGCGCGGGATGCAGGACACCCGCGTACCGCTGGCAATCGCCGTGGTGGGCTACTGGCTGGTCGGGATGCCGGTGGCCTGGGGGCTGGGCTTCGGGCTGGGCTGGGGCGGTGTCGGCATCTGGCTGGGGCTGGCCGCGGGGCTGGCTGTGGCGGGCGTGGCTATGATGGCCCGGTTCTGGCTGCGCGCGCCACGCCCGGCGGCCTGATCGGCTGCCCCTCGGGCCTAAACGGGCACGTTGTCGATCAGCCGCACGCCATCTAGATAGGCCGCAGCAAGCAACCGCGCGGGTTCGACCGGCGCTGCAAGCGGCGCGAGCGTGGCGGCCGAACGCAGTTCCAGATACTCGACCGCCGAATACCCGCCGGCAAGGACCGCGTTACGCGCCTCCTCCAGCGCCGCCGCGACCGGCACGCCCGCCGTGATCGCCCCCGCGGCCGCGTCAAGCGCCCCGAAAAGCGCGGGGGCCTTCGCGCGCATGGCGGGCGACAGGCGCTGGTTGCGGGAGGACAGCGCCAGCCCGTCCGACTCACGCACGGTGGGGCAGCCGATGATCTCGACCGGAATATCGAGGTCGCGCACAAGGCGGCGAACCACCATCAGTTGCTGGTAATCCTTCTCGCCGAAAAAGGCGCGGCGGGCCTGGGTCTGCAACAGAAGCTTGCTGACCACGGTGGCCACCCCGTCGAAATGGCCCGGCCGATGCGCGCCGCACAGCCCCGCGCTGACACCCGCGACCGAGACCGTGGTGGAAAAGCCCTCGGGATAGATCTGGTCCGGATCGGGCGCATAGATCGCATCGACATCAAGCGGCGCCAGCTTTTCGGCATCGCTCGTTTCGGTGCGGGGGTATTTCGCAAGGTCGTCGGGATTGTCGAATTGCCGCGGGTTGACGAAGATCGTCACGATCACCCGCTCGGCCCCTTCCCTTGCCGCCGCAACAAGGCTGAGATGGCCCGCATGCAGCGCCCCCATCGTGGGCACGACGGCAATGCGCGCGCCCTCGGCCTGCCAGCTCTCGGTCAGGGCGCGCAGATCGGACAGGCGGCGCAGGATCGGGGCGGTCATTCGGCATCTCCGAAGATATGTTCGGGGGCGGGGAAACGGCGGGCGCGCACATCCCCGGCATAGGCGGCGATGGCGGCGGCCGCGCTGTCGCCAAGCTCGGCGTAGCGGCGGACGAATTTCGGGCGGAATTCCGAGAACAGCCCGAGCATGTCATCCACCACCAGCACCTGCCCGTCGCAGCCCGGCGACGCGCCGATCCCGATGGTGGGGATCGCAACCTCGGCGGTGATCCGGTCGGCCAGCGTCGCTGGCACCTTTTCCAGCACGACCGAGAACGCCCCCGCCGCTGCCACGGCGCGGGCATCGGCCAGCACCCGGTCGGCATCGGCCCCGCGCCCCTGCACCTTGTAACCGCCCAGGATGTTGATCGCCTGCGGCGTCAGCCCGACATGGGCCATGACGGGAATCGAGCGGGCGGTCAGGAAGCGGATGGTCTCGACCATCCCCTCGCCGCCCTCCAGCTTGACCGCCCCGGCCCCGGTTTCCGCCATAAGCCGCGCTGCATTGCGAAATGCCTGTTCGGGGCTTTCCTCGTAGCTGCCGAAAGGCATGTCGATCACCATCAGCGCGCGTTCCAGCCCACGGGCGACCGCCTGACCGTGCAGGATCATCATCTCCATCGTCACGCCCAGCGTCGAGGGCAGCCCGTGCAGCACCATGCCGACACTGTCACCCACCAGAACGACATCGCATTCGGCATCGACCAGCCGGGCGACGGGCGTGGTATAGGCGGTCAGGCAGACGACCGGCGTGCCGCCCTTGCGGGCGCGAATCTCGCCGGGCGTGATCCGTCGCTGCGGTGCGCTGGCACTCATGCTTTCCTCCCTCGGTTGCTCGCGGGTGGCGCCCCTTATACGGCGCCGCAGCGCGGAATCCAGCCCGTTGCGGCGCCGCGATGCTTGCCTTGGCGGGGCGGGCGGCCTTTGATGGGGCAGGTTTGCAAGGGAGACTTCAGGATGCGCCTCGTTCCGACTGCCGCCCTGTGGCTTGCGCTGGCCGCAGGCCCCGCGCTTGCCGCCCAGGACACTCTGACACTGGGCATGGTGCTGGAGCCGCCGAACCTCGACCCGACCGCGGGTGCTGCGGCAGCGATCGACGAGGTGGTGCATGGCAACATCTTCGAGGGGCTGACCCGGTTCGCCCCGGATGGCGCCATCCTGCCCGGCCTGGCCGAGCGCTGGGAGGTGAACGAGGATGCAACGATCTATACCTTCTTCCTGCGCGACGGCGTGCAGTTCCATGACGGCAGCACGATGGATGCCGAGGATGTCCGCTTCAGCCTGGACCGTGCCCGGGCCGAGGACAGCACCAATGCGCAGAAGGCCCTGTTCGCGGGGATCGAGGCGGTCGAGGTCGTCGACCTGCTGACGGTGCGGGTGCGGCTGGCCGCGTCCGATGGCAATTTCACCTTTGCGATGGCCTGGGGCGATGCGGTAATCGTGGCGCCCGAAAGCGTGGGACAGGCCGCGACAGCCCCGGTCGGCACTGGCCCCTTCCGGTTCGAGCGCTGGGTGCAAGGCGACCGGGTCGAGATCACGCGAAACCCCGATTACTGGGGCGAACCGCCGGCGCTGGCACGCGCCACCTTCCGGTTCATCCCCGACCCCAGCGCGGCCTTCGCGGCGATGATGGCGGGCGATGTGGACGCCTTCCCGAACTTTCCCGCGCCCGAGACCCTGGCCCAGTTCGAGGCCGATCCGCGATTCTCGGTGATCCTGGGCACGACCGAGGGCGAGACGATCCTTGCGATGAACAACCGCGCCGCGCCGCTGGACGATGTCCGCGTGCGCGCCGCCATTGCCCATGCCATCAACCGGCAGGACATCATCGACGGCGCGATGTTCGGCTATGGCACGCCCATCGGCACCCATTTCGCGCCGCATCACCCGGATTACGTGGACCTGATCGAACTCTCGGCCCATGATCCGGCGCGGGCGCGGGCGCTGCTGGAGGAGGCCGGGCAGAGCGGGCTGAAGCTGCGCCTGGCGCTCCCGCCCCCGGCCTATGCGCGCCGCGGCGGCGAGATCGTGGCCGCGCAACTGCGTGCGGTGGGCATCGAGACCGAGATCACGAACCTGGAATGGGCGCAATGGCTGGAACAGGTGTTCCGCGGCGGCGATTTCGACCTGACCATAATCAGCCATACCGAGCCGATGGATATCGGCATCTATGCCCGGCCGGACTATTATTTCGGCTATGCGCGGCCGGAATTCGTTGCGCTGATGGATCGGTTGACCGGCACGACCGATCCGGCAGACCGGACCCGCATCCTTCAGGACGCGCAGCGGATGATCGCCGAGGATCATGTGAACGGGTTCCTGTTCCAGTTGGCAAAGACGGGCGTGGCGAATGCGCGGATCGAGGGGCTTTGGAAAAACGCCCCGACCCCGATCAACGACCTGAGCGCGGTGCGCTGGGCCGACTGAGCGTGATCCGAATGAGCGCCTTGCGGCACAAGCCTCTTGAGCCCGCCCCCGGTGGGGCGGGCGGTGGGCGCCCGGTCGCAACGGTGATGCCCGCACCCGGAACGGGGGCGGGCCACGCCCAACGCCGGACAAGCGGGGCGCGCAAGCGCCCTGCGCGGGCAGGGGGGCGGGAGCGCCCCCCTGCCCGCTATTCCCGACCGCGCAGCACGCGCGCCGGGCGGGCGGCCAGCGGGCGCCAGGCAAAGCCCAGCCCCGCCAGCAGCGTCGCCATGGCCCCGCCGGTGACGATGGCCAGCGCCGAGACCGGCTCGAACGCATAGCTGCCCTCCATCACGAATCGCATCACCGCCCAGCCCGCCAGTCCGCCCGCCAGGATCGCGACCGCCCCCGCCGCCGCCCCCAGCATGGCCGAGCGCAGCGCGAAATAGGCCAGCACCTGGCCGCGCACCGCGCCCACGGTCTTGAGCACGGCGGATTCGAAGATCCGCGCCCGTTCCCCCGCCGCCGCCGCGCCGATCAGCACGATCACCCCCGTCACCAGCGTGGCCGAGGCCCCATAGGCGACGGCTGCGGCCAGCGCCGACAGCACCTCGGCCACCCGGTCGAGCGCATCGCGCACCCGGATCGCGGTGATGTTGGGATAGGCCGAGGCCAGGTCGCGCAGGATCGCGGCCTCGGCCTCGGGCTCGGCATGGATCGTGGCGATATGAGTATGCGGTGCGCCGCTGAGCGCGCCATCGTTCAGCGTGACCACGAAGCCGATCCCGGCGGTCGAGAAATCGACATCGCGAAAGCTGGTGATCCGCGCCGTGATGTCGCGGCCCAGCACGTTGACCGTGACCGCGTCGCCCAGCCTCAGGCCGATCTCGCGCGCCTCTTCCTGCGCGAAGCTCATCACCGGGGGGCCGTCATAGCCCTCGGGCCACCATTCCCCGGCGGTGACCACGGTGCCTTCGGGCGGGCGGTCTGCATAGGTGATGCCGCGATCGCCGCGGATGACCCAGTGATCGCCCGCGACCTCGGTGGCGGGGCGGCCGTTGATCTGCGTGATGACCCCGCGCAGCATCGGCGCGGTTTCCACCTTGCTGACGCCCGGATCGCGGTTGAGCCTTTCGAGAAAGCCCGCAAGCTGGTCGGGCTGGATGTCGACGACGAAATAGGCCGGTGCGCGTTCGGGCAGTTCCTGCTGGATCGCGCCGCGCAGGTTGGCGTCGATCTGCCCGATCGCGGCCAGGATCGACAGCCCCAGCCCCAGCGACAGCACGACCGACACCGCCTCGCCCCCCGGCCCGCCCACCGCCCCCAGCGCCAGCCGCAGCGACGTGCGCCCGCGCACCATGCGCGCCCGCGCCAGCCTGCGCGCCAGCCGTCTCAGCCCCGCCGCCGCCAGCACCAGCAGGCCCAGCGCCGCGACGATGCCGAAAGCCGCCCAGAGCGCCAGTTTCGGCACGCCCGAGAACGCCGCCGCCGTCCCGATCAGCGCGGCGGCCAGCGCGCCGGTTGCGGCAATATAGACCGGCCGCGGCCAGCCCCGGACCCGGCCCGAGGCATCGCGGAACAGCGCCGCGGCGCGCACCTCCTCGGTGCGGGCCAGCGGCCAGAGCGTGAACAGCAGCGCGGTCAGCACGCCATACAGTGCGGCCTCGGCCAGCGGCGCGACATGGACCGTAACCGCCACCGGCACCGGCAATTGCGCCTGCATCAGCGGCGCCGCGGCCAAAGGCAGGGCGGCGCCCAGCGCAAGCCCGATCCCGATGCCCAGCCCCGCCAGCGCGCCGATCTGGATCAGATAGGCCATCAGGATCGTCCGCCCCTCGGCCCCCAGCGTCTTGAGCGTGGCGATCACCTCGGTCTTGCCATCCAGATAGGCGCGCACCGCCGCCGAGACGCCGACACCGCCCACCGCCAGCCCGGCCAGCCCCACCAGCACCAGAAAGGACGCCATCCGGTCGACAAAACGGGTCATCCCCGGCGCCCCGTTGCGCGCATCGCGCCAGCGCATCCCCTTGCCCGCGAAGCGTTCGACAGCGCGCGCCTCCAGCGCGGGCAGATCGGCGCCGGACGGCAGGGCAAGGCGGTATTTGGTTTCGTAAAGCGTGCCGGGCGCCAGCAGGCCCGACCCCTCCAGCGCCGCCTCCCGCAAGATCAGCCGCGGGCCGAGGCCGAACCCGTCGCCTGCCCCGTCGGGCTCGCGCAGCAGGATCGCGCGCAGGGTATAGTCCGCACTGCCCAGCCGGAATTGATCGCCCGGGACAAGCCCCATCCGGTCGGCCAGCACCCGCTCCATCACCGCGCCATTGCCCGCCAGCGCCTGATCCAGCGGCATCGGCGGGTCAAGCTCGACCGTCCCATAAAGCGGATAGGCGGCATCCACGCCCTTGACCTGGGTCAGGCCGCGCTCGGTTTCGCCGTCACGCTCGACCACCACCATCGAACGGAAATCGACGATCTCGGAAACCTGCACCGCGATAAGTTCCATCCAGGCGCGTTCGGCCGGTTCGGCATGACGATAGGTCAGCGACATCTCGGCATCGCCGCCCAGCAGCAGCGCGCCCTCGCGCTTCAGCCCGGCCTCTATGCTCTCGCGGATCGAACCGACCGCGGCAATCGCGGCCACGCCCAGCGCAAGGCAGGCAAGGAAGACATAGAAACCCCGCAGCCCGCCCCGCAGTTCACGCCGGGCGATCCGGACCGCGACCGCAACGCTCATTCCGCCGCCCTCCGCACGTCCTGCCCGGCGATGCGGCCATCGGCCAGACGCACCACCCGGTCGCAGCGCGCGGCCAGTTCGGGCGCATGCGTCACCAGCACCAGCGTCGCGCCATGCCGGTCGCGCAGGCCGAACAGCAGATCCATGATCGCCTCGCCATTCGCGCCGTCCAGATTGCCGGTGGGCTCGTCGGCCAGCAGCAGATGCGGGCGCGGGGCGGCGGCGCGGGCCAGCGCCACGCGCTGCTGTTCGCCGCCCGACATCTGGCTGGGATAATGGTCGATCCGCGCGCCAAGCCCGACGCTGCGCAATTCCTCGGCGGCCCGGTCGAACGCATCGCGATGCCCGGCAAGTTCCAGCGGGGTCGCGACATTTTCAAGTGCCGTCATGGTCGGGATCAGGTGGAAAGACTGGAACACGACGCCCATATGCTGACGGCGGAACCGGGCAAGCGCGTCCTCGTTCATCGCGGTCAGGTCCTGGCCCAGCGCCAGCACCCGGCCCGAACTGGCGCGTTCCAGCCCGCCCATCAGCATGAGGAGCGACGACTTGCCCGACCCCGACGGCCCCACCAGCCCCAGCGTTTCGCCCCGCGCGACATCGAGCGAGATGCCATGCAGGATCTCGACCGGCCCGGCATTTCCGGCAAGGGTAAGGGTGACATCGGCAAGCGAAAGAATCGGATCGGTCATGGGGGGCCTTCGGCTGAAACTGGTTGCCCTTGGATATGGGGCGCGGGCGCTTGCGCTCAAGCACGCCCTTGCGGCAGGCTTGGCGCTGGGGCTGACGGGCACCGCCGCGGCCGAGGTGACCATAGCCGCGCTGGGCGACAGCCTGACCCAGGGCTACGGGCTGGCGCAGGGCGAGGGCTTCGTACCGCAGCTTGAAAGCTGGCTGCGCGCGCAGGGCGCCGAGGTCCGGGTGCTGAACGCGGGCGTGTCGGGCGACACGACCGCCGGGGGGCTGTCGCGGGTGGGCTGGACGCTGACACCCGAGGTCGACGCGATGATCGTGGCGCTGGGCGGCAACGATCTGCTGCGCGGCATCGACCCGGCCAATTCGCGCGCCAATCTGCGCGCGATCCTTCAGGCAGCGCAGACGGCGGGCGTCGAGGTTCTGCTGGTGGGCCTGAACGCGCCGGGCAATTACGGCCCCGATTACAAGGCGGCGTTCGACACGATGTATCCCGAGCTTGCCGCCGAGTTCGGCACGCTGCATTTCGAAAGCTTCCTCAAGGGCCTGACCGACCTGCCCGACCGCGACGGCGCAATGCGCGACTACATGCAGCCCGACGGCATCCACCCCTCTGCCGCCGGTGTGGCGCGGATCGTCGAGGCGATGGGCCCTGCCGTTCTGGACCTGCTCGCGCGCGTGCAGCAGGCCGGGGAGTAAGCGGCCGCCCGCCGATGCGCGAGGCCCGGCGATGCGCGGCGTCGGCAGGAACGGGGCTCGGCCAGTTCCCGCCAGCATCCTGAACCGGAACGGCACACGCCCCCTGCCCTCTTGCCAAGCGCCCCCGGGCACGCCCAAACTCGGACGAAATGCCAGGGGGCGCGCATGTGCTGGAATGCCGGGGTGACGGTGGCGATGGTGGGCATCGGGGCAGCGGCCACGGTCATCGCGGCGCGGCGGGGGGAGCCCACGGCGATCTGGGCCACGCTGGGCTTCTTCACCGCGATGGAGGGGTTGCAGGCCGCGGGCTATGCCGTGGTCGATCAATGCGGCGATCCGGCGAACCGGGCGGTAACGCTGCTGTCCTACCTGCATATCGCGATCCAGCCCTTCTTCATCAACGCCTTCGCGATGGCTCTGGTGGCCCATGCCGTGCCGGCGCGCACCCGACGCGCGGTCTGGGCGATCTGCGCGGCCTCGGCGGCGGTGATGGTGTTCCAGTTGGTGCCGATCGAGGCACTGGGGCAATGCAGGCCGGGCGAGGTGCTGTGTGGGCCGGGGCTATGCACGATCTCGGGCAATTGGCATATCGGCTGGGAGGTGCCCCTGAACGGGCTGTTCACGCCGCTGTCGGGCTGGCTGGGCTTTTCGGCGAATTTCCCGACCTATCTGTTCGCCGCCTTCGTGGTGCCGCTGGTCTATGGCGCCTGGCGCTTCGTGGTCTTTCACGCGATCTTCGGGCCGATACTTGCGAACCTGCTGACCGACAATCCAAACGAGATGCCGGCGGTGTGGTGCCTGTTCTCGATCGCGCTGGTACTGGTGGCGATGAGCCCGCTGATCCGGCGGCAGGTGTCCGGGCCTGCGGCGGCCCAGGATGCGGACTCATAATGGCGCATCCAGAGGCGTGATGATGCGATGAGGATCTCGGCGAGGTAGTTTCT
>NZ_WJPO01000044.1 GCF_009649175.1 Rhodovulum strictum | reverse complement strand
TCTCGCGGTGACCGGATACTTCGGAACAGCTGACCGGATGTCGTCGGAATGCCCGACCGGATGCTCCGGAATGCGCAGACCCTCGACCCGTCACCGGGAAACCGGCACAACTCGGACTCTCTCGAGCAAACGGTGCAAAGCCAGAGGCGCTCCAACCCCGCAACGCGTCGGTCTTGACCTGCAATCGAAAATGGCAGACGTTGTACACGGCCTTTCTCGCAGGCCGGTGTGCCCGCCACGCGAAGCTTTGCAGCGATTTTGACTTCGAACAGCAGACTTCATGCCATAGGCGGGTCTGATTAGCAGCGGGCACCTAGTCGGATCCAGCTTGGACATGGATCATGACACAGAACGATAAGCTGAAGAACTTGAAACTACTGGCAAAGCGTTACGCCAGAGCGACCGGTCAACCACAGCATGCAGCGCTCGACCTTGTTGCGGCGCGATTGGACTTTCCCCATTGGAATGCCTTGACGGGTAGCGCCAAAGGAGAGTGGGCTCCCTCCGAAGCACAAGTCGCCACGATCAAGGCCTTCGTGGAACGGATCACTTCCTACGAGGGTTCGACCTTCGACCATATCTTCGGGGGCCCCGATGCCGTCACTCGAGGAGAAGTTCGAGGGCATCCATACGCGCTGAAAACAATGCTCGGCGACGTACACATGGAAGGTGAGGGTTGGCGGATCATCCTGCCAGAAAACCCTTCAGCTGCCCCTCGGGTCGAAATCGACATCAAGCATGCCCAGAACAGCCCGATGAACGATCGGGTGCTGTGTGAAGAAGCCATCGGGATTGCAAAGGAATTGATGCAAAGCATGAAAGCGCAACGATTTGCCGACTGGCCACGGCGCGCCACGAAACCTGATGCAGAGGGAAAGGTCCGCCACCCGTTTTTGGAGATGGAGGAATCAAACCTCTGGTACTGCCTACACTGCAACGCAGAAATCACCGGCCCACAGATCGCTGGAACCCATTGGCATTGCCCCGGCTGCGGCGCATCACCAATCAACATTTTTCCTGAAGCGTTCTGGTTAGGACCGAACGAGGAAAAGCCAGTGCCGGTCCAAGCTCGCGCCGAAGGGCAAGAGGTGGAACCTATCGTCTCCATCGTCGATCCGCGGCCAAGACTTGATCTCAGCAAGGACCAGGTGACCCATTTGATCCGGGCAGCCCTGTTCGAGGATGCGACCAATGCCAGTGAGCGCATGGGCGCGGGTCTTGCCGAAATCTGGGTGGATGACGATCTCGACGTCGTTATTTCCTTCGAGGATCACTACTGGCCCGAAGAAAAGGAGCCCACGGCGGCGATCGACGTGGCTGCAGTGCTCGGGATCGAGCTGGAGTTGGAAGTTATGTGGTCGGATCCGCTGTTCGCGTGGCCCGGTTTGGGCACCGTGACACAGAGCACGGCCGAATACACGCGCATGATGCTTGATGCCTATCGCAGTCACGGCATCGTCGAAGAAAGGGACGCGAACCGGTAGCTGCGCAGTCTATGCGGCCTCGGACGCTCAAGGAGGCGGGCAACAGAAGGCGAAAACCACCTTTGGCCCGGCGGGTTTCCCCGCCGGGCCCGTGGGGAAGACCCCGTTCTTGTCAGAACGGGATCTCGTCGTCGCGGTCGACCAGCTCGGGGTTTTCGTTCTCGGCCGACTTCGGGCGGCTCAGGAAATCGACCTTCTCGGCGATGATCTCGCAGCCGTAGCGGTCGTTCCCCATGCTGTCGATCCACTTGGTGTAGTGGATGCGGCCGTGGACGAGGACCTTCATGCCCTTTTCGCAATGCTCCGCGACCGTCTTGCCGAGGCCGTTGAAGCAGGTGATGCGGTGCCATTCGGTGTCCATGACCCGGTAGCCGTTCTCGTCGCGCAGGACGCGACCTTCCGAGAGGCGGGGGCGGGAGGTGGCGAGGCTGAAGTTGGTGATCTTGGTGCCGCCCTGGGTGGTGCGGACTTCGGGGGTCTGACCGATGTTGCCGGCGAGGATGACGATGTTCTGCATGGTAAGCTCCTGTGTGTCCTGTCTTCGGGACCGTCCCTTCGACAAGACCCGGAAAAAGCCCGTCGGGTGACGCGTGCACGGTGGACGGAACGGACGCCGGAAACCCCCAGAGGACCGGGGTGGAGCGGGCAGCCCCGAAGGGGCAACACGGGCCGGTCTGACGCGGGGTTGCGCGCAGGCAAGCGAACGGGATTAGGGGATTGTCAGTCGAAGGGATGGCCCAGGAGACAGAGATGCGGGGGAAGCCCATGCCAGAACCTGTCACCCGACCAATCGGGACAGCCTGACCCCCAGTTCAGCACCTCCTATGCGACGGAAGCGGCAATCAACAGCCTCTGCCACCCCTGCCCCAGCCTTCCGGGTGTTGCGGCGCCTTGCCGCGACGGGCTATCGATACCGGGACATTCAGGACACGGAGCGTACCAATGGCTGATTACGATCTCGAGGCACTGTCGCTCAGCGAGCTGAAGAAAATGCAGAAGGACGTCGCCAAGGCGATCTCCACCTATGAGGATCGGCAGAAGGCGGAAGCCCGTGCCAAGGTGGAAGCTCTCGCCCGGGAACTGGGCTACTCTCTGGCCGAACTTGTCGGAACCGAGACGAAAGCCTCCCGTGCGCCTGCCGTGGCGAAATACCGGCACCCTGAGAACCCGGCGCTCACCTGGTCCGGCCGGGGACGCAAACCGCAGTGGTTCGTGGAGGCTTTGGGGTCGGGAAAGACAGCGAGCGATTTGGCGATCGATTGAGGGTTGAGGCGCCACATTTGCCCAAGATCTGCAGGCCCCGATCACTCCAAACGCCTTCATGCAGCGATGCGCTGCATTCCTTCGACCCAACCCCGCGTCAATCCCGTGCGGGCAACATCACTGTAACGGCCAGCCCACCGCCTTCTGCCTGACCGAGGGTCAAGCGGCCACTATAGGCGGCGATCCTGTCAGCCGCGATGGCCAGGCCCAGGCCATGGCCCGGCACCGTCTCGTCCAGCCGCGCCCCACGTGTGAGAAGACGCGCACGCTCGGTCTCGGCGATGCCGGGGCCGTCGTCGGTGATGGTGATCTCGACGCCCTCCGGGCAGGGGTGCGCCGCGATCCGCACCAGAGCGTGGGCCCATTTCACCGCATTCTCGGCAAGGGCGCCGACGATCTCGGCCAGATCCTCGGGATCGCCCCGGAAATCCGGCGCGCCCGTGGCTGCGATCTCCACTGTCACGCGGCGCCGCCGCGCCTCTGGCGTCAGGACCTGCGTCACATCTTCGAGCACCGGGGCCACGACCGCATGGGCCGCTGGGTCCAGCCCGGCCGCCGCGGCGCGGGCGCGTTTCAGGTGCCAGCGGATGGTGCGGTCCATCCGGTCGATCAGTGCCACATCTTCGGGCGTGGCGCGGTTTGCGAGCACCGAGAGCGGGGTTTTCAGCGCATGGGCCAAGTCGCCCGCATGGGCGCGGGCGCGCGTCACTTGCGCGGCATTGGCGGCGATCAGGCGGGACAGTTCGTCCGACAGGGGGCGCAGTTCGGCGGCCTGCGCAGGGGGAAGCATGTCCACCTGTCCGTCGCGCAAGGCGGCCACTGCGCGGGCAAAGCGCGTCAGGTCCACCAACCCGGCCCGCACCGCGAGCACCTGCGCCGCCATCAGTGCCGCCCCCAGCACCGCCAGCGCCAGCGCCAGCGGGCGGCGGATCGCGGCGAGCTCCGCCGTGGCCTCGGCCGCAGGAAGGGTGACGGTCACGGTCAGGCGCCGCCCGTCACCCGGCGCGGTGAAGGCAGCCTGATGGGCCACCAGTGCCGCGCCATCGGGCCCGGCCCGGCCGGCCCCATCCGTGCCCAGATTGCCGGTGACAAGTGATGGCGACCGCGCGAGCACCGTGGCCCCGTCGCTGACCTGCCAATACCAGCCCGACAGGGGGCGCTCGAACCGGGCATCGGCCGGGGGCGGCAGCACGGCAAAGGCTCCCACAGCATCCCAGCCCGCCGCCGCCATTACGCCGCGCGCCGTGGCCGTCAGTTCCGCATCCAGCCTGCGGTTCACGAAGTCCGCCAGCACCGCCGACAGCGCGAACCACGCCACCACCAGCGCGCCCAGCGTCAGCCCCGCCGACCAGGCGAGCATCCGCGCGCGGATGGACCGGAACATCATGCTGGATCGCCGGGCAGAAGGCGATACCCCTCGCCGCGGCGCGTCTCGACCCGCGCCTCGCCGATCTTCCTGCGCAGGCGGCCGATTACCACCTCCATCGACCGAAAGTCGCGGTCGGCGTCGCGGTCATACATGTGTTCCGACAGTTCCGTCCTGCTGACGACGCGGCCCTTGTGCAGCATCAGATAGCGCAGAAGCTTCCCCTCGAACGCCGTCAGGCGCAGGGGCATCCCGTCCAGCGTAGCAAGACCCATGGCGGTATCCAGCACCAATGCGCCTGCCGCCAGTTCCGCCGTCGCATGACCCGCCGCGCGGCGGATCAGGGTGGAGAGGCGCAAAGTCACCTCCTCCATCCGGAAGGGTTTCAGCACATAGTCATCCGCCCCGGCGCGGAACCCTGCCACTTTGTCCGACCAGGCATCCCGCGCGGTCAGGATCAGGACAGGAAAGCCAAGGCCAGCGCCGCGCCAGCGCCGCAGCACCTCGATCCCGTCGATCCCCGGCAGGCCTAGGTCCAGCACAGCCGCGCCGATGGTCTCGGTCGCGCCAAGGAATTCGCCCGCCTCGCCGTCGTGCGCCCGCTCGACTGTATAGCCCGCCTGTGCCAGCGCCGCGGCGATCTGGTCGGCAAGGTCGCGGTCGTCCTCGACCACCAGCACCTTCACGGGGCGGCCCCGGGTAGGATCCGCGCCTCGGCCTGACCCACGCCATCGACCTTGATGAACCGGCAGCCGGGGCCGGTGATTTCGATTTCCAGCACATTGCCGGCGGGGGTCAGCCAGCGGATTTCCTGCACCAGACCGTCATCCTCGTCCTCGATCCGCAGCGCCTCGCCAAAGTAGCGGGCGGCGACACAGGCAAGCGCCGTGCCGGCATCGATGGGTGCGGCATCATCGGGCGGGTCCGCCGCGGCGGGCAGGGCCGAAAGGGCAAGGATCAAGGGGGCAAGGGCAAGGCGCATGACCTTTCATATAGCGCAAAAGCTCAACGGAAACCAAACGGTGCCGTTGCGCGGGCATTTGGGGCGAATCGGTCAGAGGAGTACCATGTTGAACAGAAAGGAACGACCGATGAACCGCACCCTTGCCGCCCTGATCCTGAGCACCGCGTTTGCCGCACCCCTTGCCGCGCAGGACGCGCCACTGTCTGGCACCGTGGCCGAAGCTTTCGGCACGCAGGTTGTGCTGGTTACGCCCGAGGGCCGTCTGCTGGTGACCCTGCCCGAGGGCAGCGCCATTCCCGCCCCCGGCACGCGGCTGAACCTGACCGGCACGCGCACCGGCGACACCTTTGCCGCCGTCACCGTGACCGCTGGCCCTGCGATTGACCCGGCGGAGGCGACGTTGCCCGCCGCCCTGCGGGGCCTCGGCCTGACCGACATCCGCACCCGCCCCGATGACGATGGCGAGATCTATATCTACGCCCGCAGCGCCAACGGCTGGCTGCGGGCCGAGGCGCGGGGCGACCGCCTGCTCGAGGTGCAGGCCGATGGCGCGGGCCTGCCTCAAAGCCTGATCGAGGCGATGCTGCCTGCCGCCGCGCGGGCCGAGCCGCGGCTGGCCGAGATCGCGCGGCTGACGGAGATCGATCTGGACGATGACGGCGAAATCTCGGTCGAGGGCTTTGCCGCCGATGGCATGCGGATCGAGATCGAATTCGCGCGCGACGGTACCCTGCGCGGCTATGAGCGCGAGCGCGACGACCGGCGGTCGCTGTCGGAAGAGGCCGCCCGGGAACGCCTGACCGCGCTTGGCTATACGCAGGTCGGATATGTCGAACGCGGCGGGCGGCATGTCACGGCGATTGCCGTCAATCCCTACGGCGACACGGTCGAGGTGCGGCTGGACGATCAAGGGCGGGTCGAGCGCGAACGGCTCTGGCAGAACTGACGGGGGCCCGAGATGTCCGACACACCCCGCCCCTCTGACGACACAACTGCCCTGCGCGAGGCCATCGCGGCCCTGACCGAACGCCTCGACCGGATCGAAGCGCAGGCCGCGCGGCCCTCGGCGCTGGACGGCGCACAGGCACGGCTGACGGGTGCCTGGGTTGCCTTGCGTGGCACCTCCCATGACCCCGAAGGTGCAGCGCCGACCCGGCAAAGCAGGGGCCTTCTCTGGCCGGTTCTCATGATCTGCGCCGTCCTGCTGGCGCTGATCCTCGCCGTCGAACTCGCTGAAGAGGTCTTTGACGGCCTCTGGCAGCTTGGTCGCTGGATCGACTGAAGAGGTCTTCGCCCCGGGCTGGGAGTCGGCCCGGGGTGTCGCATGTTCACCAGAGTGAATCCGAAGTCGACCGACGGCGTCCGCCCATTTCGGTCTCGCGGTCATTCTCGGCATTGCTTGCGTTTAGATCTGGACCGGGCAGCACACGGGCAGTCCTCAGATCGGAGTCGTCGATCATGCGGTTAAGAAATGGCGAGGAGGCGCATCTGCGCCCTGCCCCGATGCCGAGCCCTCGTTGGGGCCGTGGGCGTCATGCCCACGGATCGACCTCAGCGATCACCTGAACCTCGTCTCCGTCGATTTCATCGGCGGGAACAGCGCCGAAGGTTCCATCCCCTGCCTGGAAGACAACGATCGAGACCATGAGCGTGGAGGCGAGGGAGGCGGCGAAGGCGTGTGCATCTTTGCGGGACATCTGTTTGGCTCCTGTCTTGGAGGCGGGGGACCATCCCCCGCGCGACAGGACCTCGAAGGTCCGAATGCTGGCTGACATCACCGGGTGCGTTCGGCTCGTCCGAATCCACACGGCGGCACGGGCTCGCCCGTAGTCCGACCCCTTGCGGGTTGATCTCGAAGACGGGATTCGGGGCAAGGAAGGGAATGGCGAGCGGGGGATGGTCCCCCAACGTCAGGAGCCGATTGTCCCGTTGATGCTTGGAACGCCGCCCGCCTCCCGGGCAGGCTCTTGGTTCAAGACCTCCGTCTTTGGGGGATGGATCCTCTGGCGCTCCGCGTCATGGCGGGACGAGGCTGTGGTCGGTGAGAGGCCCTCCCTTCGGCAGGCCTCTCACGCATTTTCAGGGCTCAGGCGGCCAGGTCCGCGCCCTCTGCCCTATCGCCGTTGTCGGCATCGACGATCTCGAGCCGCGCATTGCTATAGCCCTCCCGCGCGATCCAGAGTTCGGCCGCGGTGACGGACTCCGCCAGATGAAGCAGCTCGGTGTTGCCACCGAAGTCCAGAAGCACGCGGACCTGCCCCAGCTTTGGTTCCTCGGCCACCTCGAAGATCAGACGGCTATCCGCCGAATGGCTGCGCATGATGGTGACGAGAATGACCCCGTCCGAGGAGAAGTTCCCCTCATGCAGCGTGAAGGAGGCCGGAGCCGTCCAGGTCGGATAGACTCGGGGCGGTTCCTTTTTCACGAGACGACCGAAGCCGTTCGAGCGCTCCCAGGTCGCGAGCTTCTTGGTGAAACGTGCGGGAGGCTTGGGACAGCCGTCGGTGTAGCGGATCAGTGCCCCGAGGGGGGCTGTGTCGATGATGGTTGTTGCAGACATGATTCCTCATCCCGAATGCGAGATTTTGCATTCATCATATTGATATTACTGTATTTTATCAGAGTGAGGGGCGGGTTTCCCCGCCTCCGGATGGCTCAGATCATTCCGCAGCCATCATGGACGCAGCACTCTCCGGCAGACCGGCCGTCAGGAAGGCCGGGAGATCGACGTCCTCGGGCTCGCCCGCATCTTCCCCCTGCCCTTCTGCGATCGGCTTGCCGTCTCCTGCCGCCAGATCGGCCCGACGCAGGACCTCAGGCAACCACGCGCTTCCCTTGAGGAGCCGCTCGGCTTCCGTGGCCATCTCGCCCTTCTTAAGGTGATCGAGAAGCTGCGCGGTCCCCTCCCCCTTCGCCTCGCGCACGGCCTCGAGGATCCGGGCCTTGGGAACGCGGTTGAGATAGCCATCGACCGTCGGCTCCCAGCCCGCTTCGACCATGTCGAGATCGACCGCGCGCGCCACGAGATCGGCATGGGCCATGCGGCGGGTCAGGCCACTGGCGGAGATGCCCGCCCCATAGGGGTTCACCTTCTCATGGAGGGCGTTGATCCCGAAGCTGAGGCAATGCGCCAGAAGCGCCAGACGACTGCCCTGGTCGAGCACGGACAGATAGTCCCAGAGCGCCGCATCGTCTCCGAGGGGTAGATCAGCCTCCCAGGCGGCGTGACGCTCATCGACCAGCTTGGCGACGACGCTGTCCTTCAGATCGGGCGCCTGTGCCGACATGAAGACGTGGCGCACCGAGGCTTCGAGGCAGCTGCCCGAGGCCGAGGAGGTGCGGAAGGTGTCCGTCACCAGCTTCAGGAGCAGGAGTGTCAACGCGACGTCCGGCGAGCGCCCGATGGCCTCGCGCAGCGCAAGGGTCCGGTGGGCCGTCAGTTCCATGACCAACCGCTCGGGCAGCGGCTTCAGTGCGCCGTCATCTTCTTCCTCCGACAGGTCAGCACCGATCGGCTGACCACCCGAAGTGATGACGGTGCCGCCGACAGAGGTCCCCGAGGGTTTCCAGCTGGAAACACCGACATCACCCCCCTGCCCCATATCATCCGCGCCATCACCATACTGGACCGCGGTTTCCTCGCGCGGCTCGTCGTCGGGCCGGACATAGCCACGATAGACCGCGAGACAGCCGTCCCGATCCAGCGTGACGAAGACGCCGGCGCGCCCGACCTCGGCCGGATCGTAGATCAAGGGCCGCTGCTCAAGCGATTCCATCGCCGTTTCGAGCTGGCCCAGCCGAGCGTCGATCTCGTCGGGGTATTCGTCTTGGCCGGAGTATTCCTCTTCCAGCCCGCGATACTCAGCGAGGAGCGAAGCGTGGGCCGCGCTTTCCTCGTCGGTCATCGGCGCGGGATTACCGGCGAGACGCCGCAGACCGTGGCTGTAGCCATAGGGCAGGTCGGTCGCCACCTCGATCCACTTCCAGCCTTCGGAAGCGAGCGCTTCGGCTTCGGCCTGGAGCTTCTCGGCGACCAGCCGCTCAAGCAGGGCAGGGTTCTCGAGCCAGCCGCCGTCATCGCCCTGGAAGAGATCGCGCAGCACGACACCGCCTGCCGTCTCATAGGCATCAACACCGACGAAGACCGCGCGACGATCGGACGCCCGGACCGAGGTCTCGGTCAGCATGCGCCGGATGGCATAGGGCTCCTTGCTCCACGAGTTCTTCACAGCCTCCCAGACCTGCGCCTGTCGCGCATGATCGGGGTTCACGGTGAAGGCCATCAGCTGTTCCAGCGTCATGCCATCCTCGGCATAGACGTCGAGCAGGGCAGGGGCCACGGACGCGAGTTTCAGGCGCTGCTTGACGATCTGGGGCGTGACGAAGAAGGCCGCCGCAATCGCTTCCTCGCCCTGACCCTTTTCGCGCAGGGCCTGGAACGCACGGAACTGGTCCAGCGGATGCAAAGCCACACGCTGCATGTTCTCGGCCAGCGAGTCGTCCTCGGCCAAAATCTCGGAGGCGGCATCCCGCACGATGCAGGGGATCGGCGCGGTCTTGGCCAAACGCTTCTGCTTCACCAGGAGCGATAGCGCCTGGAAGCGGCGGCCGCCGGCCGGGATCTCGAACATGCCGGTCTCGACCCCATCGGCATCAAGCATGGGCCGGACGTTCAAGCTCTGCAGCATGCCGCGCCGCGCGATGTCTTCGGCCAGTTCCTCGACCGAGACGCCGGCCTTGATGCGCCGCACATTGGACTGGCTCAGCACGAGCTTGTCGAAGGGGATGTCCTGTGAGGGGGACAGGGTGACTTTCTGGGCTGCTTTCGCCATCAGATCTTCTCCACGACGGGCGCCGGAAGCCACTCTCCCGATCTCACTTCCCGTCACCCCTCAAACCCCCAACCTTTCCCTCTCTTCGTTCGTCTTGACCGCGGTCAAGACGTGCAAGTTGGATGCTCTATGTCTTCATGATCGTTTCAAAGTATGCCTCGGGCTGTCTGATCGCTTCGCCTTTTCCCAACAGGTAGTCCAAGATCAGCAAAAGCCGTCCAGCCCCAGCTTTCTGAAGACCACGCATCAGTTTTTCTTGGCGTATTCTAAGCAATCGACCGATGTCGAAGAGAACGCGGTTGAGGGCTTCGCCGGTTCGCGGCGGGTCTGGGAAGAAGTCTGCGACATGTGTAAAGTCCGTCCACGCCATTTTTGCAGGGTCCCGGTTCATGGTCGCTGCCCCAACGCTTTGGAAAGCGTTGGTCTGCTTCACGTGCGTATCTTTCTTTATATGTTCTTTTTTTACAGACTCTATCTGCCGGTCATTTTGTCCGTTCCTGGCGGACATTTCGCTCGCGCACTCACGTCCGAGGGTTTGGTCTTGCGATTGCTCTCGGTCCGCACGGGTGTTTGAATCGTGGCACTCTCCGTAGCTCGGCTTGGCGTTGGCTCCGAGCTCGCGGAGACCAGCGATGATTTGCAAGACTGTGTCGGCAGTCAGGGTTGCTCGACGAAGCAGGTTTCGGATCGTTTCCAGTGAAGCCCGCCGTGCGTCATGGAGCTGTTCGTCCTCTAGGAGGGACGCGCGCAGCGCCAGTGCTTCTGCCTTGAGGGAGCGCAGGCGTTCACGCTCTTCCGTGACCTTCGATGCTCTGGCCGCAAGAGCGTCGTGGCTCTGCATTAGCGGACCCAAGTCGATCCCAAACGCATCCCTGATGATCCCTCCGTAGCGGAGAGGGAAGCGTTTCCCGTTCGCTGAACTCTTTCGCTGGATGAGTCCCGCAGCCTCAAGGCGCCCGAGGCAGCGGCGAAGCGTTCTTTCATCAATGCCGTTTGCGCGCTCTGATAAGGAGGCGTTGGAAGGAAACACAACGGTCAGCTTGCACTGTATTTCACCAGAGTTGGGGCTCTGATCGCGCGGAAGAAAGCTGATGAGCGCTGTCAGTACGGTGACGTCGTTGCTCGTGAGGTTCAGGTCTTTCCGAAGAACCCGCACCGGCCCCAGAAGCTCGTAGGGGTTAGGGCAGGCAATAGCTGCCTGTTCCGCCAAGGCGGTTCGTGCTTGAGTGACATGTCTCATGGTGTTTCGGAAGAAAAAGCTTCCCCGGTCACCGCGAGCGGTGTTGAACTCGATTCGTTTTGGGGGTATCAATCAGGTGTCGAGACTGATTGAGGCCCTTCGGAAGCACCGCTTTCGGGGGGTCTTTCCTTTTCTAGCCGGTCCTCCTTTCGTTTTCTGCTCGTTGCTCTTGATATCTTGACCGCGGTCAAGACACGGGGTCGTCACTCTGGGCCGTGTTGACCGCGGTCAAGAAGCTCGCCGATCAGTTTTCGGATGGCATCTTCGACGCGCGGGGCAAGATCAGCGTCCACATCGATGGTGATGCGGTTGCCCTTGCGGCCGATCTTAACGCGCTCACTTGACTCAGCCTTGGGCGGAGTTGTCTTGGTGGTCGTGAGCAGCGTAACCGCTGCGTCAAGCCGCTCTGGACCCGGCAAGGTTCGGGGGATTTCGCGGGCAACTTCCCTGGCTCTCGAGGCGTCCTTCTCGCACAGCCTGAAAAGCTTCTCCCAGACCCGCCGACCAACGCCATGTGCTGGTCCGATGGCCTGGATCAGCTCCATCGGAATGCCCGTAGCGATACGGTTCATCCGAGAGACGAGAGACTCATCGATCTGGAGTGCCCGATAGGCGATGGTCTGGGCGTTCTTGCGCGTCTCGTCTGTTTTCCCAAGTTCTCGAATGATGCCGGCGACGAACAAAGCCCTCTCGATGAACGAGGGGTCTTGGCGGGCATTGTTCTCCACGCCTTGGGCGATCAGTGCTTCCTCTTCGGTCATTTCCATGACCGTGGCCCGCACCTTCTGACCAAGCTCACGACAGGCGAGAAGCCTGCGGCGCCCATAGACGATTTCAAGTGCGCCATCCTGGGTTCGGCGGACAAGAATGGGAACCTTTTGCCCATGCTCCCGGATCGAGGACACAAGTTCCTCGAGGCCATCGCTCGGATCGATACGGTCCATGACCGCGGACATCCGCACGGCGCTCGGGTCGATCAGGCGCGTGGCGTGTTTGTCTTCCTCGAGCACGGATGCTTGCGCACGAGCGACTGTCGGGCTCGTACGTTTCAGATCAAGATCCACGTCCTCTTCTGCAGTCGCGGCATTGCCCATCGCGTTCTTGAGGGAATCTCCGAAGACCTTACGCGCCATGGCTACGGCCCCATGCCTTTAGGATTTCGCGTTCGACTTCGTCGGTAACGCGCGAAACGGACTCGATTGCACGCTCGTAGGTTCTGCGGTTCACGTCGCGAGGTTCGACCTCAAAGATGCTCTGCTGCGTATTGGCGGCATCACCTACCGCTGTCGACTTCAGGAACTCGGCCGGGAGGACCGCATCGCCAAGGACCGTCCGAAGCAGAGACGAGATTTGGACCTGTGGACCGTCGGTGTTCTCATACCGGGTGATCAGCACCCGAACGAAGTTCAGGCCGTGCTCGGGAGCATGCGCCTCGACGACGCCCATCAAATTGCTCGCCATGCCGAGAAAGCTTGCCAGAGACATCACATCAAGCATGGACGCGTTAAGCGGGATCAGGACCCCAGTGGAAGCAAAGAGGGCGGAGATCACCGAGAAATTCAGCTGCGGCGGAGTGTCGAAGATCACCACGTCATATCGGTCTAGGACAGGTTCAAGTGCTTCGCGGATCCGGCTGTGGAAGGTGGTGGCACCGTGTCTGAAGCTCAAAGCGACTTCGAACTCGTACTCCATGATGTCCATGGAGGCCGGGATCAGATCCACTGTCGGGAAGTTCGTCTTGCGAATGATATCGGAGGCGGGCAGGGGACCTTCCGACCGGATCAGATCGTAGGAGGTCGGCATGTCCGGATCGAGTTCAGGGGTCACCCCGAACAGGTTTGTCAGACTTGCCTGGCTGTCGAGGTCGATCAGCAGGACCCGATAGCCGCGAAGACCCAGAAGCTGACCAACATGAGCTACGGTCGACGTTTTTGCGGACCCGCCCTTCAAGTTGAAGATCGTCACGACCTGGCACGGTTCGCCGGCTCTTCTGTGAGGGTGCTCATCGGGCTTGATCCTGCCCGTCTCAAGAAGGACGCGTTGGGCCTCGACCATTTCTTCGGCAGAGAAGCTGCGGCGGTTCCCACCCTCGAGGATGCCTTCGGGAAAGCCCTCGAGGTTTGACACATGGTGGCGGAAGGTGTTCTGGTTGATCCGAAGGAGATCTGCCGCTTCCCGCATCGCGAAGCGACGGAGACCCTTCTGGGCATCCGGTGGGAAGGTTTCCTGCGCATGTTCACGCAACCGGCTACCGAGCCGCTTGGACATGACGTCGAATCTTTGAGAGGCCCGTATCCCGCTCATCACTGCCCTCAAGTCTTTATTGTTTTGTAGATCTTAACAGTTTTGGCGATTAAATCCAGCCCGAACTGTTGAACGACCTAGGGGCGTTGAGGCGGCCTATTTCTGACGAGATAAAGCTGTTAAGTATCAATGCCTTGGGTGACCCTGTTCGTAGGTCACTTCAACAGTTCGTGGCCCGTGAGGTCGTGGCCACAACATGTATTGTGGACGCCTACGTAACGACGATCTACAGAATCGCGCGGTCGATTCCCGCAACTTCACTCAAGCAACCCCAGCCTCTCGGCTCGGTCCAGCAGCATTTTCACGGATGACGGCTGCCAGCTTGTCCGCCCACGGGGCGTGCGCTCGCGCATCGCCTCCAGCCGGGTGCAAATCGCCTGAAGCGTGATGTCGGGATCCGCGCCCTTGATGGCGGCAACGATGGCGGGCAGGCGATCATCCGTCTCGCGCCGCCCGGCGCGGCCCAGCACCGTTTCTGGCAGGAAGCCGTCGCGCACATAGGCATTCACGGCGCGCAGCAGGCGGCTTTGCGTCCAATGTCGCTCGCGGGGCAGGGGACCGTTGATGATCCGCAGCACGTCCTCCCAGGCCATGTCGGGCCGCAGGCGACGAACGTGCGGTACCCAGTCCTGCGCCGTCTCGTTCAGGCGATCCATGTAACCGTCTTGCCTCGCCAGCCGCACCTTGCGAAGCGCCGCGGGGTCGCGGGCGCGAAGTCCCGGGTTGCCGCCGATCCGGCCGTTGCTGCGCGCCGAGGCCAGCCCCGCCTTGGTGCGTTCGCGGATCAGGGCGCGCTCGAACTCCGCCGCGGCGCCCAGGACTTGCAGGGTGAACTTGCCCTGCGGTGAGGACGTGTCGATCGGATCGGTCAGCGAGCGGAAGAAAGCGCCCTTGGCCTCCAGCCGCTCGATCACCTCCAGCAGATGTGAGAGCGACCGTGCCAGACGGTCGATGCGCACCACCACCAGCGTGTCGCCCTTGCCGATGCGTTCCAACACCCGCGCAAGCACCGGTCGCGCACGATTGCCGCCCGAGGCCTGCTCCTCGTGGATCTCGACGCAGCCCGCGGATTTCAGGGCCTGCGACTGGGGCAGGGGGGTCTGATCCTCGGTCGAGACGCGCGCGTAGCCGATCAGGGGCATTCAAGCAGGCCGTTTGCAGTTTCATATCCCATCAATAAACGGCCAGTTGGTATCGCATGCAAGGGTGTTTGCGGGGTGCGCGGGGGCCCGGTTTCCTGCGGTTCGGGCCGGA
>NZ_WJPO01000043.1 GCF_009649175.1 Rhodovulum strictum | reverse complement strand
GCCGCGGCAAGATCGTGGGTGGGCTTCGCTTCGCCAACGACGTGGCGCAGTATCTCGCGCACCTCCTCTTCCATCGAACGGCCATGCTCGGCCGCACGGATACGAAGGCGTCGTTTCACGTCGTCGTCAAGGTTCCGGATGGTGATGCTTGCCATGGTATCCTCCTCAGAGGAATGTAATCATCGCAATCAATGCGAGCAAGGCAAGACGCTGGAATGTGCGGCCTCATACCCGCGCCGTTTTTTCACCGCTGCGAGCTTCATCAAGGCCGTAATGGCCTTGCCTTCGTCAGGATGGGTCTCGACCATCATCTGCCCCCGGAAGCCGATCCGGCCCCATTCGCGCACGAGGCTGGCGCGGCCGAAGAGGTCGCGCTGCACGCTCAGCCGATAGAAGCGACGCATGTTGCGCGCGGGATCGATCCGGCGCATCTGCACTTCGGTCGGGAAGACGTCGAGCTGGATCGGACTGTGGTACATGTAGTGATCATTTGAGGTTTCCCACACAATATCAGGTGGAAAGACGGGCTTCCACCTCGATTTCTCCGCGAGGGGAACAGGGGGCTCACGCCCCCTTCTCGAACTTCATGACCGGGATGCCGAGCTTTTTGGCCTTGTCGGCGAGGTTCTCCTGGATGCCATTCCCCGGGAAGACGAGGACACCCACCGGCAGCACGTCGAGCATCGCGTCGTTGCGCTTGAAGGGGGCGGCCTTGGCGTGTTTGGTCCAGTCGGGCTTGAAGGCGACCTGTGTCACGCCGCGAGCCTCGGCCCATTTGGCGGCGATGAGTTCTGCGCCCTTGGGGCTACCACCGTGCAGAAGGACCATGTCGGGATATTTGGTCCGGACCTGATCGAGCTTGCCCCAGATCAGGCGGTGATCGTTGAAGTCGGTTCCACCGCTGAGGGCAACCCGGGGGCCTGCGGGCAGCATCACCTCGGTCTCTGCGCGGCGCTTGGCGGCCAGGAAGTCGCGGCTGTCGATCAGCGCTGCGGTCATGTGCTGGCGGTTCACCATCGAGCCGGTGCGGGGGCGCCAGGTTGACCCGGTGTGATGGACGAACTCGGTGGCGGCGTGATCGCGCATCATGTCCATGCAGTTCCGCCGTTCGATCAGGGTCAGGCCTTCGGCCGTCAGGCGCTCGAGTTCGGTGGATTTCACCTCGGAGCCGTCCTGCTCGCGCTGGAGGCGGCGCTGCGCCTGCTCGTTTTCATCGAGCGACCGCTCGATCCGGGCCGTGGCGCGGTGGAAGAGGTTGACCTGGCCCCAGAGCACCTCTTCGAGGTCGGGTTCCATGCGGGTGTCTTCCAGGGTCGCGACGAGGGCATCGAAGATGTCGGCGACGGCGACCGCGAGGCGCTGCCCATCGGGCATCGGGCGCGGATCGGGCTCGTCAAAGGGGCGGTAGCCGTAGAGCTGCAGCTCGTCGAGCGCATGGGCGGTCTGGGATGCGGTGCGGGCGGGTTCATATGCTTCGTCGTGGGTGTGGATCGTCATCGGTTTCTTGCCTCCGGGCCTATCTTGTCCGCGCGACAACCCGCGCGGCCTTCATGGGCAGCGAAAGCCGTCACGGGGGACGCCCCTTCACCCCCTTTCGGGGCCGGAACGCATGTGGAGGAGGACGGGGGGCGGCTGATTTGTCTTTCGCGATGCAAAGGCGGGGCTCGTCCCCGCCGGCGGAAATCAGTCGCTCCCCGTCCTTGAAGGGGCGGCCCCTTTGACGGCCGCCTGCCCATCTCTTGAAGGCCGTGTGGGTGACGGGTGGATGAGATTGCCCGGGAAGAGGCAAAGCGACGATCCACAGCCACGTTAGAAATCCGTGACCACCGCCCCGCACTCCCGGGCCGCCCCTTGCGCGACGTAACTCAGCCCAACAGGCGATGCCGATCCTCGGGCCCGATCTGACCTGCCAGATGCTGGCGCAGCGCCTCTTTGCCGTTCGCCCGGAGATCATCGTTGAAATCCCCGAGCCGTGGTTCCAGCACCCGCACGGCAATCCCGGCCTCAAGGGCTCTGGCGTTCAACCTCTCCGCCGCGCGCTGCCCGGCCGGATCGCGGTCGATGGCGATGTAGAGGCGCTGCACCTCCTCCGGCAGCAGGACGGCCCCGAGGTGACCGGACGAGAGCGCAGCCCAGACGGGAAGGCCGGGCACTGCCTCAACCAGGGACAGCATGGTCTCGATGCCTTCGCCAACAACGAGTATGTCGTCTTGTGGGGTGAGCCTGACGGCATTGCCCAGGAGGTGACCCATGGCACGCCGCTGCGTCTCGACATCTGCTTTCCCCTGTCCGTCCGGCGCCAGCCAGGTGCGATGCACGCCCTGCAAGACCCCTGCCCCATCGGTGACCGCCGCGATCAGCGCCGGTCTGGGGACGCTTCGGGTCTGGCCCTCATCCCGATGCCAGCACTTCGGGTGGAAGCGCAGGGCGCTCATCGTGCCACCTTGGGTGACGCCCCGGGAGCGGAGGTAGGTGTCAGCAAGCGTGCCTGCGATCAGGACCGAAGCCGCAAAGAGGCGCGCCGCTGCTGCTGGCGTGCCACCGGGGGCCTTGGACTTCTTCGGCACTGGCACGTCCGGGAGGACCGGCTGCGGACGACCCAGATGCGCCCGGGCCTCGGCCAGAAGATCGGGAAAGCGCGAGATCCCGGTCCTCTCGCGGATGATGTCGAGAAGATCGCCATGCAGTCCGACCGCCGCATCCTGCCATTTTCCGCGCGCCCCTGGCCCGGACGTTGGCCCTGTCAGCCGCACGAAGAGCGACCGGCCGGGGTTGTTCTGCAGATCGCCCACGATCCAATAGGATCCTTCCCGCCGTCCAGCGGGAAGGTAGGCGCGACACACGCCCTCGGCATTCTCCGCCAGAGCGCGGATTACATCTTCGGTCTCAGAATACATGGCTCAACACCCTCCGCGTTCATGTAGTCCCGTCACAGAACAACGTGCAAGCAGGCGATCCAGCACAGCGATGCCGGTAGGGTCGGTCGGACAGAACAGCCGCAGCTTCCAGCTGATGATCTCCGAGAAGAAACCATCGGCCTTGAGCCGGTCCTTTGCCGCTTCCGTGAAGCCGGAGAGCTCGATCCGGTTCACGCCCATGACGCGGGACCGGTGGAGTTCCATCCCTTCGGCGAGGCGCACGACGGTCTTGCCCTCGAAAACAAGGGCATGGACCTGTGCCGCCGTGAGCTTTGGCGCGTCAGTGGCCAGCGTGGTCGCGACCCAGGCGGGCGAGACGCGGCGGCCGATGATGCGCTGGCCGTCATCGGTCTGCAGGCGGTAGACGCGGGTTTCATCCTGGGGAAGCTGCTTCCAGATTGGCAGCAAGAGACCCGCCACGATGTGCAGCGTGGACTCGCTGAACTCCGGCACCTCGGCCAGTTCCGCGGTCCAGGCGGCGGCGAAGGCCGCGCGGTCGGCCTCCAGCCAGTGGGTGTCCTCCATCATCCGGGCTGGGACGGTGCTGGCCTCCGTCGGGCGGACCAGCCGCAGGCGGGGCTCGATTGTGCCGTCGTCAAGGATCAGGCTGGTGGCGGGCACCTGCACGGCGGCCCGGCCCGAGCGGCTGTTGACCAGGAGGTGTGCCTTCGGGTCGTCGAGCCAGTCCAAAGCATCCACAAGCGAAGTCGGCGTACTGCGGCGCTTTTCTGCGATGGTCAGAAGTTGGGTTTCGGCGCCGGAGCCGGGATGGGTATAGATCACCCGGGCGTCGGTGATGCGGAAGCTCTCGGCGCGCAGCGTCTCGAGCCCGAGGTCATAGGCCCCGGCGGCGATGGCCCCCTCGATCCGCGCATCGATCAGGTCCTCGAAGGCCGAGAAGAGCACGGCCTGCATGTCGATCGTCAGCGCCAGCAAGCGATTGAGGAAGGTCGTGATCGGAGGCAGGTCGTCCTTCAGACCGTTGTCATCGGTCAGGCTGAGGCCGGTGGCATCCTCGAAGGCCGCAAGCGAGCAGCCCGCCACATCGCCGCGATAGAGGCGGCGGTAGAGCTGGCGCAGGGCATCGCGGGCATAGGGGGACTCGAGGTTGTCCTCCGGGCGGAAGAGACCCTGACCCCCGGTCTGACGCTGGCCGCGCGTGATCGCGCCGAGCGTGTCGAGGCGGCGCGCGATGGTCGAGAGGAAACGCTTCTCCGCCTTCACATCGGTGGCCACGGGACGGAAGAGCGGCGGCTGCGCCTGGTTGGTGCGGTTGGTACGCCCGAGGCCTTGAATGGCCGCGTCGGCCTTCCACCCGGGCTCCAGAAGGTAGTGGACGCGCAGGCGCTGGTTCCTCGACCCGAGATCGGCGTGATAGCTGCGCCCCGTCCCCCCGGCATCCGAGAAGACCAGGATGCGCTTCTGGTCGTCCATGAAGGCGGCGGTTTCCGCGAGGTTGGCAGACCCCGCGCGGCTTTCCACGACGAGGCGCGCAGCAGCGCCCTCGCCCTTGCGCACGATGCGGCGCGACCGGCCCGTGACCTCGGCCACGAGATCGGTGCCGAAGCGCTGGACAATCTGATCCAGCGCCCCGGGCACGGGCGGGAGTGATGCCAGCTTCTCGATCAGCGCGTCCCGCCTGCGGGCGGCTTCGCGGCATTCGATGGGCTGGCCGCCACGGACCACGGGTCGGGAAGAGAGATTGCCCTCGCTATCGGTGAAGGGCTCGTAGAGCTGCACCGGGAAGGAATGGGCGAGATAATCTAGGACATATTCCCGAGGCGTGATGTCGACGCGGATGTCGTTCCACTCTTCGGTCGGGATTTCCGACAGGCGGCGTTCCATCAGCGCCTCGCCGGTGGAGACGATCTGGATGACGGAGGCGTGACCCGCTGCGAGATCAGCTTCGATGGCGGCGATCAGCGTAGGGGTTTTCATGCTGGTCAGCAGATGGCCGAAGAAGCGCTGCTTGGCGGATTCGAAAGCCGAGCGTGCGGCAGACTTGGCCTGGCGGTTCAGCGTGCCGCTGTCGCCCGTGATGTTCGCGGCCTCCATGGCGGCGGCGAGGTTGTTGTGGATGATGGCGAAGGCCCCGGCATAGGCATCGTAGATGCCACGCTGCTCGGGGGTCAGCGCATGTTCCAGCATCTCGTATTCGACGCCGTCATAGGACAGCGACCGGGCAGTGTAGAGGCCAAGGGACCGCAGGTCGCGGGCCAGAACCTCCATCGCGGCGACACCCCCCGCCTCGATGGCCTGCACGAATTCCGCCCGCGTTGCGAACGGAAAGTCCTCCCCGCCCCAAAGCCCGAGGCGCTGAGCATAGGCGAGGTTGTGGACCGTCGTCGCCCCCGTGGCAGAGACATAGACCACGCGGGCATTGGGCAGCTTGTGCTGCAGTCGCAGGCCCGCCCTGCCCTGCTGCGAGGCTTCCGTGTCGCCGCGCTCGCCCTTCGACCCGGCGGCATTCGCCATGGCATGGCTTTCATCGAACAGGATCACCCCGTCGAAATCCGCCCCCAGCCAGTCGACGATCTGATCGACGCGGGACTTTTTTGCCCCCCGCTCCTCCGAGCGCAGCGTGGCATAGGTGGTGAAGAGGATGCCTTCGGTCAGCGGGATGTCGCGGCCTTGCGCGAAGCGCGAGAGCGGCGTGACCAGCAGCCGCTCCTGGCCAAGGGCCGACCAGTCGCGCTGCGCATCTTCCAGCAGCTTGTCGCTTTTCGAGATCCACAGCGCCTTGCAGCGGCCCTGGCACCAGTTGTCGAGCAGGATCCCGGCCGACTGCCGGCCCTTGCCCGCCCCGGTGCCGTCGCCAAGGAAAAACCCACGACGGAAGCGGACGGCGTCATCGGCATCCTCCGGTGCGGCCGAGACCATGTCGCCGGTTTCATCGACAGCCCAAGACCCCGCAAGATGCGCGGAATGCGCTTCGCCCGCGTAGATCATGGTCTCGAGTTGCGCGTCGGACAGCAGGCCGTCGCGCAGGACGGCGGAGGGCAGCTTGGGGTGGTAGGTCGGTTTCGGGGGCGCAACGGACGCCATGGCCGCCGACTGAACCAGCTTGGTCGGATGCGGTGCCGCCCCGGGGATGTCGATCGCCTGCAGCCGGAAGGTCTCGTAGATCGCGTCAGAAAGTCGCGCAATATTGGCCTCCGCAGTGGCATCGCGCAGCGTGTAGGCCAGATCTTCGGCCTCGATTTGTGCGCTGGACTGGTGGGGCTGGGCCGCAGGGGTCGCGCGCGATGTGCTGATGGCAGCGCGCGTGGCGCGGGCAGGATTTCCCGGGAAGGGAGAGGTGGGGCGACTTGCTGCTACTACGTCCGGGTCCAGCGCGAGGCGCGGGGGGACGTGGGTGGTGATCAGCGACAGCAGGCTGGCAACATCCGGCGAAATCGGGCGCACCAGATCAGCGGTGATGCCACCCCGTTCACCACCCCGGCACTTGTCCAAGACCGAGATCCGGGTCTCGAAGCTGGTGCCATGCTTGGCAAAGGCAGCGCCCGACACCGCGCCGGTGAATACCAGATGCGCAGCCTCGGTGAGGCGGGCGAAGGTTTCTCCCCAGGCGGATGAATCGGGCGCGAAACCAGCGCCGGTGATGGCAACAAGCCGTCCACCGGGGGCAAGGCGCGCGAGCGCCGAGCGCAGATGCCGGGCCGTCGCCTCGGTCGTCCGCCCATCGACATTGGCCACAGCCGAGAAGGGCGGGTTCATCAGGATGACGCTCGGGCGTAGCCCCACGTCCAGATGATCGTCGATCTGCGCGGCGTCAAAACGGGTGACCGGGCACCCCGAAAAAAGGAGACGCAGAAGATCGGCGCGGGTCTCGGCCAATTCGTTCAGAACGAGGCTACCGCCCGCGATCTCAGCGAGGATCGCCAGAAGACCGGTCCCGGCCGAAGGCTCTAGGACGAGGTCACGGGGCGTGATCTGCGCTGCCGCCATTGCAGCCAGTCCCATGGACAGCGGCGTCGAGAATTGCTGGAAGCGCTCCATTTCCTCCGAGCGACGGGTATGCGTGGGCAAGAGACCCGCCACCTTGGCGAGGATCGGCAGCAGGGCAGCGGGCGAGCCGGTCCGGGCCAAAAGCGCGCGGCCGAATTTCCGCAGGAAGAGGACCAGCGCCGCCTCGCCCGCCTCATAGGCAAGCTTCCAGTCCCAGGCACCGTCCGCATCGGAACCGCCAAAGGCGCGCTCCATCTCAAGCCGCAGACGCAGCGGGTCGATCTGGAAGCCTTGGGCAAGATCGGGCTGCAGAGCCTCGGCGACAGCGATGATCGCGGGCGCGGGGTCGCGAGAGGGAACGGGAACGGGAGGCGCAACAGGCGCGAGATAGGTCATCGGGAAGCTCCGGAATGAGGGACAGGGACAGGCCCGGACACCCTCTCTCGGGCACCCTCAGGCCTGATCTTCCCCCGCCCATCTCTCCCTCTCGAACCGACGCGCCCCAGAGCTTCGGCTTGATTTTGTTCCCGTTATGTTCTATCTTGAAAGCCAAGCCAGCAAGGGAGTTTCCCGATGGACAGCACCACGCATGCCCTGCCCGCGACGCCCAAACAGATCGCCTATGCGCGTTCGCTGGCCCTGCGCAACCAGACCCTTCTGCCCTGGGAAGTTCAGCAGGACCGCCGGTCGCTCAGCGCCTGGATCGAGGCGCAGGCCCAGCTGAAGCCTGTATCCGACATGGACCCGTTGCCGACCTCGAAGCAGGTGGCCTTCGCGGAGAAACTCGCCCGGATCAAGCGCCGCGCGGTTCCGGACGAATGCTTCCGCGACAAAGGACTGATGTCGAAGTGGATCGACGGGAACAAGTAACCCCCGCCTCCCTTCTCGCGCCAAGGACTGTTGCCCGCATGGGGGGAGACTGCATAGGTAGGCTCCAGTCCGCAGGACCAAGGCCTAGTCCCAGCGGCACGCCGGGAGGTGCCCGCATCGGCCTTCAGCAGCCATCGCAAATCTGTAGCCGTCGCTTATCCCCGCGTATTCAGATCTCCCGTCACTTGGGGCTACCCCTCAGTTCTTTGGACATCCTGATTTTGGAGCGTTCATAACACTGAAGCATCACTTCCCTCAAAGAAGCCTATGGCGCTCTCTTTGAAAACATGTCACTTTAGGTATCATGGACGCCGCAAGGTCACAGAATCTGAAGAAACTGCTCGATGCCGTGCCCGCCGGGTATCTGGTCGATGCCGCGTGGCTCGTCTCCCAAGGCATCGCCTATGAGAGCTTCCGTGACTATGTGAAGCGCGGCTGGCTCGACCGCATCACCCGAGGCGTCTTTCGCCGCCCCCTCCCCAGCACCGCAGCCCCCCCGACATCGAACAGCATCGACTGGAAGACCTGCATCCTGTCCACGCAGCATATCATGGGTCATGACCTGCATGTCGGCGGCACTACGGCGCTCGGCGAACAGGGGCATGCCCATTATCTGCGCCTCGGCGAAAGCGCCCCTGTCTGGGTCTATGGAGACAGTATCCCGAACTGGCTGGCGAAACTGCCGATGGATGCCCAGATCAGAACCCGCCCCCGATCCTTGTTTACCGATCCGAAACTGGGCTTGATCGAGGGCAAAACGACCGGCCAGCCGTGGGACTGGGGTCTGACGATGTCGACGCCGGAGCGCGCCATTCTGGAGGCCATGGACGAGTTGCCCGACCATGAAAGCTTCCACACGCTCGACATGGTCTTCGAGAGCCTGACAACCCTACGCCCGAAACTGCTTTCAGACCTCCTGCAGGCTTGCCGCAAGATCAAGGTCAAGCGCCTGTTCTTCGTTTTCGCCGACCGCCACGATCATCCTTGGCGCAAACGGATCGACCCGCAGGCATTTGACCTCGGCAGCGGCGACCGAGCCTTGGTTCAAGGCGGCAAGATCCACCCGCGCTATCGGATCATGGTGCCGGAAGAATTCGTGAAACCGGAGGCCGACAATGGCGCGTGAGACCTATGAAGCCCAAGTTGCGCTCCTGGTGCGCGTCCTGCCCCATGTCGCGGGCGAAAGCGTCTTCGCGCTCAAGGGCGGGACGGCGATCAACCTCTTTTACCGCGACCTGCCGCGGTTGTCGGTCGATATCGACCTGACCTACCTCCCAATCAAGGAACGCGCTGAGAGCCTGGACGAGATCAATGCCGCGATGGATCGCATAGCGGCTTCCATCGAGACCGGTATCCGCGGCGCGAAATCTCAGCGCATCCAAAGCGGCGGCGGCGGAGCCACACGGCTGCTTGCTCGCCTCGGCAGTGCCGAGATCAAGATCGAAACCTCGCCCGTCACCCGTGGCGTGGTTCACGACCCGGAGATCCGGACCGTCTCGGCCGCTGTAGAGGATGCCTATGGCTATGCCGAAATTCAGATCGTCTCGTTCGAGGATCTATTCGCAGGCAAGCTGCACGCTGCCCTGGACCGGCAGCATCCCCGCGACCTCTACGACGTCACGCTCCTTTACGAAAGCGAGGGCCTGACGCAGGACCTCTTCCAGACCTTCCTGATCTATGTCGCCAGTTCGCCCCGTCCGGCGCATGAGCTTCTCGATCCGAATCTGATCGACCTCGAGCAACCCTACGCGCGGGAGTTCGAGGGAATGACCAGAACACCCGTTCCTCTCGACTCGCTTCTGGCGACGCGCCTCAGGCTGATCGCAGATGTACAATCGCGCCTCGACGACAAAGCGAGGCA
Source organism: Rhodovulum strictum (assembly GCF_009649175.1). Classification (GTDB taxonomy): domain Bacteria; phylum Pseudomonadota; class Alphaproteobacteria; order Rhodobacterales; family Rhodobacteraceae; genus Rhodovulum; species Rhodovulum strictum. The sequence continues at coordinate 5,972 of NZ_WJPO01000043.1, read as the reverse complement.
GTTCCTTCTGACACTTCAAGACGGGGAGCCTGACTTTGCGGCCATCGACCGGGCGCAGGCGGGTCAGCTGCCCGCCGTGCAGTGGAAACTCGTCAACCTGAACAAGCTGAAGCGCGAAAACCCCGCAAAGCACGCAGCGCAGCGCGACGCCCTGCTGAAACTTCTGAGCTGAACCATGTCCTGCACCGGCGAGACGGGGGCAGAGACATCGCCGTCCTCAGCACGTCTATGGGAAGTCCAGAAGACCGGCGAACTCAGTCCGTCGTTGCAAGCCCTGTGTCGCGCTGAACTGACCGCATTTTCGCCCGACGAAAGGCCAAGCGCAGGGCTTCGGTCGGCAAAGGCGGTGAGTCAATAGCCTCAAAGAAGCGCTCATGGTCGATCTTCTTGAGATCAGTGTGGTCAGGACTTTCGATATCGGGCGTTGTCATCTTTACGATCCTCTGGTGCAATTGCGGTTTGGCAGATCAGCCGCCAGCCGCGATCGAGGCGCGTGGATGGACCATCTCTCCGACCAATCGCGCCAGCCAGGTCGGGAACTGCGGCGCAGCCGATACCAGTTCTGTCTTTGCAGTCTCCGTGAGCTTGGATCGCAGGATTTGCATGGCCTTGGGAGCCTCATCCGGCCCGAGCCATGCCAGAGCACGGACGGCCTGGCCCGAGGTCTTGCTCCCAAGGGCCAACTGCCAACGCGGTGCATGGCGCAGTTCGACTGCCTGCCGGCCAAGGTTCAGCACACGGCTTCGCCCCGAGGTGAGGTAAACCGACTTGACCGGCACCTGCGTGGTCAGGCCAAGAGCGTTTGCCGCGGCAGCACCGCTCGGCACGATCGTCTCGCCCCGCTGTACAGCGAGCGCTTCAATCGCCTGTTCCGCGGACGGACTGCGCGGACCGAAGCGTGTTTGGACGGGGCGCATGTAGATGCCGCGTCCCGCACGGATCAACTCGCCGCGCGCGGCCAGGCGCGACAGCGTTTGATCGACCGCCGCGCGCGAGCCGAGGTGCAGGAGCCCCTTCGCTGCCAAGGGCACCCCCTCCGGCAACGTCGTCGCGACATTCATAATGCTCTCGGCCATGCGCTCCATGATCGCTCCTTTGTCAGAAATCTATGCGGTTTTCTGACAGTTTTCAACCGTGCCGTCTCACCCGAACCGCCGCCCGGCTTCCGTGAACGTGTACTCGTTGACGATGATCCCCTCCTCGATTGCCTCATCCGAGGTGAGGTGGTCGTATTCAGCCTGAAGCTGGCGGTAGAGCCAGCGGGCGAGATCACGCAGCGCCTCGGTCACGATCTCTTCGGCGTCCTCGGTCGGCGGCTGCCAGGTCGGGCTGTCGCGGGTGACGTCCACTGACATGGTGTATTCGTGATAGTAGCGACCACGGTGGCTGACCTCGGCGGCAAGCTGGTAGAAGTTCCGGCGCTGGATGGCCTGCAGCCGGTCGGCGATACTGTGCAGCGTCGCGTCGCTCGGGGCGTAGTCCCGCATGCGCGCGGCCGCGCCCTTGGCTTGGCTGAGATGCCCTTCGAACGACGCTCCGTCGCCCTGGCTGCAGAAGCCGGAGAACCAGATGCAGGGCTTGGCTCGTGTCCCGCCGCCCATCAGCCGCACGGGCGTGGTCTTCAGGCGGGCGCCGAGGATTTCGCAGACACGCTCGAAATCTTCATAGACCGCGTCCCACCAATCGTCGTGGGGGCCAAGCTCGCGATACCAGCTGCGCGCCTTTTCCTTGGCAGCATCCGAGAGTTCGGGGAACTGGTAGACGGTGGTGCAGATGACCTCAGGCATCGACGTGCTCCCCGTTGAGAGCCGCGGCCAGCCATTCCTGACTGCTCGTCCAGCCGATGGATTTGCGGGCACCGAGATCGATCACATGCGCGCCGCCACCGAAAGCATCGAGGCGCGGCCGGGAGCAGGTCAGGGCGTACTGGAAGCCCCAGAGGCCGATGAGATCGAGCTCGTCCGCGAGGCGCAGCACGAAGCGGATGACAGCTTCGACATCGCCGTGGTCATCATCATGGATCCAGAGGGTGCTGCCCTCGGGCGCGTCCTGGCGCGCGAGATCAAAGCCCGCGACCTCAGGGTCGTCGGCGTCCTGATCCGCGGAGCGCAAGCTCTGGAACAGCGCGAGCGCACGGGCAGCCTTGTCGGGGGTGCCGACATCGAGCAGGCACGAAAAACGGGTGAAGTAGTCCGCCATGGGGACCTCCTGAACGGGGAAGACCCGGCCGAGAGGCCGGGCGCTGAGTTGGAATGAAGGGGTGGTTGGAAGCGATCAGCCGGAGGGCGGATCGCCCGCCGCCTGTCGCGCGGCATGGGCGCAAAGCATTTGCCGATAGAAGCGCTTCCGCGCCGTCCGGAAGCCGCGAACGGCGCGCGTGTCGGGGTGAAGCGCCCGGACCGCCGCGCGCAGGACCGCGTAGGGCGACGCTGCCGAGGGCAGGCCGAGGCGTTGATAGGCTGGATCGGTCATCTCAGGTGACCTCGACCACGGGCGAGGCAAGATGCGGATCGACCAACGCCTCGATCTGTGCAGCCCGGCCCATCCAGGGCTCGGGCCGGATAGCCTTCACCCATTCAGCAAAGCTCGGGATGAAGCCAAGGTCTTCCTTAACATGCTGCTCACCGATCCACCGGGTCGGGATGATGCGTCCGGTCGACAGCGTGAGGGTCTGGCCGAAAATCGTCTCGGCCATGAATATGCCCTCGGCATGGTGGCGCAGCGCCCGGTGCCGGAAGTCCGCTGTGATCTCCTTGCTCTGGTCGAACCAGGCATGCACCGCCATGAAATCGTCGACGGTGCCGCCCCATTTCTTCACCGAGGACAGCGCGTGGTGATAGGGATGTGCCATCGCCGCCCCCTCAGAAATCATGAGTGTAGAGTTCGGACGAGGTGAAGCGCTCGTTGAACTCGAGGTGGATACAGCGGGCCGCGGCGTCGAAGCAGAACTCGCCGTAAGCGCCGTCGTTGTTCTCCCAACCGCCATGGGTGTCGGAGAGGAAATCGTAGGCGAGTTGCTCGACGACATCCTCCAGCGAAAGCTGCCGCATCTCGACGTCGGGGTCGTCCCAGGTCAGCGCCGCATAGGCGATCTCGGTCGCGGGGAAATCGACGGCCGTCTCGCCGGACCATGCGCCGATGCTCTCGATCTGGCCACTATCGCCGGCACCGTCGAAGGTCACGGTGACACGGGTGATGCCGGCCGCCGTGAGGCCGTCGAAAAGGCGATCCTTGTTGCCGGGGCGCAGCGCTTCGATCCGGGCGGCACGCTCGGCATGCGCCGCAAAGATCTGCGCCATGTCGACGGTCGTGGGTGCCATCGGCGGCGCGAGGGTGGGTTCAGTCAGGGTCATCGGGGGTCTCCTGTAGGGGAAAGGGATTGAAGCCGGGCCGGGCGATCTCTTTCCCCCGGACGAGCTCCAAATCCCCCCTGCCCTCCTCTGCCTCTCGGCCTTCACGCAGCGACCTGCAGCGCTCGGGCGGCGAAGGCGCGCCAGAGCGGGTCAACGAGCCGGGCATCCAGAAGATCGGCGCGGTGGCGCAACTGAGCCGCCAGATCGGGCTCGCCCCAGGCGGACGCGCGGCCGGCCTGCGCGCGCAGCTGGCTTGCCTCGGTCACGACGCCCCGCGCTTCGGCCGCGCTCATCACCGGGTGACACCACGCGACGGCGTGGTCGCTGGCGGCCCCGGCCAGAACCAGGCGCTCGTCGCGGTCGAGGATCGCAAGAAGCTGGGGCGCGGCATCCGGGGCGATCCCCTCGGCATGGTCGATCGCGCCCTGCATGGCCTCGGCCAGCGTCGCGAAGCGGGCGAGGACCAGAGGGACAGCGCGGCCCGACATCAGATCGGATGGCGCGCGGCGCGACAGGGTCAGGGCGAAGGGATGATTGGGATCGGTCTCGCCTGAGCGAAAATGCGGTGGGACGCCCCGCGCGTAGGCGGTCGGTTGATTTGGCAATGGCAGGTCGAACATGGGAAGATCTCCGACGGCGCGGGAAGCCTCTCTCCCCGCTTCACCGTCATCGACAGAACCACCGCCCTCTTCCTCGAAGGGGCAGCGGCGGTAGGTCGGAAAGACGCGTCATAGCTTGCCCAAAGCCCGCAGGCTCAGCTGCTCTGTCCCGGCCCCGACGATGATGTGGTCGTGCAGCGTCAGACCGAGATACTTGCAGCCTTTCTGGATCTCCTTGGTCATGCTGAGATCGGCCTCGGATGGCGTCGGATCGCCCGAAGGGTGGTTGTGGATCAGGATCAGGGCACTGGCGTTCAGCATCAGCGCCCGCTTGATCACCTCGCGCGGATAGACAGGGACATGGTCGACCGTGCCGGTCGACAAGAGCTCATCGGAGATGATGCGGTTCTTGCGGTCGAGATAGAGGACGTGGAAGCGTTCGATGGGCCCGCGAACGCTGAACGCGCAATAGTCCATCAGCGCCTGCCAACTGCCGATAACCGGGTTCTGGCTAAGGTAGCGGCCGAGGATGTCACGGGCCTCGAGGATGACGGTTTCTTCCTGGGGGGTCATGGGGGTCTCGCTGAATTGTGCACACCGAAGTCCTCTGCCCTCTCGGGGCGGGGCGAGTGGCATGCATGTGGAAGGGGAGTGCGCGACCGCCGCCGATGCAGGCGGTCGCGTTGTCGAGCCCGGCGTCAGCCGACCCGGTCGAGGAGCTTCTTGGCGCGCCCTTCCATGTCGAGCCGGGCATCCTGCTGGGTCTTGTCGCGCGCAAGCCGCGTGATGCCCTGCACGAAATCGAAGATGCTTTCGGGCGGCCGACATTCCTCCATCAGCACTTTCTCGATGATCTTGCCTGACTCCGCCTTCGAGAAGCCGCGCTTGCGCAGGAAGTCCTCCCGGTCCTCGTCCGTCCGCGCCACGATCTGCTGCCGTGCGGCCTTGATGCCGTTCACGAAGCCCTGCGGCGAGGAATTGGCGAAGCGCGTCAGCGCCGGGGCCGCCTCATGGGCAAAGCGGGAGGCCGCGTATTTCGAGTGGCGGATGGTGATCTCCTGGAAATCCTCGACGCCCCAGAGGTTGCGGTTCTGGCACACCGCCCGCAGGTAGAAGCTCGCCATCCCTAGGGTCTTCGCACCCACCTCGGAGTTCCAGCAGTAGAAGCCCCGGAAGTAGAGATCGGGGGAGCCATCCGGCAGGCGGCCCGCCTCGATCGGGTTGTGATCGTCGACCAGGAAAAGGAAGACATCGCGGTCCGAGGCATAGAGCGTGGTCGTGTCGCGGCTGATCTCGACATCGGGGTTGTAGACCCCGGTCGACCAGTCGAGCACGCCCGGCACCTTCCAGCGCGTGTCACCCGTGCCATTGCCCGCGATGCGCTGCACCGCCTCGACCAGCTCATGGTCATGGATCCGGCCATAGTCGGGGCCGGTGACCGCGCGCAGTTCGGTGCGGCCGTCTTCCGTCTCGAAGGTTTTCACCTGCTCGGCGCGGTGATTGGTCAGGCCGTATTGCAGGTTGATCCCCGCCAGCGGCGCAGGCAGCTGCCGCAGGTAGGACGCCGGCGCGCCGACGATGCTTGCAAGCTGGCCGAAGGCCCAGTGCGTGGGTGCCACCGGTTCATGTGCCTTCGGCAGCATCAGGTGCAACCGCTCGGGGTTGTCGCGCGCGGCCTCGACCCGGATATCCGCCGTCTGCACCACACGGCTGCGGCTGCGCTCCGACCGACCCTTCACCGATGCCCAGAGATCGTCGAGCGACAGATACCGCTCATCATCGGGCCGGTTGAACCATTCGGACGACACCCGCCCGTTCCGCTCCCCCCGGCTCACATCCACCTTCCAGCCACCCGCCCGCGCCGGTGCGACCGGATCCAGAACTTCCACAACGCCCATCGGCTATCTCCCGTGACAGGCGCCGGAAGCCACTCTCCCGACCCTTGTGCGTTCCGGGCTCATCCGGTCAGCGATTCCGATAACATCCGGTCAGTAATTCCGATCTGATCCGGTCACGGATT
>NZ_WJPO01000042.1 GCF_009649175.1 Rhodovulum strictum | reverse complement strand
CTGCATCTGGGCGGCGTCCTGCTTGCCAGCAGCGTGCATCGCGAAAACCTCGCCCGCGCCATGATCACCGGCGACAAGCGCCCGTAAAGGGCACATATCCCCGGCCGCGCACCCGGCGGCCGGGGAACGCGGCGCCTCCGGTCTGACACGGGTTCGGATTGCGGCCTCTCGTGTAAACGCTTGCCCGGAAAGACGGGGGCGTGCCACAAATCCGGCAGGCGGGCGTCACGAAGGGGGCGAGGCATGCGTTTTCTGCTGGGTCTGCTGACGATCCTGATCGTTCTGGTGCTGGCCGTGCTGGTTCTGCGCCTGACCCATCCGCTGCCCGACCTGCCCGAGGACGGGGGCAAAGCCGCCCCTCCGGCCAGCGCCGATACCCGCCTCGGGGCTGCGATCCTGCCCTTGATGGCCGCGCATGAGGGGCTGAGCGGGGTGGTGCCGCTGGCCGATGGCCGCGATGCGCTGGCCGCGCGCATCCTGCTGGCACGGGCCGCCGAGACAAGCATCGACCTGCAATACTACATCTGGCAGATGGACACGACCGGCTGGCTTCTGCTCGAGGAATTGCGGGCCGCAGCCGAGCGTGGGGTCCGGGTGCGGCTGCTGCTCGACGACAACGGCATCCCGGGCCTCGATGCCGTGCTGGCCGATCTGGACGGGATGGAAAATGTCGAGATCCGCATCTTCAACCCCTTCACGATGCGCAGTCCCAAGCTCTTGTCCTATGCCTTCGACTTCTTCCGGCTGAACCGGCGGATGCACAACAAGTCGATGACGGTGGACAATGTCGCGACCGTCATAGGTGGGCGCAACATCGGCGACATCTATTTCGCCTATGGCGAGGGCACGGCCTTTCTGGACTTCGACGTACTGGCCGTCGGACCCGCGGCACGGGATGTTTCCGACACCTTTGCCGCCTACTGGACCAGCGGCTCGTCCTATGCCGCCGCAGACATCCTGCCCCACGCTGACGGCGGGCTTGACCAGATGGCCCGTGCCGTCGCCGAAGCGCGGGACAGCGCGCGCGGGTCGGATTATGCGGCGGCGGTTGCCGATGCGCCCGTTCTGTCGCGGGTGCTGGCGGGCGAGGACATCCTTGAATGGACAAGTGTCACGCTGGTCACCGACGATCCGGCCAAGGGGCTGGGCCAAGCCGGGGCAGACAGCCTGCTGATCGGCCGTCTGCCAATGCTGTTGGGGCGGCCAGAGCACAGTCTGGATCTTGTCTCTGCCTATCTCATCCCGGGCGATGCGGGCATGGCGCTGATCGAGGGCTATCTTGCGGACGGTATCCGCACCAGATTGGTGACGAACGCGCTCGAGGCGACGGATGTGGCGGCGGTTCACAGCGCCTGGATGGGATACCGCGCCCGGCTGGCGCAGGCGGGGGCCGAGATACTCGAACTGCGCGCGCAGCCCGACATGCCGGACGGCGCGTCGCTGCTGCAAATTCTGACCGGTTCGCAATCGAGCCTGCACGCCAAGACCTTCGTCGTCGATGGCGCGCGCATCTTCATCGGGTCGTTCAACTTCGATCCGCGCTCGGCCTCGCTGAACACCGAGATGGGGTTCCTGATCGACAGTCCCGCGATCGCCTCGGGCCTGTTGCGCACGCTGGACCGGACCGAGTTGTTCTATGCCGTCACCGCGGAACCGGATGGCGCGATCTCGTGGCGCGGGGCCAATTCGGGCGGCGAGGTCGTGACCTTCGCGCGCGAACCGAACACGACCGCCTTGCAGCGCGGTCTTGTCACCGTGATGAGCTGGCTGCCGCTGGAATGGCTTCTTTGATCCCTTGCTGGTGAAGACAAGGGCACAGGAGCGGGTTTGATGCTTGATCGGATCCCGGTCTTGCGGTCAGATTGCCGCACCCGGGAAGCCGCCCGACTGGCGGCACGGGTGCTGCGCATTTCAAGGGGAGGGGAAGTGAAATGACTTCATGGTTCCTGTGGCTGATTGTCGGCATCCTGTCGGTGATTGCCGGGTTCGTCGCTTTCGCGAACCCATTTGCCGCGACGCTGACCGCCACGTTGATGGCGGGCTTCATGTTCACGGCCATCGGCCTTCTGACGCTCTTTTCGGCGTTCCGGGATCAGGGCTGGCCCGCCCGCATCTGGGCCTTCATCCTTGGCGTCCTGCTCACCCTGTTCGGCATCAACCTGATCGCGAATCCGCTTGAGGGTGTTCTGGGCCTGACCTTCGCCGTGGCGATTCTGTTGATGGTCATCGGCGTGCTCAGGATCATCATTGCCTTCACCTCTGTTGCGGAGGGAACCCGAAGCATCCTTGTGGTGTCGGGTCTGCTCTCCATCGTGCTGTCGGCCATGATCTTCGCGAATTATCCCTGGTCCAGCGCCGTGGTGCTTGGGGTGTTCCTCGCGGTCGAGCTGATCTCGAACGGCGTATCTATGATCTATCTCGCACTGGACCGGCGTGCCCCGAAAAATGCCTGACGCATCCGCCACGCCCCTTGTTCCGGGCGAGGGTTGCGGCACCGCCCGACGTCGCCGCGGCGGTCCTGTGAGTGCGGTCTGCCTGGCGGCCATCCAACTGGCCGCCATCCTGATGCCCCCCGTCCTGCCCGCAATGGCCGAAGAAGCCGCATCGCGGAGCGTGCCCTACCTCACGATCCGCAACCGGACCGGCGATACCGATCCGCGCCGCTTCTACGGTTCCGAGCGCGGGGTTCTTGACGCCGGGTATTGCGACATCGCCGAGCGGCGGCTGGACATTCTGGCGCCGATCGCCGATGCCGCCCCCTTTCGCATTCCCGAGGAAATCCTGCGGGTCGCGGATATTCGGCCCATGCCGCGCGACGAGGTTCTGTCGGCCCTTGCGGCCAGCAGCGCGGGGGCCTCGCCGCTGCTTTATACGCATGGGTTCTACATCGACTTCGACAAGGGCTGCCGCCGGGCCGCGATCCTGCAAAGAAATGCCGGGCTTGAGGGGCGTTTCCTGTGGTTCAGCTGGCCATCGGACGGCAACCTGCTGAACTACACCCAAGACGAGGCCGACCTTTACTGGAGCGTGCTCGACATCGCCGAGGCGATCATCGAGCTTGCGGACCGTTTCGGCCCCGGCGTGGTCGATCTTGCCGGCCACAGCCTGGGCGCGCGCGGCATGGTGCTTGCGATCCATGACGTTGTGGCGCAGCGGCCCGAGGTGAAGCTGGGCGATCTCGTGCTGCTGGCGCCCGACATGGATTTCGACCTTTTCACCCGGCTTCTGCCGCGCATCCGGCCCGCCGTGCAAAGCATCACGGTCTATGTCGCCAGGGCCGACCGCCCGCTGGCGCTGTCGCAACAGGTGCATGGCTATCCGCGTCTTGGCCAGACCGGCAACGATGTGTCGCGTCTGGAGGGAGTCGAGGTGGTCGATCTGAGCGCGCTTCAGGTACGCAGCCCCACGGGGCATCTCTATCATGTCTACAATGCCGAGGTCGGTGCGGATATGGACCAGCTTCTGAACCAGGGGCTGTCGGCCGCCGCGCGCCGGAACATGGTGCAACTGGAGGCGAACCTGTGGCGCCTTGAGCCGGGAGAGTGACGCTGCGCCGCGGTCCGGCTGCCCGGCATGCGGCGGCCCGAAACGACGTAGGAGCGGGCCCGTTCGCACTGGCCCGAAGTCTTGACGGAAAGCGGCGCGGGGCTATCACGAAAGGGTGAGCCCCGGAAAAACGCGGGTTCATCGGGGGGAGGGAGATCGTGGGCAAGCGGATCCGCCTGATCATGGGCATGGTGGCGCTGTCGGCCGGGGCATTGCAGGCACAGGATGCCCCCGCCCCCGCCGTGGTGGCGGTGCCGGCCGAAATCTTGGACCTTGCGGAAACTGCCAGTTTCAACGGGCGGCTGGATGCCGACCGCCGTGTGGTGCTGGTTGCGCGGGTGGGCGGCACGCTGGAGGAGATCGGGTTTTCCGCGGGCGACCGGGTCGAGGAAGGCCAGCTTCTCTTCCGGATCGAGCAGGCGCTTTATGCCACCGCGGTCAAGGAGGCCGAGGGCGCACGGCTGGGGGCCGAAGCTGCCCGCGACCGGGCCCGGCTTGAACGCGACCGGCAGGCGGAACTGGTCGCCCGGCAGGCCGCCGCGCAGGCGGTGCTGGACAATGCCGAGGCGGAACTGGCCAGCCGCGAGGCGGATGTCATGCGGTTGTCGGCCGCGCTGGACCGGGCGCGGCTGAACCTGTCCTATACCGAGATCGCCGCGCCCTTTGCGGGCCGTATCGGTCCGGCCATGGTCGATGTCGGCGCGCTGATCGGACCCGAAGCGGGGGCGCTGGCAACGCTGTTCCGGCTTGACCCGATCCATGCCGAATTCACGGCGCCGACCGCGGCGCTGCGGACCTATCAGGAACGGATCGCGGCGGGCGAAGCCTCCAAGCTCGAGGCGGTGACGCTGCAACTGGCCAATGGCAGCACCTATGCGCTGCCGGGCGATGTCGATTTCGTGGACAGCGCCGTGAACCCGGGCACCGACAGCGTGACCATGCGCGCGCGGTTCGACAATCCCGAGGGGGTGCTGCTGGACGGGGAACTGGTGCGCGTCACCCTGACCTCGCACAAGCCCCGGGGCGAGCTTGCCGTGCCGCAGCAGGCGGTGCAGCGTGACGTTCAGGGTGCCTTTGTGCTGGTGGTGGGCGCGGGCAACCTGGCCGAGCAGCGCCGCGTGACGGTGGCCCGCAGCACGCAGGGCTATGCGGTCATCGCCGAGGGTCTGGCCGAGGGCGAGCGCGTCATCACCGAGGGGATCAACAAGGTGCGCCCGGGGGCCGTGGTCGACGCCGCCCCGGCCGGGGACGGCTAGAGCATGCTGGCCGATACCTTCATCCGTCGCCCCCGCCTGGCCGGGGTGATCTCGATCGTGCTGTTCCTTGCCGGTATCATCGCGCTGACGCGGATGCCGGTCGAGCAGTTTCCCGACATCGTGCCGCCGCAGGTTTCCGTGACCGCCAGCTATCCGGGCGCGGGCGCCGAGGTGGTGGAACAGACCGTGGCCCAGGTCATCGAGGATCAGGTGATCGGCGTCGATGACATGATCTACATGTCGTCCACCTCGGGCGCGGACGGCACCTATATCCTGAATATCAGCTTCGAGGTGGGCACCGATCCCGACATTGCCACGGTCAATGTGCAGAACCGCGTGGCGCTGGCCGAGCCGCTATTGCCCGCCGAAGTGCGCCAGACCGGCGTGCGGGTGGCCAAGAAATCCTCCTCGCTGCTGATGGGCGTGGCGCTTTACGCCGAGGATGACCGCGTGACCGGCGCGGACCTGACCAACTATGCCCGCATCAACCTGCTGGACGCGCTGAAGCGGGTCGAGGGCGTGGGCGATGCGTCGATGTTCGGCGCGAACCAGTTCGCGATGCGGATCGACCTGAATGTGGACCGGCTGGCGGCGCTGAACCTGACGCCGGGCGACGTGATGGCGGCCTTGCGCAGCCAGAACGTGCAGGCGGCCATCGGGCGGGTCGGCGGCCAGCCGGTGACGCAGGATCCCGGGCTGCAACTGAACATCACGACGCAGGGCCGTCTGGAAAGCCCCGAGGAATTCGCCCGCATCATCATCCGCGCCGCCGCCGATGGCAGCGTGGTCCGTGTCGGCGACGTGGCCGATGTCAGCCTTGGCGAGCGCAATTCGGACGTGACGACCAGCTTTGACGGTGCGCCGGCAACGCTGATCGGCATCTATCTTGCGCCCGGCGGAAACGCGATTGCCGCGGCTGACGGGGTCAAGGCGGCGATGGCGCGCGCTGCCGACCGCTTTCCCGAGGGCATGGCCTACAAGGTCGTTTCGGACAGTTCGGCCTTCGTGAAGGAAAGCATCGCCGAGGTGCAGCATACGCTGTTCGAGGCGTTCATCCTTGTCGTGCTGGTGGTCTTCCTGTTCCTCGGCTCGCTGCGCGCGACCATCGTGCCGCTTATCGCGGTGCCGGTGGCGCTGGTGGGCACCTTCGCGGTGATGCTGGCGATGGGCTTCACGCTGAACACCGTGTCGCTTCTGGCGCTGGTGCTGGCCATCGGCATCGTTGTGGACGATGCCATCGTGGTGGTCGAGGCGGTCGAGGCCAAGATGGCCGAGAACCCCTCGATGACGCCGGCCGAGGCGGCCTCGGCCGCGATGGGCGAGATCACCGGCGCCATTGTCGCGATCACGCTGGTACTCTTGTCCGTCTTTGTGCCGGTCGCGTTCATCCCCGGCATCTCGGGGCAATTGTTCCAGCAATTCGCGGTCGCGGTGTCGGTCTCGATGGTGATCTCGGCGATCAACGCGCTGACGCTGTCGCCCGCGCTGTGCGCCATCGTGCTGAAACCCCATCATGGCCCCCGCAAGGGCATCATGGGCCGCATATCGGCGGGTATCGACTTTGCCCGCGACCGCTATACGGCCGTCGCCGGTGCGCTGGCGCGGCGTGCGGTGCTGGGGCTGGTGTTGCTGGCGGGCGCGATGGTGCTGACGGCGGGTCTGTTCCGCGCGGTGCCGACCGGCTTTCTGCCCTCCGAGGATCAGGGCTCCTTCATCGTCGAGACGCGCCTGCCCGAGGCGGCGTCGGTGAACCGTACCGAGGCGGCGCAGCGTCAGGTGGAACAGATCCTGCTGGGCCTGCCGGGGGTGGACAGCGTCACCTCGGTGATCGGCTTTTCCATCCTCGACGGCATCACCAAGTCGAACGCCGCCTTTGCGCTGGTCACGATGCAGCCCTTCGAGGAGCGGACCACGGCAGAGACCTCGGTGTTCGCCGCCATCGGCCAGGCGATGCGGCAGGGGGCGGCGATCCGCGAGGCGCAGGTCATTGCCTTCAACCTGCCGCCGATTGCCGGGCTTGGCAGCGGCTCGGGCTTCGAGTTGCAATTGCTGGACAGCCAGGGGCGCCCCGCGGATGAGCTGGCCGCAACGGCGCGCGGTCTGGCATTTGCGGCGAATGGCGATCCGCGGCTTTCGGGTGTCTACACCACCTTCTCGGCCAACAGCCCGCAGCTTTTCCTGGATATCGACCGCGAGCGGCTTTATGCGCTGGGGATTTCCGTCTCGGACGTCTTTGCGGCGCTGCAACCCACGCTGGGCTCGGCCTATGTGAACGATTTCAACATGTTCGGCCGGTCCTGGCAGGTGCGGATGACGGCCGCGCCCGAGGATCGCGATCAGGTCGGCGATATCGCGCGCGTCCATGTCCGCTCGGCCAGCGGCCAGATGGTGCCGGTGGGCGCCTTTGCCAGCGTCGATTACACGGTCGGGCCGATGTCGCTGCAACGCTACAACAACCAGCGCGCCACGAAGATCAGCGGCGAGCCTGCGCCGGGCGTGGCGTCGGGCGACGCGCTCAGCGCGATGGAGGAGGTCGCCGCCGCCAACCTGCCGCCCGGTTTCGATGTCGAATGGACCGGCACCGCATTGCAGGAGAAACAGGCGGCCGGGCAGACGGCGGCGATCCTGGGCCTTGCGGTGCTGTTCGCCTATCTGTTCCTTGTCGCGCTTTACGAAAGCTGGACGATCCCGGTGCCGGTACTGTTGTCGGTCACTTTCGGGGTGGCGGGCGCGATGCTGGCCTTGCTGTTGACGGGGCTGCCCTTCAACATCTATGCGCAGATCGGGCTGGTCGTGCTGCTTGCGCTGGCCGCGAAGAACGCGATCCTGATCGTGGAATTCGCCAAGGCGCGGCGCGAGGCGGGCGTGGCGATCGCGGATGCCGCCATCGCAGGCGCCCATGCCCGGTTCCGGGCGGTGATGATGACAAGCTTTGCCTTTATCGCGGGGCTGATCCCGCTGGTCACTGCCGAGGGGGCCTCGATGCTGTCGCGCCGCGCGGTTGGCACCGGGGTTGCAGGCGGCATGCTGGCGGCGGCGCTGGTGGGGATCTTCGTCATTCCCGCGCTTTACGTCGCCTTCCAGACGCTGCGCGAAAGGGTTCGGCGCAAGCCGTCCTGAGCCGCGGCCAGGGCGGGTCGGCGTGCGCCCGCCTGCATCCTGTCACGATCGCGAAGGTCCGGCGCTTTGGCATTGTGTGCCGGACCCGCTGGCGGCATCCTGTGCGGAAAAATCCGTGAGGGGAGCAGACCCATGCAGACCAATCGACGCCAGTTCGCGCTGGGGCTTGCCTGCCTTGGGCTTGCGGCCTGTGCGCGCGCGGAGCCGGGCCGGCTGGGCACCGCCGCGCCGGGGGGCCTGCCCGACGATCTGCGCCCCGCGCCGAACAGCGCCTATGACGCCTGGATCGCGTCGTTCCGCGACCGCGCCGGGGCGCAGGGGATATCGCAATCCACGCTGTCAGCGGCCTTTCGCGGCACAGGCTATCTGCCCGGCGTCGTCACGCGCGACCGCAACCAGACCGAGTTCACCCGCACGCTTGAGGATTACCTGTCCATCGCCGTGTCCGAGGAACGGGTGCAGAAGGGGCGTGCCGCCCTTGCCCGGCATCGCGGCACGCTGGCCGCCATCGAGGATCGCTATGGCGTCGAGGCGCAGATCGTCACCGCGATCTGGGGGCTTGAAAGCTTTTATGGCGAGCGGCGGGGCGAGGTGCCGGTGATCTCGTCCACCTCGACGCTGGCCTTTGACGGGCGGCGCGGGCGGTTCTTTGAACAGCAGCTGGTGGCGGCGCTGCGGATCGTGCAGGACGGCGACATTGCGCCCGCCCGCATGACCGGCAGCTGGGCGGGCGCAATGGGACATACGCAGTTCATGCCGACCTCCTATCTGCAATTCGCGGTGGATTTCACCGGGGACGGGCGGCGCGACATCTGGTCGGACGATCCGAGCGACGCCCTTGCCTCGGCGGCGGCCTACCTTCAGCGCAATGGCTGGACACGCGGGCTGCGATGGGGGGGCGAGCTTGGCGCGGGCGGGCCGTCCGGCACGGTGATCCAGCCGCAGCCGGGTGGCCCCAGCTTTGCCACGACCGCCAATTTCCGCGTGATCAAGCGTTACAACAATTCCGATGCCTATGCGATCGGGGTGGGGCATCTGGCCGACCGGATCGGCGGGGCCGGGCCGTTGCGCGCCAGTTTTCCGCCCGATGCCAACGGTCTGACCAAGGCGGACCGGATCAGCTTGCAGCAACGGCTTACGGCGCGCGGCTTCGATACCCAGGGTACGGACGGGGTGATCGGCCGCAACACCGAAACCGCGATCCGCGCCTATCAGGCGAGCCGAGGCTTGCCGGTCACCGGAACACCCTCGCCGGGACTGCTTCAAAGCCTGCTGTGACAGCGGGCGCCGTGGCAGCGCCCCCCCGACAGCCGCGATAAGGGCTCTGCAAGGGGCCAGATCGGCAAGTCGTCGGTTCGCACGATCCCGCCGGAAAACCGATTTCCCGTGACGGACTTGCAATCGGGGAGGGATTGGACTCTACTGGCGCCCACCTGATGGGTAGTCGCCCGCGCGGTCCTGCGCATGGAGTGATGCGGCCGCCCGTTGCTTCGCTGGCAGCAGCGTCCTCGCAATATCCACGTGCGGGCGCGGTCTGTCGCCAAACGAACGATGGAAAGATCAGGGGGATCTTCATGAAATCCAGAATCTTCGGGGCAATCGTGTTGATTGCCATTGCAAGCACTTCCGGCACGACTGCCGCCGCGGATGAATGCGCCGACGTCTCGATTGCGGAAATGAACTGGGCATCGGCCGAATTCATGGCCAATGTGGACGCGCTGATCCTGGAACTGGGATATGGCTGCAACGTGTCGCTTGTGCCGGGCGCGACCGAAACCACCTTTGCGTCGATGGAAACCCGCGGGCAACCCGATGTGGCGCCCGAATTGTGGATCAATTCTGTGCGCATCGCGCTGGAGGCGGCAAAGGCCGATGGCGCGCTGCACGCGCTGAACGATGGCCCGATCACGGATCTGGGCGAAGGCTGGTGGGTGACGCCCGCCTTCGCCGAAGCCCATCCCGAGCTTGATACCGTGGAAAAGGTTCTGGCCCGTCCCGATCTGTTCCCCCATCCCGAAAACCCCTCGCGCGGGGCCTTTGTCGGCTGTCCGGCCGGGTGGGGCTGCCAGCTGGTCAATGCGAACCTGTTCCGTGCCTTCGGCATGGAGGAAAAGGGATGGATCATGGTCGATCCCGGCTCTGCCGCCGGGCTGGACGGGTCGATGGCCCGGGCCGTCGAACGGGGGACGCCGTGGTTCGGCTATTACTGGTCGCCCACGGCCATGATCGGGCGCTACAACATGGTCCTGCTGCCGTTCGAGGCCGAATGGGCCGGCAGCGACAACTGGGATGGCTGCATCGCGTTGTCCGAACAGGATTGCCTTGATCCACAGGCCACCTCCTGGACCGTGTCGGAGGTTGAAACCGTGGTGACCACGCGCTTTCTGGAAACGGCGGGCGTTGCGCGCGACTATCTTGCAGCGCGGGTGTTTCCGGGCGACGTGATGAATGCGATGCTCGTCTACATGAACGAGAACCAGGCCACCGGCGAAGAAGCCGCGTTCGAGTTTCTTGCCAATCACCAAGACATCTGGGCCGCCTGGGTGCCCGAGGATGTCGCGAACCGCATCCGCGCCGGGCTTTGAGTCCGGCTGCCTGAACTGACGGATGGGGCGCCTTGCGGCGTCCTGTCCCCGTCTGCATTCAGCAAGGAGTGCGCGTCATGGATTTCCTGACAACCTTTCCGTCCATGGGCCGCGCCGATCTGGCCGCCCTGCGACGCGGCATAGATGCCGGTTTCCGCGATTTCTCGCGCGAATGGGGCGAAGCCATCGAGGCTTTCTTTCATCCGCTGCTGCGATTTCTGGTCTGGTTCGACAATCTTCTGGTGAACACGCCCTGGCCCATCATCCTGGGGGCCATCGGCGTTCTGGTCTGGGCCGGGTCGCGCAGCTGGCTGATGACGCTGGGCAGCGTGGCCGCGTTCTTCCTGATCGGCTATTTCGGCATGTGGCATGACACGATGTCGACGCTGGCCATCATCTCGGTCGCGACGATCCTGTGCGTCGCCATCGGCATTCCGCTGGGCATCCTGATGGCGCGCTCCAACCGCGCGCAATCGACGATCACGCCGGTTCTGGACGTGATGCAGACCATCCCCTCCTTCGTCTATCTCATCCCTGTCGTCATGCTTCTGGGCATCGGGCGGGTGCCGGGCCTGATCGCGGTCTGCATCTATGCCCTGCCGCCCATCGTGCGGCTGACAAATCTGGGCATCCGGCTGGTGGATCGCGACGTGCTGGAGGCCGCGACGGCTTTTGGCGCGTCGAACTGGCAGAAGCTGTGGGGGGTGCAGGTGCCGCTGGCGCTGCCCAACATCTTTGCCGGCATCAACCAGACGATCATGATGGCGCTGGCGATGGTGGTGATCGCCTCGATGATCGGGGTGCAGGGTCTGGGGGTTCCGGTCCTGCG
Organism: Rhodovulum strictum; assembly: GCF_009649175.1. Classification (GTDB taxonomy): domain Bacteria; phylum Pseudomonadota; class Alphaproteobacteria; order Rhodobacterales; family Rhodobacteraceae; genus Rhodovulum; species Rhodovulum strictum. The sequence goes on along the minus strand of NZ_WJPO01000042.1, from coordinate 5,514 downwards.
TGCGATTTCCAACCAGTATCTGGCGCTAGGCATCATGAACGGGCTGGCGATCGTCGCGCTGGCGATCATCTTCGACCGGGTGTCGCAACGCTATGGCCAGCGCCTTCAGGCGCATCGCAAGGGGCAGGGGCAATGAGTGACGCCAAGATCTCGATCCGTAACCTGTACAAGATCTTCGGCAAGTCCCCGGACAGTGTTCTGGCGCTGGTGCGCGAGGGTCTGTCCAAGGAGGATCTGCTGGCGCATCACGATCATGTGCTCGGGATCAACGATGTCAGCCTGGATATCCAGCCGCACGGCTTGCAGGTCATCATGGGATTGTCGGGGTCGGGAAAATCGACCCTGATCCGCCATATCAACCGCCTGATCGACCCGACAGCCGGGGAAATCCTGATTGACGGCGAAGACGTGCTGCGCATGTCCGAGCGCCAGTTGCGTGACCTGCGGCGGTTCAGGACCTCGATGGTCTTCCAGAAATTCGGCCTTCTGCCGCATCGCAGGATCCTTCAGAACGTGGCCTACGGGTTGCAGGTGCAGGGCCGATCCGAAACGGACAGCACAAGGGCCGCGCGCCACTGGATCGCGCGGGTGGGTCTTGACGGCTACGAAAACCACTACCCCGCCCAGCTTTCGGGCGGCATGCAGCAGCGCGTGGGGCTGGCGCGCGCCCTGGCCACCGATGCCGATATCCTGTTGATGGACGAAGCCTTTTCCGCGCTCGATCCGCTGATCCGCACCGAGATGCAGGGCATCTTGCTGGAATTGCAGCAGGAACTGCACAAGACCATCGTCTTCATCACGCATGATCTGGACGAGGCGCTGCGGCTTGGCGACAATATCGCGATCCTGCGCGATGGCGCGGTCGTGCAGCAGGGCAGCGCGCAACAGATCGTGCTGCGGCCCGCCGATGCCTACATCCACGATTTCGTCAAGGATATCAATCGGGGGCGCGTCATCCGGCTTGGCTCGCTGGTCGAGGGCGACGCCCCGGAGGGGCCGGTTCTGCCGCATGACACCCTGCTTGAGGACGCGCTTCTGCACCTGTCCGACGCACCGGGACAGCGCGTCGCCGTTTCGGACAGGACCGGCCGGATCGTCGGCGGGGTAGACCTGAAATCGGCCATCCGCGCGATCCACGCATGACGCGCAAAACTCACTCGGCCGCGGCGATCTCAAGCGTGATGCGAGAGTACCAGTCCGCGACCGCCCGGATTTCCTCGTCGGTCATGTCGGCGGCGATTTCGGACATGATCGCGTGACGGCGCTTGCCGCTGCGGAACGCCTTGAGCTGGGTGTCGATGTAGATGTTGACCTCGCCCGCAAGGTTCGGCGCATTCAGCGCGACCGAAATGCCGTCGACCCCGTGGCAGGACACGCAGGCCACGGGCGCATCGGCGGCGCTGACACCGTCGGGTAGGGTTGCCGTGGCCGTATGCGCGGCATACCAGGCCGCAACGTCCGAAATCTGTTGCGCCGACAGGCTTGCAGACACGACCGACATGATCTCGTGTTCCCGGGCGCCGGTCTTGAAGGCCATCAGTTGGGCCTCGATATATTCCTTCGGCTCGCCACCGATATGGGGGGCAATCGGAACCTGCGCGTAGCCGTCAATCCCATGACAGGTCCGGCACATGTTCGCCACCTGCCGACCGGCCGCCGGATCCTCGGCCGCGGCAGGGCCGCCCCCGGCGAGCGCAAGCCCGCCGAGAACGAAAAGCACCGCAAGCCGCATTACTCGGCCGGTGCCGGGTTGTAGGCGATGCGCCAGATCGCGCCCGCGAAGTCGTCCGAGACCAGCATCGAGCCATCGGGCAGGAAGGCAATGTCCATCGGACGACCGCGATATTCGCCCGTGTCCTCGTTCAGCCAGCCATCGGCAAAAACCTCGGTCCCGGCGGCGTTGCCGTCTTCGTCCAGCGCGGTGAACATCACCCGGGCGCCGACCGGCGTGGTGCGGTTCCACGATCCATGCTGGGCCGAGAAGATGCCGCCGCGATACTTCTCGGGGAAGGAATTGCCCCGGTAGAAGCTCATGCCCAGATCGGCGGCATGGGCCGGCATCTCGACCTGCGGTTCGATGAACTCGACGCCTTCGGGCCGCGGCACGTTCCTGTATTCCGGAATCTCGACGCGCGCATTGGTCCAGGGGAAGCCGAAATGCTGGCCCGCCGCGGTCTGGCGGTTCAGCTCGCCCGGCGGGATGTCGTCCCCCATGCCGTCCACCTGGTTGTCGGTGAACCACAGATCGCCATTGGCCGGGTTGAAGTCATGGCCGACCGAATTGCGGATGCCGCGGGTATAGACCTCGCGGCCAGAGCCGTCGGTGTTGATCCGGATGATGCCGCCGATGCCGATCTGGTCATACATCTCGTGCTTCTCGACCGGCTGCACGTTGTAGGGCTGGCCGAGCGAGATATAGAGCTTGCCATCCGGCCCCACGCGGCAGACCCGGGCAGTGTGGTTGAAGCTTTCCTCCTCGGGCGGAACCAGCGCGCCCTGCGCCACCACGACGCCCACGGCCGGATCCGGACCCTCGAAGAAGAACTCGGCCGCCGGAAAGACGAGAACGCGGTTGCGCTCGGCGATGTACAGGAACCCGTCGCGCGAGAAGCAGGGACCGTTGGGAATGTCGAAGGTAATCGACGGGGCGAAATCCATGACCTGATCGGCCACCCGGTCGCGGTCGCGGTCGACCACCGACCAGACCTTGTCCTTGCGCGTGCCGACGAAGACGACCGTTCCCTGCGGCGCAACCGCCATCGAACGCGCGTCGGGCACGATCGCGTAAAGGCTGATCTCGAAGCCCTCGGGCACGTTGATATGCGGAACGATGGCGTTCAGCGCCGCAGCCCGGTCCCCGCCCTGATCGACGAAGGTGAACGTCGCATCCGTGCGCTGCATGTTCGTCAGCTTGTCCATGTTGTCCTGCGCGGCAAGCGGCATGGCCATCACGGTGCCGAGCAAAAGCCCGCCAAGCACTCTTTTCCTGAGCATTCCTGTCCTCCCGATATGGTGAATCCCTTGCGACGGGGATTCGGTTGTCGCTCCTCCTGCGACAACGTGACCATTGGGCGCCGTTAACCTTGTGTCAAACTTTATAATTGTTCTAATGCATCTTGACCTCCGCAGCGGCAGGTCCAGACTTTGGAGCTTGGGCTGAGTTTTCCGGCCATCTGCTCGGGGAGGCTGCCGCTTTCTGTCCCGTCACCGAGGACAGAGGGGCAAGGCGTGATGAGTGGGGCATGAACCGCGCCGGGTGTCCATCGTCAGGTTTTTTCGGAACTGACCTGCCCCCCGGAACGTCCCTCGTTCATAACGAGAGTCCTTGGGTTTGATAGTGGTCATTTTCGGGTTGGGCAAGCGCGCCGGGCGCGGAGCCATCAAGTTGCTCAAGCTTCGGGCGCGCTTCTGCTGGGGTCATTCCGCCGAGCGAGGAATGCGGCCTGACGTTGTTGTAGAGGTAGCGCCAGAGGGCCAGCGTCCTGCGGGCATCTGCAAGGCTGTCGAAGATTTCCTCGTTTAACCCTGTAAGTAAAGAACCAGTAATTACTACCGCGCGTGACGCGGGCGCGACGCGCGAGGGTCGACCACCACCTTTGCCCTGACCAAGACCTATGCCTCCGGCGCGCAATCCTGGGCGCGAACGATCATCAAACCTGTGGCGGGCACCGTCACCGTGTCGCTGAACGGGGTGACGCAAGGGTCCGGCTGGTCCGTCAACACCACCACCGGGATCATCACCTTCGCTGTTCCGCCCACCACCGGCGCGGTGATCCGGGCCGGGTTCGAATTCGACGTGCCGGTGCGCTTTGACACCGACGAGCTGCCCGTCACGCTCGACATCGAACGCACCGGCTCCATCCCCACCATTCCCCTGATCGAGGTGCGTCGATGACCCCGCCCAAAGACCGCAACTCGATGGGCTTCGTGGCCTATGTTTCACTGGCCCTCGCCCTTTCTGCCCAAGGCGGCGCGGCGATCTGGTGGGCCGGGATCATCAACACCCGCGTCGCGATGATCGAACGGCAGGTCACCGAGCTCTCCGTCATCCGCCCCGAGCAAATCCGCGACATGGCCGAGGCCCTGCGCGCCATTGCGGTCATCGAAGAGCGGATGATCCGCCTTGACGAGAACATCGCCCGCATCGGCGCCGCCGTCGGCCGCCTCGAACAACAGGACCGCACCCCATGAAGACCCTGCCCGCAGGTTTCCAAGCGCATTTGGACGAAGGCACGACCACCCTCGCGTGGTGTTGGCGGCTGCAACGCCGCGATGGCGCGGTGTTCGGCTTCACCGATCATGACCTCACCCTCACCTTTGCAGGCACCAGCTTCGAACCCGAGACCGGCTTTGTCGCCAGCGAGATCAGAAGCCTCGGCGATCTGTCGGTTGACGCCCAGGACGTGCAAGGCGCGCTCAGGTCAGACCGGATCACCGAGACCGATATCGCAGATGGCCTCTGGGACAATGCTGCGGTCGAAGTATGGCTGGTGAACTGGCAAGCCGTCAGCCAGCGCGTGCTGATGCGCCGGGGCAGCATCGGCGAGATCAGGCGCGGGCGGCATGCCTTCACGGCCGAAGTGCGAGCGTTAGCGCATCTTCTGAACCAGCCGGTGGGGCGCACATTTCAGTATTTCTGCGACGCGACGCTGGGTGATGCCCGCTGCGGGGCGAACCTGACGGGCGCCCTGTATCGCGGCACTAGCGCTGCGACAGCCACGATCGGAGACCGGCGGTTCACCGTCGCGACCGGCCTTGGGGCCTTTGCCTCGGGCTGGTTCGATTTCGGGGTGGTGGAATGGACCTCCGGCGCCAATGCCGGGCGGAGGGCGGAGGTGGCAAGCCACACGCTGGCCAGCGGCACAGCCACGATCACCCTGATGGAAGCGCCCGTGCGCCCGATCACACCGGGAGATTTCTTCGCCATCACCGCAGGCTGCGACAAGCGCCACGCCACCTGCCGCGACCGGTTCGGCAATGCGCTGAACTTCCGCGGTTTCCCATCAATCCCTGGCGACGATCTGGTGACGCATTACCCGAACGAGACCGACGCCAACTCCGGCGCGCCCCTGCGCCCCCTTGCCGATGGCTGAGACCCGCGCCCCGGCTGATTCCGCCCGCGTGGTGGCGATCGCGGAAGGCTGGCTCGGCACGCCCGACCTCCATCAAGCCTCCGTCCGGGGTCTTGGCTCCGATTGCCTCGGACTTGCCCGCGGCATCTGGCGCGATCTGCACGGGGCCGAACCCGTCGCCCCGCCGCCCTACACCCGCGACTGGGGCGAGAGCAGCGGCCGAGAAGTGATGTGGGAGGCCGCCCGGGCTTTCCTGATCGAGATCCCCGTGGGCGCCGCCGAACCCGGGGCACTGATACTGTTCCGTATGGTGGCAAGCGGCCCGGCCAAGCACTGCGGCATCCTCGTGCCCGGCCCTGCACACATCGCCCGATGAGGCGGCCGCGCTTGTCATCGGGCCCCCTTTTTTCGCCCGCAGGCTCGAAGCCGTGCGATGCGCCTT
>NZ_WJPO01000041.1 GCF_009649175.1 Rhodovulum strictum | reverse complement strand
TCTCCACCCCCGTCAGTTCGGGAGCTTGAATCACGCAGGCCGGACAGCTTCAAGTATATCAATGGGTCCTGACCCTAGCCAGGTCGGCAATTCTTCGACTTGGTGGGATGAAGCGTCACTTCTGCTCGATCAAAGCGGCAAGCTGACCGGAGGCTGACCGAACGCTGGCGAGCAGTGCTTTCCAATCGCTGGGCGGGTCGCCGTCCTCCAGCATGCCCTTGAACACCCGATAGGCATCCGTGCGGCTGTCATAGGCGCGCAGCGTGGTGTCGTCGTTCACCCAGGCGAAGATGATGATGCGGCTCTCGGCGTGAAAGCGGAAGAAAAGCCGGTACCGCTGAAAGAACTTCGCCCGGAACCAGTGCCGGTGCTCGTCGCCAAGCGTATTGCCCTGCCGAAACTTCGGGTCGGCCGGATCAGAAGGGATTTCTTCGAAGATCAGCTTGTTGATCGCAGCAAGGCGCTTGGTTGCGTTCTTGCTGCGATAGCCAGCCGGGTTTGCAGCCTTCAGGGCCGAGACCTTTTCGGCAAGTTCCGACACCTGATCAAGAAACAACGGGTGCGCGAACAGGGTCCAGCCGTTCACGACCAACGGCACGTTGGAGGCATCCGTCATTCATCTTCGGGCGACAGCGCCGCATCAAGGTCCACTTCGACACCGTCGACAAGCTCGGCCAGCTTGGCGCGCAGAGGCGCGTCCAGGCCCCGGACATGGCCGGGATTCTGGCGGATGTCCTGCGCCAGAAACGCGAGAAATGCGCCGATGGCAGGGTCTTCCGCGGTATCCGAGGCGCGGCGGAGGAGGACGTCGCCCTCAGGCAGGATGGTGTAGGAGATGCGATCGCGCTTTTTCAGGCCAAGCGCCTTGCGCACGACGCCGGGCATCGTGGTCTGATACTTGTCCGTCAGCGTGGACTCGACCTTGAGTTCAGCCAGCATGTGATTCTCCTTCACCCCGCAGGCTCAAGGTAATGCGAATGCATTACCCATTCAAGAACACAGCGGTGAAGGGCCTGTACCGCGCTTCAGGCCACCCGCAACATTGGTGCACCCATGCCCACCACCCGCAAAACCGTCCTCGCCGCGCTGCACGCGCGGCTGCAGCCGCTTGCCGCCCTCACCCTGCGTGACGAAGTGCTGCCCGAGCGGATCCCTGCGGCAGGGCTGATCATCCTGCGCGACGGCCAGCCCGGCGAGCCAGAGGTGACGCTGTCGCCGCTGCGCTATCACTACCAGCACCGGGCAGAACTTGAGGTTGTCGTCCAGGCGGGCACCAGCCGGTCAAGCGTCTTCGACGACCTGGTCGCCGCCATTGGCGCGGCACTTGAGGCGGACCGCACGCTGGGCGGCCTCTGTGACTGGGTCGAACCCGAGGCCCCGGCCTCGGTCGACCTGCCAGTCGAGGGCGCAGCGGCCCTGAAGGCGGCAGTGATTACCATCGTCCTGCATTACACCACGACCGGCCCTCTGGCCTGAATTCCTCACATAGGAGACCCCCATGGCACGCGCACACGGCGCGCGGGCGCAGATGGCGCTTGCGTTCGAGACAGTTTACGGCACCCCGCCCGCCAGCGGCTATCGGCTGATGCCCTTCGCCCGCACCACGCTGGGCGCAGAACAACCGCTTCTGAATTCGGAATTGCTCGGCTATGGCCGCGATCCCTTGGCCCCCGTCAAGGACGCCGTCACTGCCGATGGCGAGGTGGTGGTGCCGATCGACGTCGAGGCATTCGGCTTCTGGCTGAAGGCGGCCTTTGGCGCCCCGACCACGACCGGGACCACGCCCAAGACCCACACCTTCCAGTCGGGCAACTGGACCCTGCCCTCGATGGCCATCGAAGTCGCCATGCCCGAGGTGCCGCGCTTCGCGATGTATGCGGGCTGCGTGATGGACCAGCTCAGCTGGCAGATGAGCCGGTCGGGGCTGCTGACCGCGACCGCCCGCCTGATCGCGCAGGGCGAGGCCATCGCTGCAACCACGGCCGCAGGCACCCCGACCGCGCTGGGCCTGCAGCGCTTCGGCCATTTCAACGGCGTGGTGAAGCGCAACGGCACGGCCTTGGGCAACGTCGTCTCGGCCGAGATCACCTATGCCAACGGCCTCGACCGGATCGAGACCATCCGGAACGACGGCAAGATCGAGGGCGCCGATCCGGGCATGGCCGCGCTGACCGGTCGGATCGAGGTGCGGTTCGCCGACCCGGCGCTGGTGACCCAAGCCATCGACGGCACGCCTTGCGAGCTCGAGTTCGCCTACAGCCTCGGCGCCAACGCCAGCTTCACCTTCACCGCCCACGCCGTCTACCTGCCGGTCCCGCGGATCGAAATCCCCGGGCCCCAGGGCATCCAGGCCACCTTCGACTGGCAGGCCGCGAAGACCACCAGCCCCGCCCGCATGTGCACCGCCGTCCTCGTCAACACCGTCACGGGATACTGACCATGATCCGTCTGAACATTTCGAACCGGCCCGAATGGCTGGACCTGCTACCCGGCCTGCGCGTCCTGGTGGCGCCCCTCACCACCGCGCTGATGGTCTCAGCCCGCGCCGATCCCGTCATCGGCGGCCTGTCGGAAACCTCCAGCCAGGAGGACATGGCGCTGGCCATGGCCAAGGCCGTCGCCCGCCGCGCCGTGCTGGAATGGGAAGGTGTCGGTGACGATGACGGCAACCTCGTGCCAGTCAGCCCGGCCGGGATCGATGCGCTCCTCGAAATCTGGCCGGTCTTCGAAGCCTTCCAGGCGCAATATGTCGCCCGCGGTCTGATGCTGGATCAGGAAAAAAACGCCTCCGCGCCCTCGCCGACTGGTCCTTCGGCGGGGGCGACGGCTACTGCGCGGCCTGCGCAGGCCCCTGCCCGGACTGCCCCGCAAGACTGAACCGGCCGCAGACCATCGAGGGCTGGCAGGTCTGGGACCTGACCCAGCGCCTCGGCGGCCAGCTGCGGATCGCGCCGGGGGCGGTCATCGGATGGGACATGAGCGCCGCGCTGTCACTGGCCGAGGCGCTGGGCGTCAATGCCCTGATCGCCGCCGAACTGCTGCCCGAAATCGAGGCAGTGATGGTGCGCAAACTGAACGAGCAGATGGAAGGACGCCGGAATGGCTGAGAAGAAGGTCTCCGTCCGCCTCGTGGCGGAGGGCGGACGTCGCGTGCGCGCCGAACTGGAGGGTGTGGGCGAGGCCGGTGCCCGTGGCTTTGGCCGCCTGTCGCGCGAGATGGAACTGGCGAACACCCGGCTAGCGGCCTTCGCACGCCGCGCGGGGCTTGCACTTGGTGCCGCTGCTGCCGCCGCCACGGCTTCGCTCGGCCTCATCGTCCGCTCCACGGCCGAGAGTGCTGCCCAGATCCGGCTGTTCGCGCAGGTCGCCAATGCGACGCCGGAAACCCTGCAGCGCTGGTCGGCCGGGGCGCGGACGGTTGGCATCGAGCAGGAGAAGCTGGCCGATATCCTGAAGGACGTGAACGACCGGGTCGGTGATTTCCTGCAGACCGGCGGCGGGCCGATGGCCGACTTCTTCGAGAACGTCGCCCCGCGCGTGGGTGTCACGGCCGACGAGTTCGCCCGCCTCTCCGGCCCCGAAGCCCTCCAACTCTACGTCGACACGTTGGAACGCGCTGGGCTCAGCCAGCAGGAGATGACCTTCTATCTCGAGGCCATGGCCTCGGACGCCACGCGCCTGCTGCCGCTTTTGCGGAACGGCGGTGCGGAGATGGCCCGGCTTGGGGATCAGGCCTCGGACCTTGGCGCAGTTCTGGACGGTGATGCGCTGGAAGCCTTGCGCCGTACGCAACTGGCTCTGGGCACCGTGTCGCTCGTCTTCGATGGCCTCCGGAACCGGATCGCCGTGGCCGTGGCCCCGACCATCGAGGCGCTGGCCAATGCCTTCGTCGCCCTCGCGTCAGACGGTGGCATTCTGCGCTCGGCCATCGACACGCTGATCGGCAATCTCAGCCGTCTCGCCTCCTATGCCGCGACCTTCGCCGCCGTTATGGCCGGGCGCTGGGTGGCGGGAATGGCGGCGGCCGCCCTCTCCGTGCGCGGGCTCGCGACGGCGCTCGTCTTCCTGCGCGGCGCGCTGATCCGTACCGGCATCGGCGCGCTGATCGTCGGGGCGGGCGAGCTGGTCTATCAGTTCTCGCAACTCGTCGCCCGGGTCGGCGGGGTGGGCGAGGCGTTTCGCCTCCTCGGCGATCTGGCCCGCGAGGTGTGGTCGCGCATCGGCCTGTCGCTGGACGCCACCCTTGCCCGTATGGCGGCCGGATGGGAGGGGCTGAAAGCGGCCGGACTCTCTGCGCTGGAGGGCACCATCGCAGGCGTCGTCAGCTTCGGCGACCGGACGGCGGCGATCTTCCAGGGTGCCTATGACGCGGCGGTAGCCATCTGGGGCAGCCTGCCCGGCGCCATCGGCGATTTCGCCTTCCAGGCGGCAAACGGGCTCATCTCGGGCGTCGAGGCGATGCTGAACGGTGTTGTCACACGCATCAATAGCTTCATCGAGACGCTGAACGCTGCCCTCGCGCTGCTGCCCGAATGGGCGACGGGCGAAGGTGGCGTGCGGATCGGTATCCTCGACCCGGTGGAACTGGGGCGCATCGGCAATCCCTTCGAGGGGGCCGCGACCGCTGCGGGTGCTGCCGCCGCGGATGCCTTCTCGGCCGCGCTGGCGCGCAGCTATCTCGAACCGCCCGATCTCGGCCTCGGCGCGATGGCCGGCGACGCCCGCGCCCGGGCCGACGGCTATCGCGAGGCGGCCGGGATGCTGGCTGATGCCGCCGGTCGGCCGCTGGCCAGCTGGCAGGCGCTGAAGGATGCCGTCACCGGCACGGGGACCGAGGCAAAGACCGCGCTCGCGGATGCGGCTGGTGCGGCCGATGCCCTGACCACCGGGCTGAACGAAACGACCACCGCCGCCGATGGCGCAGGCGGGGCCGCGCGCGACGCCGGGGCGGCTGCAGCCGAAGGCGCGGACACTGCCCTCACGGGCTGGCAAGCTGTCACCGCAGCCCTCGCCGACTACGCTGCCAAGGCGCGCGACATCGGTGGCGATATCGGCAGCGCGCTGGTCGGGGCCTTCACCTCGGCCGAGAACGCCATCGGCGACTTCGTGAAGACTGGCAAGCTCGACTTCCGCGATCTGGTCACGTCGATGATCGCCGACCTCGCCAAGCTGGCGGCGCGGCGCTTCATCCTTGGCCCGATTGCGAACGCCCTTTCGGGTGCGCTGGGCGGCGCCGGTGGGATTTTCGCGAACATCCTGCATGCGGGCGGTTTGGTCGGTGCCCCGGGCCCCGGCCGGATGGTCCCGGCTCTGGCCTTTGCAGCTGCGCCCCGCATGCACAACGGGGGCTGGGCCGGGCTGCGCCCCGATGAGGTGCCCGCGATCCTGCAACGCGGAGAGCGGGTTCTCTCGAGGCGCGAAGCCGCCGGTTACGGCCAGGCGGGCGCCTCGACCATCAACGTCACGATCAACGCCCGCGACGCCGAGAGTTTCCGGCAATCCCGGACGCAGGTCGCCAGCGACATCGCCCGGGCAGTATCGCTCGGTCGAAGGGGGATGTGATGGCGTTTCACGAGGTCCGCTTTCCGGACAACATCAGCCGCGGGGCACGCGGTGGCCCCGAGCGGCGCACCCAGATCGTCGAGCTGGCAAGCGGGGCCGAGGAACGCAACGCCAGCTGGGCCAACTCGCGCCGCCGCTATGATGTCGCCTACGGCATCCGCCGCGCAGACGATCTGGCGGCGGTTGTCGCCTTTTTCGAGGCTCGCAATGGCCGCCTCCACGGTTTCCGCTTCAAGGACTGGGCGGACTTCAAATCCTGCCTTCCGTCGCAGACGCCAGGGGCGACCAACCAGCCCATCGGCACCGGGAACGGGGCTGCCACCCTTTTCCAGCTCACCAAGCGCTACGCCTCGGGCGCGCAGTCCTGGACGCGGGCGATCACCAAGCCCGTCGCCGGAACTGTGACCATCGCCCTGAACGGTACGCCACAAGCCTCCGGCTGGTCGGTTTCCACGACCACTGGCCTCATCACCTTCGCCACCGCCCCGGCCGCGGGCGTGGCAATCACCGCAGGCTTCGAATTCGACGTCCCCGTCCGGTTCGACACCGATGTCCTCGACGTCACCCTCGACCTCGAACTTCTCGGGTCGATCACCTCGATCCCCCTCGTGGAAATCCGCACATGAGGTCACTGATCCCCGTGCTTCAAGCCCATCTCGACGACGGTACCACCACCCTGTCCTGGTGCTGGCGCATCACTCGCGCCGATGGCGTGACCTTCGGCTTCACCGACCACGACCGGACCCTGTCGTTCGACGGGACCGAGTTCGAACCGGAAAGCGGTCTGACGGCCTCCGAGGTGCGGTCTGGCTCTGACCTGTCAGTCGACGCACAAGACGCGCAAGGCGTGCTCTCCTCCGACCGGATCACAGAGACCGACATCCTCGACGGCCGGTGGGACAATGCGGCGGTCGAGGTCTGGCGGGTGAACTGGTCGGCTCCTGCGCAGCGCGTGCTTCTGCGGCGCGGGGCCATCGGCCAGATCCGGCGCGGGAGGCTCGCCTTCGTGGCGGAGGTCCGGTCGTTGGCCCATGTCCTCGGCCAGACCGTGGGGCGGACGTTCCAGGCCAGCTGCGATGCCGCGCTGGGCGATGCGCGCTGCGGCGTGAACCTCGAGGCACCGGCCTTCAAGGGCACCGGCGCGGTCATCGATGTGCTGCGCGACCGGGCCTTCACGGCATCGGGCCTCGCCAGTTTCGCGGCGGGCTGGTTTGCCTTCGGACTGGTCGAATGGTCGACCGGTGCGAATGCCGGGCGACGGGTCGAGGTACTGTCGCATGACCTCGTCGACGGCGTGGCGATCCTGACCCTGCTGGAAGCGCCGGTGCGACCTATCACGGCAACGGATGCCTTCCTGGTCCGCGCAGGCTGCGACAAGCGGATGGCGACCTGCGGCACGAAGTTCGCCAATGTCGCGAACTTTCGCGGTTTTCCGCACATCCCGGGCCAAGACGCAGTCCTTCGCTACGCCACCAAGGATGGCGGCCATGAGGGGGCGGTGCTGTGACCGCGCAAACACCGACTGCCGATCCTGCCCGCGTCATCTCCGCCGCGCGATCCTGGCTCGGCACGCCCTATCATGACCAGGCCAGCCTGCGCGGCGTCGGCTGCGACTGCCTCGGCCTCGCGCGCGGTGTTTGGCGCGAGGTAGTGGGGCCGGAGCCGTTCCCGATCCCGCCCTACAGCCGGGACTGGGGCGAGACCGGCCCGCGCGAGGTGCTGGCGGACGGCGCGCGACGGATGATGCCAGAGATCGCACCTGCCGACGCCCCACCCGGTGCGTTGATCATGTTCCGGATGGTGCCCCGCGCCATCGCCAAGCATGTGGGCATCCTCACCGGGCCCGACACCTTCCTTCACGCCTACGAACGCCTCGGCGTGATCGAGGAACCGCTGACACCGACTTGGGCGCGCAAGATCGCCTTCGCCTTTCTGTTCCCTGCTCGCTGAGATTTTCGTAATGGCCACGCTCGTCCTCGGTGCCGTCGGCTCCGCCATCGGCGGGGCCTTTGGCGGTGCGATCCTCGGCTTCTCTGGCGCTGCCATCGGTGGCTTCATCGGCTCGACCATCGGGTCGGTGGTGGACAGCTGGATCGTGTCCTCGTTGGCCCCTGCGCAGAAGATCGAGGGCCAGCGCCTCGACAGCTTGCGGATCACCTCGGCCACCGAAGGGGCGATCATCCCGCGCCTCTACGGCCGCATGCGCATTGGCGGCAACATCATCTGGGCCACGGATTTCCGGGAGGAGACGAAGACCACCACGCAAGGCGGCGGCAAGGGCGGCGGCGGTGGCCGGGTCCAGACGACCGAGTATCTGTACTATGCCAGCTTCGCTGTGGCCCTGTGCGAGGGTCCGATCACCGGCATCGGCCGCATCTGGGCCGACGGCAAGCCGCTCGACATGACGGGGATCACCTGGCGCTGGTATCCTGGGAACGAGGCGCAAGCGGCCGATCCCTTCATTTCGGCAAAGATGGGAGCGGCCAACACCCCGGCCTTTCGCGGGACAGCCTATGTCGTCTTGGAGGAACTGGCGCTTGCCACCTACGGCAATCGCCTGCCGCAACTGTCCTTCGAGGTCTTCCGGCCGCTTGCGGATCCCGACACCGCCGAGGGGCAGGTGAAGGCGGTGACCATGATCCCGGCCTCTGGCGAGTTCACCTATGCGACCGAAGCCGTCCGCAAGACGGTGGGCGCCACGACCACGGTGTTCGGCCAGACCACCGGTGGCACGACCTCGGCCGAGAACCTCAACGCGCTGCCCGACGAGGCCGACATCGTCGTGGCGCTGGATCGGCTGCAGGCGATGGCCCCGGCCGTGGAAAGCGTCAGCCTCGTCGTGGCCTGGTTCGGCGATGACTTGCGCGCGGGCAATTGCACCATCAAACCGGGCGTCGAGGTGGCGATGAAGGTCACCAGCCCGAAGGTCTGGTCCGTGAATGGCGTGGCGCGGGCGAGTGCGCATCTGGTCAGCCGTGACGCCGAGGACCGCCCGGTCTACGGCGGCACGCCTGCCGACTTTGCGGTGGTGCAGGCGATCCGCGAGATGAAGGCGCGCGGGCTGCGGGTCACCTTCTATCCCTTCCTGCTGATGGACGTGCCGCCCGGAAATACCCTGCCGAACCCCTATTCCAACAACGCCGCCACACCGGGCCAGCCGAGTTTCCCGTGGCGGGGCCGGATCACCTGTTCCCCGGCGGCGGGCTATACCGGGACCGCGGACAAGACAGCCGCGGCCGCGACGCAGGTCTCCAGCTTCTTCGGCGCGGCCACAGCAGCGCAGTTCGTGGTCGCGGGCGACACTGTCAGCTGGACCGGTCCCTCGGGCGACTGGGGCCTGCGCCGCATGATCCTGCATTATGCCCATCTCTGCGCGGCGGCGGGCGGCGTCGATGCCTTCCTGATCGGCACCGAGATGCGCGGCCTGACGACGATCCGCTCCAGCGCCAGCGCCTATCCGGCGGTCACCGCCTTCAAGGCACTGGCGGCGGACGTGAAGGCCGTCCTCGGGGCGGGCACCAAGGTCGGCTACGCTTCGGACTGGTCCGAGTATTTCGGTCACCAGCCAGGAGACGGCACGGGGGACGTGTTCTTTCACCTCGACCCGCTCTGGTCGGATGCCAATATCGATCTCATCGGGATCGACAATTACATGCCGCTCTCCGACTGGCGGGATGGCTTCGACCACGCCGATGCCCTCGAGGGCTGGCCCGCGATCCATGATCGGGCCTACCTGCAGGCCAACATTGCGGGTGGCGAAGGCTTCGACTGGTTCTACGCCTCGGCGGCCAACCGGTCGGCGCAAATCCGCACGCCCATCACGGACGGGGCCGCAGGCAAGCCATGGGTCTTCCGCTACAAGGATCTCCGCGCCTGGTGGTCGAACCCGCATTTCAACCGGCCGGGCGGGGTAGAAAGCGGAACGCCCACGGCATGGGTGCCGCAATCCAAGCCCGTCTGGTTTACCGAACTCGGCTGCCCGGCCATCGACCGGGGCACGAACCAGCCCAACGTGTTCTTCGACCCGAAGTCGTCCGAGAGCTTCACGCCCCACTTCTCGCGCGGCTGGCGCGATGATGCCATCCAGCGTGCCTATCTCGAGGCCAGCTATCTCTGGTGGGGCGAGGGCACGAACAACCCGACGTCGTCCGTCTACGGCGACCGGATGGTGCATGTTCCGGAATGCGCCGCCTGGACCTGGGATGCGCGGCCCTATCCGTTCTTCCCCGAACTGACCGGGGTCTGGACGGACGGTCCAAACTGGCGCCTCGGCCACTGGCTGACCGGTCGGCTCGGCGCGGTGTCGTTGGCGGCACTCGTGCGGCACCTTTGCCTGCGCGCCGGGCTGGCGGAAGACCTCATCGACGTCACCGGCCTCTGGGGCGCGGTCGAAGGCTATGTCATCGGCGCGCTGGAAAGCCCCCGCGCCTCGATTTCCACCTTGGCACGGCATTTCGGCTTCGATGCCATCGAGACCGAGGGCCTGATCCGCTTCGTGATGCGCGGCCGGGCATCCAGCCTCACCCTGACCGTGGATGATCTGGTCGCCAGCCGCGAAGGCGAGGCGTTCGAACTGACCCGCGGCCAGGAAACCGAACTGCCGCAGGCGCTGAAGTGGCAGGTCGCCCGTGCAGATGAGGACTATGATGCCGCGCTGGTCGAGGCGCGGCGCATCACCGTCGACACCACGCGTATCGCCTCGGAAAGCTTCCCCATGGCGATCCCACCCGAGGAGGCCGAACGCCGCTGCCGTCGCGCGTTGATGGAGGCGTGGATCGGCCGGGAAAGCGCCACCTTCCGCCTGCCGCCCTCGCGGCTGGCCCTCGACCCTGCGGACGTGATCCGGCTCGTCCATGACGGTCGTGAAGTCGAGTTCCGACTGGTTTCCGTCGCCGATGCCGAAGCGCGGGGCATCGAGGCAGTGCGCCAGGACCGTGCCGCCTATGACCTGCCGCCCGGCGATCCCCGGCCCGCGTCGCTCGCCAGCCCCGTCGTCTTCGGGACGCCGGAGGTGGTGATTCTGGACCTGCCACAGATCAGCGAGGACCAGCCCGCCCATCGCCCGCTGATCGCCGCCTATGCCAGCCCCTGGCCCGGCGAGATCGCGGTCTTCCGCAGCGCGTCCACCGACGGCTTCAACCTCCTGACCACCATCGGCAGTCGGGCGCGGATCGGCACGCTAGTCTTCGACTTCTTTCCGGGGCCAACCTCGCGCTTCGATCTCGGCAACGCGCTGGTGGTCGACCTGCTGTCCGGAACGCTGGAGAGTGTGACCGACGTTGCCCTGTTCGGCGGGGCGAATGCGCTGGCCGTGGAGACGGAGGCCGGGGTCTGGGAGATCGTCCAGGCTGGCCAAGCCGAACTGATTGCCGCTGGCCGCTACCGGCTCACCCGCCTCCTGCGCGGCCTGCGCGGGACGGAACATGCCATGGGCAACCCGGCTCCGGCTGGCGCGCGGGTCGTGGTGCTTGACACGACGCTGGCCTCGCTACCCATCGCCGAGGCCGATCTCGGACTGCCGTGGAACTGGCGTGTCGGCCCGGCCGCCCGGGCGGTCAGTGACGCGAGCTATGCCGCGCTGGGCTTAACCCCCACTGGCCGGGGGCTTGTTCCCTTCGCCACGGTCCATGTCGAGCAGCCATGGCGAACGGCTCGTAGCTCGGGCGATCTGACGATCCGCTGGACGCGGCGATCCCGGGCGCTGGTCGCTGATGCCTGGGAACAGGTCGAAGTGCCGCTGGCCGAAGACCTGGAAAGCTATGACGTCCAGATCCTCGACGGGGCATCGATCAAGCGCACACTGACCAGCAGCACGACATCCGTACTCTACACCGCCGCCCAGCAGACAGCCGATTGGGGCGCACCGCTCGGCCCCGGCCAGACGCTGGCGATCCGCATCTACCAGCTTTCGAACCGCCTCGGCCGTGGCACGCCTGCGGCCGTGACCCTCCAGTTCTGACGGGATTTCCCATGTCCGACACCACGACCCATCTGGGCTTGCCTTACCTCCTGGCCGCCCAGGCGCAGAAGCATGTCACCCACAACGAGGCGCTGCGCCTGCTCGATGCCATGGTGCAGCTCTCTGTCCTCGACCGCACGCGCACCGCGCCCCCGGCCAGTCCCGCCGACAGCAATCGGCACCTTGTGGCCTCCGGTGCAACAGGCCTCTGGGCCGGATGGGACCTGAACATCGCCTTCTGGGTCGATGGCGCGTGGATCCGGCTGGTGCCGCGCACCGGCTGGCTGGTCTGGGTCGCGGCGGAAGGCCTGTTCCTCGTCTGGACAGGCAGCGCCTGGCAGGTGGTGGGCGAGCCGCGCGACGTCTCGGACGCAGTGTTCAGCCTGGTGAACGATGCGGACCCGACGAAGAAGGCCACCTTCTCGCTGGCGGGCATCAGCGCCGGGACGACGCGCAGCTTCACGCTGCCGAACACCTCGTCCGAACTGGCGATCCTCGCTGGCACGCAGACCTTCACCGGCAACAAGACTTTCTCCGGTACGCTGACAGCATCCGGAACCGTGACGGTGTCGGCTGCCAGCGCCTCGATCGGCACGGCGACGACGACCGCCACCTATGGCATGGGCACCGGCGCCACGACCACGGGCGTGACCAAGACCGTTAACATCGGCACTGGCGGCGCCACCGGATCAACCACGGTCGTGAACATCGGCTCTGCGACGGCTGGCGCGGGCGGCACCACGGTGGTGAACACGCCCACCGTCACCTTCGCCAATCCCGTCACACAGGTCGGCATGCCGCAGGCGAACCTGACGGCGCAGCTTCTTGGCCTCGGCGGGGCGACGGCCGACAGCTACAACCGCCTGTCGGTCAACACGCCTGCGGTGCTGCTGAACAACGCAGGCGCGGGCATCGAGACGACCGTCAACAAGGCTGCGGCCGGGAATGACGCGGCCTTCGCCTTCAAGACCGGCTTCTCGGCCCGCGCCCTCATCGGGTTGCTCGGGAATGATGATTTCAGCTTCAAGGTCAGTCCGGATGGGTCGGCCTTCTACGACGCGATCCGTATCGACCGCACCAACGGCCAGGTGGAACTGCTGCAGCCGACGGTATTGCCGGGACTGGCCGCAGCGCCTACCCCGCCGCCCGCAGGCAAGGCCGCTGTCTATGCCCGCAGCCGCGCCGGGGCGCCATGGATCGACGTGATGCGTCCCTCGGGGCGGGACTTTCCGCTGCAGCCGCATTTCGGGGTGAACCGGATCGCCACGTGGTCGCCGTCGGTCACGACGACGATCACCACCGAAGGGATGCCGATCACTTCGGTCGGCACCGTTTCGCACCCGACGCTGGCCGCCACGAACCTTGCCGCCAGCATGCGGCGCTGGCGTCTGACCTCGGCGGCCGCCGTGGACTCGGTCGCCGACCAGCGATCCGCAGGCTGGGCCTGCTGGCGCGGCAACGCCGCGGGCCTCGGCGGCTGGACCTTCGTCACGCGGATTTCGCTGACGACCCTGCAGGCAACTGGCATGGGGTTCTTCGGCCTCTATGGATCGACGGCCGCGCTGGCCACCACCCTGACGCTGGCTGCGGTGGTGAATTGCATCGGCATCGGCTTCCAGCGCGGGACGCACACCCGCTGGCAGCTGGTCGCGAACGACGGCACCGGCGCACCGACCCTGACCGACATGGGGGCGTCCTTCGCTATCGCCACTGGTGGCGTGCTGACGCTCTTCATCGCCGCCCCGCCGAATGGCAGCTCGGTCTGGCTGCGTGTCGTCGACGAGGTTTCCGGCGCGGTCTTCGAGCAGGAGATCACCGCCGACCTGCCCGCCGCGACACAGTTCCTGTCGCCGCGGCTGTTCCTGAACACCGGCGCGACAGCCGCTGCAGTCGCCTACGACTGTGCCGGGGTCTACCTCGAAACTGATTTCTGACCAACCGCAGCCTGCGGCAATGAAAGGACCATCATGAACGACCAGACCACTCTCGCCGGGGAGGTCGCGCGGGCTTTTCGGGACCACGGGATCACCGCCGCGCTGACCGCCCTGATCGGTGGCACCATGGCCTTGATCGCGGCGATCACGCGCAAGGCCTTCACCAACGAGGCCCTGCTGGATCGTCTTGATCGCGAACTCATCACCGAACGCGACCGCTCCGACAAGCAGCGCAGCGAAGATCGCAAGGTGGATGGCGACCGCCTCGACCGGATCGAGACGGACATCCGATCCATGCGGGACATGCTCTTCGACGCCTTCCAGCGCGGCCGATCAGACTGACCGCCTGGCGACCACACCACAACGACCATGTCCCCCGCCCCAGAGGCGGGTTTTTTCATCTGGAGGATCCACCATGCCGACCCTGACCTACCCCCACTGGCGCGATGTGCCAGCGACTGCCTGGCGCTGGCCGAACTTCTCGGCCGCCGAGATCGCCTGTCGCGGCACCGGCGCGATCAAGATTAACACCGAGGCGATGGACAAGCTCCAAGCCCTGCGCGACCGCCTCGGCAAGCCTCTCATCATCCGCTCCGCCTATCGCAGCCCCGAACACAACCGTGCTGTCGGTGGCGCCCCGGCCTCGAAGCATATGCAGGGCACGGCCTTCGACATCGCCATGGCAAACCATGATCCGGTGGCCTTCGAGGCGGCGGCACGGGCAGTCGGGTTCCTCGGTTTCGGCTATTACCCCCGGTCGGGCTTCATGCACATCGACCTTGGTCCTGCCCGGTCCTGGGGCAATCCCTTCCCCGCTCGGCCGGTGCCCTTCGCCTCGGAACTGCCGCCCGCGCGCGAAGTCCTGTCGGACAGCCGCACCCTGCGCGGTGGGGGCGCGGCGGGTGCCGCTACAATCGGCGCGGCAGGGGTCGAAGTGTTGCAGGATGTTCTTGCCGAGACGCAGTCCACCATCCAGCCACTGGTGCCCTATCTCGACACCCTGCGCTGGGTGCTGATTGCCATCGCGCTGATCGGCATCGCCGTCACGATCCACGCCCGGCTCGACGACTGGAAACGGGGGCAGCGGTGATCGGCTGGCTTCTGACCCATGGCCCGGCGCGAAAAGCGCTGGGCCTCATCCTCGCCGCCGCAGCGATCCTGCTGTTCCTCCTGAACCTGCGCCGTGCCGGTGAACGCGCTGGGCGCGCCGCCGAACGGTTTGATGCCCGAGAGAGAAACGATGCTATCCACCGCGAGATGCTCGACGCCGCTGCCCGCCGCCCTTCTGATCGCGATGCTCTGGCTGAGCGCCTGCGCGATGGGCGGTTCTGAGACCCGCGCGCCCTGCCCACGCGTGGTTGACTACACGGCCGCCGAGCAGGCGCGGGCGGGCGACGAGGTCGAAGCGCTGCCGGAAGGCGCGGTCATCGTCCGGATGCTGAGCGACTACGCTGTCTTGCGTGATCAAGCGCGGGCGTGCCAATTATGACATAGCGTGGGCCTCGGCACCGATTTCTCAGCCGAGGCGCGTTGTTCTCGATCAGCGGTATTGTCTCATGATTGAATGGCCCTTTGAGTTCCAGCGTGTGCAAGACGCCCTCGACAGGCGGACCATGACGGGCCAGGAAGCTGCTCGCGAAATCTTCGTCGCAAGACGGAAGCATGGCCCGCCTTGGCACTGGAAAAACTGGAAGCGCGCCAGGGTTCAATTCCTTGGTTCGGAATGCGCAACATGCGGCGCCGACCATGAAGCTGTACTTGTTCTGCAGCACACTGTGAGAATACCCCGTGTTCAGCCCTATTTGGACAAGGCCAAGGCTGAATATGAGTCACGGGAACCTGCCCACGACTATCGCGCTGAGTTGCGGGAAGAATGCTACGCGATCCGAGACGCCGTAGTTCCGGAAATGCGGGACTGCTGCCCTCTATGCTTCAGCC
This sequence comes from Rhodovulum strictum, assembly GCF_009649175.1. Lineage (GTDB taxonomy): Bacteria > Pseudomonadota > Alphaproteobacteria > Rhodobacterales > Rhodobacteraceae > Rhodovulum > Rhodovulum strictum. Next base: position 2,072 of record NZ_WJPO01000041.1, on the reverse strand, counting down.
TTTCGATTCAGTTTCGCAAAAAGGCAGCGACGTGGATATGCAACAGCCCGGTTGGTCGGGGCTACTGCGGTCACGTTTTCGAAGTTCCGGCAAAGAAGGAGGCCCTCACAGCGGCGCAGAAACGCGGTATCCGCGCGCGAAAGTATATGGCTTGGCGCGAGAAGGCGACAAACTGGGAGGGCGATTGGAAGCGCGGAGCGATTCTCGCATGGCTTGCGGATTTCCGGGAGTATCTGTCGCTGAAGCACACAAAGACGCTGTGTAAGCGTTGTGCTTTCCTGGAGGACATGACTGATCTGAAGCCATGCCTCGAGTGCGGATTTGCGTTTTCCAGGACAGAGACTGCGTGTCCCGACTGCGGCCGTGAGGTCGCCGAGGCTCAAGCTGACAGCGCGGAGGGAGAGACGGATGGCGGCCCAACCCAGAACGATGACGGTGGAAATCGATGATGAGCTGCACGAGTTCCTGACGTTGATGGTGAGCGACGCAGGGCCCTATCAATCCGTCAGCGCCTATGTTGAAGACTTGATCCAGCGCGACATGGCAAACCACGAGGCCGCGGCCCTTACGCATTTGCTTGCGGAACTTCTCACTGCGTTCAGCGCCCCAGAATCCACCTACCACCCGTCCTCGGCCGCGGAGGTGATCGCGCGCAACCGCATTTGACGGTTCAGCCGCGTCTCTTGATCCGGGGCCATCCATTCCAAGGTTCATCGAACGGCATAATCTGCCTATGGAACAGTCGTGCGGAGAATAGCGGATCTAATCTCCGCAAAATCTGCGGTGATTGGGCATGATGGCAGCGCGGGGTGCGGACCTGCGCAGGTTGCTTGGAACCGAACAGCATGTTACAAAACCTAGGACAAGATGCACTTTCGTCCGAGGTTTTGTAACTATGCTTGCGTCGGATCAGGGCCAGCGTGCCCGGATGATCGACTACATGGAAGTTCATGCGCCAGCCCGTTCAAGGGATCTGGCCTCCATCGGCGTGAGCAGAACCACCATCGCGAGGGCGGTGGCAGATGGCGTGGTGGTACGGATCGGGCGGGGCCTATATCAGCTACCAGACAGCGAGCCAGACCTTCATGCTGGGCTGATCGAGATCGCCAAGCTCGCACCGAAAGCCGTCATCTGCCTGACCTCGGCTCTATCCTTTCATCAGCTGACTGACCAGCTGCCACGCCGGGTATGGATCGCCATCGGCGCCAAGGACTGGTCCCCGAAGATCGAATACCCGCGCATCCGCATCGTGCGCTTCCGTGAGCACGCGCATACCGATCACCGTGGACCTCGGCTTCGGCGATGCCTTGGCGGATCCGCAATTCGAGATTGAGTATGGATCCCTGCTCGACTTCCCTGCCGCATCGATCCGTGCCTACTCCCCGGCAACGGTCATCGCCGAGAAGTTTCAGGCCATGGTGGCGCTGGGCTTGGCGAACAGCCGGATGAAGGATCTCTATGATCTGTGGACGCTGCCGAAGTCTGTCAACATCGACATGGGCGACCTCACTGCCGCGATCAGAGGAACCTTCGCTCGACGCGATACCATTGTTCCAGCCGCCTGCCCTATCGGTCTGTCGGAGGAGTTCTCGACCGACCAGGCGAAGATGACGCAGTGGCGGGCCTACTCTGGGGGCACGGCTCTCGACGGGCGGCCGCTCGCGGAGGTCACTGCGGAGATCTGGGCTTGGCTTGAACCGGCATGCAGGGCGGCGGCATGATTGCCGCGTTCTGCGCGATCATCTGGCCCGTCGATGGGGGCCTCGTGTAACGTTGAGTTGTTGTTGAGGTAAACGCGTTTGCTTATACACAAGCGAAACGCTCAACATTGAAGTCTTTGGTTTTATTGAAGTTTTTGGTTGCGGGGGTAGGATTTGAACCTACGACCTTCAGGTTATGAGCCTAAACATAGCGGATTCCAATAACTTAAGGAAACCAACAGCTTGCCCGATAAGCGCTTGATTTCACGAACTTTCCACCCTGACACTGGCTGACCCCGGCTTATTCGTCCAATTCGGCCGGAAAAGTTGCGTGCGCCTGAAAGCGCTGTAGTTTCAAGCTGCTAGACCAGA
>NZ_WJPO01000040.1 GCF_009649175.1 Rhodovulum strictum | reverse complement strand
GCCGTGGAACTGGACACCGGTCGCCGTCGCTCAGGCCGAGGCCGCCTGATCAACCGCGGTGCCAACCGGGCGGTTACGCCGCGCTTGTCATCGGGCCCCCTTTTTTCGCCCGCAGGCTCGAAGCCGTGCGATGCGCCTTCAGGTATGTCGCGTCGATCATCACGACCTTCTCCTGGCCGCCTTCGGACGCCAGCCCCTCCATCATCCGGGCGAAGACCCCCATGTCGCCCCACCGCTTCCATCGGTTGTAGAGGGTCTTCGGCGGGCCATACTCCCGAGGCGCATCGCACCATCGCAACCCATTGCGGTTGATGAAGATTATGCCGCTCAACACCCGTCGGTCATCGACGCGCGGCTTGCCGTGGGACTTCGGGAAGAACGGCTTCAGCCGCTCCATCTGCGCGTCGGTCAGCCAGAAAAGGTTGCTCATCTCCACCCCCGTCAGTTCGGGAGCTTGAATCACGCAGGCCGGACAGCTTCAAGTATATCAATGGGTCCTGACCCTAGGCGCAAGGAGCCTGTTACGGCCGTTCGCCTGAGGCTCCGAGCTTCTCATCACCTAGCGGTAGCAGCGACGCACCCGGCGCAGTGCCTACCACCCGTGATACCAGCGAAGACGTCTGTGCCACTGGCCTCCAGCCCTGTCGGGTTCGCTACCGCTTCTGGGCATCGGGCGATGAGTCGCGATTCTCTGCCGCAACCGAATTCAGCACCTGGGTGCCCGCGCGCCTCTCCACGATTGCGCGCGCGTCCTGCAGGCGGCCGATGCCGGCCATGACGCCGCCCGCCCGCACGAAATCGCAGGCGGCGGTGATCTTCGGTCCCATCGAACCTTCTGCAAAGGTCAGCTCGTCCAGCGCGTCCGGAGTTATGCTGCCGATGGCTTCCTCGTCCGGGCCGCCCCAGTCGCGGAACACCGCCTCCACATCGGTCAGCATCAGCAGCACGTCCGCGTCCAGCTCCCGCGCCAGAAGGGCCGATGTGCGATCCTTGTCGATCACGGCCTCGACGCCCTCCATCTTCCCATCCTTGCCCCGCACGACCGGGATGCCGCCCCCGCCTGCGCAGATCACGCAGACACCGGCCTCGACCAGCATCCGGATCGGGACAATGCCCAGGATTGCGATGGGCAAGGGAGAGGCCACGACGCGGCGCAGGCCGCCCGTGGCCTCCTCGACCATCGACCAGCCGTGCTCGGCACTGACCGGCCCCGCCTCCTTCTCGGTATAGACCGGGCCGATCGGTTTCGTGGGCCGGTCGAATGCGGGATCGGCGGGGTCCACCTCGACCCGGGTCAGCAGCGTGGCGCAATCGGTGCCCCGTGGCAGGGCGTTCATCAGTTCCTGCTCGAGCAGATAGCCGATCATGCCTTCGGTTTCGGCCCCCAGGATATCGAGCGGCCATGGGTTGTCGGGCGCATAGGCGGCGGATCTCAGCGCCATCAGCCCCACCTGGGGGCCATTGCCATGCGCCACGACGATCTGATGATCGCGCGCGAGGTCGGCCAGGGCTGCGGCGGCAATGCGCGCATTGGTGTGCTGCGCCTCGGCGGTCATCGGCTCGCAGCGTTTGAGCAGGGCGTTGCCCCCGAGGGCCACGACGATGCGCATGGCTCAGGCTCCGATGGTGGCGACAAGAACCGCCTTGATGGAATGCAGCCGGTTCTCGGCCTGGTCGAACACCACGGATGCGGGGGATTCGAACACCTCGTCCGTCACCTCCATGCAGTCGATGCCATAGGTCTGGAAGATCTTTTCGCCGGTTGCAGTATCGCGGTTGTGGAAGGCGGGCAGGCAATGCAGGAATTTGGTGTGGGGGTTGCCGGTCCGGTCCATCACGTCTTGCGTCACGGTAAAGGGCGAGAGCAGCGCGATGCGTTCGGCCCAGACGTCTTCCGGCTCGCCCATCGAGACCCAGACGTCGGTGTAGATGTAGTCGCAGCCCTTGACGCCCTCGGCCAGATCTTCGGTTTTCGTGATGCGGGCGCCGCTGGCTTTCGCCAGTTCGCGGCACTGGTCCACCAGCGCAGCGTCAGGCCACAGGCTTTTCGGACCGCAGAGCCGGATATCCAGTCCGATCAGGGCCGCGCCTACCATCAGGGACGTCCCCATGTTGCTGCCGGTATCGCCGATGAAGCAGAATGCCATGTCAGACAGATGCTTGTGGGAGAATTCGTGCATCGTCATCAGATCAGCGAGGATCTGGGTCGGATGAAACTCGTCGGTCAACCCGTTATAGACCGGCACGCCCGCGAACTGCGCCAGAACCTCGGCCTGCGTCTGCCCGAAGCCCCGGTACTCGATGGCGTCATAGTAGCGGCCGAGGACACGTGCAGTATCCTTCATCGTTTCCTTGGTCCCGATATGGCTGCCTGACGGGCCAAGGTAGGTCACATGCGCGCCCTGATCGAAGGCGGCGACCTCGAAGGCGCTGCGGGTGCGGGTGCTGTCCTTCTCGAAGATCAGCGCGATGTTCTTGCCATTCAGCAGGCGCTTTTCGGTGCCCGTTGCCTTGGCTTCCTTGAGGCTGGCCGCAAGGCGCAGCAGAAAGCGCAATTCGTCCGGCGTGAAATCCAGCAGTTTCAAAAAGCTGCGACCGTGCAGATTCTGTGGCATGGGATCGTCCTTTCAAAGGGCGTCGCGGATCAGCGGGCAGGTCATGCAGTGGGAGCCTCCCCGCCCGCGCCCCAGTTCGGCGCCGGAAATGGTGATCACCTCGACGCCGGCCTTGCGCAGCAGGGTGTTGGAATGGGTGTTTCGGGCGTAACCGACGACCACACCGGGACCGATGCACAGCAGGTTGTTGGCGTCATCCCATTGTTCGCGCTGCGACTCGTAGGCATCACCGCCCGTGGGCACGGCGCGCAGCGTCTTCACGCCCAGCGCGCCTGCCACCACGTCGAGGAAGGGGGCAGACTCGGCCGTCACCTCCACCTTGCCGCCCTTGCCGGGGCGTAGCGAATAGGTCTGGATCGCGTCCGTCACCTCGGCAAAGACCGTCACCAGATCGTGGTCGCAGAAGGTGAACACCGTATCCAGATGCATCGACGCGCGCGCCCGCGGGAACTGGCAGGCGATCACCCGCTCCGCCCCGCCGCCCGCGAACAGCGCGCGCGCGACCTGCCCCACCGCCTGCGGAGTGGTGCGCTCGCCCATGCCGATCAGCACGGTCGCATTGCCGATGGGCATCACGTCGCCCCCTTCCAGCGTGGCAAGGCCATGATCGACCAGCGGATCGCCATACCAGACCGGGAACTCCGCCTCCCTGAAGTCGGAGTGGAAGCGGTAGATCGCGGCGAGGTTCAGCGTCTCCAGCCGCCGGGCGGGCCAGAACATCGGGTTCAGCGTCACGCCGCCGTAGATCCAGCAGGAACTGTCGCGCGTGAAGATCTGGTTGGGCATGGGCGGCAGCAGGAAGTCATCCTCGCGCAGCATCGGCGCCACGACGCCCGCCATCGGGATCGGCAGTTCGGTGCGGCTCATCCCGCCGATCAGGATATGCGTCAGCGCGTTGGCCGGCAGCTCCATCAGGCAGGCGTGCAGGTCGGCGGCCAACCCCACGCCGACCGAATTGTCGCTGATCCGGGCATCCAGCAGCCAGCGGCGGGCCTCGGGGTCGGAGACGACCTCCTCCAGCATCTCGCGCAGCAGGACCACCTCGACCCCGCGCTCGCGCAGGACGTCGACAAAGGCCATGTGGTCGATGCGGGCCTGTTTCACCCACAGCACGTCATCGAACAGCAGGCTTTCGGCGTTCGCCGGCGTCAGCCGCGCCATTTCCGAGCCGGGACGATGGAGCATGACGCGGCGCAACTGCCCCGCTTCGGAATGAACGCCATAGGTCAGGGTCATGGGGCGCCTCCAAAGTTGACGGCCAGCGCGAGCGCGGCCATGACGATGACGGTGAGGACCAGCAGAAGCGGCCAGACAAAGCGCAGCCAGCGTTCATAGGGAACGCGGCCGATGGCGAGCCCGCCCATGACCACGGCGGATGTGGGCGTGACCAGGTTGACTATCCCGCTGGCGGTGGCGAAGGCGGTGACCACCAGTTCGCGCTTCACGCCCGCGAAATCGGCCACGGGGGCGAGGATCGGCATCGACAGCACCGCCAGCCCCGACGTGGAGGGGACGAAGAACGACAGGCCCACCTCGATCCAGTAGATCACGAGGATGAAGGCGGTCTGCGACAGGCCCTCGACGCTGGTTTCGGCCGCATGCAGGATGGTGTCGGTGATCATTCCGGCGTCCATCACCACGACGATCCCGCGCGCCAGCCCGATGATCAGTGCCACGCCCAGAAGATCGCGCGCGCCGTTCACAAAAGCCTCCACCAGCTTTCCCTCGCCCAGCCGGGCGATAATGCCGATGACGATGGCGGCGGCGAGGAACAGGCCGCTCATTTCCGCCATCCACCAGCCGCCGATGGAAACGCCCCAGATCATCACGCCAAAGGTCAGCCCGAACAGGACCAGGACGACCTTGTGCAGGCCGGTGAAGGGCGCGCCCTCCGGCTGTTCCTGATCCGCTGTCGCCGACAGGAAATGCGCCTCGTTCGCGGCCTTCCTGTCATGGACCAGCGACTTGGTGGGGTCGGCCCGGACGCGGGCGGCATAGCGCATCACGAAGGCCACCGTGACGACCCAGCACACCGCCAGGATCGCCAGCCGCAGCAGCAGCCCGTCGGCAAAGCTCACCCCCGCCGCATCCGAGGCGATGACCGTCGAGAAGGCGTTGACCGTCGAACCCAGCACCCCAACCCCGGCGCCCAGCAGGATCACGGCCACCGCGGTCAGCGCGTCGTATTTCGCGGCGATCATCACCGGGATCAGCAGGACGTAGAAGGCCAGCGTTTCCTCGGCCATGCCGTAGGTGGTGCCGCCCAGCGCAAACAGCGCCATCAGGATCAGGATCATCCAGTTTTCGCGCCCCTTCAGGCGCAGCATGGCCCGCGCGATGCCGGCATCGATCGCGCCCGTCGCCGTCACCACCCCGATGAAGCCGCCGATGATCAGCACGAACAGCGACACGTCGATGGCATTGGCCGTGTATTCCAGCGGATCGTAGAAGCCGGCGATGGGCGCGAGGATGACGTCGAAGATCCCCTGCGGGTTGGGATCGGCGGGAGCAAAGCTGCCCGCCACCGGCACGTCGCGGCCCAGCGCCTCGGAGGGGACCCGCTCATACTGACCCGCTGGGATGATCCACGTCAGCGCGGCGACCAGGATGATCAGGGCGAAGAGGATGGTGAAAGCGGATGGGAAACGGAACCCCGGCTTCTCGGCGCTCGGCATCGGCGGCTCCCTCGGGCGAAATGCTGGGCACAGCCTAGCGGCCGTGGGGTTCGGCCAGGCTGATCCAGGTTAGGACGGAGACCAGCTTGCTCCTGCGCTCATCGCCCCGCCATGGCCCCCGACGCGATTTCGATGATCTCGGAGGTGATCGCCTCTTGCCGCATCCGTCGCGCCAGGGCTTCCAGCACGCCCAGTTCCTCGTCGATCTGGCGCGACGCCGCGGCCATGGCGGCCATCCGCGCCTCGTTTTCGGCGACAAAGGCGCTGAGCGCCGCGCGGGTCATCAGCGCGTGCAGCCGGTCGAGGCTGAGGCTTGTCGCCAGTTCAGCGGCTGGCAGGTTCGCCAGGGGTGCGGCCTGTTCCGGGGCGTCCCGTGCGGGCGCCAGCGGGAACAGGGCAAGCCGTTGCACCTGCCCCTGTCCCCGCTCCCAGACCGTATGGACGACCGACACCGGCCGCAGGTCCGCTTGCGCAAACACCGCTGCCAGCACCTGATCGGCGAATTTCGGCAGGCTGGCGGAGCGCGAGGGCATCGCGGCGGACCAGACCGGGACAAGCCCGCGCCCGGCGGCGATGGCCGCGCCCCGGCTGCCGATCAGGAACAGGTCGCTGCCGGCCGCGTCCGTCTCCACCGCCTCCAGCACCCGCTCAGAGAATCCGCCGACAAAGCCCTGCTCGGCGCAGAACACCACCACGGCCGGGCGGCCGGGTGTGGGGGGGGCATCTCCGGCGACCCCGGCCATGGCCTGGGCGAGGGCATCGCCCAGGCTGTCGGCATAGTCCTCGACCGCGGCGATCTGGGCGCGGGCGGTGCGGGCGCGCGCGCCGGCGATCCCGGTCATGGCGCGGACCACGTTTCCCAGTTGCCGGATGCCTTCGATCCGGCTGCCAAGCTCGGCGTCAGACATCGTCGTGGTCCGGGTCGTGGTCCAGCGAGGCCGCCAGCGCGCGCAGCGCCTCCAGCAGCGTCGCGCGGTCCTCGGTGCCCAGCTTGCCGGTCTGCCGGATCGCGCGGCCCGCCCCGCTGGCGCCGGTCGCCACCGCCTGCGGCAGCGCCTCGCGGAAGGCCTCCAACTGCGCCGGCGTGAGGGCGTCGAGCAGCCCCTCCTGCACCGCGACCACCAGCGCCACCTGATCCTCCAGCCGCATGGGCGCGTGCTGGGCCTGGCGCAGCACGGCGCGCAGCCGCTGGCCGCGGGTCAGCTGCGCCTGCACCCGCGGCTCGATCGTGCCGCCGAAGCGGGTGAAGATCTCCATCTCCAGAAACTGCGCATAGTCCAGCCGGAGCGACTTCGCGGCATCGCGCAGGGCGTGCGCCTGCGTCTTGCCCCCCACCCGGCTGACCGAGATGCCGACATCGACGGCGGGCTTCTGCCCCTCCTGGAACAGCTGCGCATCCAGCACGATCTGCCCGTCGGTGATGGAGATGAGATTGGTCGGGATATAGGCCGACAGGTTCCCCGCCTCGGTCTGGGCGATGGGCAGCGCCGTCAGCGATCCGCCGCCGCCGGGCGCCGACAGCTTCGCCGCCCGCTCCAGCAGCCGCGCATGGACGTAGAACACATCCCCCGGATAGGCCTCGCGCCCGGGCGACTGGCGGGTGAGCAGCGCGATCTCGCGGTGGGTTGCGGCGTGCTTGCTCAGATCGTCGATCACGATCAGGGCGTGCCGGCCGGCATCGCGGAAATGCTCGGCCATGGTCATGCCGGCGAAGGGGGCGATCCACTGCAGGCCCGGGGGCGTGGCGGGGCCGGCCACGACGACGATGCAGCGCTCGAACGCGCCATGGGTTTCCAGCGCATCCACCGCCCGGCGCACCGCCGATGTCTTCTGGCCGACGGCGACGTAGACGCAGATCATGTCGCTGTCGCGCTGGGCGATGATCGTGTCGATCGCCAGCGTGGTCTTGCCGGTGGCCGGGTCACCCACGATCAGCTCGCGCTGCCCGCGCCCCAGGGCGAACAGCGTATCGACCACCAGCACCCCGGTCTGCACGGGTTCGGTCACCAGATCGCGGTCGACGATGCCGGGCGCGTCGCGTTCCACGGGCAGGGTCGCCTGCGCCACGACCGGGCCCTTGCCGTCCAGCGGGCGGCCCAGCGGGTCGACGATCCGGCCCAGCAGGCCCGGCCCCACCGGCACGCGCACCACCTCGCCCGTGCCGTGCACCGCATCCCCCGCCTGAAGCGCATGGTCGGCGTCCAGCAGCACGCAGCCGATGCGGTCGGGCTCCAGCACCTGGGCAAAGCCGACGGGGCCGGCGTCGAACCGCAGCAACTCGTCCAGCCGCACATCGGGCAGGCCCGAGATCATCGCCACGCCGTCGGCGATCTCCTCGACCCGGCCGCGGTATCGGGCGTGGGGGCCCAGCCGGGCGGCCTGCACCCGGGCGGCGGCGTCGTTCAGCCAGACGGCATCATGCGGCATCGGAGGTGACACCGGCCTTCTGCTCCGGATCGGCAGCCTTCAGCGCGGCTGCGATCCGGTCCAGATCGGCGGCCCAGGAGTTGCGCAGGGTGAAATGCGGGCTGTGCAGTTCATGCCCGGCGATCAGCGCGGGATCGGTGCGGAAGCTCGGCGTGGCAGGCGTGCCCAGCGCGGCAGAGAGGGCCGCGGCGATGCGCTCCTGCGCCGCGGCGTCCTGCGGCGTGGCGCTGATCACCTCCAGGCTGTCAGCCGACAGCGCCTTGCGGTCTGCCGCCGACAGGTCCGTGAGCCCCTGCACCAGCCAGCCCAGAAACGCCGCGTCGATGGCTGCACCGTCCAGCCGTGCCGCCAGCCTGCGGGCGATGGTCACGGCCAGGTCCTGCGCATCCTCCAGGGCTGCGTCCTTCAGCGCGGCGGCGGCGCGGACGCGGGCGGCCTTGGCGGTGTCGTGCAGGGCGGCGGCCTCGGCGCGGGCGGCATCGATCAGGGCCGCGCCTGTCGCCTCGGCCTCCTTGCGCGCGGCGGCGAGGAGGGCGTCGCGTTCCACGGCGATGGCCGCACGGGTTGCCTCCAGGTCCGCCAGCGCCGCATCGGCCTCGGCGCGCGTTGCCTCCGCCTCGTTCAGCAGGGTGGCGGAGCGTGCCTGCCGTTCGGCAATCATCGCTGCGACGGGTTTCCAGAAGAACCGGTGCAGCAGCCAGACCAGAACAAGGACGTTGACCGCCTGAAAGCCAAGGGTCCACAGGTCGAAGCTCATGGCATCATCGGGTTCGCGAACAGCAGCAGAAGCGCGATGACAAGGCAGTAGATCGCCGTCGTCTCGATCATCGCCAGCCCCACGAACAGGGTGCGCGAGATGGTGTTGGCGGCTTCGGGCTGGCGCGCGATGGCATCCATCGCGGCGGCGACCGCGCGGCCTTCGGCCAGGGCCGGGCCGAGGGCGCCGAAGGACACCGCGAAGGCGGCGCAGAAGATGGACATCAGGGCGATATAATCCATTCAGGGCTCCTTGGGTTGGGGGTCGCCCTTTTCCACGGCGCTGGTGATGAACACCATCGACAGGACGGCGAAGATGTAGGCCTGCACCGCGCCCGTCAGCAGATCGAGCGCCATCAGCGGGATCGGCACCAGAAGCGCGGCCAGCGAGCCGACGATGGCGATCACGAACACCCCGCTCATGACGTTGCCGAACAGGCGCACGAACATCGAGAAGCTGCGGGTGATGCTTTCGAGCATGTTGAGCGGGATCATCACCGGATTGGGCAGCGCAAAGCCGCGCAGGAAGCCGCCCACACCGCCCTCCCGGACCCCGAAGAAGATGATCGACAGGAACACCAGCGCGGCAAGGGCAGCGGGGGTTTCCATCGTGGCCGTGGGCGGCGTCACCCCCGGGATCAGCGAGGACCAGTTGGCGATCAGGATGAACAGGAACAGCGTGCCGATGAAGGCGCGGAAGGGGGCGGGCGGCGCCCCCGTCACATCGCGGATCTGCTGATCGACCGCGCCGACCAGCAGTTCCGCCGCCGCCTGGGTGGGCGAGGGAACCAGGGTCAGCCGACGGGTCAGCAGCACGGCCGCCAGCACCAGCACGGCCATGATCGCCCATGTGGTCACGACCGCAGGCATGATCGGCACCGGGCCGGCCATGAACAGGGGCACGGACTGCAGCGGGCTGTCCATCAGATCCCCTCCGCCCGCACGCGGCGCATCATCCACCAGCGCCCGATCAGCAAGCCCATACTGGCCGCCAGAAGCGACCCCGCCCCCTGCAGCGCGGCAAGGACCAGCACCCCGCCCAACCCCGCCAGCCGCGCCAGCACCAGGGCCACGCCGAACAGGGGCGCGCCCCGACGGTCCGACAGCAGCAGATCGGCGCTGAACCGCACCAGGCGAAAGTAGATCAGGCCGAGCGCCACCCCGCCCGCCAGCCACAGCGCCAGGATCGGGGCGGTACTCATGCGCTGCCCATCCAGCGCCAGGCGAACCAGCCACCGAGGCCCAGCCCCACCATCAGCAGCGGCGCCGTCCAGAACAGGCCGGTCTCGAACCGCGCGTCCAGCCACCGGCCCAGCGCGATCCCCCCCAGCATCGGGGCCACGATGATCCAGCCAAGCACACCGATCTGGGCCAGGCGGCGGGCCACCGACGGCTCTCCGTCGCGCGCCCAGGCGGCGCGGCGGGCCTGATGCCGGCGCACCTCCGTCACCAGGGGATCCTTGTCCTGCGGTTCGCTCAATGGCCCGCCCCCCTCGGTTTCGGCTGCAACCGCGACAGCATCTGGCGCATGACATGCAGTTGCAGGCGCGTGGTCTCCACATGCTCCACCCGCTCCTCGTCGAGGTTGGCGCGGAAGCGCGACAGCACCTCGCGGTCGAGCCGGTCGAGATCGTCGCCGGTCACCGCCTCGCGCGTGGCGATGGCCACCTTGCCCGCCCGCACCGTCAGCGCCCCGCCGCGCACGGCACAGAAATGGGCCGCGCCGTCGGGGGTGACCCAGGTCACGACCGAGACCGCAAGCCGGGTCAGGAAGTCGGCGTGCCCCGGCAGGATGCCGAAGCTGCCGCTGGCATCGGCGGCGCGCAGGCGTATCGCCGGCTGGTCCACGATCACCGCGAGCGGCGTGACGATGCGCAGGGGCAGGACGGCGGTCATCCGGCAGCCCCCCCCTTTTCCTTTGCGCGGGCATCGGCAAGCGTGCCGATCATGTAGAGCGAGGCCTCGGCCCACCCGTCCGTCTCGCCGTCCAGGATCGCGCGGCATCCCGCCAGCGTGTCGGCGCGGCTGACGGACTGCCCGGGCGTGCCGGTGAACGCCTCGGTCACCGCGAAGGGCTGGCTGAAGAACCGCTGCAGGCGCCGGGCGCGGGCCACGATCCGCTTGTCGGCGCTGCCCAGCTCCTCGATCCCCAGCAGCGAGATGATGTCCTGCAACTCGGCGAACCGCGCCAGCGTCTCGCGCACCTCGCCCGCGATGCTGTAATGCGCCTCGCCCACCACCGCCGGGTCCAGCAGCGTCGAGGACGACGCCAGCGGATCGATCGCCGGGTAGAATCCCTGGCTTGCCAGCGCGCGCGACAGCACGATCACGCAATCCATGTGCCCCGAGATCGTGGTGACCGCCGGATCGGTGAAATCATCGGCCGGCACATAGACCGCCTGGATCGAGGTGACCGCGGCGCCGGCCACCGAGGCGATGCGCTCCTGCAGCCCCGCCACCTCGGTGGCCAGCGTCGGCTGATAGCCCACGCGCGACGGCAACCTGCCCAGCAGGCTGGAGACCTCGGCCCCCGCCTGCACGAAGCGGAACACGTTGTCCATCAGCAGCAGGACATTCTGCTGTTTCGTGTCGCGGAAGAATTCCGAGATGGTCAGCGCGGTCAGCGGCGCCCGCCAGCGCGCGCCCGGCGGTTCGTTCATCTGGCCATAGACCAGCACCGTGCGCGGCAGCACCCCCGACTCCGCCATCTCGGTCAGCAGCTCATGGCCCTCGCGCGAGCGCTCGCCGATGCCGGCAAAGACCGAAATCCCCTTGTATTTCTCGACCATGGCGTGGATCAGCTCCATCACCAGGACGGTCTTGCCCACGCCGGCGCCGCCGAACATCGCGGCCTTGCCGCCCTGGGCCATCGGGGTCAGCAGGTCGATGACCTTGATGCCCGTCTCGAAGACCTCGGTGGTGGTGCTTTGCGCAGAGAGCGGCGGCGGGGCCGCATGGATCGACCGGCGCGGGGTCTCGGCCGGCAGCGCGCCCTCCAGATCGCGGACCTCTCCCGTCACGTCCAGAAGCCGCCCCAGCACCGCCGCGCCCACCGGCACCATGATCGGCGCCCCGGTCGAGCGCACGGCCACGCCGCGCGACAGCCCCGCGGTCGCCTGCAGGGCCACGGCGCGGATCGTTGTCAGGTCAAGGTGACTCTGCACCTCCAGCAGCAAGGGGCCGGGGCGGTCCCAGTCCACCCTCAGCGCGTCGTTCAGCGCCGGCAGCGTGCCCGCGTCATAGCGCACATCGACGACCGCACCGCGCACGGCATGGACATGCCCTGAAGGTTCCGGGTGCGGCACAGCCTGTCCTTTCGAAGCCCCACCCTGTGGGGCGCGCTCCCATCTTGCCCGATCAGGGGATGGACGTGCTGACATGCATCAGTCCCGGCGCCGTCCTTTCCAGAGATGGTTCGCCAGACCGGGAGTCCGGCTGCCGAGGAGTATCAGGGTCGGTATGGTGACAGAGGAAACAGACATGCGACCATGTGACCGAGTGTCCCAAGGTCTATGGCCCATCGGTCCCTGCAAAGGGCAGTACGCTGTGCACCGCGGCAAGGTCGGCGGGCAACATTCCGGCGGCTTCGGCGGCGTCCAGCGCATAGGCGCTCATCCGGATAGATGCCTCGGAAAAGGCCGCCGGTGCGACCTGCTGCAGGGCCTGCAGGGACTTCTGCAGCCGTATCTGCACCTCGACCACGCCGGCGCCGTCGCGGGCGATGGGGCGAAACGCGTCCTCGATCATCTCGGCGCCGGAGAGGGCCGGGACGACGACATCGGGAAACGTCGGGTCCGGTGCCATCGGGGTTCGCCAGAGCGAGAGTACTCGCACCAGCCGGCCGAGCACGTCGATCGCCGTCCCGGGGTCGTTCACCGCAGGCGACAGCGCCCGCGAAGCGATCTCGCTCAGCACGATCACGCCAAAGCGCGGGTCATGGGAAAAGGTGCGTGTATCGCCGATGCTGACCGCCTTGCACGCGGCCTCTCGGTTCTCGTCGGGCAGCGAGCCGCCGTCCAGTATCAGCACCGGTGCGCCCTCGATCACGAAGTCGCCGGGCAGACAGAGCAGGTGCAGTTGCCCGCCCGCGGCCGCGGCGGCGTCCTGCAGCGCGGCCGTGTCGATGCGCTGCACATAGCCGGTCGTGTGCGCACCGATCCGGACCCCGGAAGTCGGAACCTCGCCCTGCCGCGGACGGCCGCCCAGCCAGGGGTTCTCCAGCCGCGCCTTCAGCGACCTTGTCGCGGCCCGTTCGATGCGGCTCAGCGTGTCGGCCATCCGCCCGAAGCTCATCAGATGGTCGATCCAGCGGATCAGAGCCGCCACCACCAGAACGACCACCACCAGCGTTGCGAAATAGAGGATGACCCGGCCTGCGTCGTCGTAGAGCTGCGCCTTCAGGCCGATAAGCCCCAGCAACCCGAACAGGAAGGCGCCGATAAAGGTTGCCAGCACATTCTGTGTGGTCGGGTCCTCCTGAAGCAGCGCGGTGGCGCGGGGTGTGGCGGAGCTTGCGGCGGCGGCGAAGGCCGAGACGGCGACGGAGAGCGAAAAGGTCGTCACCACCAACATCGAGGAGGAGACGATCGACAGAATGTCCTCCACAGCATCTGCGCCCACCGTCGCGTGCAGGCCCCCCGGCAAAAGCGGACCCAGCAACTGCGCCATCACCGCCGTCAAAAGGGCCAGTCCGGCAAAGGCCACGATGCGGACCCAAGCCTTGTGGAGCTTCAGCAGCAGCCACCAAAGGGGGCGCGAGGTCATCCGTGTCTCCGCGGCGGGGCGGTCGGCTCCTGCGGCCGATCCGTCAAGCACATCATGGCCGATCCCGTCGCAGGAGAACAGGCCCGAGCCACCCGTCTCGGAGACGGTGGGCGAGGTCGCGCTGCGCGCTGCGCATGCCATCCTACAGCACCGGGTGACCTCGTGCCGCTTCAGCGCGTTGTGGATGGCGACCGCATCGAACACCGACCCGCCCGGGCTGTTCAGCCCCAGCGAGGCCGAGACCGCGAGCAGCGTGCGGTAATGGAACGCCTCGTAGCCGCCGCCCACGTCCGCGGGGCTCGAGGACTTCACGTCCTCGCCGGGCAGCAGCCCCTGCATGGTGTCGGGCTCGAGGCTTGCGAGGGCGGCCCCGTCGGCATCCGCCTCGGCCTCGCCCAGCATCGCCTCTTGCGGCGCGGTCCTGGTGATGAAGCCCGCGAGCATCGCCGCGGTCTTCTTCCGGTCGAGCTCGGCATCGTCGTACTGATCGAGCAGGAAAAGGCGTGCTGTTCAGCTTGAGTTTCATCGCGGGTCACACGAAGCGCAGGTCGACGGTCCGGAGCAGCCGCTTGCGGTCGGCGGTCACGCGGGGATTCGCCTGTTTCGTTGGTGGTGCTTGTGGTAGAGGGATGGGTGTGTCGGGCGGCGGTGATGTTGCGATGGGTTTGAATGAATGGTTTGTCCGCTCACGGCCCGGAGCGGCCGGAAGGCAGTTTGATGCCGGCTGCTGACCAGCAAACGCGGACGAAGGGCGCGTGTACGGATGAGCCGCGCGTTCTGAAAACCACAAAGGGCGAGCGTGACCTGCCATGGTGGTTCGCCTCCTCTTTTGCGGTTCTGCAGGGGCTGAAGGCAGGCCAGATCGACATCACACTGCCCGACGGACGCATCTTTCGTGTCGAAGGGCCGGCGCCGGGACCGAGGGCCCGGATCGAGGTGCAGCACCCCGGCCTGTTCGCCCGGTTGGCTCGCGAAGGCGAACTCGGCTTCTGCGAGGCCTATGTCGATGGTTGGTGGCAAACGCCTGACCTTCAGGTGCTGCTCGACGTGCTCTTGACGAGCCGTGTCAGGGTCGAGCGTTCCTTTCCGGGGGCCGGGCTCGTGCGGCACTACCGGGCAGCCATGCACTGGCTGAACCGCAACACGCGCTCGCAGGCGAAGCGCAACATCGCGGCGCATTATGATCTCGGCAACGACTTCTATGCGCACTGGCTCGACGAGACGATGACCTACTCCTCGGCGCTGTTCGAGGACACCGGAGAGGACCTCGCGGCGGCGCAGCGGCGCAAGTACGCAAGCGTTTGCGACCGGATCGGAGCCAACGAGGCAACGCATCTGCTGGAGATCGGCTGCGGCTGGGGCGGGTTCGCCGAATATGCCGCCCGGGAGCGGGGGGCGCGGATCACCGGGCTGACGATCAGCCGGGAGCAGCACGACTTCGCAAGGCGAAGGATGTTCGAGGCAGGGCTTGCGGATCGGGTCGACATCGTGCTCCGCGACTACCGCTACGAGCGCGGCAGCTACGACGGCATCGCGTCGATCGAGATGATCGAGGCGGTCGGCGAAAAATACTGGCCGGTGTACTTCCATACGGTGCACGACCGGCTCAAGCCCGGGGCGCGTGCAACGATCCAGGTCATCACGGTCCCGGATGCGCTGTTTCCCACCTACCGCCGGAACGTCGACTTCATCCAGAAGTACATCTTCCCCGGCGGCATGCTGCCGAGCCCCACTGTGCTCAGCGAGCAGATCGAAAGGGCCGGTTTGACGCTGGTTGGCTCCGTCCAGTTCGGCAAGAGTTATTCGGAGACCCTGCGCCGTTGGCACGCCCGCTTCAATTCGGCATGCGACGAGATCTCTGCCATGGGTTTTGACGAGCGCTTTCGACGGATGTGGACGTTCTATCTGGCCTCATGTGCGTCCGCCTTCCGAAACGGGACGACCGACGTCGCTCAGGTTACGATGCGACGCCCGACGTGATGTCGAGCTTCAGCTTCATCGCGATCAGGCCGGGCGCAGATCGACGGTCCAAACCAGTCGCTCGCGGTCGCGGACGGGCTCGCCGTGGATGAGGAAGTCCTCGCCGTCGAGCTCGATCCGGTCGCCGGGGCGGGGGGTGGGCACCTCGGCCACGCGCAGGTCGAGGCGGGTGGTCTCGGACCAGAGCCGCACCTCGCCGAAGCCGGTGATCTCGTCCGCGCGGCGGAGGGCCACGCGGACGAGTTTCGGGCTGCCGCCCTCGGCGATGTAGACGGCGTCGCGAGCGATGTTGGCGTCGGCGAAGAGCGCGTCCAGCGCCGCGGCGACGGCGGTCATCAGGTCCGCCGTGCCGACCGCAGCACCTGCGGGCGGGTGCAGATCGGGAGCGGATTGCTCTCGATCTCCAGCCGCACCCATTCGTCGCGGTCCCGGTCGGGGATCATGCGGGCGTAGAGCGGCAGGCCGAGGGTGTTGACGGTCTCGAAGGTGTCGGCGGGGGCATGGTAGATCTCGAACAGGCCCTCGACGCCCTCGGGGTAGAAGTACGCCTTGTCGGTGGGTTCGCCGAAGCCGAGGCCGCCGCGGTAGCGGCGGAAGGTGATGCCGCCGAAGCTGACCTCCTCGCCCACGCGGCCACGCAGATCGGCTGCTGCTGCGGTGTTGAGGTAGGTATCGCGCACCTCCTTGTGGGCGACGAGGTCGGCGGAGAAGCCCGAGCCGCATTCGGCGCGAAGCTGCACCTGGCCGACCGCGAGGCCGCCAAGGCTGTGCTCGACGCTCTCGATCAGCGCCTGGCAGCGCTTGCGCAGCGCCCCCGAGGCCGGGGTGGCGTTGTCGAGGTCGAAGTCGATCTCGGCCGCGGGCGCGATGTTGAACTCGGTGTAGCAGTCGATCACCGTGGCCCCATCCCTGGGGTCCTTCACCACGCCCTGGATACCGTTGAAGAGGTGGAACTCGAACGTGGCCTCGGCGTCGTTGCGCAGCCACCCGAGCTTGGGCGCCGACATGGGTCGCAATGACATGCGACGTCCAGCGCCACGCCTCCCGGTTCCGCAGCGCCGCATCGTCGAGGGAGGCAGGCCGCACATTCTCGGCCAGCAACCCACTGTTGGACAACACAGCAAGGCTGTGCTCCGGGCCAACCGTCCAGGTGCAGACATGAGGCGCCTGCGCCAGCGGGACGCAAGGCGCCGGCAGGTCATAGGCCATCAGGCGCTACTGCTCCGCCGCGGCTCCGCAACAGAACGAGGCAGCTGCCGCGGCGGCGAGTGCAGTGGTGCGGACGGGAACCATGACGACACCCTGCTGTTGCAGGCCTGGGGCGCCGGGCACGGGCTGCCGTCAAGCCCAAACGGATCATGACCGTCCGCAATGGGCGGGCGGAAAGCGGACCGATGCGGGCGCGGCAGCGGCGTCGCGGCATACGTAGGAAGCGCCCAGGGCTCGAGGGGATCGGTCAGAGTGGCGACCAGACGCAGGGGCCGCGGCCGAGGTCGTTTGCGCCTCGCCGGCACGTGATCTTACGGAGAAGGAAGGCGAAATTGAAGGTCTCGAGCCTCACCCCCATCGGACTTTGCCGCCGTCAGTACCGCAGGACCGCGGCCATTAGGGTGCCTTCGGGCAAGCGATCCGGCGGAACCATCCAGATCACGCCACCGTTGCGCAGCGTCGATTGTGCCGCCCGCTCCTGGTCGTTGCGGATGGCGGGGTCGATGCCTTCCGCAGGTCCGGTGCGGTTATCGGGCAGGCCCGACAAGCCCTGGTGTTCCGCAACGAAAAGCTGCTCGACACGGCCATCCGGTGCGGCGGCGTTCAGGTGTTGGGGGTCGGTGCAGGCCGTCGCATCGCCGCGCCCGATCAGCGCGTCAAGTTGCTCAAGCGCGGTCTCTCGGGCCTTGTCATGGATCGGCTTCATCACGGCAGCGGCGGCGGCGTGAATCGCCGCCTCGTCAAGCGCAACGGGATTGACCTCCACAAAACCGGCGATCAGCGGGGCAAGCGCCTCGTCCTTGAGGACATGGCCGCCGATCTCGGCATCGGCGACCACGACGATGCGATGCGGGTCGCGGGCCAGATGGGTCGACAGCGCCGACGAGATGCGGCGGGCATACTCGACAAGTCGCCCCTTGCGCCAGTCCTCGGGGCTGTCGCCATAGACCTGTGTCTTGGGCATGTTCTTGCCGCCGGTATTGGGCCGGCCATAGCCATGCGACTGCAACGATGCTTCGTGATCCGGCGCCTCGTCCAGCGACTCGATGCTGGCCGGCAGGCCGGGAATATCCGCTGCGGTCATGGCAAACCGGGTTGCCTGCCAGAGATGGGCCGCCTCGGCGGTCAAGGTCAGGATCATAAACTCCGCGTGCTGCTGCTGAAGAGGCAGGAGCGGCGATATATGAAACCCGGCGCCTGCAACGGCCAGTTCGGGCACCGCAACCGGAAGCTTGATGGCCTGCATTCCCGCATCGGACAGATACAGCGCCAGCCCCGGCGCCTGATGCTGCCAGAAGTCATGATCTTCGATCAGATCGACAGCCGGCGACAGAAGCGCCTCGGTCTCGGCCTCGCTGACATCCAGCCGGGCAAGCTGGTCGCGCGCCTGCCTGAGAAGGTTCTTGAGGATGATCGGGTTCTGCTGGGTCTCTCTCCCAAGGATTTGCATGGGCAAGTAGAGCGAGACCGCAATGATCGGCGCAGCCTCGACAAGCTCGGTGAGGTCAGAGCGCGAAAACATCGATGCTCCTTTCGGTTTGTGGAGGGGCTGTTCGACGGGCTGCTGTCTGGTGCGGTTGACGCTTCACAGCGGATCCAGATCGCGGACCGAATGGCCGCCCTTGGCGTTGTTCTGACGGCCTGCACTGCTTTCCAGCTTGCGCTGCATCTTTTTCAGCGCGCCAAGGCTGGCCTCTTGCAGCGTGCCGGCCTGATGGGTCACGGCCATCGGCTGCTGGCCGGTCGGGCGCACTTCAAGCAGGCAGCGCTTGTCGTCGATTCCGCCCTTGGCGGCGTTCTGGTCGCTCAGGTGCACCTCGACGCGGGTGATCTGGGCGGCAAAGCGGGACAGCCCGTCCCGGACATCGGCCTCGACCTGAGCGGTCAGGGCGTCGTGCCCTTCGATATTGTCGTCGGTATTGATCTGGATCTGCACGCCGTCTCCTTTCGGTTTGATTGTCGGGGGTCGGCACGATTGTCCCGCCGGACTTCATGCAATGGCGGCGGTGGCGACCATCCCGGTGGACAAGCGCTCGTTTCGCACAGAGCGCGACCAATCCGGAGGGAAGGGGGACGCCGACGCTGTCGACACGAACGGATCCGGCTGGCCAAGCCTCCGCGGATTAGTTTGCATGGCAACATGCCCTTCGCTATCGTGAGGCATCTCCGCCGCCATCCGGCCGCTCAGCGCATTCCAGTTCTACAGGCGATACACTCGCAGTATCGTCTCCACCGGAATCGGCGGGTGCCCGCCCTCGTTCCGGCCTTGGGGCAATGCGGCGTAGTCAGTGCCACCAGACGACCTCAGGGGAACGCCGTATCCCTCTCGGTCGGGAACTGCTCGCGCCGCGTCACCTTCTTCTTCATGGCGTGATGGAGGCCGGGCAAGGCGGGCTGCTTCGGCAGCCGAAAGGCTCCCGCAGGCGTTGTTCCAGTCTGTCGGATCATGCCGGAAACTGCCGGTCTTTCGGACATTCCCTGACACGAAAGCCGCCGGTTCGGATCAGAACCAACGCCCGCGGCCGTACCAGCCGCCTCCGCCGATCAAGGCGACGACGAGAATGATGATGAGGATTGTGGGCACGTCCATGAACTTTCCTCCTGTCGGTACCTTTGCGGCAACCGCTGCTCAAGATGAGCAAAGCATCTCGCACGATTGGCACTCCACTGAACGTTACAGCGCAGTGCGCAGCCCCGCCCTAACCTGGATCAGCAACGAGGCCCTTGATGCCAGGAGCAGGCCAGTTCAGATCTACGCCGGTCACCGCGGGACCCGTGAAACGCCGCTCTTTGCGAAGAAAGGCCGCTCTTGGGAACGCTCCACAGCAGCGAAAACGGCGCCTGATCGGCAGCAATGGGCCAATCACGTTGCTGCACCTGCAAACCGATACGGATCGCGGCGCGACATACGGATGGCGATAACCGATTCAGACGCCGTCGCAAGGTCTCCTTCCTTCGGTTTAGAACCGGTGGAACAAACACGCGGCGCAGTTGTCGGAATGCGCGTCGGTGAAAATTCCGAGGCCGACGCATAGGGTGTCAGCAAGGCATGGCGTGATTCAGGAAGCGGGACGGCGTGGCGGAAGGACAGCTTGAGACCTTGTTGGCGGAACTGGTGCGGGTGCGGGACGACGATGACGCGCGCCTCGAGGTTCTCGACAGGGCGAGTTTCTCAATGCTCCATCGGTCGGCGCTGGGCGGCCAGCTGATCGCAAGGATCTGCGCGACCGAAGAGACCGCGCCGGAGCTGGAGCCCCTCACCGAACTGCTGGGGTCGGCTCCGGACGCCGCACGCATCGCGCGCGAGACGCAAGAAGCGCGGCAGCGCCTTCCTGCAGACTGTGGCCGATGCGGTCGCCCTGGCGTCCGGGCAGGACCGGTTGTCCCCGTTCCATCGGCTGCTTCTTGCAAGCGCCTGGACTCGGAACGGCCTGTCCGCACCGGCCACTTTGGAACTTTCTCCAACGGACATCGACGGATCCGGCCTTGCGCCTGGCATCCTGGATCGCACCGTGGCCGATGCCCTGCTGGATGATCTGTTCCGCACCCTCACGCCGAAGATGGTAAGCGACCGCCCAGTACCCTCGTTGCCTGAGGTGGTCTGCTGTCCGAGATGACGCCCGTAACGACGGAGGTGTCA
>NZ_WJPO01000003.1 GCF_009649175.1 Rhodovulum strictum | reverse complement strand
AAGACCTTCCTTTCCGCCATCGCCCTCGCCGCAACCGTCCTGTTCTGGCTTTGACGATCAATGAGTCTGGAGCCTAGGGTGGGTGCCAACCCACCACCCGGCCATCGCCCCCCGCATTGCCCTCGCCCCCCGGACCGGCTATGTCACCGGGCAACCCAGATACCCAACCCGAAGGACGGTTCGCGATGGCTTCCTATCAGTATGTCTACCACATGGACGGCGTCTCCAAGACCTATCCGGGCGGCAAGAAGTGCTTTGAAAACATCCGCCTGAACTTCCTTCCGGGCGTCAAGATCGGCGTTGTCGGCGTCAACGGCGCGGGGAAATCGACGCTGCTGCGCATCATGGCGGGCTGGGACAAGGATTTCTCGGGCGAGGCCTGGGCCGCCAAGGGTGCGCGCGTCGGCTATCTGCCGCAGGAGCCCGAGCTTGACCCCGCGCTGAATGTCCGCGGCAACGTGATGGAGGGGGTCGCGGCCAAGAAGGCCAAGCTGGACCGCTTCAACGAGATCGCCATGCAGGTCGCCGAGAACTATTCCGACGAACTGATGGAGGAGATGACCGCCCTTCAGGACCAGATCGACGCGGAAAACCTGTGGGATCTCGACAGCCAGATCGATGTCGCGATGGAGGCGCTGCGCTGCCCGCCCGACGATGCGGATGTCACCACGCTGTCGGGCGGCGAACGGCGCCGGGTGGCGCTGTGCAAGCTGCTGCTCGAAGCCCCCGACATGCTGCTGCTGGACGAACCCACCAACCATCTCGACGCCGAAACCGTCGCCTGGCTGCAAAGCCACCTGATCGACTACAAGGGCACGATCCTGATCGTCACCCATGACCGCTATTTCCTGGACGACATCACCGGCTGGATCCTGGAACTCGACCGCGGCCGCGGCATCCCCTATGAGGGCAATTATTCCGACTGGCTGGAACAGAAGGCCAAGCGCCTGTCGCAAGAGGCGCGCGAGGACAAGGCCCGGCAGAAGACGCTGGAACGCGAACTTGACTGGATCCGCGCAGGCCAGAAGGCCCGGCAGGCGAAATCCAAGGCCCGGATTCAGGCCTATGAGGAACTGGCCGGCCAGTCCGAACGCGAGAAACTCGCGCGCGCCCAGATCATCATCCCCAACGGCCCGCGCCTGGGCGGCAAGGTGATCGAGGTCGAGGGCCTGCGCAAGGGCTATGGCGACCGGCTGCTGATCGAGGATCTGTCCTTCGCGCTGCCCCCCGGCGGCATCGTCGGCGTGATCGGCCCCAACGGCGCGGGCAAGTCCACGCTGTTTCGCATGCTGACCGGGCAGGAACAGCCCGACGCGGGGACCATCACGTTCGGCGACACGGTGAAACTGTCCTATGTCGACCAGTCCCGCGACGCGCTGGACGCGAACAAGACCGTGTGGGAGGAGATCTCGGACGGGCTGGATATCGTGGTGCTGGGCGATGCCGAGGTCAATTCCCGCGCCTATTGCTCGTCCTTCAACTTCAAGGGCGGCGACCAGCAGAAGAAGGTGGGGCTGCTGTCGGGCGGCGAGCGCAACCGCGTCCACATGGCGAAACTGCTGAAATCCGGCGGCAACGTGCTGCTGCTGGACGAACCCACCAACGATCTGGACGTCGAGACGCTTCAGGCCCTCGAAGCCGCGCTGGAGGATTTCGCAGGCTGCGCCGTCATCATCAGCCACGACCGCTTCTTCCTCGACCGGCTCTGCACCCATATCCTGGCCTTCGAGGGCGAGGCCCGTGTCGAATGGTTCGAGGGTAACTTCGCCGCCTATGAGGAAGACAAGATCAGGCGTCTGGGGCCGGATTCGGTCGAGCCGAAGCGGGTGAAGTACAAGAAGTTTGCCCGCTGATGGGGCCAAAAGGTATTGAAACCATACCTTTTCGACCCCATACTGACCGATGATCTTCGAATACGACCCCGCGAAAAGCGCCGCGAACCTCGCCAAGCACGGGATCGACTTCGACGACGCCCAGGCGCTCTGGTTGGACGATGCGCTGATCGCGGCACCGGCGCGGAGCGAGGATGAACCGCGCTGGCTGGCCGTTGGTCGCATCGGCGGCCGACACTGGACGGCGGTTTACACGCTGAGAAACGGGACGGTCCGGATCATCTCGGTCCGCCGCGCGAGAGGAGACGAGATCGATGCCTATCAAGGCCGCTGAGTTCGACCGCCTTTTCGACGAGGGCGGCGACATCTCCGAACATGTCGATTGGGGCAAGGCTGTCCGCCCCAATCGCGAGCCCCGGCGCGTCAACGTCGATTTCCCCGCCTGGATGGTCGACGGGTTGGACGCCCGCGCCGCCCATCTGGGCATCACCCGGCAGGCGCTGATCAAGATGTGGATCGCGGAAAAGCTGGAATAGGGTGAGGCTCGTGTCGAATGGTACGAAGGCAACTTCGCCGCCTATGAGGAAGGCAAGATCAGGCGTCTCGGGCCGGATTCGGTCGAGCCGAAGCGGGTGAAGTACAAGAAGTTTGCGAGGTAGAGAGCGGTGCCCTCAAAATCAGAAATCGACAAAGCGGGTCGGATTTTATCCGACCCAAAACGAGAATATGATGAAACCGCTCTAAAACTAGATTTTGTTTTCGCCGACTTCCGAAAGGAACACCTTGCGCCCCTTACCCGTCTTACACTTGAACTGCAACGTTGGCTCCAAACATACGGCGGCGAGTACTATATTGCGCAACGCCTAAAGAGGCAGCCGCAAATACTGCGCAAACTACGCAGGCTATCTGTCCGCCTGACCCAACTTCAAGATATCGGCGGCGCACGCATTATTGTTGAATCAAATTCAGATGTCGATAGACTCATTGAGTTTCTCGAGAAGAAGTTTAATGAAGAAACCTATGATGTAGTGCGAAAAACTGATTACCGGGAGATGGGCCGCGACGACACTGGATACCGAGCCTTTCATTTCATCCTCGATATTGATGGATACAAAATTGAATTGCAACTACGTAGTCGCATTCAACACTATTGGTCAGAAAGCATAGAGCGCACATTTGTAATTTATGGGTATCGCCTCAAGGAAAAAGAAGGCGATCCCGAGGTAATACAATATTTCAAGACATTCTCAGACGTTCTTTTTTCTATTGAAAATGGAAGATCGATTTCGCGGGAGTACGAGATCGCCTTTGAACAGGAAAGGCAGCTTGCAGAAGCAATCATCTCGGCGTCCCGCGACGGACGAAACCTTTCCGGCTTTGTCAACGAAGGAATCATCAAGACCATGGCCGAGAAAGAAGGGCATGGAGGCGAAGAGCTAAGTAATTGGATTTTAGTTTTTGACTGGACAGACGGAAACTTCGTCACCTGGGATGTTGTGGGAAGAGATGCCGATCAAGCGATCGAAAAATATACCAGATACGAATTAGATTTCCCTGAGGAAGAGAAATATGAAGTCGTGATGATTGGCTCCTCAGACATTTCCACCGTCAGACACACACACAGCCACTATTTTGGAATTGAGCACCACAATGAGGCTCTTGAGGCAATGGACAGCTCTATTATTGGGCTTTCATCCAGAATGTCTATGGATGTTGGCGCTCGACGCATTCTATCAACACTTAAGCGTCGCCGATATTGGGGAAAGAACACAATAAAAGTCCAGACCCTTAAGAATCATTATTGCCAGAACATCGCTTCCTTTGACTATAGCCTTCAGGTGTTACGTGATCGAGGCTTTATTATTGGAAGCGATCCGATATCGCTGGACATCAAGAAGAACGGCGAAATTGCCGATCTTGTGTGATGGGTTGACCTACAGACATCTCCCTCACACCGGCTCCCCACTCGGCCCCTTGTCCTCGATCCCCTCGATCACCTTGGCCAGCCGCAGTTGCTCATGGGCGTTCAGCACGTCATTGATCAGCGCCTGATAGCCGCGCCCGTTGGCGCGGTAGAACTTGGCCACCGGATCCAATCGGGCGCTTACGGGCGGCGCGCGGCGAAGAAGGTTTTCAGAAGCCGCTCGGCCTCGGCTGCGTTGATCCCGTCGTAGATTTCCGGGACATGGTGGCATTGCGGATGCTCGAACACGCGCGGGCCCTGGGACACGCCGCCCGATTTCGGGTCTGCCGTGCCATAGTAAAGCCGCGCTATCCGTGCCTGGCTGATCGCCGAGGCGCACATCGGGCAGGGTTCGAGCGTCACATAGAGGTCGCAGCCTGCCAGTCGCTCTGACCCCAGCACCTGACAGGCCGCCCGGATCGCCAGGATCTCGGCATGCGCCGTCGGGTCGCGCAACTCGATCGTGCGGTTGCCTGCGGCGGCGACCACATCGCCCCGGGGCGAGACGACCACCGCGCCCACCGGCACCTCGCCCCGTTCGGCGGCGGCGCGGGCTTCGGCAAGGGCGGTTTCCATATGGCTGCGAAACGGGCTCATGCGCCTTCATCGCCCCTGCCATGCCCCCGCGCAAGCCGCTTTCCCACGCCCTGAAACCCGCGTAAACGGGGCGCATGGAACAGGATACCCCACAGGGCGAGCGTATCGCCAAGGTGCTGGCGCGGGCCGGCATCGCCTCGCGCCGCGAGGCCGAGCGGATGATCGAGGCCGGCCGCGTCGCGGTCAACGGCAAGCGGATCGACAGCCCCGCGCTGAACGTGACCGCCAGCGACCGGATCGAGGTCGACGGCCAGCCCATCGCCGAGGCCGAACCGCCCCGGCTGTGGCTTTATCACAAGCCCAGCGGGCTGGTGACCACCGCGAAGGACGAAAAGGGCCGCCCCACCGTCTTTGACGCCCTGCCCGAGGACATGCCGCGGGTGATGTCGGTGGGCCGGCTCGACCTCAATTCCGAGGGGCTCTTGCTGCTGACCAATGATGGCGAGATCAAGCGGCGGCTGGAACTGCCCGCGACCGGCTGGCTGCGCAAGTACCGCGTGCGGGTCAAGGGCGCGCCCTCGGACGAGACGCTGGCGCCCCTGCGCGCGGGCCTCACCGTCGAGGGCGAGCGGTTCCAGCCGATGGAGGTGAGCCTTGACCGCCAGCAAGGGGCGAATGCCTGGCTGACCGTGGGCATCCGCGAGGGCCGGAACCGCGAGATCCGCCGCGCGATGGAGGCGGTCGGGCTGGTCGTGAACCGGCTGATCCGGGTGGGCTATGGCCCGTTCCGGCTGGGCGAGTTGAAACCCGGCGAGGTCGAGGAGGTCCGCTCGCGCGTGTTGCGCGACCAGTTGGGCCTTGACCGCGACTTCCAGCCGACGACAACCCAGCGCCCCAAGCGCACGGCCCGCAAGACCAGGCCGCCGAAACGGGTCTGAAACCCGCGTCGGGCTTGCTTTTCGCAACGCGCTCGCATCCCATATGGTGGGGAGAGCGAAACGGGATGGGTCGATGTCCGAATCCGGGCTTCAGAAACTGGCGTTCTTCCTGCTGGTCGCGCTGGTCCTCTATGTGGCGATCATGGGGGGCGGCTGATGGCGCAGCGCTTTGGCGGGAAATACAGCCCCGATCCGCGGCCCGGCGAGGGGACCGCGCTGCCGCCGCGTCACCCGTTCCATGGCCAGCGCGCCGCGCGGGCACGGGGGCGGGCGAACCTGATGTTCGTGGCGCCGCTGGCGCTGGTGCCGCGTGCCTTCCTGTCCGATCCGACGGGCATGGCGCTGACGCTGATGGCGCTGGGCGTGCTGCTGCTGGCGGCCTGGCTGACGCGCGAGGGGCTGAAGGCCGAGGATGCCTGGGCCGCGCGCAAGGTGGCCCGCCGCCCGGCGATCCCGCGCAAGATGTTCGGCTCGGCGCTGACCGGGGCGGGGCTGTTCCTGGCGGGCATGGCGCCCGGGGCGGGGTTTCTGGCGCCCGCGATCTTTGCGGTTCTGGGCGTGGTGCTGCACAGCGCCGCCTTCGGGGTCGATCCGATGCGCGACAAGGGGATCGAGGGCGCCGACAGCCTGCAACGCGAGCGGGTGGCCCGCGTGATCGACGAGGCCGAAAAGCACCTGCGCACGATGAGCGATGCCATCGCCCGCGCGGGCGACCGGCGGCTTGAGGCGCGGGTCGAGCGGTTTCAGGGCACTGTGCGCGAGATGTTCCGCACCGTCGAGAACGACCCCCGCGACCTGACCGCCGCGCGGCGCTATCTGGTGGTCTATCTGCTGGGCGCGCGCGATGCGACGGTCAAGTTCTCCGAGCTTTATGCCCGCACCCGCGACGCGGGCGCACGGGCCGATTACGAGGCGCTGCTGAGTGATCTGGAGGAGAATTTCACGGCGCGCACGCGGACGCTCCTGCTGGATGACCGCGCCGATCTGGATATCGAGATTGAAGTGCTGCGCGACAGGTTGCAGCGTGAAGGCGTGCGCGCTGCCCCCGCGACGCCAAATTCGGGAGATTGAGACCCATGTCCGAGACCGTCAGACAGAAAGCCCAGGCCGCCCTTTCCGAGGTCGAGCAACTGAGCGCCGTGATCCTGCCCGCCCCTGCGGCCGAGGTGGTTCCGCTGGCCGCCGCCGACGACAAGCAGGCGCTGGGCATCCGCACCCGCATGGCCGAGATCGACATGGCCGATAGCGGCTCGATCATCGCCTTCGGGGCGTCGGCGCAGGCGGAATTGCAGCAGATCAGCCAGGCGATGCTGGCCGATGTGCGCAACAAGGATGTGGGGCCTGCGGGCGACAGCTTGCGCGAGATCGTCACCACCATCCGCGGATTCTCGGTCGCGGAACTGGATGCCGGGCGCAAGCGCAGCTGGTGGGAAAAGCTGACCCGCCGCGCCCAGCCCATCGCGAATTTCATGGCCCAGTTCGAGACGGTCCAGGACCAGATCGACAAGATCACCGACGATCTGCTGACCCACGAACACCGGCTGCTCAAGGACATCAAGTCGCTGGACAAGCTTTATGAAAAGACGCTGGGCTTCTATGACGAGCTGGCGCTTTACATCGCGGCCGGAGAGGCCAAGCTGGCCGATCTGGACAATCGCGACATCCCCGCGCGCGAGGCCGCGGTGAGTGCCGCACCCGAGAACGACCAGGTGATGCGCGCCCAGGAATTGCGCGATCTGCGCGCCGCGCGCGACGATCTGGAACGCCGCGTGCATGATCTGAAGCTGACCCGCCAGGTCACGATGCAGTCGCTGCCCTCGATCCGGCTGGTGCAGGAAAACGACAAGTCGCTGGTCACCAAGATCAACTCGACGCTGGTCAATACCGTGCCGCTCTGGGAAACCCAGTTGGCCCAGGCGGTGACGATCCAGCGTTCGAAAGAGGCCGCCAAGGCGGTGCGCGCGGCCTCGGACCTGACCAACGAGTTGCTGACGGCCAATGCCGAGAACCTGCGCGAGGCCAACAGGATCGTGCGCGAGGAAATGGAGCGCGGCGTGTTCGACATCGAGGCGGTCAAGAAGGCCAATGCCGCGCTGGTCGCCACCATCGAGGAAAGCCTTCAGATCGCGGACGAGGGCAAGACCCGCCGCGCCCGGGCCGAGGAAGACCTGAAGAAGATGGAGGCCGACCTGCGCGACACGCTGGCCGCCGCCAAGTCCCGCGCCCAGGGCGCGGGCGCCGTTCCGGGGGTCTGAGACCCCCGTGAGCCCTCGCGTTCGTTCCGTTCTTCTTTCCGGCATTGTTCTGGGGGCGCTGGCCGGCTGTCAGGTTGCGCCCCCGATGACCAGCCCGCGCCCGATGCCGCGCCCCGAGATCGTGACCCCCGCCCCCTCGCCCGAAAGCGAGGCGATCGCCCGCCATTTCGAGCGGGTCGAGGCCGATCTGCTGTCGCGCGGGCTGCTGCGCACCGACAGTTCGGCCCGCGATGTGCCCTTCACGCGCCGCGATGTGGTCGAGAACTTCATCCGCATCGCGCTGTATGACGAATATGTTCCGCGCGCGGGCGCGCTTGTCCCGCGCGAAACCCCCAGCCGCCTGCGGCGCTGGGAACAGCCGGTCGGGCTGGGGCTGGTCTTTGGCGACACGGTGCCCGAAGCGCAGCGCGCCAAGGCCACCGCCGAGATCAACGCCTTCGCGGACCGGCTGTCGCGGCTGACCGGGCTGCCGATCCGCACGACCGATCCAGAACAGGCGAATTTCCACGTCCTGATCCTGAACGAGGACGAGCGCCGCGTCATCGGACCCAGCCTGCGCATGATGGTGCCCGGCATCGACAATACTGCCGTGCGCACCATCGAGGGGATGCCGCGCTCGACCTTCTGCCTGGTGCTCGCGTTCTCGCGCGGTGACGCGAGCGTCTATTCCCGCGCCGTCGCGGTGATCCGGGCCGAGCATCCCGACCGGCTGCGCCGGTCCTGCATCCACGAGGAACTGGCCCAGGGGATGGGTCTGGCCAATGACAGCCCGGCCGCGCGGCCCTCGATCTTCAACGATGACGAGGAATTCGCGCTGCTCACCCCGCATGACGAATTGCTGCTGCGCATCCTCTACGACCGCCGCCTGCGCCCCGGCATGCGCGAACCCGAGGCCCGCCCCATCGTCGAGACCATCTCAGTCGAGCTGATGGGGGGGGAGAGTTGACCGGCACTGCGGCGCTTGTGCGTGACCTGACCGTTGCCGCGTGACTATACTCGGGGCAACCCGACCCGGAGGATCACACCATGCGCATCTTCGACTTCCTGTCCGGCGAGTTCATCGACGTCATCCATTGGGTGGACGACACCCGCGATACCATGGTCTGGCGGTTCGAGCGGCAGGGCCATGCGATCAAGTATGGCGCCAAGCTGACCGTGCGCGAGGGGCAGGCGGCCGTCTTTGTCCATGAGGGGCAACTGGCCGATGTGTTCACGCCCGGGCTCTACATGCTGGAAACCAACAACATGCCGGTG
The DNA here is from genome assembly GCF_009649175.1 of Rhodovulum strictum. Taxonomy (GTDB): domain Bacteria; phylum Pseudomonadota; class Alphaproteobacteria; order Rhodobacterales; family Rhodobacteraceae; genus Rhodovulum; species Rhodovulum strictum. The sequence goes on along the minus strand of NZ_WJPO01000003.1, from coordinate 193,806 downwards.
CTGACCACGCTTCAGCACTGGGATCATGGCTTCCGCTCGCCCTTCAAGTCCGAGATCTATTTCGTCGCCACCACCCGCTTTCCCGGGCTGAAATGGGGCACCCGCAACCCGGTGATGCTGCGCGATCCGGAATTCGGGCCGCTGCGGCTGCGCGCCTTCGGAACCTGCGCGATCCGCGTCACCGACCCCGCCCGCTTCATGGTCGAGATCGTCGGCACCGATGGCGAGTTCACCCGCGACGAGATCGCCTTTCAGATCCGCAACATCATCGTGCAGGAATTCAGCCGGGTGATCGCGCGGTCCGGCATCCCGGTGCTGGACATGGCGGCGAATACCGACGATCTGGGCCGGCTGATCGCGACCGAGGTCTCGAAGACGCTGGAGGCATACGGGCTCAGCATGCCCGAATTCTACATCGAGAATATCAGCCTGCCGCCCGAGGTGGAAAAGGCGCTGGACAAGCGCACCTCGATGGGGATCGCGGGCGATCTGGGCCGGTTCACGCAATATTCGGCGGCCGAGGCGATGACATCGGCCCAAGGCCAGGCAGGCAGCGGCATGGCCGCGGGGCTGGGCGCCGGGATGGGCATGGCGATGGGCGCGCAGATCGCGCAGCAGGGGCCATGGGGGCCGGTGCCGGGCGCCACCCCGCCCCCGCCCCCGCCGGTCGAGCATGTCTGGCATATCGCCGAGCGGGGCGAGACGAAGGGGCCATTCTCCAGGGCCGATCTGGGGCGGATGGCGATGGCGGGCACGCTTCTGCGCGAAACCTTTGTCTGGACCCAGGGCCAGGACGGCTGGAAACGCGCCGAGGAGGTGACGGAGCTTGCCCAGCTTTTCACCGTCGCGCCCCCGCCGCCCCCGCCCGACGCCTGATCGCGCCGCCTGCGCCCCATGCACGACACCGCGCCCCCGCCCGCGCCCCACGACCACCGTTTCCCCTGCGACCAGTGCGGCGCAAGCCTGCGCTTTGATCCGGGCGCACGGCATCTGGTCTGTGCCCATTGCGGCCATGTCCAGCCGATCCCGGGGGCGGGGCCGGATGACGGGCATCTGCACGAGCTGGACTATCGCGCCGCGCTGGCCGCCGCCCTGCCCGCCGCCGAGATGGAGGAGGTGCGGCGGCTCAAATGCCCCAATTGCGGCGCCGAAATCGAACTGGACGACCAGACCCATGCCGGGGCCTGTCCGTTCTGCGCAACCCCCGTGGTCACCGATACCGGCCGCCAGCGCCGGATCAAGCCGCAGGCCGTGCTGCCCTTTGCGCTGAGCGAACGTCAGGCCCACAAGGCGATGACCGACTGGCTGGGGCGGCTGTGGTTCGCGCCGAACGGGCTGCGGGACTATGCCCGCCGCGGCCGGCCGATGCAGGGCATCTATGTCCCCTTCTGGACCTATGACGCGCAGACACGGTCACGCTATTCCGGCGCGCGCGGTACGATCCATTACGAGACGCGGATGGTCATGCGCAACGGCCAGCGCCAGGCCGAGCGGGTGCAGACGATCCGCTGGAGCCCGGTTTCGGGCCGGGTGGCGCGGGATTTCGACGATGTGCTGGTGCTGGGCTCGACCAGCCTGCCGCAGCGCCATACCGACGGGCTGCAACCCTGGGATCTGGCGGGGCTGGAACCCTACCGGCCCGACTATCTCGCGGGGTTCGGGGCCGAGGGCTACACGGTCGGGCTGGAACAGGGCTTCGGAACGGCGCGCGCGATCATGGACCGGGTAATCCGGCGCGATGTGGCGGCCGATATCGGCGGCGACCAGCAACGCATCGACCGGCTGGAGACCGAGGTTTCCGACGTCACCTTCAAGCATATCCTGCTGCCGGTCTGGCTGGCGGCCTATCGCTATCGCGGCAAGAGCTATCGCTTTGTCGTCAACGGGCGCACCGGACGGGTACAGGGCGAACGGCCCTGGTCGGTCTGGAAGATCGCGCTGGCCGTGGCTCTGGGCCTGATCCTTGCGGGCGCGGTGGGCTATCTGGTGGCGCTCGATCAGGGGGCCGTGGGCATGATCGAGTGGCAATAAGGGCGGTCCGGGGCGCCATCGCCTGCCCCGGACCGCCCTGGCGCCCTCAGTTCCGTCCGATCGGGATCTCGGTGCCGGTTGTTGCCGGGCCCGGTGCCTTCTTGCCCACGCTGACCGTCAGCACGCCATCCTTGAGGTCGGCCTTGACGGCGCCTGCATCGGCATCGGGCGGCAGCCGGAAGCTGCGCGAGAATGACCCGTATTCGCGTTCGCTGAAATACCAGGTCTCGCCCTTTTCCTCGCGGCTCGACTGCTTTTCGCCGCGCACGGTGACGACACCATCGGCCAGCGATACCTTGACGTCCTTTTCCGCGACCCCCGGCAATTCCATCCGGATGCTGTAGCCGTCATCATCGACCGATGCCTCGGATGCGGGCGCGAACCAGTCGGCCACCCGCGCGCCAAGCCCCCGAAACGGCTCGTAAAGCGAGGGCCAGAAGCCCGTGCTGTGCGATTTCTCGACCATCTCGACCTCCTGTCTTGTGGACCTTTGCGATGGCCGCAGGATTCCCCGCCCGGGGCCGCCTGTCGTTGACGGCCGTCAAGGCGCGGGGCCGCGCGGCGGGTTTGCGCCGGGGCGCGCGGCCGGGTATGGCTGGGGCAAGGCAAGGAGATGCGCCATGATCCTTTGTGCAGGCGAGGCCCTGATCGACATGCTGCCCGGCCGGACCGACGCGGGCGAGGCGGCCTTTGTGCCGCTGCCGGGCGGGTCGGTCTTCAACACCGCGATCGCGCTGGGACGGCTGGGCGCGCCGACCGGGTTCCTTTCGGGGCTGTCGAGGGATCTGTTCGGCCAGATGCTGGACCGGGCGCTGATCGCCTCGGGGGTCGATGCGGGGTTTGCGATCCGCTCGGCCCGGCCGACGACACTGGCCTTCGTCGCGCTGAGCGACGGTCAGGCCAGCTATGCCTTCTACGACGAGAACACGGCCGGGCGGATGTTGACCACTGCCGATCTGCCCGCCCTGCCCGACCGCATCGAGGCGCTGTTCTTCGGTGGCATCTCGCTGGCGGTCGAGCCCTGCGGCGCAGCCTATGAGGCGCTGATGCTGCGCGAGGCGGGGGCGCGGGTGACGATGCTCGACCCCAATATCCGCCCCGGTTTCGCCGGCGACGAAGCCGCCCTGCGCACGCGCCTTGCGGCGATGATCGCGGCGGCCGATATCGTCAAGCTGTCGCTTGACGATCTGCGCTGGCTGCTGGGTCCGGGCGACGCCGGGATGCTCGCCCGCGATCTGCTGACGCGCGGCCCGCAACTGGTGGTGCTGACGCTGGGGGCCGAGGGTGCCCGCGCCTTTGCCCGCAATGCCGAGGCCGAATGCCCCGCCCGCCCCGTCGACGCGGTCGATACGGTCGGCGCGGGCGACACGTTCAACGCGGGGATTCTGGCAGCACTCAGGGCCGGGGGGCATCTGTCGAAACCGGGGCTTGCCTGCCTGTCGCATGCCGCCCTTGTCGGCGCGCTGGATCTGGCGACGCGGGCCGCGGCGATCACCGTCAGCCGCGCGGGCGCGAACCCGCCCTGGCGCGAGGAACTGGCATGAGGGCGCTTGTCCAGCGCGTCAGCGAGGCCGCGGTGCGCGTCGATGGCGAGGTTCTGGGCCAGATCGGTCCGGGGCTGATGATCCTTGTATGCGCCATGACCGCCGATACCGAGGCCGAGGCCGAAAAGCTGGCCGCGCGGATCGCCCGCATGCGCATCTTCCGCGACGCGGACGGCAAGATGAACCTGTCGGTGCTGGATACCGGCGGCGCGGCGCTGGTCATCAGCCAGTTCACGCTGGCCGCCGACACCTCGCGCGGGAACCGCCCCGGCTTTTCCGCCGCCGCCCCGCCCGAGCAGGGCGAACGGCTTTACGAGCATTTCGTCCGGGCGCTGGCCGCGCAGGGCGTGCCGGTGGCAAAGGGGCGGTTCGGGGCCGACATGAAGGTTTCGCTGGTCAATGACGGGCCGGTGACGATCTGGATCGAGTCCTAGACCCCGCGATTGCGGCATGAAATCGGCCCGCGCCTGCGCTAGAACCGGCTGATGCAGATGCCCGAGACCTTTGAACGCTGGTTTGCCGCGCGCGGCTGGACCATCCACCCCCACCAGCGCGCGATGCTGGACCGCGCCGGGGCGCCCGCGCTGTTGCTGATCGCGCCGACCGGGGGCGGCAAGACGCTGGCGGGGTTCCTGCCGACGCTGGCCGAGATTGCCAAAGGTCCCGCCCCCGGGCTGCATACCCTCTATATCTCGCCCCTCAAGGCGCTGACCGCGGATATCGGGCGCAACCTGCGCCGCCCCGTCGAGGAGATGGGCCTGCCCATCCGCATCGAGGATCGCACCGGCGACACGACCCGGACCCAGCGCCGCCGCCAGCGCGCCGACTCGCCGCATATCCTGCTGACCACGCCCGAAAGTCTGGCGCTGCTTCTGTCCTACGAGGATGCGCCGCGCATCTTTGCCGGGCTGAAGCGCGTGATCGTCGACGAGATCCACGCGCTGGCGGAATCCAAGCGCGGCGATCAGTTGATGCTGGGGCTCGCGCGGCTGTCCTCGCTCTGCCCCGGGCTGCGCCGCGTCGGGCTGTCGGCCACCGTCGAGGATCCGCCCGCGCTGGCCCGCTTCCTCGCCCGCCGCCCCGACCCCTGCGAGATCCTGACCGCCGATCCCGGCCCCGCCCCCGATATCGCGATTCTCGACACCGGCGCGGCCCCGCCCTGGGCGGGTGGCGGCGGGCGCTATGCGATCCCGGCGGTGCTGGACCAGATCGCGCGCCACCGCACGACGCTGATCTTTCACAACACCCGCGCGCAGGCAGAGCTGTTCTTTCGCGACCTCTGGCTGGCGAACGAGGACGCCCTGCCCGTCGCGATCCACCATGGCAGCCTGTCGCGCGAGGCGCGCGAAAAGGTGGAACAGGCGATGGCAGCGGGCCAGTTGCGCGCGGTGGTCTGCACCGGCTCGCTGGATCTGGGCATCGACTGGGGCGATGTCGATCTGGTGATCCAGGTCGGTGCGCCAAAGAACGTCAAGCGGCTGGTGCAGCGGATCGGGCGGGCGAACCACCGCTACAACGCGCCATCCAAGGCGTTGCTGGTGCCCGCGAACCGCTTCGAGGTGGTGGAATGTGTCGCAGCGCTGCAAGCGGTGCGCGAGAACGATCTGGATGGCGAGCCGCGCGGCCCCGGTCCCGGCGACGTGCTCTGCCAGCATATCCTGGCCAGCGCCGCCGCCGGGCCGTTCGACGCGGACGCCCTGTTCGCCGAGGTCACGACCGCTGGCCCCTATGCCGGGCTGACGCGCGCGCGCTTCGATGCCTGTCTCGATTTCGCGGCGACGGGGGGCTATGCGCTGCGCGCCTATGACCGTTGGCAACGGCTGAAACGCCAGCCCGACGGGCGCTGGGCGTTGCGCGATCCGCGCGCCGCGCAGGCGATCCGGATGAACCTCGGCACCATCGTCGAGGAGGAAAAGCTGAAGGTGCGCCTCAAGCCCGCCCGCGGCGGCGCGGCGCTGGGCGAGATCGAGGAAGCCTTTGCCGCCACGCTGACCCCGGGCGACAGCTTTCTGATCGGCGGGCAGGTCGTCCGCTACGAGGGCCTGCGCGAGATGGTGGTCGAGGTCAGCCGCAGCCCCGGGCGCGAGCCGAAGATCGCGGTCTTCGCGGGCACCAAGTTCGCCACCTCCACGCGCCTGTCGGACCGCATCCTGACCATGTTCCGCGCGCCCGACTGGCCCGACCTGCCCGCCCACACAGCCGAATGGCTGGCGCTGCAACGGGATGTCTCGCGCCTGCCCGAACGCGACCGGCTGCTGGTCGAGACCTTCCCGCATGAGGGGCGGCAGCATCTGTGCATCTACGGTTTCGCGGGCCGGAACGCGCAGCAGACGCTGGGCCTTCTGGTCACGCAGCGGATGGAGTCGGCGGGGCTGGCGCCCTTGGGTTTCGTCGCGACCGATTATGCCACGCTGGTCTGGGGGCTGGACGAGGTGACGGCACCGGCCGATCTGCTGGACGCCACCGGACTGCGCGCCGCGTTCGAGAGCTGGCTTGCGGGCAATGCCGTGATGAAGCGCACCTTCCGCAGTTCGGCCGTGATCGCGGGCCTGATCGCGCGCAACCTGCCCGGCACGCGCAAGACCGGGCGGCAGGCGACGTTTTCCTCGGACATCCTGTATGACACGCTGATGAAATACGACCCCGGCCACCTGATGCTGGACATCACCCGCGAAGAGGCGATGAAGGGGCTGGTCGATTTCGGCCGGATCGAGGCGATGCTGGCCCGCGTCAAGGGCCGCATCGACCATGTGCGCCGCCCCCGCGTCACCCCGCTGGCCGCGCCGCTGTTCCTTGAGGCCGGGCGCATCCCGGTTCAGGGCGCGGCGGAACAGCGCCTGATCGACGCGGCGGCGGACCGTCTGATGGCCGAGGCGGGGCTGGCCTGAGCCCTTGCGGCGCGCGCGCTTTCGCGGGAAGACGGGCCATGACCGCCCATCCCCTCACCCTGTCCGGCGCCCTTCTGTCCGCCCTGCCCTCGGGCGCGCTTTACTGGGCCGAGGCGGGGCTGCTGGCGGTGGCGGATCTGCATCTGGGCAAGGCCGAGCGGCTGGCGCGGCGCGGCGGCACGCTGCTGCCGCCCTATGACAGCGCCGAAACGCTGACCCGGCTGGAGGCCGAGATCGCCCGCACCGCGCCGCAGGTCGTGGTCTGTCTGGGCGACAGTTTCGACGATGATGCCGCCGCCCGCGCCCTGCCGCCGGGTGCCGAGGACCGGCTGTTGCGGCTGATGGCGGGGCGGCGCTGGGTCTGGATCGCGGGCAATCACGACCCCGGCCCCGCCACCCTGCCCGGCACCCATCTGGCCGAAATGCGCCAAGGGCCGCTAACCTTCCGCCATATCGCGCGGCCCGGCGAAACCGCCGAGATCTCGGGCCATTACCACCCCAAGGCGCGTCTTTCCCTTGGCGGGCGGCGCGTGTCGCGGCCCTGTTTCCTGGCCGATGCGGCCCGCGTGATCCTGCCCGCCTTTGGTGCCTATACCGGCGGGCTTGCCAGTGACGCGCCGGTGCTGGACGCGCTGATGGGGCCGGGCGCGGTCGCGATCCTGACGGGGCCGCGGGCGCTGGCGGTTCCGATGCGCCCCGGACGCGCCCGCTGAGAGGCACGTCAGGTCCGTTCCGCAGCGTCATCCCCTGCCGGGGCCTGTCCCCTGTCTTGTCCGGCTTTGCGGGGCCGCGCTAGGCTTTGCCCGACCGGAACCGGAGACACGTCCGAATGAGCCATGCCCCGCGCAATCCCGATTATGCCGAAACCGTCCGGGCCAGCTTTGCCCTTCAGGCCATGATGCGGACCATCGGCGCGGAGATCGTCGCGCTCGCCCCGGGTCTGGTCGAGATCGCCGCCCCGATCCGGCCCGAATTCGGCCAGCAGCAGGGCATGGCCCATGCCGGGCTGACCTTTTCGCTAGGCGACAGCGCGGCGGGCTATGCGGCGCTGAGCCTGATGGCGCCGGGGCAGGAAGTCGTGACCAGCGAAATGACGATCCACCTGCTTGCCCCCGCGACAGGCACGCGGCTGATCGCGCGGGGCGAGGTGGTGCGGGCGGGCAAGCGGCTGATGGTGGCGCGCGCCGATGTCCATGCCGAACAGGACGGAACGCGCTGCCATGTGGCGACGCTGCTGGGGACGATGGTGCCGGTCAGCGCCTGAGCGCGCTCAGGCGGTCAGCCCCTCGGGCTCGGCCAGACCATGCGCGCGGCAAAACGCGGTCAGGGTATTGGCCAGCAGGCAGGCAATCGTCATCGGCCCGACGCCGCCGGGAACCGGCGTGATCGCGCCCGCGACCTGCACGGCGCTGTCGAAATGCACATCCCCCACCAGCCGCGACTTGCCCTCGCCCTTTTCGGGGGCGGGAATGCGGTTGATGCCCACGTCGATCACCGTGGCGCCGGGCTTGATCCAGTCGCCGGGGATCATCTCGGGCCGGCCCACCGCGGCCACCAGGATATCGGCGCGGCGGCACACCCCGGCCAGATCGCGGGTGCGGGAATGGGCGATGGTCACGGTCGCACTGTCGCGCAGCAGAAGCTGGGCCATCGGCTTGCCAACGATGTTCGACCGCCCGACGACCACCGCATCCATCCCCGCAAGCGAGCCATGCCGGTCGCGCAACAGCATCAGGCAGCCCAGCGGCGTGCAGGGCACCAGCGCCTTCTGCCCCGTCGCCAGCAGCCCGACATTCGAGATGTGGAAGCCATCGACATCCTTGGCCGGATCAATCGCGTCCAGAACCTTGGCCGAGTCGATATGATCGGGCAGCGGCAATTGCACGAGGATCCCATGCACCGCTGGCGCCGCGTTCAGCCGGGCGATCAGCGCCAGCAATTCGGCCTCGGAGGTCTCGGCGGGCAGGCGATGCTCGAACGAGGCCATGCCCGATTCCTCGGTCTGCTGGCCCTTGTTGCGCACATAGACCTGGCTGGCCGGATCCTCGCCCACCAGCACCACCGCCAGCCCCGGCGTCAGCCCGTGTTCGGTCCGCAGCCGCGCCACATGCTCGGCCACCTTGCCGCGGATCGTGGCGGCGAATGCCTTGCCGTCGATGATCTCCGCACTCATGCCTTCGTCTCCCCTTGTCCCATCGCCACCTCCTCGCGCGCGATCGACCATTCGATCAGCTCGCGCCAGAGCCGTTCCACAAGTTCGGGGTCCAGCCCCTCTGCCGCGGCGCGCGCCCGGACCCTGGCGATCACCTCGTCGATGCGCGGGCCGATCCGGGCGGGCAGCCCCTCGGCCGGTTTCAGTTCCGCCGCCCGGTCGATATAGCGCGCGCGTTCGGCCAGCCGTGCCACCAGATCGCCGTCCAGCGCGTCGATCTGGGCGCGCAACTCCTCCATGCTCCGGCAGGATTCGGGCGGGATCATCGGCGTTTCCTTGCGTCGCTCCTTGGTCCCGCCCCTGTTACCGCGCCGCCCCGCGGGCTGCAATGCAGCCCTCAGAACAGCCCCTCGATCTGGCCCTCGGGGTTCAGCCCGATGGTCTCGGCCGCCGGTCTGCTGGGCAGGCCGGGCATGGTCATGATCTCGCCGCAGATCGCCACGACGAAGCCCGCCCCTGCGGCCAGCCGCACCTCGCGCACCGGCACGGAATGATCCTCGGGCGCGCCGCGGACATTCGGATCGGTGGTAAAGGAATATTGCGTCTTGGCCATGCAGATCGGCAGATGGCCATAGCCCACCTGTTCCCAGGCATGCAACTGGTCGCGGATCTTCTTGTCGGCGATCACCTCGCCCGCGCGATAGATGCGTTTGGCGATTGTCTCGATCTTGTGGAACAGACCCATCTCGTCGGGATAAAGCGGCGCGAAGCCGTGATGATCGGCCTCGGCCAGTGCCACGACGCGCTGCGCCAGCGCCTCGATGCCCGCGCTGCCATCGGCCCAGTGTCGGCACAGGATCGCCTCGGCGCCCTGATGCGAGGCATAGTCCTGCACGGCCGCGATCTCGGCCTCGGTATCGCCGGCGAAATGGTTGATCGCGACGACAGCCGGAACGCCAAAGGATTTCACATTCTCGATATGGCGGCCCAGATTGGCACAGCCTGCCGTGACCGCGGCCACGTTCTCGGCCCCCAGATCGGCCTTGGCCACGCCGCCATTCATTTTCAGCGCGCGCACGGTCGCCACGATCACCACCGCAGAGGGCGCCAGCCCGGCCTTGCGGCACTTGATGTTCATGAACTTCTCGGCGCCCAGATCGGCCCCAAACCCGGCTTCGGTCACGACGTAATCGGCCAGTTTCAGCGCCGTGGTGGTCGCCATGACGGAATTGCAGCCATGCGCGATATTGGCGAACGGCCCGCCATGCACGAAGGCGGGCGTGTTCTCCAGCGTCTGCACCAGGTTCGGCTGCAACGCATCCTTCAGCAGCACCGTCATCGCGCCGTCCGCCTTCAGGTCACGGGCGTGGACCGGGGCGCGCTCGGCGGTATAGCCCACGATGATGTCGCCCAGACGCTTTTGCAGGTCATGGATGTCGGTCGCAAGACACAGGATCGCCATGACTTCGGAGGCGACGGTGATATCGAAGCCGGTCTGGCGCGGATAGCCATTCGCCACGCCGCCCAGCGAACAGACCATGTCGCGCAGCGCCCGGTCGTTCATGTCCATCACGCGCCGCCAGGTCACGCGGCGCTGGTCGATGCCAAGCGCGTTGCCCCAGTAGATATGGTTGTCGATCATCGCCGCCAGCAGGTTGTGGGCCGACGTGATCGCGTGGAAATCGCCGGTGAAATGAAGGTTCATGTCCTCCATCGGCACGACCTGCGCATAACCGCCGCCCGCAGCACCCCCCTTCATCCCGAAGCATGGCCCGAGCGAGGCTTCGCGGATGCAGATCGCGGCCTTCTTGCCGATCCGCGCCAGCCCGTCGCCCAGCCCCACCGTCGTCGTCGTCTTGCCCTCGCCCGCAGGCGTCGGGTTGATCGCGGTCACGAGGATCAGCTTGCCGTTCGGCCGTTCCTTCAGCCCCGCGATGAAGTCCGCCCCGACCTTGGCCTTGTCATGGCCATAGGGCAGCAGATCGCCCTCGGGGATGCCCAGCGACGCGCCGATCTGCTGGATCGGACGCTTCTGCGCCGCGCGGGCGATCTCGATATCGGATTTCGGGGCCATGTCCTGTTCCTCCCTCCAGGCCGCTTTTTGCCAGAGATAGCGGCAGGAGGCGGGCAGGACCAGCATACATAAGGATTAGGGCGCCCAAGCGACGCGCCTGCGCCAGCCGATCAAGACCGGGGCGCAAACGAAAGCCCCGGAACCTTCACGGGTTCCGGGGCTTCGGTCCTTCAGCGCGAAAGGATCACGCCAGCGGTTCGGGTTCCAGCCCCGGCTTGGGCCGCGGCTTGGTCTTCGGAATCGCCGTGACCGAGGGCGTGTTGCCCCCCTTGGGCGGCGGGGCATCATCCTCGCCCCGGCTGAGCGCTTCGCCCGCGATGACCTTGGTGATCTCCGAGCCGGTCAGCGTCTCGTATTCCAGAAGACCCTGCGCCAGCCGTTCAAGATCGTCGCGCTTTTCGGTCAGGATGCGCTTGGCGGTCTCGTAGCCCTCGTCGACCAGTTGCTTTACCTTGTCGTCGATCAGCTTCTGCGTTGCCGCCGAATGCTGCGCGCCGCCGCCATAGCTGCCCAGATAGCTTTCCCGCTCGTTCGCGTAGTCGATATAGCCCAGTTCCTCGGCAAAGCCGAACTGGGTCACCATCGCCCGCGCGATCCGGCTGACCTGCTGGATGTCGCTGGCCGCGCCGCTGGTCACGTTCTCGCGCCCGAAGACCAGTTCCTCGGCCACGCGTCCGCCCATCGCCATGGCGATCTTGGACTTGTACTTGGTGTAGCTGACCGAAAGCTGGTCGCGCTCGGGCAGCGACAGCACCAGACCCAGCGCGCGGCCGCGCGGAATGATCGTGGCCTTGTGGATCGGGTCATGCTGGGGCACGTTCAGGCCGACGACCGCATGGCCCGCCTCGTGATAGGCGGTCAGCTTCTTCTCGTCCTCGGACATGACCATGGACCGCCGCTCGGCGCCCATCATCACCTTGTCCTTGGCGTTCTCGAAATCCTCCATCGTGACAAAGCGCCGACCGACGCGCGCGGCCATCAGCGCCGCCTCGTTCACCAGGTTGGCCAGATCCGCGCCCGAGAAGCCGGGCGTGCCGCGCGCGATGATGCGCAGGTCCACGTCGGGGCCCAGCGGCACCTTGCGGGCATGCACGGACAGTATCTTTTCGCGGCCCTTGATGTCGGGGTTGGGCACCTGCACCTGACGGTCGAAGCGGCCGGGCCGCAGCAGCGCGGGGTCCAGTACGTCGGGGCGGTTGGTGGCGGCGACGATGATGATGCCCTCGTTCGCCTCGAACCCGTCCATCTCGACCAGAAGCTGGTTCAGCGTCTGCTCGCGCTCGTCATTGCCGCCGCCATAGCCCACGCCGCGCGACCGGCCGACCGCGTCGATCTCGTCGATGAAGACGATGCAGGGCGCATTCTTCTTGGCCTGCTCGAACATGTCGCGCACGCGCGAGGCGCCGACACCGACGAACATTTCCACGAAGTCCGAGCCCGAGATGGTGAAGAACGGCACGCCCGCCTCGCCCGCGATGGCGCGCGCCAGCAGCGTCTTGCCGGTGCCGGGCGGGCCGACCAGCAGCGCGCCTTTCGGGATCTTGCCGCCCAGGCGGCTGAATTTCTGCGGGTTGCGCAGGAACTCGACGATCTCTTCCAGCTCTTCCTTGGCCTCGTCGATGCCCGCCACATCATCGAAGGTAACGCGGCCATGCTTTTCGGTCAGCAGCTTGGCCTTGGACTTGCCAAAGCCCATCGCGCCGCCGCGCCCGCCGCCCTGCATGCGGTTCATCAGGAACAGCCAGATGCCGATCAGGATGATGAAGGGCAGAAGCGTGCCGATATAGGCCAGGATGCCGCTTTGCTCCTGCGGCTCGGCGCGCACGTCGACATTGCGCGCCAGCAGGCGGTCGGTGATATCCGCGCCCTTGGGAATGATCGTGGTGACCGTGGTGCCATCATTCGCACGGATCACGGCGCGTTCGCCATCCAGCGTCACGCTGGACACCTCGCCGCTTTCGACGCTGCGCAGGAATTCGGTATAGCTGACCGAGCGCGACGACATGGCCCCCTGGCCGCCGCTGAACAGGTTGAACAGGGCGAGGATCAGCAGGAACAGGACCACCCAGAATGCGATTTGTCGCGCGTTGCCCACGGCGTACTCCTTGACATGACGGCTCGGGCGGACCGCGGAGTCCCCCCGTCGGCTTAAGATAGCGATCACGCGGTCATGTTCAATGCGAGATGATCCGCTGGCTTAACGTCGTCGCAAGCCGGGCCTGCCAGCCGTTGCAAAGCCCCGCCAGCGGCGCCGCGACCAGGTGCGCCCCCCGCCAGACCGCCGGAGCGGCCAGAAGCGAGGCGCGCGGCAGCCCGGTTGCGCGCCAGTCGGGACAGGCCGCAAGCCCCCCCTCGCCCAGGGCGCGAATCTCAAGCCCCGGCTCGGCGGGGCCGTCCAGCCACCAGCGCCCGTCCCAAAGCGCGCCCGCGGGGGCGACCGTTCCGGCCAGTGCGGCCGGTTCGCGCCCGATCCGCAGGTCGTCTGTTTCGCGCGCGATCAGGCAGCCATGCAGCGTGGCGCGGGGCGCGCTGCCCAGGGCGGCCAGCGTTTCGGCCAGCGCCTCGGCGCGCGGCGGATATTCGGAGGAGGCGACCCAGCAGAGCGACGCGACCAGCAGGCGCCGCGCGATCTCGCCTTGCAGCGCGTCAAGCCCGGCGCGGGACAGGACCACATCGCCCCGATCCTCGCGCGCCACCCGCCCCGCCGCCTCCAGCGTCGCCGCCTCCAGCGCTGCGCGGGCCGTCCCCATGCGCGCAGCGGTCTCCGCCAACCCCTCGGCGGTGATCCCAAGGGGCGCCAGCGCGGCCAGCGTCCGGCGGGCCTGCACCCGGTCGAAGCGGGCATCCTCGTTCGAGGGATCCTCGATCCAGCCCTGCCCACGCTCGGCCAGGTAGGCGCGCAGATCGGCCCGCGACAGGCCAAGCAATGGCCGCAGCCATGTCACGCCCAGGGACTCACGCCGGGGGGCCATGGCCGACAGCCCGTCCACCCCTGCCCCGCGCGCAAGCCGCATCAGCACCGTTTCGGCCTGATCGTCGCGCGTATGGCCAAGGGCCACCCGCCCGATCCCCTGCGCCGCCGCCCAGTCGGCGATCAGCCGATAGCGCGCCCGGCGCGCCGAATCCTGAAGATTGCCCTGCCCGTCCCAGCCCTGCCAGCGCAGCGTGTCATGCCGCAGGCCAAGCCGGGCGCAGATCCCGGCCACGAATTGGGCTTCGGCGGCTGCCCCGGGCCTGAGGCCATGATCGACGGTGACGGCATGCACCCGGCGCCCGGCCAGCGCCAGCAGCAGCGCCACGGAATCCCCCCCGCCCGAGACCGCAACCCCGAGCGGCGCATCACCCGCGCAGGAGGCGGACAGGGCCACCTCCAAAGCGCGGGCGACGGGGCTCAGTTGCACCCGATGGCGTCCATCGCGGAACGCGCCTGTTCCGCCTCGGGGCTGCCGGAAAACCGGGTGCCGACCTCGGTCAGCGTGACGCATGCCTCGCGCCGCTGGCCCAGCCCGTCCAGCGCCAACCCCAGCCGGTACAGCGCCGTTGCCGCGCGCGGCCCGTCCGGGCTGCCCGAGAAGCTGTCCAGATAGGCCCGCGCCGCGCCCGAGGTGTCGCCCTGCGCGGTCAGCGCCTCGCCGCGCAGGAAATGCGCCTCGCCCGACAGGGGGCTGCCGGGATAGGCTTCGGTAAAGGCCGCAAGGCGCGCGGCGGCCGTTGCGGCATCGCCGCCCTCCAGCGCGGCCTTTGCCGCGTCGAAATCGGCCCGTTCGCCGATGGCAAGCTGCGCCCCGTTCGAGATCGCGGGCGCAGGCGTCAGCACGGGGGCAGAGCGCGCCACCCCCTCGCCGCCCAGCGTGGTGGTCTGGCCCAACTTGCTGACATCGCCGCCTTCAAGCTCGACCAGCCGGAATTCCAGATCGCCGATCCGCCGCGTGCCATCCTCGACGATCCGCTGGATGCGGAACTCCAGATCCTCGGTCCGGGCGGTCAGCCGCTGCAATTCCTGCTCGATCAGGTCGAGCCGTTGCAGCGCCGAACCGCCGCCCGCCACACCCCCCGGCGAGCCGGTGGTGGACAGCTCGCGCTTGAGCCGCTGGATCTCGACATGAAGGACCGACATTTCCTGACGGATATCGGCCAGCGTTTCCTGACGCGACTGGGCGGCGGCGGGATGCACCGCCCCCAGCGCGACGGACACGGTCAGCAGAAGGGCGGCGATCCGCATCGGCCTGCCCTCAGACGCCCGCGCCCGCGGCGAGCACGGTCACGGAACGGCGGTTCTGCGCATAGCAGGACTCGTTCGAGCAGATCTCCAGCGGCCGTTCCTTGCCATAGCTGACGGTCCGCAGCCGCGACGGCGCCACGCCGCGCGAGATCAGGTATTCCTGCACCGCATTGGCCCGGCGGGCGCCAAGTGCGAGGTTGTATTCGCGGGTGCCCTGTTCGTCGGCATGGCCCTCGATGGTGGCGGAATATTCGGGGTTGTCCATCAGCCAGCGCGCCTGTCCGTCGAGCGTGGTCCGCGCGGTGTCGCTGAGCGTGCTCTGGTCGACGGCGAACAGCACGCGGTCGCCGACGGTCTGGTTGAAATAGGCAATCGAGCGCGGGTCCGAGGCCAGCCCGTCCATGCCATAGCCGCTGCCGCCCGCCCCCGCGCCGAAGCCGGCGCCGCTGCCAGAGCCGAAACGGTCGGGGTTGGAACAGCCGGCGACGGCCAGCGCGGCCACCACCATCAGGGTCTTGGAAATCGTGGTCATGCGGATCTTCCTTGTTTCTTGCCTGATTGTCCGGACCGGACCGATGGACATATCCTATCAGCCGGATCGCGGTTTGAAAACGTGGCCCCCTAGGGCAGAAGCGGCGACCAGGCCGGGTCCGAGGCCGCGCCCTGAACCGGCACCCGGCGCAGGTTCCGCCCGGTGATATCGACCGAGAACAGCGCCGGGGCCCCGTCAGCGCCCGCACTTTCGCGGGTGAACATGATGACCCGCCCGTTCGGCGCCCAGGTCGGCCCCTCGTCCAGGAAGGAGGAGGTCAGCAGCCGTTCCTCCGATCCGTTGACGCGCATCACGCCGATATGGAACCGGCCCTGATGCTGCTTGGTGAAGGCGATGTAATCGCCTCGCGGCGACCAGACCGGCGTGCCATAGCGCCCCTGCCCGAAAGAAATACGCCGCGCCTCGCCACCCGAGGCGGGCATGACGTAAAGCTGCGGCACGCCCGAGCGGTCGCTTTCGAACACGATCTGGCGGCCATCGGGCGAGAAGCTGGGCGCGGTCTCGATCGAGGGGGCAGAGGTCAGCCGGGTGCGCCGCCCGCTGCCCAGATCAAGCTCGTAAAGATCAGTATTGCCGCCCTGCGCCAGCGAGAACACCACCCGCCGCCCGTCCGGCGCGAAACGCGGGGCAAAGGTCATGGTGCCGGGCTGATCGTCCAGCCCGCGCCGCGCCCCGCTGGCCAGATCAAGCACATAGATGCGCGGAAAGCCGGTCTGGTAGCTGGTGTAAAGCACCCGGTCGCCCGTGGGCGAGAAGCGCGGCGCCAGCACGATGGACGAGGCGTCCGACAGGTACTGCACGTTCGCGCCGTCGTAATCCATGATCGCCAGCCGCTTCTGGCGGGCGTTCTTGGGGCCGGTCTCGGCCACAAAGACAACGCGGCTGTCGAAATAGCCGCCCTCGCCGGTGATCCGCGCATAGACCTGATCGGCGACCTTGTGCGCCACCCGCCGCCAGTTCGCGGAGGAGCCGCCGAATTGCAGCCCGTCGCCCAGCGGCGCCTCGGCATAGATGTCGAACAGGCGGAACTTGACGGTCAGCCGCCCGCTGCCATCGACCGCAACGGCCCCGGTGACCAGCGCCTGGGCGTTGATCGCCTTCCAGTCGGAATACTGGATGGGGCTGGCGAAATTCGTCACCCGCGCCAGATGCGCCTGGGCCGGGATTTCCCGGAACAGGCCCGTCCCTGCAAGATCGGCCGCCACGACGCGCGCGATGTTGCGCGCAAGTTCGGCCGCGGCGGGGGTCTCGGCCACGAAATCGGGCACGGCAAAGGGCAAGGGCTCGATCACGCCCTCGTCGATGACGATGCGCAGCGGACCGCCCTGTGCAAGGACCGGGGCCGGGGCCAGCGCGGCGCCAAGCGCCAGGGCAAGAAGCGGGGTCAGAACGCGCAGCATCTAGCGGATCCTCATGTTCTCGGGATTGAATGTCATCTCGATCTGCCGCCACTGGTCATATTTTTCCACCGGTAGCGGAAAGCCCGACGAACCGCACATCACGATCGCGCGGCGCGCCGAATCAAAGACCTGACGCGCCGCCATATCAGACCCGCCGGAGAAGGATACAAGGCGGATCGACTCGATTACCGGGCGCCCGTCCTCGCGCATCTCGAGCGCGACGATGACGCTGGTCATCATCGCCTCGGTCGACAGCGCGCCGACATTCCAGCAATTCGCGACCGCAATGCGCAGCGCGTCGCGCTCTCCGGCCGTCATCGGCGGGCCCGAGGCGGCGGTCCCGGTGCCCGCGCGCGGCGTCTCGGCCGCGCCCGAGGCCATCGCATCGGCCAGAGCACCGGCAACCGCATCGGCCAGCGCGTCAGGTGCAGGCGGCGTCGGATCGGGGGTTCGGACCGGCTCGGGCGTGGGCGCGGGGGTCGGGGCGGGTGTTGGCGTGGGTGCGGGTGCAGGCGGCGGTGTGGCCGCTGTCTCGCGCACGGGTTCGGGCGGACGCTCGGGGCGGACGCGCGGCCGGGGCGAACTGGCCAGGATCTGCCCGGTCTCGACCCGCTCCTCGGCCTCGGTCACGATCTGCGGCGCGGCCTCCTCGGGGGCGGCGGCCTCGACCGGCGGCGCGGGGGTGGGCGCGGCGACATCGGGGCGCACCGCCTCGCGCGGCTGGGGCGCGACCGCCACATCCTCGGGCCGCGGCGCAGCCGGTTCGGGCGCCACCCGCTGCGAGGGGCGCGGCGGCGCGGTATCGGCCACGGGCGCCTCGGGGGCGGTGGTGCTGACCGGGGGCGGCGCGACCAAGGGCGGCAGCGTGTCGGTCACCTCGGCCTCGGGCGGGGGCTGAAGCGCGCTGGTATCGGGTGCCGGATCGGGCGCGGGGCTTTCCTGCGGCGGCGGCGGCGCGGGCGGTTCGGGGCGGCGTTCGGGCGCAGGGGCAGGCCGGGGCGAGCTGGTCACCACGGGGCTGCGCGGCGTCTCGACCTGCTGGGCGGGGGCCTGCGGCGCGGCGGCCGGGGCGGTCAGCGCGGCAAATTCCTCGCCCGACAGGATGGTGACATCGGTCACCTGCATCGGCCGCGGCTTGGGCGCGTTGAACAGCCCGCCCAGCAGCACCCACGCCACCAGCAGGAGGTGCGCCGCCCCCGATATCTGGGTGCCCCTGTTCATGTCCCAGTCCTAGCCGTCCGACCCGTCGAGCCTCGGCCCGCCGCTGTCGGTCACAAGCCCGATATCGCGGAAACCCGCGGCATTGAGCGCGCCCATCACCTGCACGACGCGCTCATAGGAAATCGCGCCATCCGCGCGCAGATAGACCTTGCTGTCCTGCCGCTCGGCCGCCACGGCGCGCAGCTTGGGGATCAGGCCGTCGGCCTCAACCTCTGTCTCCTGCAACAGGATGCGGCCATCCGCGGTCAGCGTCACCGCCAGCGGTTCCTCCTGCGCGGCGGGCAGCGCCTCGGCGGCGGTGCGCGGCAACTCGACCGGCACGCCGACCGTCAGAAGGGGTGCTGCCACCATGAAGATGATCAGAAGCACCAGCATCACGTCCACGAAGGGCGTGACGTTGATCTCGGACATCGCGGGCGGATGACGCCGATGGCGCCGCACGCGCTTGCCGCCCGAGTTCTGCCGAGGGGTGAGCGTCGCGCCCATCTCAGGTATCCAGCTGGCGCGAAAGGATGGTCGAGAATTCGTCGGCGAAGGATTCGTAGCCGCCCACGATCCGGTCGCTGTCCGAGGACAGCTTGTTGTAGAAGATCACCGCCGGGATCGCGGCCAGAAGCCCCAGACCGGTCGCCAGCAACGCCTCGGCGATACCGGGCGCCACGACGGCAAGGTTGGTGTTCTGCTGCAACGCGATCTGCTCGAACGCATGCTTGATCCCCCAGACCGTGCCGAACAGCCCGATGAAGGGCGCGGTCGAGCCGACCGTGGCCAGGAAGGACAGCCCGCCATTCAGCTCCTCGGCTTCCTTGGCGATGGCCACGTCCATCGACCGGTCGATCCGCGCCGCCGCCCCCGCGATCAGCCCGCCATCCTGCCGATGGCTGCGCCGCCATTCCATCATTCCGGCGGCAAAGATCCGCTCGGGCGCGGCCTGCGGCTCGGGGCCGATCTTGTCGAACAGTTCGTCCAGCGGCTCGCCCGACCAGAACGCCTCGTCAAAGCCCAGCGCCTCGATGCGCGCCTTGCGGAAATTGATCGTCTTCTGGATGATGATGCCCCAGGACCAGAACGAGGCCAGGACCAACATCAGCATCACGACCTGCACCGTAAAGGTCGCGCGCGCGAAAAGGGCGAGCAAGGAGAAGTCAATCTCCTGCGCCAACGCAAGGGTTTCGGTTTCCATTCTGCCTGCTCGTTGCTGAGGGCCGTGTTGTCCCGGCTTCCGTTACAGCGATTCTACCCGTTTTTCAGGGGGAATGCCAACACAACCGCGTCAGCGTGGCACGGCATGCACACCGATCCGTCTATCGCGGCGCGGCAAGCTCGCAAAGCTCTGTCGGCAAACGCACCGGACGGCCCGCCTCGCCCAGCGCGACAAGGGTCACGCGCGCCGAAAACAGCACCGTTTCCCCGCGCAGGACCCGCTGATCCAGAATCAGCCGGGCGGGCGTGATCTGGGCCAGATCGGTCTCGACCTCAAGCAGATCGTCAAAGCGCGCCGGCAACAGGTAATCCGCCTCGACCCGGCGCACGGCAAAGACGATGCCCCGCTCGGCCTTGAGCCGGGTCTGGTCCACGCCCAGATCGCGCACCCATTCGCTGCGCGCGCGCTCGATGAATTTCAGGTAGTTGGCGTAATAGACGATGCCCGCAAGGTCGGTATCCTCGTAATAGACGCGCAGCGCGAAGCGATGGGTCATCGTCCACACTCCAGCCGCGCGGCCAGGCGCAGCGCATGGGCCGGGTCATCGGCCGCCAGTGGCATCGCCGGATCATAGCCCGCCCGGATCACCCCGGCGATCTCAGGGCGCAGCACCAGCGTCCCGTCGGGCAGACGGGCCAGCGGGCTTTGCCCGGCAAAGCCGGTTTCGGACCATAACAGGATCACCTGCACCATCTGGTTCAGCGCGACGGCCTCGGCGGGCAACTCGGCCAGACCCGCGTCCATGCGCTGAAAGACGAAAGCCGCCCGGATCGCCCCTGACGCATCGAACCGGAACAGCCGGTATTGCGTCGCCCCGGCTGCTGCCAGCCGCTCGACCAGCGGGCCCAGATCGGGCACCAACCGGTCCAGGTTCGGCACAAGCGGCAGTTCGGACCAGTCGCGAAAGAAGAAGACCATCAGATTCGCGCCGAGTTCAGGGTCGGTCTCGGCCATGCGATGCCCGGCCAGCGCCACCACCGCCTCGCAGGCGCCCTTGAGCGTGGCCAGCGTCTCGTCTGTGACGCCAAAGACAACAGGCGCGATCGGCCGGCCCCAGCGGGCAAAGCGATAGCTGCCATCCTGCCCTGTGAACAGCGCCCGCACCTCGTCCGGCGTCATGCCCCGCCCCTTCTTCTTGGCGTAAATACCCACGGCCCTGCCCTATCGACCTGCCCGCCGCCGGGCAAGGGCCTCAGCCGTCGAACAGGCTTGCCTGTCCCGGCGGCCGCGGCGCGGGCAGGCCCAGATGCGTCCAGGCCTTCGCGGCCAGCATCCGCCCGCGCGGGGTGCGCTGGATCAGGCCCTGCTGCAACAGATAGGGCTCGATCACCTCCTCCAGCGCATCGCGCGATTCCGACAGCGCAGCCGACAGCGTCTCGACCCCGACCGGCCCACCGGCGTAATTCTCGGCGATCAGCCGCAGATAGCGCCGGTCCGCGCCATCAAGGCCAAGCCCGTCCACTTCCATCCGCGTCAGCGCATGATCGGCCACCGCCAGCGTGATCCGCCCCTCGCCCTCGACCAGCGCGAAATCGACGACCCGGCGCAACAGCCGCCCCGCGATCCGCGGCGTGCCGCGCGCGCGCCGGGCGATCTCCTTCAGCCCGTCCGCATCCGCCGGCACCCCCATCAGCCGCGCGCCGCGGGCAACGATCAGTTCCAGTTCCTCGACCGTGTAGAATTGCAGCCGCACCGGAATGCCGAAGCGGTCGCGCAGGGGCGTCGTCAACAGCCCCAGCCGCGTCGTGGCCCCGACCAGCGTGAAGGGCTGCAACTCGATCCGCACGGTGCGCGCGGCCGGTCCCTCGCCGATCACCAGATCCAGCGCGAAATCCTCCAGCGCCGGATACAGCACCTCCTCGACCGCCGGGTTCAGGCGGTGGATCTCGTCGATGAACAGCACATCGCGCGCGTCCAGATTGGTCAGGATCGCCGCCAGATCGCCCGCCTTGGCCAGCACCGGGCCCGAGGTCATGCGGAAATTCACGCCCAGCTCGCGCGCGACGATCTGGGCGAGCGTGGTCTTGCCCAGACCGGGGGGGCCGTGGAACAGCGCGTGGTCCATCGCCTCGCCCCGCTGGCGGGCGCTTTGCAGGAAGACGCGCAGGTTCGCCCGTGCCTCGGCCTGGCCAACGAATTCGTCCAGCGTCTCGGGCCGCATCGCGCGGTCGGCATCCTCGGGCCGGGGGGCGGGGCGCAGGGTCGGGTCGGGTTCGGTCATGTCCTACCCCTTGGGCGCCAGCAGCTTCAGCGCCGCGCGGATCAGGGCGGGCGTATCAGCGCCGGGCGCCTCGCCCGCGGCGCGGGCGACGGCCTGCGCCGCATCGGCCGGGGCATAGCCCAGATTGCCCAGCGCCGACAATGCCTCGGCCTGCGCCGATACCGTGGGCGCGGGTGGCGGCGGCGATACAGACGGGACCGGCCCGGCCTGCGCGGGGGCTGCACCCGTTGCCTCGGCCAGCGTGCCGCCCATCGCCATGATGCCCGGCGCCTTGCCCTTCAACTCGTTCACCACGCGCTGCGCGATCTTGGGTCCGACGCCCGGCGCGGCCTTGATCGCGGTCCAGTCGCCCAGCGCGATGGCGCGCCCCACGCCGTCGGCCCCCAGCGTGCCCAGGATCGCCATCGACGCCTTGGCCCCGATCCCCTGCACACCCATCAAGAGCCGGTGCCATTCGCGTTCCAGCAGCGTCGGAAAGCCGTAAAGCTGCAGCAGATCCTCGCGCACCAGCAGGTCGGTATACAGCGCCACCGCCTCGCCCGGGCCGGGCATCGCGGCCAGCGTCCGGTCCGAGACCTGAACGATATAGCCCACGCCCCCCACGTCGATCATCACGTGATCGGGGCCGCGATGGATCAGCCGCCCGGCAATGCGCCCGATCATGCGCCCGCCCTAGCCAGCGCCGCGGCCAGCCGCCCGCCCGCCGACAGATGGAACGCATGACACAGCGCAATGGCCAGCGCGTCGGCGGCATCCGGGCCCGCGATCTGGATGCCGGGGAATTGCAGCCGCACCATATGGTCGATCTGCCGCTTGTCGGCATGGCCCACGCCCACCACCGCCTTCTTGACCGCGTTCGGGGCATATTCCCCCACCGCGATCCCCGCCCGCGCGGGCACCAGCACCGCGATGCCGCGGGCCTGGCCCAGCTTCAGCGTGCCCGCCCCGTCGCGGTTGACAAAGGTCTGTTCCACCGCCGCCGCATCGGGGGCATGGCGCGCGACGATCGCGCAAAGCTGGTCATGCAGCGATAAAAGCCGTTCGGCCAGCACACCCTCGCCCGAACAGCAGATGCCGTTCGCCACATGGGCAAGGCGCCCGTTCACCTGCTCGATCACGCCCCATCCGGTGCTGCGAAGGCCGGGATCAATGCCCAGAACACGCATGCGCACCCCGCTTTGTTGTGTCTTTTCGGACGAACTAGCACGAAAAGCGAACATCGGCCAGCGCCAATCGGACAGGCGCCGCCCCGCCCTGCCCGGACAGCGGCACCGGAAACGGGCGGAAATCGCCGCTTCGAACACCGGAACCGACATCCCGCGCCGCAATATTTCCCTTTATTACCAGTTTGTTATATAGGTTAACGTCATGCGTCAGGTGCAACTGTGCCTTGCGGTTTTTGTCCCTTGTCGACAGCCCCGCATACGCATACCTCGCCCATCGCGAACGCGCTGCATTGGCGCCAGGCACCCAATCAAGGACAACGAAGGATGGCGTCTTTTCACGATGACAGCCCGCACGCGGGCCGGTGGCCTGCGGCACATGGCCTGCACCGGCTGATTGCCGGTCTTTTCGGGCGGCTGGCGGCGAGGATCGACGCCCGCAGGACACGCAATGAACTGTGGCGACTGACCGACCGCGAGCTTGACGATATCGGGCTCAGCCGGGCCGATATCGACCGGATCACGCGCTAGGCACGATCCGGCCGAACGTCACAGACCGAGTTCGAAGCGTCAGGCCACACCCCCCGGGCCACGCTTCGAAGCCGACCGGCCCGCAGCGGACCGCCATTTCGCGGAACCCGCCCGGGTCGGCCCACCCGCCTTCTCACGGACGGGAAAACGCCCCGGCAGAACCTTCTGCCGGGGCGTTCGCGTCCGGGCCGTGCGGATCGGCCGGCCGCGATGCCGTGGATCAGGAAAACAGCGCGATCAGGGCGCGCATCGCACCCGCCAGCCATTCGGTGATCGGGTCGATCTGCATGACATAGGTCGCCACCTGCTGCACGACGGAGGCACCCGAAGCACTGGCCAGGTGATGTTCGTAAGCCTGCGGGCCGATCTGGGCAAGGATCGCGGCCTTGAGCACCAGCATGGCCAGCGCGATCATCCCCAGCGCGCGCCAGAGCGGGATCCCCACGGACAGGCTGAGACGCGGTGTCGTCCAGCCATTCGTTCCGGCCAGCTCGGAGACATGGCCATCCCGGTGCATCCGCTCCACCCGCGCAAGCCGGACGCGGAACTGTTCGTGTTGCGGATCGTGCATGGACTTCTCTCCTTTCGCCGTAGTGTGTCCTTAATGGGTGCTAAAGGCGGCAGGATTATGGCCTAGTTCGCGGATTTCCTGAGACAAAGCGTGATCCAGTCACCGATCACCTCGGTTTCGTGGACGATCAGCCCGTTTTCGCCGTAACAGGCCGCCACTTCGGGGCCTTGTTCCTCGAGCAGCCCGGACAGGATCGCATGGCCGCCCGGGGCGATTCGGGCAGCGATGGCGGGGGCAAGGC
Source organism: Rhodovulum strictum (assembly GCF_009649175.1). Taxonomy (GTDB): domain Bacteria; phylum Pseudomonadota; class Alphaproteobacteria; order Rhodobacterales; family Rhodobacteraceae; genus Rhodovulum; species Rhodovulum strictum. The sequence goes on along the minus strand of NZ_WJPO01000003.1, from coordinate 169,790 downwards.
CGATCAGCGGCGCCTTGAGGATATTGGCGAAAATGAGGCCATAGGGTGCCGCGGCCTCAAGATCGGGATGATCGAGCCCGGCCGCCTCGAGGCAATGCACCTTGCCCGCCAGACCGTTGGCCGCGACATTCTCGGCCGCGACCTCGACCGCGACCGGGTCGATATCCGAGGCCAGCACCGGCACATCCCACAGCCGCGCCGCCGCCATCGCCAGCACCGCCGTCCCGCAGCCGATATCGGCCACCGCGCGCGGCGTGGCGCCCTGCGTGGCCAGCCGGTCCAGCGCGCGCAGGCAGCCCTGCGTGGTGCCGTGATGGCCGGTGCCAAAGGCCATGGATGCCTCGATCAGCAGAGCGATCCGGTCCTCGGGCACGCGGTCGGCATCGTGGCTGCCATAGACGAAGAAGCGCCCGGCCTCGACCGGCGCCAGCTCGCGCTTGACCTTGGCCACCCAATCGGTCTCGGGCAGTTCCGAAATGGCAAAGGCGCGCGCGCCGTACATGCTGGCCAGCAGCGCCAGACCGGCTGCATCGGGGGTTTCGGTGAAATAGCCACCGACTTCCCACAGGCCCGAGCCGTCCTCGATCTCGAACACGCCGACGCCAGTGGGCTCGGGGTCGAGCCGCTCCATCGCCTCGCCCAGAGCCTCGGCCTGGTCCTTGCCGGAAAGGGTTGTCAGCGCGGTAAAGGTGGGCATGGGCGGGTCTCCTGCGGTGGCTTGGCCCAGCGCCTAGGCGCCCGGCGCGCCGGGGTCAAGCGCGGCAAGCGCCCGCTCGGCCAGAACGCCGGGCGGGTCGGCGCCGTCAAGCCGGATCACCGGACAGGCCAGCGCCGACAGCCAGGCGTCATGCTGCACCCGGCTGCGCCCGGCAAAGGCGGGATCGTCATAGCCAGACGCATAGTCGAGGAACGCGCGGAATTCCTGCGCCCGCGCGCCGCCCGCGGCCACCGCCGCGCCATGGCGCTGACGCTCGCGGCGGCGCAGGCGGATGATCCGGGCCTCGGTCGGCGCGGACAGGAAAAGCGCATGCGTCAGCCGCGGGATCAGCGCATCGCCCCAGCCGCAGATCGCCCCCGCCAGCACCCAGTCAGAGCGCGGCGCGAACATGGCCTGCATCAGTGCCACCCGCTCGGCGGGCGGGCGGGTCTTGCGAAAGGGCGGATCGCTTGGCTGCCACAGGAAATCGTCGGCGTCGAAAACCTGCGAGGCCAGCCGGTCCGCCAGCGCGCGCGCCAGCGTGGAACTGCCCGCCCCCGCAGCGCCCAGGATCAGGATGCGACGGCCCATGGCCGCAGGGGCTCAGGCGCCCGGCCCCTCGGGACAACTGACGCCGGTGCCGCCCAACCCGCAATAGCCGCCGGGATTCTTGGCCAGGTATTGCTGGTGATAACCCTCGGCATAGAAGAAGGGCGGCACGGCGCGGATCTCGGTGGTGATGGCACCAAAGCCCGCCTTGCGCAGACGGTCCTGATAGGCGGCACGGCTGGCCTCGGCCGCATTTTCCTGCGCCTCGGTGAAGGTGTAGATCGCGGATCGGTATTGCGTGCCGCGATCATTGCCCTGCCGCATGCCCTGCGTGGGATCGTGCCCTTCCCAGAAATGGCGCAGCAGCGTTTCATAGCTGACCACCGCCGGGTCATGGACCACGCGCACCACCTCGGTATGGCCGGTGCGGCCGGTGCAGACCTCTTCATAGGTCGGGTTCGGCGTGAAGCCCCCGGCATAGCCTGCCGCGGTCATCCACACGCCCGGCAACTGCCAGAACTTGCGCTCGACGCCCCAGAAACAGCCCATGCCGAAGACCGCTTCCTCCATCCCCTCGGGGATGGGCGCCTTGAGCGGACGACCGAAAACGAAATGCGTCGCGGCGGTCGGGATCGGATCGGGGCGGCCGGGCCAGGCATCGGCCTCGGCGACCATGTCGGTCTTGCGGCCGAGAAAGGAGAACATGCTGAGACCTCTCGTCGTGGATCGAGGCTGGATATAGACCGCCCGGCCGCGCCGCCCAGATGGCTGCGGCGCGATCGCGCGGCTATCCTTCGGCCAGCCGCGTCACCGCCCCGGCAACCCCGTCCCAGGCCCCCGGCACCAGCGCAATGCCCAGCACGCGGTCGGGGTTGGTGGGCGGGGGCATCTCGACACCGTCGAGCCGCTGAAAGCCGAACCGACCGTAATAGGGCGCATCGCCCACCAGCATCACCCGGCCAAAACCCAGCAGCCGGGCGCGTTCCAGCGACTCGCGTATCAGAAGTGCCCCCAGCCCCTCGCCCTGCCTTGTGGGGTGCACCGCGACAGGCCCCAGCAGCAGCGCGGGCGCACCGCCCACCAGCACCGGCCAGTAGCGGATCGCGGCCGCCAGGATGCCGTCGCCATCCCGCGCGGTCAGGCAAAGCCCCGGAACCGGATCGCCCCCTTCGCGCAGCCGATAGGAGGACAGCGCCGTGCGCCCCGGCGCAAAGCAAAGGTCGTAAAGCCCCTCGACCTCCCACCAATCCTCTGCCGTTTCCTCGGCCACCCGGAACAAGACATGCCTCCCGCCTGCTGGAAACGCCCCTAGCACGGGGCCCGGACGGGGGCAAACCTGCGACGCCATCGCCTGCGCCCGCCAGCCTTGGATGTCGCCCGACACAGATCGTCACGCTGGCGGGCGGGGCCGTTTCGGTGACGTCACCGGCATCCAGCTGTGCGACGATTGCGTGGCCGCGCGGTGTTCGAGCTGAAACGCCTAGGCGAATGACCCGCCGCCCTGCGGCCAAGCACGGGCTTTCCGCGACGCGCCCCGCCCCTTAAAAGGGGCCGACTCACGAAACCGGAAAGAGGGGCGGACCATGGAACGGATGATCGCGGTGATCGGCGGCTCGGGCGTCTATGACATCGAGGGGCTGGAGGATGCGCGCTGGCAGGCGGTGGACAGCCCCTGGGGCAAACCGTCCGACGAGATCCTGACCGGCACGCTGGGGGGCGTCAGGATGGCCTTCCTGCCGCGTCACGGGCGGGGCCATGTCCATTCGCCCTCGACCGTGCCCTACCGCGCCAATATCGACGCACTGAAACGGCTGGGCGCGACCGATGTAGTCTCGGTCTCGGCCTGCGGCTCGTTCCGCGAGGAACTGGCGCCGGGCGATTTCGTGGTGGTCGAGCAGTTCATCGACCGCACCTTCGCGCGCGAGAAAAGCTTCTTCGGTCAGGGCTGCGTGGCGCATGTCAGCGTGGCGCACCCGACCTGCGGACGGCTGTCGGCCGCCTGCCTTCAGGCCGCCCGCGACGAGGGCATCACCATCCACCAGGGCGGCACCTATCTGGCGATGGAAGGGCCGCAATTCTCGACGCTGGCGGAATCGAAGCTCTACCGCGAGAACTGGGGCTGCGACGTGATCGGCATGACCAACATGCCCGAGGCGAAACTGGCGCGCGAGGCCGAGCTTTGCTATGCCTCGATCGCCATGGTCACCGATTACGATTGCTGGCACCCCGATCACGACGCGGTCGAGGTGGCCGATATCGTCAAGACCCTGATCGGCAATGCCGAAAAGGCCCGCGCCATGGTCACCCGCCTGCCCGGCCTTCTGGGCGCGCACAAGCCCTGCGACAAGGGCTGCGATACGGCGCTGGAATACGCGATGATCACCGCCCCCGAGAAACGCGACCCCGCGCTGGTCGCGAAACTCGACGCGGTCGCCGGGCGCGTGCTGAACCGCTAGGCGCATCGCGGCGCGGGGCCGGGGTCTGCCCCGCGCCCCTGCCTTGCGGCAAACCGCAACCTTGCACCACCGCCCCGCCTGAGCGACACCCGAGCCAAGCACTGACCGAAAGGGTTCCCGCCATGCCGCCGAGCAATTCCGTCAAGGATTACATCCGCACCATCGTCGACTTCCCGCATGAAGGGATCATGTTCCGCGACGTGACCACGCTGTTCGCCGACCCGCGCGGCTTCCGCATGGCCATCGACCAGTTGCTGCACCCCTATGCGGGCCAGCAGATCGACAAGGTTGTGGGGCTTGAGGCGCGCGGCTTCATCCTGGGCGGCGCCATTGCGCACCAATTGTCCAAGGGCTTCGTGCCGGTGCGCAAGAAGGGCAAGCTGCCCGCCGCCACCATCGCCGAGGAATACCAGCTCGAATATGGCGAGGCGGTGATCGAGATCCATGACGACGCGCTTTCGCCCGGCGAAAAGGTGCTGCTTGTCGACGACCTTCTGGCCACCGGGGGCACCGCCGAGGCGGGGATCAGGCTGTGCGAAAGGCTGGGCGCCCAGATCGTCGGCTGTGCCTTCATCGTGGACCTGCCCGATCTCGGCGGGCGCCGGCGGCTGGAAGCGCTGGGGATCGAGGTCCACGCGCTCTGCGACTATTCGGGGCACTGAACCCGCGGCCGGTCCGTCCCCGCAAGCGGACCGGCCCGCATGGGGTCAGGCGCGGCCCGACCCCGGCCAGATCGCGGGGCGCTCATTGCCCGTGAAGGTTGCGCGCCCGGCCTAGCGTGTCAGCAGGGCAGCGATCACGCGGGGGGACATCACGCTGTCATCGCAGCCCGAGCGGTCGGCAAGCCCCTGGCAGGCGCGATAAAGCGCGCGCAGGGTCGGCGTGGTGGCCTGACCGTTGAGCGGGCCGGAATACAGACCCTCGCGATGCAGCCGCGCCTGCAACAGGTAGATCGCGAAATTCGGGTTGGCGGCGTTCAGTTCGCCCGCGAACCAGGTCGAGCGCAACGGGCCGCCCATCGCGATCAGATCGGCAAGCGCCGCGTAATCCTGCGGCGTTCGCGCCTCGGCCGCGCGCAAGGTCGCGGCAAGCTGGGCCGCCTCGGTTGGGGTCAGCAGATCGCCATGGCGGTCCAGCAGCTCGCGCGCGGCTGCCCGGTCGCGGCGCACGTTCATCCCGTTGCCGTCGCGCTTGAGCGCAACCAGCGCCTTCAGCGCCTCGGGATTGCCCTGTTCGACCGCGCGTTCCAGCATGTCCACCGCCTCGGGGCCGTTGGCGCGCATGCTGATCCCCCACATGCGCCGCTCTGCCTCGAGCACCGCAATCCGGTTCTGGCCAAGCGCGCGGGCCCGCTCGGCAAATTCGGGGAACTTGGCGCGCGAGCCATCGCCCAGATAGCCATACATCGCCCCCTCGGCGAGCCGGGTCCAGGCCGAGGCCCGCCCCATCCCGGCGGCGCGGCGCAGATAGGACTCGGCCCGGGCGGGGCTCTTGCGGCTCCACATCAGCCAGTCGCCGTATTTCTCGATCCCCTCGCCATTGCCGGCCTCGGCTGCCTGCTCGAACAGGGCAAGCGCCGTTGCGGGGTCGCTGTCCAGACCGATCCCGTGCAGCAGCAGATCGCCCAGCACGACCCGCGCCTCGACATCGCCAGCGGCAATCGCGCGCTCCAGCAAGGCCCGGCCGGTCGCGGCATCGCGATCAAGCACCCAGCCGCCGACCAGGTTCTGGCCCAACACCCGCATCGCATCGACATCGCCCGCCTCGGCCGCAGCGGACAGAAGCGCCTGCGCCCGCGCCGGATCGGTCGCCACCGGCCCGCCCCAAAGCAGCGCCGTCCCGACCAGCCGCTGGGCGCGCGGATCGCCCGCCTCGGCCGCCTGTTCGAGCATCTGAAGACCCTGCGCGACATCCTGTCTCAGCCCGTCGGTCCCGGTCAGCAGTGCCTCTCCGACCACCCGCATGCCCTGCGGATCGCCCGGTTGCCCGCCCGCGGCCAATCCCACCGACGCCCCCGCCATGCCCGCCACAAGCGCGCCTGCCAGCGCCCTGCTTCTGGTCGACCGAAATGCCATTCTGCCTCTCCCGGGAACCGCTCCGTTCGACGCACAGTTGCAGACGGGGCCGAAGCCTTGTCAACACGGGATGCTTGAATTTGCGCCGCGCTGCCGCGACATCACGTCAGGGGCGCCACCGGCCGCCCTGGCAACCGAGACCACAGTTCCCGGGCAGGGCGGCCGAGCGCGATGCGTGGCGAAGACGACTGGATCATCTCGTCCCTGCTGGACGACCTGGGTGCGCTGGCGCTTGCCCGCGACCGGATCAGCGTCCACGATCTGGTCGAGACCATCGGCCCGCGCGGCTTCGGCCCGCTTCTGGTGCTGCTGGCGGGGCTGCTGATCCTGCCGACGGGCATGATCCCCGGCGTGCCGAACGTGGTTGCGCTGTTCCTGATCCTGATCGGCGGGCGGATGATGACCGGCGCGCGCGAGATCTGGGTGCCCGACCGGCTGGGCCGGGTCAGCTTTTCGGGGCACATGCTGGCGCTGTCGGTCGCGCGCGCCCAGCGCTGGGCGCTGTGGCTGCGCCCGCATCTGACGCCGCGGCTGGTGGGGCTGGTCGAGGGCGCGGTGGCCAGCCGCCTGATCGCGCTGATCCTGCTGGTGACCGGCGCGGTGATGACGCTGGTCGGGCTGATCCCGGGCTTTCCCTTCGTGCTGTCGCTGCATGTGCTGGTGCTGGGGCTGGCGCTGTCCTCGCGCGACGGGCTGGCCGCCCTTGCCGGTTATGCGCTGATCCTGGCCGAAATCCTGTTCATCGCGACCTTCTTCCTTTGACACCGCCCCGCGCCGCGGCGGCGCCGGGCACGAACCTTGACGAACGCGCCTTCATGGCCTAAGAGCCAGCCACGACACACGAGTCCGGCAATCCGGCCGGGCGGGCCGCGCGGGGCAGAGCGGCCATTCGACGCCGCAACCACGCCAAGGACCCACATGACCACTTTCGCCGATCTGGGGCTCGACCCCAAGGTGCTTTCCGCCATCATCGACGCCGGCTATACCCAGCCCACACCGATCCAGGAAGGCGCAATTCCCCCCGCTCTCGAAGGCCGCGACGTGCTGGGCATCGCCCAGACCGGCACCGGCAAGACCGCAAGCTTCGTGCTGCCGATGATCACGCTTCTGGGCCGCGGCCGTGCCCGGGCCCGGATGCCGCGCAGCCTTGTGCTGGCGCCCACGCGCGAACTGGCCGCGCAGGTGGCCGAGAATTTCGACACCTATGCCAAGAACACCAAGCTGACCAAGGCGCTATTGATCGGCGGCGTCAGCTTCAAGGAACAGGACGCGCTGATCGACAAGGGCGTGGATGTGCTGATCGCCACGCCGGGCCGGTTGCTCGATCATTTCGAGCGCGGCAAGCTCTTGCTGACCGGCGTCCAGATCATGGTGGTGGACGAGGCCGACCGGATGCTCGACATGGGCTTCATTCCGGATATCGAACGCATCTTCCAGCTCACCCCCTTTACCCGGCAGACGCTGTTCTTCTCGGCCACCATGGCGCCCGAGATCGAGCGGGTGACCAACACCTTCCTTTCTGCCCCCGCCAAGGTCGAGGTCGCGCGCCGCGCGACCACCGCCGAAAGCATCGAACAGGGCGTCGTGCATCATTCCGCCAGCCGCAAGGACATGCAGGCCAAGGAAAAACGCGCGCTGCTGCGGGCGCTGATCGACCGCGAGGGCGCGGCCTGCACCAACGCGATCATCTTCTGCAACCGCAAGACCGAGGTCGATATCGTCGCCAAGTCGCTGGCGAAATACGGCTATGACGCGGCGCCGATCCATGGCGATCTGGACCAGTCGCAGCGCACGCGCACACTCGAGTCGTTCCGCGAGGGGCGGCTGCGGCTGCTGGTGGCCTCGGACGTGGCGGCACGCGGGCTCGACATTCCGGCCGTGTCGCACGTGTTCAACTACGATGTGCCCAGCCATGCCGAGGATTACGTCCACCGCATCGGCCGCACCGGCCGGGCCGGGCGGACGGGCAAGGCGCTGACCATCTGCGTGCCCCATGACGAGAAATGGCTTACCGCGATCGAGGCGCTGGTCCAGAAGGAAATCCCCTGCGTCGAAAGCCCGCTGAAGGCCAAGGCCAGCGAGCCGCGCGAGCGCCGCGAAAAGGACACCCCCCGCCCGACCGAGGCCGCGCCGCCGCGCGAAACGCCCCGGCGCGCGGCCGAGCCCGGCCCCGCCGAAGCCCCGCGCGATCGCGCGGAGCGCAGCGACCGGGGCGGCCGCGATCGGGAACGTGATCGGGACCGCGACCGCCGCGGCGCAAGGCCCGGCCGCGATGCGCCGGTGGTCGGCATGGGCGATCACATGCCCGCCTTCCTGACCCGCTCGTTCAAGCCCAGTTCCGAGACGACCGAGGAAGTCACGGACTGACCGGGCGCCGGGTTGGCCGCAGCTATCCCGCCACGCTACGATATGCGCGGCGGATCAGGCTCAGCCGCGGCGCTCGCCCTTTGAGTAATTGCTGAAATGCCCCTCTTTCGCGGCCAGCTTGCGGGCACCGCTGACAAGCTTTGCGCTTTGTCCGGGCGGAGCAACGCGGGACAGGGCGCGGCGCAGATCGGCGCTGCCGCAAGAAGGGCAGACCGGCAGCGGATCGGTGCTGCGCACCAGTAGCTCACACTCCGCACCACAGTCAGCGCAGCGATAGGCATGCATCGGCATCTTGGCTTCCCCGTCCGGGTTCGTTCCTCATGGCCTTGGGCCGCAGCGCGCGGCACGGTCAATCCCGCGCCGGGACAGGGCCCAGCAAGGCGCACCCGGATGCCCACCCAGACGGCAGCGCCGGGGGCCTGTGCCTACGGGATGGGCGGCACGGATGCGGGCAGCACGGCCCCGCGCTCAGTCGCAAAGCCGGTGCAGATCGACGCTGCTTTCATGCCCGATCCGGGGCCCGGCCTCGGCCAGAAACCGATCCGCCGCCGCCCGGCCCGCGCGCTTCAACTCGTCCAGCACGACCGGGCTAGGCACCAGCTTGGTCGCCACGTTCAACTGCCGCATCAAGGCGTCGTCGGACACCATATGCACCCGGATCTCCTTCATCGTGCCGCGCTCCAGCCGCCCCTGGTCGATCAGGTCGCGCACCTGCTGGATCGCGCGCAGCTCGCCCAAGAGCGAGGCGTTGAAGCTGATCTCGTTGATCCGGTTCTGAATCTCCTGCCCCGTGACCGGCACCCGGACGCGCTCCAGCGGGTTGATCGAGACCACGACGACATCGCCGGGCAGATCGGGCGCGAGGAAGGGAAACAGCGCCGGATTGCCGGTATAGCCGCCATCCCAATAGGCATCGGTCTCGCCGGTGTCGGGATCGGTCACCTCGACCGCCTGGAACAGCGTAGGCAGGCAGGCCGAGGCCAGGATCGCATCGGTCGTGATCGCGCGCCCTTCGAAGACCCGGATCTTGCCCGTGCGCACATTGGTCGCCCCGACGAAGAAGGCGGGCGGCCGGGCCGCGCAGACCCGGTCGAAATCGAACCGCTCGACGATCCGGCGCAGCGGGTTGCGATAGAACGGGCCATAGGCATAGGGGCCGACCATGCGGCTGGCCATGTCACCCAGCGACCAGGGAAGTGCGGCGTCCAGCATCCGCGCAACGGTGCCCGCGCCGGGGGTAAAGGCCGCCATCCAATGCGTCAGCCGCAGATCACCCACCGCGCCGACCTGCGTCCAGAGCCAGTCAAGGTTCGCGCGCGCCGCCTGCGGCCCACCCTCGACCAGACCGGCCTTCAGCGCCGCCCCGTTCAGCGCCCCCGCCGAACTGCCCGAGATCGCGGCGATCTCGATCCCCGGTTCGTCCAGCAGCCGGTCCAGCACACCCCAGGTGAAGGCGCCATGCGCGCCCCCGCCCTGCAAGGCCAGATTGATGCGCAGGGGCCTCATGGGCCGTGGCCCCGGCATCCGCTCACAGCGCGGTCCAGCCGCCATCGACGCTGATCGTCGTGCCGGTGATCTGCGCCGCCGCCTCGGAACACAGGAAGACGGTGGTGCCCCCGATCTGCTCGACGGTCGCGAACTGCCTGGAGGGCTGGCGGGCCAGCATCACCTCGCGGATCACGCGGTCACGGTCCATCCCGTGCGCCTTCATCTGGTCGGGGATCTGCGCCTCGACCAGCGGGGTCAGCACATAGCCCGGGCAGATCGCGTTGCAGGTGATCGCTTCCTCTGCGGTTTCCAGAGCCACGGTCTTGGTCAGCCCCACCACCCCATGCTTGGCCGCGATATAGGCGGATTTGTAGGGGCTGGCCGTCAGCCCATGCGCCGAGGCGATGTTGACGATCCGCCCCCAGCCCGCCGCCCGCATCATCGGCAGCGCGGCCGCCGTGGTGTGAAACGCGGAGGACAGGTTGATCGCGATGATCGCGTCCCATTTCTCGACCGGGAACTGATCCACCGGCGCGACATGCTGGATGCCGGCATTGTTCACCAGGATATCGCAGGCCCCCGCTGCGGCGATCAGCCCGCGGCAGGCGTCGGCGCTGGACAGATCGGCCTTGATGTAGCGCACCCTGACGCCATGCTGTTGCGCCATGTCGGCGGCCAGCGCGTGATCCTCGTCGCGGTCGGTGAACGAGTTCAGCACCACATCGGCCCCGGCCCTGGCCAGTTCCTGCGCGATGCCAAGCCCGATCCCCGAATTGGAGCCGGTCACGATGGCGGTCTTTCCGGAAAGCGTCATTTCGTCCCTCGCAATGTCCCGAAACGGTTGCGAAGGAGCCTACATCCCGCCGCGGCGCGGCGAAAGCGCCGCAGAGGGGCGCGGGGACGAAAAAAAGACGCCCGCACAGGGCGGGCGTCAAGTTATTGAGGCAGGTTTCATACAGGCAAGAAACCTATCGAGCAGTAACCTCTGTATACGCAATCCCCCGCCGGTGGCCAAGCTAAAAGTTTGAAAAATCGGGCGCTCACGCCTAAGCTGGGTCGCAAGAATACAAGGCACCGGGCAGGAATGTTGCCGAGATGAGACAGGAAATTTCCCTCCGCGCGCGCATCGCGGTGGCGGCGGCGTTGCTGTTCGGCATGGCCGGATTCGGCCAGGCCGAGCCCGCCCATGGCATCGCTATGTATGGCGCGCCCGCGCTTCCACCGGATTTTGTGTCGCTGCCCTATGTGAACCCCGACGCGCCCCGGGGCGGACGCATCGTTCTGGGCGAGACCGGGGGCTTTGACAGCCTCAATCCGTTCATCCTCAAGGGCAATGCCCCTTGGGCGCTGCGCAGCCTCGGCTACGAGACCCTGATGGGCCGGTCCTGGGACGAACCCTTCACGCTTTACGGGCTTCTGGCCGAATCGGTTCAGACCGGCCCGGACCGCGACTGGGTCGAATTCACGCTGCGCGAGGGCGCGCGCTTCTCGGATGGCAGCCCGGTCACGGTCGAGGATGTGCTGTGGTCGTTCCGGGTGCTGGGCGAACAGGGCCACCCGCGCTATCTGGGCGCCTGGGAAAAGGTGGCGACGGCCGAAGCGACGGGGCCGCGCAGCGTGCGCTTTACCTTCACCACCGCCGATCGCGAATTGCCGCTGATCCTGGGCCTGCGCCCGGTGCTGCAAAAGGCGCAATGGGAGGGGCGCGACTTCGCGCAAAGCGGGCTGGAGGCGCCGATCGGGTCCGGCCCCTATGTCATCGCAGGCTTCGAGCCGGGCCGGTTTCTGCTGTTGCGCCGCAATCCCGACTGGTGGGGGCGCGATCTGGCGCTGAACCGGGGCCAGCACAATCTCGACGAGATCCGCATCGAGTTCTATGCCGATGCGGGCGTGCTGTTCGAGGCGTTCCGCGGCGGCGCAATCGACATCTACCGCGAATCGAGCGCGGCGCGCTGGCAAAGCGCCTATGACTTCCCCGCCATCGCCACGGGCCGGATCGTGAAAGCCGAGATCCCGCATGCCCGCCCCACCGGCATCAGCGGGCTGGTGATGAATGGCCGCCGTCCGGTATTCGCCGACTGGCGGGTGCGCGACGCGATGCTGCATGCCTTCGATTTCGAGTTCATCAATGGCGTGCTGACCGGCGGCACCCAGCCGCGCATCGCGTCCTATTTCTCGAATTCCGAGCTGGGCATGGGACCGGGCCCCGCCGAGGGTCGCGTGCGCGAGCTGCTGGCGCCCTTTGCAGACGAATTGTTGCCCGGTGCGCTGGACGGCTATGCGCTGCCCGTGTCGGACGGGCGCCCCTCGAACCGGCGGAACCTGCGCATCGCCTTTGCCCGGCTGGAAGAAGCCGGCTGGCGGGTGGGCGATGACGGGGTGCTGCGCGATGGCGCCGGACGGCCCTTTACCTTTGAGATCCTGCTGCGGCAGGGCGCGGCCGAGAGCCAGAAGATCGTCGATATATTTGCCGAGGGGCTCAAGCGGCTGGGCATCGCCGTGCGCATCAGCACGGTCGACAGCGCGCAATATACCGAACGAACCGACGCCTATGATTTCGACATGGCCTTCTACACGGTCGGGCTGTCGCTGTCGCCCGGCAACGAACAGCGGCTTTACTGGGGGTCGGAGGGGGTCACGCGGCCCGGCACGCGCAACTGGATGGGGATGGCCAGCCCCGCCGCCGAGGCGATGATCGAGGCGCTGCTGACCTCGGACAGCCACGAGGATTTCGTCGCGGCGACCCGCGCGCTGGACCGGGTGCTGACGACCGGGCGGCATGTGATCCCGATCTGGTATGCGCCCAGTTCGCTGATTGCCCACCGCGCCACGCTGCGCTATCCGCAGACGATTCCGATCTACGGGGACTGGATCGGCTTCCTCCCCGATATCTGGTGGTCCGAAAGGGAGTGATCCATGACCCGAACGTTTCTGATGCTGAGCCTTCTGGCGCTTGCGGGCTGCGGCACCGTCGAGGGGATCGGCGAGGATATCTCGGCCGGGGCCCGCGCGGTCCGCAACGTGTTCTGAGCCCGCCCGCCTGCCCCGTTCCCGGCCCCTTGCAACCGCAAGGCAGCGGGGCTAGCACGCAGCCCATGCAAGCGATCTATGACGAGGGCGCCCCGCCGCCCTGCCCCGCCCCGTTCAACCTGGCCGCCCATGTGCTGGCCCCGGCCGCGTCCCTGCCCGAAAAGGTCGCGCTGGCCGTGATCGGCCCCCATGGCGCTGAACGTTGGAGCTATGCCCGGCTGGAGGCCGCCGTGCGCGGACTGGCGGCGGGGCTGGCGCAGATGGGGCTGGCGCCCGGCTCCCGCGTGCTCTTGCGGCTGGGCAACGGGGTCGAGTTTCCAATCGGGTTTCTGGGCGCGATTGCCGCGGGGCTGGTGCCGGTGCCGACCTCGGCGCTGCTGACAATTCCCGAGATCACGAAACTTGCCGCCGAGATCGAGCCCGCGGTGATCCTGGCCGGTCCCGGCATCGCCCTGCCCGCCGATTGCGCAGCGCCGGTGCTGGATCTCGATGCGCAGCGCGCCCTGCATGACTGCGCCCCGGCGGGCTATGCGCTAGGCGATCCCGACCGGCCGGCCTATGTGGTCTATACCTCGGGCACCTCGGGCAATCCGCGCGGCGTGATCCATGCCCATCGCGCGGTCTGGGCGCGGCGGATGATGTGGGAGGGCTGGTATGGCCTGACGCCCGAGGACCGGCTGCTGCATGCGGGCGCCTTCAACTGGACCTATACGCTGGGCACCGGGCTTCTGGACCCCTGGTCCATCGGGGCGACCGCGCTGATCCCGGCGCCGGGCGTGCGGCCCGCGCAATTGCCGCTGCTTCTGAAACGCTTCGATGCGACGATCTTCGCCGCCGCGCCCGGCGTCTATCGCCAGATGCTGCGCGATTATCCCCATCTGGTGCTGCCCCGCCTGCGCCACGGCCTGTCGGCGGGCGAAAAGATGCCCGAGGCCACCCGCGCCGCCTGGGCCGAGACCACCGGCACCTTCGTCTACGAGGCGCTGGGGATGTCGGAATGCTCCACCTTCGTCTCGGGCAGCCCCGCCCGCCCCGCGCCGCTGCCCTCCTCGGGCTATCCGCAGCCGGGCCGCCGGGTCGCGGTGCTGGGCCCGGATCTGGAACCCGTGCAGCGCGGGCAACCGGGGCAACTGGCCGTCTCGCGGCGCGATCCGGGGCTGATGCTGGGCTATCTCAAGGCCGAGGCCGAAACCGCGGCGCGGTTCCATGGCGAATGGTTCCTGACCGGCGACATGGTGGAAATGGCCGAGGATGGCGCGATCACCTATCTGGGCCGCGATGACGACATGCTGAACGCGGGCGGGGTGCGCGTCTCGCCGCTGGAAGTGGAACGCGCGCTGATGGAACATCCCGCGATCCACGAGGTCGCCGCCACCGAAATCGCGATCAGGGCCGATACCACCATCATCGCCGCCTTCTATACCGGCGAGGCGCTGTCCGAGGACCAGCTTGCCGCCTTTGCCGCCGAACGGCTGGCCCGCTACAAGCAGCCGCGGCTTTACGTCCATATGGACGAATTGCCGAAGAACCCGAACGGCAAGCTGAACCGCCGCCAGATCCGCGCATCCTATGAGGCGGGCCATGGTCCGGCTTGACATCTTCGCCGACCCGATCTGCCCCTGGTGCCTGATCGGCAAGCGGCTGCTGGATGCCGCGCTGGAGGCCCGCCCCGATCACCCGTTCGAGATCGCCTGGCAGCCGTTCCAGTTGAACCCCGGCATGCCGCGCGCGGGCATGGACCGGCGCGCCTATCTCGAAGCCAAGTTCGGCGGCCAGATGGAGGCCGCCCGTGCCTATGTCGAGATCGACGACAAGGCCCGCGCGGCGGGGATCGAGCTGAACCTGGCGGCGATCACGCGCACGCCGAACACGCTGGATGCGCAACGCCTGATCCACTGGGCCGGGCTGGAGGGGTGCCAGCACGCGGCTGTGCAGGCGCTGTTCGACGCCTATTTCCTGCAAGGCCGCGACATCGGTGCCCCCGGCGATCTGGCCGCGATTGCCGGGGCCGTCGGGATGGACAGCGGCATGGTCGCGCGGCTTCTGGCCTCGGATGCCGATGCGGACGCGATCCGCGCGCGCGATGCCCATGCCCGCAGCCGCGGCGTGACCGGCGTTCCGACCTTCATCGTGGCCGACCACCACGTTCTGGTGGGCGCCCAGCCCACCGCGCTATGGGTTCAGGTCATCGCGGAACTGGTGGGCGATCCCGGCGCGCAGCCGCTGCACTAGCCGCCCCCCGCGCCTTATCCGCTGGCCCCCGCCGCCATTCTGGCGCAAGAGGGGGCACGCTTGGAGATAGCCATGGCCCAGCCGCCCGACGCAGGGAAAAGCCCGCTTTCCCGCCCCGAATTCATCGCGATCACGGCGCTTCTGTTCGCGACGGTGGCGTTTTCCATCGACGCGATGCTGCCCGCCCTGCCCACCATCGGCGCCGAACTGACGCCCATCAACCTGAACCACGCGCAATTCGTCGTCACCGTCTTCGTTGCCGCGATGGGGGTTGGCACGCTCATCGCGGGGCCGTTGTCGGATTCGCTGGGGCGCAAGCCGGTGATCCTGGGCGGCGCGGGGCTGTTCATCCTTGGCGCAATTATCGCGGGCACGGGCCAGTCGCTGGAACTGGTGCTGTTTGGCCGCGCGCTGCAAGGGCTGGGCGCTGCGGCGCCGCGGGTGGTGGCGCTGGCGGTGATCCGCGATCTTCATGCCGGGCGCGACATGGCGCGGATCGTGTCCTTCGTGATGATGATCTTCACGCTTCTGCCGGCCATCGCGCCGCTGCTGGGGGCGGGCATCATCGCGCTGGCGGGCTGGCGCGCGATCTTTGCGGCCTTCCTGCTGTTCTCGGTGATCTCGGTCGGCTGGTATGCGCTGCGCCTGCCCGAGACGCTGCCCCCCGCCCGGCGCCGTCCGCTGAAACCCGCATCGCTGCGCGAGGCGGCGCGCGAGGTCTTTGCCGAGCCGGTCGCGCGGCGGGCGGTTCTGGTGCAGACGCTGATCTTTTCGGTGCTGTTCATGATGCTGACTTCGATCCAGCAGATCTTCGACATCCATTTCGGCCGCGGCGCCAGCTTTCCGCTGTGGTTCGCGCTGATCGCGGTGATCGCGGGGACAGCCAGCTTTGCCAATGCGATGCTGGTGGGCCATCTGGGGATGCGCTTCCTGATCCGGGTCACGCTGGGCGCGCAACTGGTGCTGTCGCTTGTCATGGCCAGCCTGTTCTGGGGCCAGCTTCTGCCGCCGGGCGCCGAATTCGCGGCCTTCATGCTCTGGGCGGTCACGCTGTTCGGGATGCTGGGGCTGACCATCGGCAACCTGAACGCGCTGGCGATGGAACCCCTGGGCCATGTCGCGGGCATGGCCGCCTCGATCATCGGGGCGCTGGCCACGGTGATGTCGGCGCTGCTGGCGGTGCCGGTCGGACAGGCATTCGACGGCACGCCGCGGCCATTGGCGGCGGGGGTGTTGCTGGCGGTGGCGGCGGCGGCGCTGCTGATGCGACGGCTTCCCGAAAGATAGCTGCTGCAAACGCCTTACGCCGCGTTCTTCACCTTTTCCGCCAGATCGCGCGCGATGGCAAAGGCGCCCTTGATCCGCTCGCTGTCCCTGGTCCAGTCATGGCGCAGGACGATCTTGTTGTCCTTGACCCTGGCCTGCCCGGCCTGCGCCTGGATGAATTCGACCAGCCCCGCGGGATTGGCGAACTTGTCGTTGTGAAACTGCACCGTCGCCCCCTTGGGCCCGGCATCGAGCCGCGCAATGCCAGCGCGCTTGCACAGGGCCTTGATCCGCACGATCAGCAGAAGCGTGTTCACCTCTTTCGGCAGCTTGCCGAAGCGGTCGATCAGTTCGGCGGCGAAGCCTTCAAGCTCGACCTTGGTCGTCAGCCCCGACAGCCGCCGGTAAAGCCCCAGCCGCACGTCCAGATCGGGCACGTACTCGTCGGGGATCAGCACCGGCACGCCAAGGTTCAACTGGGGCGACCAGTCGCTTTCGATCTCGGACAGGCCCTCCAGCTCGCCCGACTTGATCCGGGCAATCGCCTCTTCCAGCATCGACTGGTAAAGCTCGAACCCCACCTCGCGGACATGGCCCGACTGTTCCTCGCCGATCAGGTTGCCCGCGCCGCGAATGTCCAGATCCTGGGAGGCGAGCGTGAACCCCGCCCCCAGCGTGTCGAGGCTGCCCAGCACGCGCAGCCGTTTCTGCGCCTGCGGCGTCAGCGGCGCGCGCGGCTTGGTCGTGAGGTAAGCATAGGCCCGCGTCTTCGAGCGCCCCACGCGGCCACGGATCTGGTAAAGCTGCGCCAGCCCGAACATGTCGGCGCGGTGCACGATCATCGTGTTGGCGGTGGGGATGTCGAGGCCCGATTCCACGATGGTCGTGGCCAGCAGAACGTCATACTTGCCGTCGTAAAAGGCGTTCATCCGATCGTCCAGCTCGCCCGCGGCCATCTGGCCATGGGCCACGACCACGCTGACCTCGGGGACGTGATCGCGCAGGAAGGCCTCCATCTCGGGCAGATCGGCGATGCGGGGCACCACGAAGAAGCTTTGCCCGCCGCGGTAATGTTCGCGCAACAGCGCCTCGCGCACGGTCACGGTGTCGAACTCGCTGACATAGGTGCGGATCGACAGCCGGTCGACCGGGGGCGTGGCGATGATCGACAGATCGCGCACGCCGGTCAGGCTCATCTGAAGCGTGCGGGGAATGGGCGTGGCGGTCAGCGTCAGCACATGGATATCGCTGCGCAACTGCTTCAGCCGTTCCTTGTGGTTCACGCCGAAATGCTGTTCCTCGTCGATCACGAGCAGGCCCAGATTGCTGAACCGGATGCCCTTGGCCAGCAGCGCATGGGTGCCGATCACGATATCGACCGCGCCTTCGGCCAGCCCCGCGCGCGTTGCCGCCGCCTCGGTCGCGCTGACGAAACGCGACAGCTGGCGCACCTCCAGCGGAAAGCCGCGGAAGCGTTCGGCAAAGGCCTTGGCGTGCTGGCGGGCCAGAAGCGTGGTGGGCGCGATCACCGCCACCTGCACCCCCGACATCGCCGCGACAAAGGCCGCGCGCATCGCGACTTCGGTCTTGCCGAAACCGACATCGCCGCAGATCAGCCGGTCCATCGGCGTGCCGCTGGCCATGTCGGTCATCACATCGGCAATGGCGGCAAGCTGGTCGTCGGTTTCCTGATAGGGAAAGCGGGCGCTGAACGCCTCCCACAGGTGATGGTCGGCCTCCAGGATCGGCGCGTGGCGCAGATGGCGTTCGGCCGCGACCCGGATCAGCTTGTCCGCGATCTCGCGGATGCGCTGCTTCAGCTTGGCCTTCTTCGCCTGCCATGCCCCGCCGCCCAGCTTGTCGAGCAGCCCTTCTTCATGGCCATAGCGGCTGAGCAGTTCGATATTCTCGACCGGCAGATACAGCCGGTCGCCGCCGGCATATTCCAGCGCCAGACATTCATGCGGGGCGCCCGCCGCCGTGATGGTCTCAAGCCCCTTGTAGCGGCCCAGGCCATGTTCGACATGCACCACCAGATCGCCCGGCGAAAGCGCCTGCGCTTCGGTCAGGAAGTTCTCGGCCTTGCGGCGTTTCTTCGGCGCGCGGATCAGCCGTTCGCCCAGCACGTCCTGTTCCGAGACAACCGTCAGCCCCGGCCCCTCGAAGCCATGTTCCAGCGCCCAGACGGTCAGGTAGAGCCCGCGCGGCTCGGTCACGTCGCGGATATCGGCGGCAAGGCGGGCATCCGACACGCCCTCATCCTCCAGAAGCCCCTTGAGCCGCTCGCGTGCACCCTCGGAATAGGACGCGACGACCACGGCACCCTCGCGGCGCCGGTTCTGAACATGATCCCTCAACGCACTGAAAAGACTGACCTGTTCCAGCTTGCGCTCGGGTGCGAAATTGCGCCCGATCCGGCCGCCCGCGTCGATCACGCCGGGGCCGGTGCCCTGCGGCAGCGGGTTCATCTGCACCACCCGATGCCCGGCCAGCGCAGCCCCCCAAGCCGCATCGTCGAGATACAGAAGCCCCGGCGCGCAGGGCTTGTAGACGCTGTCGATCCGCCCCTTCTGCCCCATCGCCTCGCGCCGGGTGTCGTACTGGTCGGCGATCCCCTCCCAGCGCGCCAGCCGCGCGGGCGTCACCTGATCGTCAAGCCAGACGCTGGCGCCGGGCAGGTAGTCGAACAGCGTTTCCAGCCGCTCGTGGAAGAAGGGCAGCCAATGCTCCATCCCGGCATGCTTGCGCCCCGCGCTCACCGCCTCGTACAGCGGATCGTCGGTGCCCGCCGCGCCGAACTCGATGCGGTAATTCTGCCGGAAACGGGTGATCGCGGCCTCGTCCAGGATCACCTCGCAGACCGGCGCAAGTTCGATCCTTTTCAGCTTTTCGGTGGTGCGCTGCGTGGCCGGATCGAAGCGCCGCGCGCCGTCCAGAACGTCGCCGAACAGGTCAAGCCGCACCGGCCCCGCCTCGCCCGGGGGATAGATGTCGACGATGCCGCCGCGGACCGCGTAATCGCCCGGCTCCATCACCGTGGGCGCCTGGGTAAAGCCCATGCGCACCAGAAACGCCCTCAGCCCGGCCTCGTCCACACGTGTACCGACCTGCGCGGCAAAGGACGCCTCGCGCAGCACCGCGCGCGCGGGCACGCGCTGGGTGGCGGCACTGAGCGTCGTCAACAGGATGAACGGCCCCGGCAACCCCTGGGCCAGTGCCGCCAGCGTCGCCATGCGCGCGGCCTCGACATCGGGATTGGGCGAGACCCGGTCATAGGGCAGGCAATCCCAGGCGGGAAAATCCAGTACCACCGCCTCGGGCGCGAAAAAGGCCAGCGCGGCGCGCATCGCCGCCAGCCGCCGGTCGTCGCGGGCAATGTGGATTACCGGCTGTCCGGTCTTTTCCAGTTCGCGGGCCAGAAGGCGGGCGTCGAAGCCTTCGGGCGCGCCGCCGGCGGTGATGTGCAAAGCCTGTGACATGGCCGCCGGAAATAAGCGCCGGGCGCGCGCTGTCAACCGCCCAGAACGCCGATGGTGAAGTTCTGCCACATCCCCCACATGGCGGTGATCAGGATCGACAGGATGCCCATCATCTGAATTCCCAGCCGGTGCCAGCGCAACAGCCAGTAAAGCCGCTCGCCGCTGGGGTTGCGCTGTTCATAGGAATACGCGGTGCGCAGGGTCCACAACCCGACCAGCGTCAGCGGGGCAAGAAGCAGGAACACCGCCTGCGAAAACTCGTTGCCATAAAGAAACCCCATCATGGCCAGCATGGTCAGCGCAAAACCCGCGAATGCGCTGATCCAGAGCCCCGAGACGCGCATGATGTAGAGGTAGCGCCGGGCATTGATCCGCACCAGATCGGCCACATCCTCGGCCGCCTCGCCGCCCTGGCGGCGCGCGCGCTGCACCAGATCATAGGGTACGCCCAGAACCCAGTGGCTTGAGGTCGACCACAGAACGGCAAGCGCGATCCAGTACCAAAGGTTCGAGAAGGACCGCATGTTGATCAGTTCGAAGACTTGCTGGGTGAAATTCACGGGGGCAGTGTCTCCGTTCCGGGGGCCTCGCGCGCCGGAGGTCGTGTCGTGACGATTCCCGCTCTTGAGGTGCGATCCGATCCGTGTAACCCAGTCGCAGCCAATGTTGAAGGAGCCGTAGCCCATGCGCCCCACCCTCGCCCCCTTCCCGATGACGCGCCTGCGCCGTACCCGCCGCACGCCCGCCCTGCGCGCGCTGACCTGCGAGACCACGCTGAGCGTGGGCGACCTGATCTGGCCGATCTTCGTGCGCGACGGAACGGGCGTGGAAGAGCCGATCCCCTCGATGCCGGGGGTGATGCGCCGCTCGGTCGATCTGGCGGTCAAGGCGGCCGAGGAAGCGGCAGAACTGGGCATCCCGGCGATCTGCCTGTTTCCCTATACCGACCCGTCGCTGAAAACCGACCTCTGCGAGGAGGCATGGAACCCCGAGAACCTGTCGAACCGCACGATCCGCGCGATCAAGGCGGCGGTACCCGAGATCGCGGTGATGACCGATGTCGCGCTGGACCCCTACAATTCCAACGGCCATGACGGGATCGTGCGCGACGGCATCATCGTCAACGACGAAACCGTCGAGGCGCTGGTCAGGATGGCGCTGGCCCAGGCCGAGGCGGGGGCCGACATCCTTGGCCCCTCGGACATGATGGACGGACGCATCGGCGCGATGCGCCAGGCGCTCGAGGGCGCCGGGTACAGCGATGTCGCGATCATGTCCTATGCGGCGAAATATGCCTCGGCCTTCTACGGGCCGTTCCGCGACGCGGTGGGCGCCTCGGGCGCGCTGAAGGGCGACAAGAAGACCTATCAGATGGACCCGGCCAACAGCGACGAGGCGCTGCGCCTGATCGAGCGCGACCTGTCCGAAGGCGCCGACATGGTGATGGTGAAGCCGGGGATGCCCTATCTCGACATCTGCCGCAGGGTCAAGGACGCCTTCGGCGCGCCGACCTATGCCTATCAGGTCTCGGGCGAATACGCGATGCTGGTGGCCGCGGCGCAGAATGGCTGGCTCGACCGCCAGAAGGTGATGATGGAGAGCCTCCTGTCCTTCAAGCGCGCGGGCTGCGACGGGATCCTGACCTATTTCGCCCCCGAGGCGGCGCGGGTGCTGCGCGCGGGCTGACGACGGGCAGGCAGGGCGGCGCGCAAGGATTCGCCGCCCCGCATTCTGCAAGGGTGACAGGACGCGGCGGGGCCTCTATAGTTTGTGGCAAAGGGCGGCAAGGCCACAACACGAGGCACAGAGCGATGCAAGACAGCAAATGGATGACGGGGCGCCTGTCGCGCCGCGGCTTCATCGGCGCGATGGGCGCCACGACGGCACTGGCGGCCTGCGGCAATGGCGTGGGCAGCCAGGGGGGCGTGTCGCTCGACAACCGGGTGGACGGCACGCGGAATTTCCTGTTCACCCGCTATCCCGGCACGCAGGAGCTTGAGGCCAAGTCGCATGGCGTGCTGTGGATGCCGCTGATCACCAAGGCGGGATTGTGGGTTGGCGGTGCCTATGGCCGCGGCGCGCTGAGGATCAACAACGTCACGGTGGATTACTATTCGGCCACCAAGGCCAGCTTCGGCTTGCAGGTCGGCGCCCAGCAATATGCCCATGCGCTGTTCTTCATGACGCCCGATGCGTTGCGGACCTTCCGCTCGGGCGCGGGCTGGTCGGCGGGTGCGGATCTGGAATACGCCTTCCTCGACGACGCGGGTGCGGTCTCGGCCTCGACCATGACCTCGCTCGACCCGGTGATCGCGCTGGTCTTCGGCCAGCAGGGCATGATCGTCGGTGCCTCGCTCGAAGGCACGAAATACACCCGCATCATTCCCTGACCGGGCGCATCAGCGGCGCGTCGGGCGGCGGTTGCGCGCGCGAGGCTCGGCTGGCCCGGTCCTCAGACCGTGAACTCGGGATCCACCGGCACCTGTAGCGCCGTCACCAGTGCATTTGTCTGCGCGGCAAGTCCCACGATGGCCAGCAACTCGGCATGCATCTCGTCGCTCATACCCTTGGCGCGCGCCCCGGCGGTGTGGGAATGCACGCAATATTCGCAGCCATTGGCGATCGAGACCGCCATGTAGATCATCTCGCGCGTGACCGGGTCAAGCGCGCCGGGCCGCGTCATCACCTGTTTCACCTGCGCCCATGTCGATTCCAGAACGGCGGGCTGGTTCGCCAGCGCCCGCCAGACATTGTTCACGAAATCGGTCTTGCGGGTGGCGCGGATGTCGTCGAACACCGCCTTGACGCGCGCATCCGCCTCGGCCTCGGCGTCGCTCCATATCCTGACCGTGGCCATGGGCCCTCCTTCGTTGCGGATACTGTGCCGGATCAGACCAGCGCAAAGATGCGCGCAGGCCCGCCCGAGCCGCCGCGATGCTTGGGCGCGCCGATCACCAGCGTCGCCCCCGCGGCAGGCACCTTGTCCAGATTGGCCAGGCATTCGATGCCGAAGCGGCCCGCGGGCAACCAGGCGTAATGCGTGGCGAAATCCGCCGACATCCCATGATCCAGCGACAGCGTGTCAACCCCGATAGAGCCTGCGCGGGTTTCCTCCAGCAACATCTGCGCGGCCTCGACATGGAAGCCGGGGTAATGCTGCTTGCCCTCGGCATCGGCATTGCGGAATTTCGGCCCGTCGACATGGGCGGCCCAGCCCGAATACATCGCCACGCAGGCATTGTCGGGGATCTCGCCATGCGCGGCGATCCATGCGCGGATGTCGTCCGGCGTGACCTGGGCATCGGCATCCCCGGCCGCACGCGCCGCGATGTCGATCACGCAAAGGGGTGCCACCAGGCTGCCCACCGCGATCTCGTTCACCGCCGCACCATCGGCCGAGAAATGCAGCGGCGCGTCGATATGGGTGCCGGTGTGCTCGTTCACCCGGAATTCCGACAGGTTGAAGCCGTGTTCGGCAAAGGTGAATTTCTGCTCGGGAAAGAACTGCTGCTCGCCGAAATATGTGGCGAAGCCCTCGTGCAGTTCATGCGTCATGTCGGTGACCGCGGAATGGCCCTGCGCCAGCGCCGCAGGCGCCGAGGCACTTACACCCGCGACGGCCACACCGGCCCCCGCCGCCGCCCGGAAAAAGCCGCGCCGCGACAGCATCCGGTCCTTGACCGCATTCATCACGCAGATATCGCACATCCCGTCTCTCTCCCCTGGCTGCACCGGTCTTGCGCCGACGATGGGCCAAGCCTAACCCGCCCCGCGGCGCTGTCAATTCGCGGCTTGGGGCTGCGGGTGGGGTGCGCGTTTTGGGGCTGTCACTCGGCCCTTCCGCGTGAAAGGATGCGGCCCAAGGAGATTCCGATGGGCAAGACGATCTACATCCTGAACGGGCCGAACCTGAACCTTCTGGGCCATCGCCAGCCCGAGATCTATGGCCATGACACGCTGGCCGATGTCGAGACGGCCTGCGCCGCGGTTGCGGCCGAACGGGGCCATGCCGTACGGCTGTTCCAGTCCAACCACGAGGGCGAGATCGTCGAGACCATCCAGGCGGCACGCCAGGACGCCGCCGCCATCGTCATCAACCCCGCCGCCTACAGCCATAGCTCGATCGCGATTCTCGACGCGCTGAATACCTTTGACGGGCCGGTGATCGAGGTTCACATCTCGAACATCCACAAGCGCGAAAGCTTTCGCCACCACTCCTATGTCTCGCTGCGGGCCGACGGGGTGATCGCGGGCTGCGGGGTCGAGGGCTATGCCCTTGCCGTGCGGCGCATCTGTTCGCTGCTGGACTGATCCGGTCCCGGGGCGTGGCAAGCCGCGGCGCCCGCTCAGCCCCTGAACCCCGTCGCCACCACGAATTTCTCGGAACTGTCCGACCGGCTGGCGGGCGGCTTGACATTGGCGACCTTGGCAAAGCGCTGCTTCAGCACCTTCTGCAACTCGCCCTCAGCCCCGCCCGCCAGTACCTTGGCAACAAAGGTACCGCCCTGCTCCAGCACGTCGAAGGCAAAGGCCGCCGCCGCCTCGCACAGCGCCACGATCCGCAGGTGATCGGTCTGCTGGTGGCCCGAACTTGCCGCGGCCATGTCGCTCATCACCACATCGGCCTTGCCGCCAAGCCACGCCTTCACCTTGTCGTCGGCGCCATCTTCAAGGAAATCCAGTTGGTGGATCTCGGCGCCCGGTACCGGCTCCACCTCCTGAAGGTCGACCCCCAGCACGCGGCCGACCGGTTTGCCCGATTTCTCGCCCAGCGCATTCACCCGCTTGACCGCCACCTGGCACCAGCCGCCGGGCGCACAGCCCAGATCGACCACCCGCGCCCCCGGCACCAGGAAGCGGAACCTGTCATCCAGTTCGATGATCTTGAACGCCGCGCGCCCGCGATAGCCCTCGGCCTTGGCGCGCCGGACATAGGGATCGTTCAACTGCCGCTCGAGCCACAACGTCGAGGACAGCCGCCGCCCCTTGGCCGACTTCACCCGCACCTTCAGATCGCGCTGCCCGCGCCCGCTGGACCCTCGTTTCTCTGCCATGCCCGCCGCCCGCGCGCCCCCTGTCTTCTTCTTGGTTCAAATACCCGATTGCGACGCCAGCCGCCCCGACCGCGCTGCGGGCAGCGCGCCTCAGAACGGGCCATCCTCCAGCACGCCATCGGCCGACATCTGCGCGTATAACAACCCCTCGCGCAAGCCCCGGTCGGCCACCGACAGCCGGTCGGTCGGCCAGATCCGCATCAGCGCCTGAAGGATCGCCGCGCCCGACATGATCAGCGCATGCCGGTCGCGCCCGATCCTGGGATCGTTGCGCCGCCCCTCGGGGCCAAGATACAGATAGGTCCGGATCACCTGGTCGATCTGAGCCGAGGTCATGCGCAGCCCGTCGACCTTGGTCCGGTCATAGCGCTTCAGCCCCAGATGGCTGGCGGCCACGGTTGTCACCGTTCCGCTGGTGCCGATGATCTGGAACCCCTCCTTTGCCTGCTCGGCGGCATAGGGCGAGAAATCGGCGAGGTTTTCCTCGAAGAACCAGCTCATCAGCGCGAAGCGCGCGTGGTCGTCCTCGACATCGTCGAACTGTTCCTTCAGCGTCGCGACGCCCAGCGGCACCGAGATCCAGTCCACCACGCGCGCGGCCGGAAACGGGCTGTCGGCCGGGTGGAACCCGCCATGCAGCCGCATGATCGCCCGCGGCCGGTCATGGCGCGGCACCGCCGACAGGTCGATCCAGACCAGTTCGGTCGAGCCCCCGCCGATATCGACCACCAGCAATTGTTCGGTCCGGGTCGAGACCAGCGGCGCGCAGGACACGACGGCCAGCCGCGCCTCCTCCTCGGGCTTGATGATCTCCAGGTCCAGTCCGGTTTCGCGCCGGACATAGGCGATGAACTCGCGCGCATTGCTTGCCCTGCGGCAGGCCTCGGTCGCGACCAGCCGCATCCGCGCGACCTGGTGCTTTTCCAGCTTGCCCTTGCAGATGCGCAGCGCCTGCACAGTGCGCGCCATGGACGCCCGGTTCAGACGGCCGGACGATTCCAGACCGGTGCCCAGCTGCACCGATTTCGAAAAGCTGTCGACCACATGGAACTGGCTGCCCTTGGGTTGGGCCACCAGCATGCGGCAACTGTTGGTGCCGAGATCCAGCGCCGCATACAGCGAGGCCGGATCCGGCGGAGCAGGCGCGGGGGTCGCCACCGCCTTGGGGAACGCGCCCGCACCTTTCGGACGCCTGGGCGTCATCGGATCGCCCTCCAGATCGAGTTGGTTTCAGGGTAGCTGGACCACCGCGCGCGCGCAATGACTTCAGCGGCGGCGCCGCCCGACAAGCCCCAGCGCGCCAAGTCCGGCCAGCACCAGAACAAGGCTTGGCGGCAGCGGCACGACCGACGGACCGCCCGCACCCGGCTCTGCACCCGGTTCCCCCGTCACGGGCAAGGTCACGGGCCGCACACTCCCCAAGGGGCCGGGTGCCGCAGCCCCCCAGGGATCGCGCCCGGGCAGGCCCGCGGCCATGGGCAGGCCGGACATGTGCCCGGCGGGTTCGCTTCCGGGGCCGGATCCGGGCTGCCAGGGCAGGCCAGCCGATCCGCCGAAGGGGCCGAAACCGCCCGCCAGCCTGTCCGCCGGATCGGCGGGGCCGGGCGCCCTGCCCGGCAGCGACAGGGCAAAATCCGCCGCGCCCGGCACGCAGCCCGGACCGTCCTGCGCAACCGGTCCCGCGATCGCGGCGAAGCATTGCCCGCCCCAGATCGGCAGGCAAAGCCCGCCTTGCGGACGCAGGCAGATCTGGCGCGCAGGCTGGACAAAGGCCGTCAGGTACAGCCGCGGGACGAGTTGCGCCACTGCAAGCCCGGGTGCCGGATCGGCATGCGGCGGGGTCACGGCCGCATCGCCCCGCGACCACGGAGTCGAGAACATCGCCCCTGCCGCCAGAAAAAGCAGGGCCGCCGCCGCTGTCGCCTTGGTTCCCTTGCGCATCCCTCACACCCTCGCTGGCCGGTCTCGCATCCCCACATGCGAGACCGGCGGACCCCGGACCCGGCCCGCCCCACCGGCATACAGGCCCACGCGACGCGCCCCCACAGCCATCGCGATGCCCCGGATGTGCCGCAATTGCCCCCGATTGGCCAAGATTCCCGGGCATTCCGGTTAATCCGCCGCCATGGCGCGAGCGATGTGCGCTGCGGCGGGCGATTGTTTCGCGGCGCGCAACCGGGCGCAGGTCGCAAGCCGGATCCATCATGTCGAAAACCGCCGCCGCCGCGGCAATTCGCCGGATTACAAGCGGGTGAGGCAGGAAAGGGAATCGGATGCCGGAGATCACCATCCTCTACTGGCGCGACATCCCGGCCCAGGTGATCGTGGGCAAGGGCCGCACCGCGGAAAAGCGCATCCTGCCCCAGCGCTTCGAACAGGCCATCGACCGCTGCGCCATGGCCATCGGCGCGCGCGACATCGACGGCTATCTGGCCGAATGGCGGCGCGCGGGTCCGGTCCTGCGCGAGGGCGACCCCGCGGCGCTGGCCGAGGCCGAGGCGGCGCGGATCGAGACGAGTTATGACGCCGCGCGGCTGTCCGCGCTGGTCGCGGCGGCCGGTTGGGAACAGGCGTGAACAGGCTCTGGGAGGCGGCAATGGGACTTCTTCAATTCGGCAGGCGCGAGACGGCGCGGCAGGCAAGCGGCCCGCTGGCGGCCCTGCTGCATGGTTACTCGATCGAGGTGATGCCGCGCACCGCGGCGCAGGTCGCGGATTTCCGCAGCCTGCTGCCGCAGGGCACGCGGGTCTATATCGCCCATCTCGACGGCACCCCGATCGACGACATGGTGGCCACCGCCGCGCGGCTGCGCGCCGAGGGCTTCGCCCCGATGCCGCATATCCCCGCCCGCTCGATCCCCGACCGCGCCACGCTGGAAGACTGGATCGCACGCTATAGCGGCGAGGCAGGCGTGCGCGCGGCGCTGGTGCTTGCGGGCGGCCGGGCCAGCCCCGCGGGCGCGTTCCATTCCTCGATGCAGCTACTTGAAACCGGGCTCTTCGACCGCGCGGGGTTCACCCGGCTGCATGTGGCAGGCCATCCCGAGGGCTCGCGCGATATCGACCCCGACGGGTCCGACCGGCTGGTGGCCGAGGCGCTGGCCTGGAAACAGGCGTTTTCCGAACGCACCGATGCGGCCATGAGCATCGTGACGCAATTCGCGTTCGAGGCCGCGCCGGTGATCGCCTGGGCCGACCGGCTGCGCGCCGAAGGTATCGGGTTGCCGATCCATCTGGGCGTGGCCGGGCCTGCCAAGCTGCAAACGCTGGTGAAATTCGCCGTTTCCTGCGGCGTCGGCCCCTCGCTCAAGGTATTGCAGCGGCGTGCCCGCGATGTCTCGAAGCTGGTTCTGCCCTTCACCCCTGACGAGTTGCTGGCCGATCTGGCCGCCGCCGCCGCCCGTCGCCCCGGCGATTTCCCCATCGCGGGGGTTCATTTCTTCCCGCTGGGCGGGATCGCGACCAATGCCGCCTGGCTTGCCGAGCGCGGCCTTGCCCCCACGCCCGAAAACTGAGGCCCCCATGACCCGCACCGTCCTCGAGTCGAAATCCCGCACCGTCGTCATCGGCTTCGACGAGCCGTTCTGCGTGATCGGCGAGCGTATCAACCCCACCGGCCGCAAGAAGCTGGCCGCCGAACTTGAGGCGGGCGATTTCTCGACCGTCGAGCGCGACGCGCTGGAACAGGTCGCCTGCGGGGCGATGGTGCTCGATGTGAATGCGGGCGTCGTCTACAACTCGAACCCCGATCCGAACCAGACCGAACCGCCGCTGATGCGCCGCATGGTCGAACTGGTGCAGGGGCTGGTCGATGTGCCGCTCTGCATAGACAGTTCGGTGCCCGGCGCGCTGGAGGCCGGCCTTGCCGCAGCCGAGGGGCGGCCCCTGCTCAATTCGGTCACCGGCGAAGAGGAGCGGCTGGAGCGCGTGCTGCCGCTGGTCAGGAAATACAACGTCCCCGTGGTGGCGATCTCGAACGACGATACCGGCATTTCCGAGGATCCGGACGTGCGCTTTGCCGTGGCAAGGAAGATCGTCCAGCGCGCCGCCGATTTCGGCATCCCGGCCTGCGATATCGTGGTCGATCCGCTGGTGATGCCGGTGGGCGCGATGGCATCGGCTGGCCAGCAGGTCTTTGCGCTGGTGCGCCGGTTGCGCGACGAACTGGGCGTGAACACGACCTGCGGCGCCTCGAACATCTCGTTCGGGCTGCCGCACCGGCACGGGATCAACGCCGCCTTCCTGCCCATGGCAATCGGGGCGGGCATGACATCCGCGATCATGAACCCGGTGCGGCCGGTCGAGATGGAAGCGGTGCGCGCCGCGAATTTCCTGATGAACCACGATGCGAATGGTGGCGAATGGATCCGCTTTTCCCGCGTGCTGGATCAGGTCGCCGAGGGAATGCCCTTTGCCGAAGCCTCGCAAGCCGCCGCCGAGGCGGGCGCAGGCCGTGGCGGGCGCCGCCGCCGGAGGGGCTGAGCCCCCGGCCCTGCCCCGTTAAGCCAGCATTCGTCTTTCGCGGGCATAGCATCGGGGCAGAGGCGCACCCCGGCGGGGCTGCGCCCGCAGGCAATCGAAGGAATGACGGCAATGATCTTCACCAGGCGCGTTTTCATGGGAGGGCTTGTGACCGGCCTTCTGTCCGGCTGCGCCGGGACATGGACGACCGATTACAGCGATGCGATCTCGCCCGCGGTCTCGCGCGGCTGGCGGGTGACGCAATTCGATATCCGCGTGCCCGACAGCCTGACCGTGTCCGAGGCCAATGTCTACCAGCCCGAGGCCGATATCGTCTGGCGCGGCGATCCCCCGGGCGACCGCCGCGCCCAGGTCGCCGCGATCTTCGACACCGCCGCCCGGCGGGGCACATCGAACCTGCGCGGGCCGCGCCCGGTGCGGCTGACGATCAATGTCACCCAGTTTCATGCACTGTCGGACATTGCCCGCAAGCGGCTGAGCCGGTCGGGGGTTCACAACATCTCGTTCGTTGCGCAGGTCAGCGATGCCCGGACCGGGCAGGTGCTTGCCGGTCCCGAACCGATCAAAGCCGATCTGGTGGCCTATACCGGGCAACAGGCGCTTCAGGCCGACCTTCAGGGCCAGACCCAGAAGGTGCGCATCACCGATCACCTGACGCGCGTTCTTGCGGGCTGGACCGGCGCCGGGCCCGACGATGTACGCGCCGAGTTCCAGCGCATCGGCCGATAGGAAACCGCAAGGGGGGCGAATGGACGACCGCGAAGCGCTGGCGATCTTCACCCCCTCGGGCAAACGCGGTCGCGTGCCCGCCGGAACCACCGTACTGGACGCCGCCCGTGCGCTGGGCGTCGATCTCGACTCGGTCTGCGGCGGGCGCGGCATCTGCTCGAAATGCCAATGCGCCCCCCTTTACGGCGCCTTTCCCAAGCACGGCGTCACCGTCGCGCCGGACGCGCTGTCGCCGGTCAACGCGGTCGAAACGCGCTATGACGAAAAGCGCGGTCTGGCACCGGGTCGGCGGCTGGGCTGTCAGGCGCGGATCATGGGCGATATCGTGATCGACGTGCCGCCCGAAAGCCAGCTTCACCGCCAGGTCGTGCGCAAGGCCGCCGAGGCCCGCGCGGTCGAGATGGACCCGGCCACGCGGCTTCTGCTGGTCGAGGTGGCCGAACCCGACCTGCACGCGCCCTCGGGCGATCTGGAACGGCTGAATGACGCGCTTGCCGCGCAATGGGGCCTGCCGCCTGCCCGCCTGCCGCTGCCGGTGCTGGCCCGGCTGCAAGCGGCGCTGCGCAAGGGCGGCTGGCAGGTCACCGTCGCGCTGCACCGCGACCGCGACAATGCAGCCCCCCTGATCCTCGACCTCTGGCCCGGATTCTTCGAAGGGCCGCTTTTCGGGCTGGCGATCGACCTTGGCTCGACCACCATCGCGGCGCATCTGACCGATCTGACAACCGGCGCGGTGCGCACCTCGGCGGGCGCGATGAACCCCCAGATCCGCTTTGGCGAGGATCTGATGAGCCGGGTGTCCCATGCGATGCTGAACCCCGGCGGCGCGGCCGCGATGAATGCCGCGGTGCGTGTCGCGCTGGACGATCTGGCCCGCGGCCTGGCAGCCGAGGCAGGCGTCGATCCCCGCAGCATCGTCGAGGCCACGCTGGTCTGCAACCCGGTGATGCACCATCTTGCGCTGGGCATCGACCCGGTCGAACTGGGCCAGGCCCCCTTTGCGCTGGCAAGCTCGGACGCGCTGGACATCGCCGCGGCCGATCTGGGGCTGGTCTCGATCAACCCCGCCGCGCGCGCCTATGTGCTGCCGCTGATCGCGGGCCATGTGGGCGCGGATGCGGCGGCCGTCGCGCTGGCCGAGGCGCCCGAGCAATCCGACGATCTGGTGCTGATCGTCGATGTCGGCACGAATGCCGAGATCATCCTGGGCAATCGCGCAAGGGTGCTGGCCTGCTCCTCGCCCACCGGCCCGGCCTTCGAGGGGGCCGAGATCAGTTCGGGCCAGCGCGCCGCACCCGGCGCGATCGAGCGCGTGCGCATCAAGCCCGCGACCGGCGAACCGCGCTTTCGCGTGATCGGCTGCGATCTGTGGTCGGACGAACCGGGATTTGCCGAGGCCACCGCCGCGACCGGTGTGACCGGCATCTGCGGTTCCGGCATCATCGAGGCGGTGGCCGAGATGCGGATGGCGGGGCTGCTGGACGGCTCGGGGCTGATCGGCTCGGCCGAGGCGACGGGATGCGCGCGGATCGTCCCCGAGGGGCGGACGCAGGCCTATGTGCTGCATGACGGGCGCGCGGCGGGCGGGCCGCTGATCACGGTCACGCAGACCGATGTGCGGGCGATTCAGCTTGCGAAATCCGCGCTTTACGCGGGCGCCCGGCTGTTGATGGACCGGATCGGGGTTGATCGCGTGGATCGTGTGGTGCTGGCCGGGGCCTTCGGCGCCCATGTCAGCCCGCTGCATGCGATGGTGCTGGGCATGATCCCCGATGTGCCGCTCGACAAGGTGCGCTCGACCGGGAACGCGGCCGGGACGGGGGCGCGGATCGCGCTGTGTTCGCGCGCCGCGCGGCGGCTGATCGAGGCCAATGTGCGCCGGATCGAAAAGGTCGAGACCGCGGTCGAGCCCCGCTTTCAGGAGCATTTCGTGGCCGCCAATGCCCTGCCCCATGCCACCGATCCGTTCCCCGAACTGGCACGCGTGGTGCAGCTGCCCGAACCGGCGTTCAATCCCGTAGCGGGCGGACGGCGGCGACGGCGGGACTGAAGGGGGCGTTCCGCCCCCTCTTGGCCTGACGGCCAATTCACCCCCGAGGGTGTTTCAGCCAAGAAGAAGACGCAGGCGGGGCGGCAGAAATGCGGCTGTCCGGGTCGTGCGGCGCAAAAGCTCCGAATCGACGCCCCCCCTTGTGCGGGATCGGCGAAACCGCTTCCTGACGCGGCGGGGCGGGGAGCCCGCCGCAAGGGGGTCGGAAGGCATGCGCCGAAACGACAAGGACCGCGCCAGGGGCGCGGTCCTAGTTCCGGTCGCGAAAGGCGGGATCTACTTGATCTTGCCTTCCTTGTACTCGACGTGCTTGCGCACGACCGGGTCATATTTCTTGATCACCATCTTCTCGGTCATGGTGCGGGCGTTCTTCTTGGTCACGTAGAAATGCCCGGTGTCCGCGGTCGAGTTCAGGCGGATCTTGATGGTCGTCGGCTTCGCCATGTCTCATCTCCGTCTCGCGGGGAGGATCGCCGCCGCCCCACCAAATTCCATGAAGTCCGCCTTTTAGCGATCCCCACCCGCGAGTCAAGCGGGTTCGGCACGCTCAGCCCAGCACCTGCGGCAGCCGCATCGCCTGGTGGATCCGGGTGCGCGCGGCGATGCCCAGATGCAGCGCGGCCGAGAGCCGGTCGAGATAGGCGATCCCGGCAGGGTCGGTCACATCAACCATCAGCACCGAGGCGGCATAGACCGCCGTGCGCTGATAGCTGCCGGTCTCGGCGGCCAGCGCGTCGATATCGACGGGCCGGGCCATCTCGGCCTCGACATATGCGCGTTCCTCCTCGCTCTGGTCGCCCAGCAGGTCGAACAGCCGCGCCCGTTCGGCCGCGTCGATCTGGCCATCGGCCAGGGCGGCCTGCACCATCGCCCGGATCATCAGCCGCGCCTGGCGTTCCAGCGTGGCGCCGGGCGGCGTGCCGCTGCCCATCGCGGCGCTGAGGTCGCGCGCATCGCCCGAACCGGCCCAGGTAGCCGCCCAGAGCGCCGACATCAGACCGGCCACACCCATCACCGCGCTGTCGCCCGCGCCACGCGCCCGTGCGCCCATCCAGCCCAAGGTCCGCTCCAGCCCGGACGCGCCGCCCGGCACCTGCATCCGTTCCAGAAGCGCACCGACCTGGCTGGCGATTCCGGCCTGCGAGGCGGTGGATTGCATCGTGCGCGCCAGCCCCGCGCCGCCGCCGGTCTTCTGGAACGCGTCCATGCCCCTGGCCGCGGCATAGCCGACGACAAGGGTCGCCATCGTCCTGACAAAACTCATGCTCTCTCCATCCCGCTGTCCGATGCGCCCGGGGCAAGACCCCTGCGGGCCAGACTAGCGGCAGGACCGCCCTGCCCCAACGGCCCCGATGTCGCGCATCGAGGCCGCAGGTCGGATCAGGCCGACAGCCCCATCATCTTGCGGATCTGCGCCACCTTCGCGTCATCCAGCCCCAGCGCCGAGGCGAGCGTGGCCAGATAGGCTTCTTCGGCGGGACTGTCGATGCGGCCCATGCTGGCGGCCGAGGCATAGACCTGGGCGCGCATCGCCTCCGAGGTGTCGTTGGCCAGCGCCACCGGATCGACCGGGGCGGCCATCTCAGCCTCGACAAAGGCGCGTTCCTCGTCGGTCGCGTCGCCCAGCGCCTCCATGATCTTGGCGCGCTCCTCGTCGTCGATCTGGCCATCGGCCTTGGCCGACTGGATCATCGCGCGGATCATCAGCTTGGCATTCTCCTCCATCGAGCTTGTCGCCACCGAATTGCCGGTCAGCGCGTCGATCATCTGGCTGGCCTGTGCGGTGCCCGCCGCCGCCGCGCTGCCCAGCGCCGCCATCAGCCCGGCCACCCCGGCGGTCGCCGCCTCGCCCGCGCGGTCGGCGCTGCGGCCCATGCCGGTCATCATCTCCTGAAGCTTCGCCGCCCCTCCCGGCATGCCCATCTTGCCCAGCATCGTGTCAAGCTGGGCGGTCATCTGCGCGACCTGCTCGTTCGACTTCATCTTTTCCTGAAGACCGGCCATGCCGCCCATCTTCTTGTATTGCTCGACCCCCTTGGCGGCGGCAAAGCCGGCGGCCAGCGTGGCCATGGTCCTGACAAAGCTCATGCGACAATTCTCCTCGACGAAACCGGCGCGACCTCGCGCATGCGGGCAGCCTAGCGGCTTTCGCATGCGTTAACGACGATTCGACGACGATCGAGGATGCGCGGACGGCCTGTAAGCCGGATTCTGTCCGCCCCGGACCGGAATCCGGGGCTGGATGACCATTCCTCTACGCGCCGCGTTACCGCGCCGCTTCAGCTGCCAACCCGGACCCCTGGGCCGAAGCCGCCCTGCCGCAGATGCGACGCGGGGTCCCTATTTGGCATTGCTCCCGGTGGGGCTTGCCGTGCCGGTCCTGTTGCCAGTCCCGCGGTGGGCTCTTACCCCACCGTTTCACCCTTGCCGCCGGGCAAGCCCGGAGGCGGTCTCGTTCTCTGTGGCGCTTTCCCTGGGGTTGCCCCCGCCGGGCGTTACCCGGCACCGTCGCTTCGTGGAGTCCGGACTTTCCTCGTCCCCGAACCGGGGCCGCGGCCATCCAGCCATCCGCGCCCTGTGTAGTTAGAAAGCCTCGCCGCCCCGGTCAACGGGAAAGCGGCGTGCCAGATCCAGCATCGCGCCCATATCGGCCGGGTCCAGCGGGCCGGTGGCCCAAGGGCGAAATCGCTGGCGAAAGGCGTCCAGCACCGCGTCCATGGGCCAGTCCGTGCCATAGCCGAACCGCCCGGCGGCCGCCCTGAACGCCGCCGCATCCGGCGCGGCCGTCGCGGTTTCGGGCCAGACCGACAGCCCCGCGCGGGCCAGACGCTGCCAGTCGAACCGCCGCCCCGGATCGCATTTGCGCCCCGGCGCCATGTCGGAATGGCCGATCACCCGTTCGGGCGGCACGGCCCGGCGGGACATCACCCGGTCAAGCAGGCGTTCCAGCGTGGCCATCAGCGGCGCGGCAAAGGGCTCGTCGCCGCGATTGTCCAGTTCGATCCCGATCGAGCGGGAATTGACATCGCCGACCGCCCCCCAGCGCCCCGCCCCGGCATGCCAGGCCCGTGCGTCCTCGTCGACCAGTTGGAACAACTGCCCGTCGCGCGCGATCAGGTAATGCGCCGAAACCTCGGCGGCCGGATCGCAAAGCCGGTCCAACGCTCCGGCCAGCGGCATCGCGGTGTAATGCAGAACGATCAGGTCGGGCCGGGCCGCATCGCGCCGCTGCCCGAAATTCGGCGAGGGCCGCCAGAGCGGCGTCACGCCCTAGCGCCGCACGGCGGCCCGGAACGGCGCCGGATCCCAGAAGCAGGCAAAGCCGTCGCCATCGGGGTCCAGCCCCAGCCGGTCGCGTTCGGGTCCGCCTGCGGCCAGGAACGCCTCTTGCGCCAGATCGGCCGACCCATATCTGGCGCAATTGCTCAGATAGCGTTCATGGCTGACGCGGCCCAGACGGCGATGGATCGGCTCGCCCACCCGGTTCGTGGTGCTCAGCGCATATTGGGCGATGTTCACCCCCGCAGCCGAGGGCCGTTCGGGCACCGGCTCGGGCGCGACCACGGCATATTGCTGGCGCTGCTGCTGCAACCGTTCGCGGTCGCTTTCGATCGACTCGCGGGCGGCGACGGCGGCGAAGTTCTGCTCGTCGGACAGGCTGGGATTGTTGCTGCGGGGCAGCGGATCGCCCGGCGCAGGCGTGATGACCGGCGCGGCCCCGGCCTCGTCGGGGCGCAGGGTCGCCAGCGCCTGGGCAGCAATCGCGGCACTGTCCGAGGCGGGCGCAGAGGCAACGCTGTCGCCGCGCAGCGCGCGTTCGCGGTCAAGGCTGTAGTCCTGATAGCTGCCGAACCCCACCCCGGCGGCGGAATCGGGCACCTGCGGGGCACAGGCGGCCAACGCCAGCAGGGCGAGAGCCGAAACACCAACGCGCATCTTGTTCATCCTGCTCTGCCGCTCCTTGTCGGATCGCGCTCTTACCACCATTTCGCGGGTCTGGAAACAAAGCCCGCGGCATCCTCAAGCACTTGTGCAGTGTTCAGCAGATCGCCCTCTTCCCAGGGCCGGCCGATCAGTTGCAGGCCAAGCGGCAGCCCCTGCGCATCCAGCCCCGCAGGCACCGCGATGCCCGGCAGACCAGCGAGGTTCACCGTTACCGTGAACACGTCGTTGAGATACATCTCGACCGGATCGGCATCCTGCATCTCGCCCAGCCCGAAGGCGGCGGACGGCGTCGCGGGCGTCAGGATCGCATCGACCCCTTGCGCGAACACCTCGTCGAAATCGCGCTTGATGAGGGCACGGACCTTGCGCGCACGGTTGTAATAGGCGTCGTAGAAGCCCGCCGACAGGACATAAGTCCCGATCATAACCCGGCGCTGCACTTCCTTGCCGAAGCCCTCGGCGCGGGTCTTTTCGTACATCTGTACGATGCCGTCGCCTTCGGCGAGCCTGGCGCGGTGGCCATAGCGCACCCCGTCATAGCGCGCGAGGTTCGAGGACGCCTCGGCGGGCGCGATCACATAATAGG
This sequence comes from Rhodovulum strictum, assembly GCF_009649175.1. Taxonomy (GTDB): domain Bacteria; phylum Pseudomonadota; class Alphaproteobacteria; order Rhodobacterales; family Rhodobacteraceae; genus Rhodovulum; species Rhodovulum strictum. The sequence goes on along the minus strand of NZ_WJPO01000003.1, from coordinate 133,306 downwards.
CGGGCAGCGCGTATTTCGTATGCGGCAGGCTGATATCGACGATCTTCGCGCCCGCGTCCCGCAGCATTTCGGCGCCGCGGGTCCACAGCGCCTCGATCTCGGCGGGCATCCCGTCCATGCGGTATTCGCGCGGGATCCCGATCGTCTTGCCGCGGATATCCCCGGTCAGCATCGCCTCGAAATCGGGCACGGGAATGTCGGCGCTGGTCGAATCCTTCGGATCATGCCCCGCCATCGCACCCAGCATGATCGCCGCATCGCGCACGGTACGGGTCATCGGCCCGGCCTGATCCAGCGAGGACGCAAAGGCCACGATCCCCCAGCGCGAGACGCGCCCATAGGTCGGCTTGATCCCCACGATGCCGGTAAAGGCCGCGGGCTGGCGGATCGAGCCGCCGGTATCGGTGCCGGTCGCCGCCAGACACAGATCGGCCGCAACAGCGGCGGCAGACCCGCCCGACGAGCCCCCCGGCGTCAGGTCGCGGTCATCGACCTTCCACGGGTTGACCGCATTGCCATAGGTGCTGGTCTCGTTCGAGCTGCCCATGGCGAACTCGTCCATGTTCAGCTTGCCCAGCATCACCGCGCCCGCATCCCACAGCTTCTGCGTGACGGTCGATTCATATTCCGGCCGGAACCCGTTCAGTATGTGCGACGCCGCCTGAGAGGGCACGCCCCTGGTACAGAACAGATCCTTGATCCCCAGCGGCATCCCGCACATCGCGGGCGCATCGCCCGCCGCGATCCGGGCATCGGCGGCACGCGCCTGATCCAGCGCGAGTTCGGGGGTGACATGGACAAAGGCGTTCAGCCGTGCGGCCCCCTCGATCTCGGACAGGCAGGCCTCGGTCAGCGCCAGCGATGTCGTCTCGCCCTTCCTGAGCGCGTCGCGCGCCTCGGCCAGGGTCAGCTTGCTCAGCTCGCTCATCGCCCGTTACTCCACCACCTTGGGAACCGCAAAGAACCCCTCGCGCGCATCGGGCGCGTTCGACAGGATCTGTGCCGCATAGCCCCCGTCCGTCACCACATCCGCCCGCCGCTTCAGCCGCATCGGCGTGACCGAGGTCATCGGCTCGACGCCCGTCACGTCGACCTCGTTCAACTGCTCCATGAAGGTCAGGATGCCCGACAATTGCTGCGCAAGCGCGGGCAGGTCATCCTCGGCCACGGCGATCCGGGCCAGATGCGCCACGCGCCGCGCGGTGTCGATGTCGATGGACATGGGGCCGCCTTTCGTTCCGGGGAAAATCCGCCCCCGCGTTTAGCCCTGTGTCGCGCCCGCCGCAAGGGCGGCGCGACGGCAAGGCGCTTGCACTCGCCCGCCGTCTGGCCCAGACCGGCCGCGCCCGGTCCCGGGCGCCTGCCCTCCCGCATGAAACGAAAAGGCCCGCGATGCCCTCTACCCGGTTTATCCTGACGCTCACCTGCGACGACCAGCGCGGCATCGTCGCCGCCGTCGCCAACGCGCTGACCGCGCTTGGCGGCAACATCCAGGACAGCGACCAGTTCCGCGACCCCGAAAGCAACCGCTTCTTCATGCGCATCGCCTTCGAGACCGAAACCCCGGCCGAGCCCGACGCGCTCCGCACCCGGCTGGCCCCGGTCCTTGCGGGCTACGGGATGCAGGCCGATCTGGTCGATGCCGACCGGCGGCCCAGGATCATCCTGATGGTGTCGAAATTCGACCACGCGCTGCTGCACCTTCTGTACCAGATCCGCGTGGGCTGGATGGAGGCCGAGGTGGCGGCCATCGTCTCGAACCACGAGGACAGCCGCCCCACCGCCGAGGCGCATGGCATCCCCTATCATTGCTGGCCGGTCAGCAAGGCCAACAAGGCCGAACAGGAAGCGCGCGTTCTGGCACTGGTCGCAGAAACCGGCGCCGAACTGGTGGTGCTGGCGCGCTACATGCAGGTGCTGTCCGACGATCTGTCCCGCGCGCTGGCGGGCCGGGTCATCAACATCCACCATTCCTTCCTGCCCTCGTTCAAGGGCGCGAAGCCCTATCACCAGGCGCATGAGCGCGGCGTCAAGCTGATCGGCGCGACGGCGCATTACGTCACCGCCGATCTGGACGAAGGTCCGATCATCGAGCAGGAGACCGAGCGGGTGAACCACGCGCTGTCCGCCGAGGATTACGTGGCCGTGGGCCGCGACATCGAAAGCCGCGTTCTGGCGCGCGCGGTGCGGCTGCATCTGCAACGCCGCGTTCTGGCGAACGGGCACAAGACGGTGGTGTTCATGCCGGGCTGAGCCCGTCGCCGCGGCCATCCATCGCGGGGGGCCATACCGGCCCCTTGCTAGCGGTAAAGCGAGGCCATCAGCCGCTCGGGCGCCACGATCGGGCCTTCGCCGGTCAGGATCGCGGCATAGGCCAGATCGGCCAGCAGCGCGGCCAGAACCGCCGGGCGGCCATTCACAAAGGCCGTCTGGCTGACCAGCCGCACGCCATGGCTGTAATCGGCATAGCGTGCGCCATGCACCATCGAGAGCGGCTGGATCGGCTGGCCATCGGGGCGGTGCCAGCCATAGATCGCGACCCGGCCGGGCATCTCGCGCAGGCGGTTGGTCAGCACCAGATCCTTTTTCTGCCCCGCCGTCAGCACCCCCGCCCCGCCGCCGGTCTGGCCCTGAACCGTGCGGTGATGCTGCCAGAAATAGCGGGTCGAGGTCATCTCGGCCCCCGGTGTCATCGGCTGCGGCGCCAGCCGCCGCCCGGCCTGGGCGTGGATCGCATCGACCATCCGCGTCGTCGGCAGCAGGAAACCGAAGCGGTCCGCCACACGCGCCGCCGCGGGCAGGCCCATCGGCACGCGCAGGAAATCCGCGTCGCTGCCAAGCGCAAGGTAATCGGGCGTCACGCAGATCGTCACCTCGGCGCGGCGGCCATCGGGCAAGCGGCCCGCCACCGTCACCGGTGTCAGTTGCCGCAGGAAACCGGGCAGGTTGCCCGCCAGCAATTCGCGCAGGATCACCGCGTCGCGCTCGGCCCCTTTCAGCCCCTCCATCGCCCGGGCCAGCGCGCTGCCGGGCTGCGCATTGCGCGGCCGGGCGGGAATCGCGGCGGCCAGGGTCGCGGCACAACCCGCGGCCTGCGGCAGCGGCTCACGCAGGGACATCGCGACATCCGCAAGCGAGCCCATCGCCGCGGGCGCCCGGGCCACCAGATCGGCGGCGGGGCGGGCCTGCGGGCGCAGCGGTGCAGCGGCCAGCGCCAGCCGTTCGGGGCGCGGCGGCGGCACCAGCGCGGGCGGGCCGCTTTGCACCAGCACGGCAGGCGCAGGCGGGGTCACGGGCGCGGGATCGGGCGCCGCGGTCGGCTGGCTTGCGACCGCGACCGGCGGCGCAGCGGGCGGCGCGATCTGGGGCGGCGCAACGCGCGGCAGCGCGGCAATCGGCGCTTCGGTCCGGGCAAAGGGCATCTCGCCACTCACGACAAACGCCCCCGCCGCCAGCGTCAGGCCGACCGCCACGGTCAGGGCCGCGGCCCCCGGCCAACGGGGCTCTGGCGCCGGGGAAAGACGGGCGTAGGAGCGGGCGATCTCGGCCGCCCGGCGGTCGCGGCCCAATCCCTGGGCGGCCTTCTGGCGCGTCTTCGTCATGGGTCTGACCCTTACCGGCACGGGGCCTGTCGGGCAAGTTGCCCGATCGTGCTTGCCAAAGGGTGAACGCGCGCCGCGGCAGGTTTCCGCCTACCGCCCGCACGGGGCTCACTCCCTTGGCCGGTTGTCCAGGATCCGCTGCGCCTTGCCCTGCGAACGCACCACCTCGCCCGGGCCCTTGACGTCGATCTCGGTCGAGACGCCGATCACGTCCTTGATCCGCTTGTGCAGCATCCGCGCCGCGGCCGCGCGCGACAGCTCGTCCGCGCTGTCGGGGCGGCATTCGACATGCACGCGCATCGCGTCCATATGGCCCGCGCGGTAAAGTTCGATCTGGTAATGGTTGGTCAGCCCGCCCGTGGCCACCACCAGTTCCTCGATCTGCGATGGGAACAGGTTCACCCCGCGCAGGATGATCATGTCATCCGACCGCCCCGTGATCTTGGCCATCCGCCGCATGGACCGCGCCGTGCCGGGCATCAGCCGGGTCAGATCGCGCGTGCGGTAGCGGATCATCGGCAGCCCCTCTTTCGTCAGCGTGGTGAAGACCAGTTCGCCCACCGACCCCTCGGGCAGCACTTCGCCGGTCTCGGGGTCGATGATCTCGGGATAGAAATGATCCTCCCACAGATGCAGGCCGTCCTTGGTCTCGACGCATTCGTTGGCGACACCGGGGCCGAGGATCTCGGACAGCCCGTAGATGTCGATGGCATGCATGTCGAAGGCTGCCTCGATCTCGCGGCGCATGGCATCGGTCCAGGGCTCGGCGCCGAACAGGCCGGTCTGCAAGGGCGATTGCCGCGGGTCCAGCCCCCGGCGGTGATATTCCTCAAGGATGTTCAGCATGTAGGAGGGCGTGACCATGATCGCCGAGGCGCCGAAATCCTCGATCAGCGTCACCTGCCGTTCGGTCATGCCCCCCGAAACCGGCACCACCGTCGCGCCCAGCCGTTCCGCGCCGTAATGCGCGCCCAGCCCCCCGGTGAACAACCCGTAGCCATAGGCCACATGCACCACGTCGCCCGCCCGCACGCCGCCTGCGCGCAGCGAGCGCGCCATCAGGTCGGCCCATATGTCGATGTCGCGCTGGGTATAGCCCACCACGGTCGGCTTGCCGGTCGTCCCCGAGGAGGCATGCAGCCGCACGATCCGCTCGCGCGGCACGGCGAAGAGGCCAAAGGGGTAATGGTCGCGCAAGTCGTTCTTGACCGTGAAGGGGAACAGCGCCAGATCCGCCAGCGTCTTCAGGTCGTCGGGATGCACGCCCTTCGCGTCGAACCGCTCGCGATACATCGGGACATTGTCATAGGCATGCCTGAGCGACCATTTCAGCCGCTGAAGTTGCAGCGCCTCGATCTCGTCGCGCGAGGCCAGTTCGATCGGGTCCAGACCGTCCCGGTGCATGCTCAGATCCTTCATTCCATCCTCCACTCCGGCGCGGAGCCCTGCCCGGCCGTCTCATTCCTCGATCCAATGCCCCCGCACCGCGCGGGACATGCCGCGCATCTCGGCCACCACGGCGCCCGAGGCGGTTTCCACCCGCACATCGTAAATCCCGTTGCGCCCCATGAGCGACCGCTCGCGCGCGGTGGCGGTGAGCACCTCGCCCACCGCTGCCGGAGAGACGAAGCTGATCGTGCCGTGCTGCGCCAGCGTCGAGACGTTGCGGCTGTTGCAGGCATAGGCAAAGGCGCTGTCGGCCAGCGCAAAGATCACCCCGCCATGACAGACCCCCTGCCCGTTGGCATGATGGGCCGCGACCGTCATCCGCATCACAGCATGGCCCTCGTCGATGGCCAGCAATTCGATCCCAAGCCAGTGCTCGGCCCGCGTCGCCGCCGAAATGGCCGCGGCACAGGCTTCGGCGCGGGCCTTCGGCGTCATCTGGCCTCCTGCGGCGCTCGGTCGCCTAGGCGCATCCCGGCCTGCCCGTCACCTTGGGCGCCATGCTCGCCCCGAACCCTGCATGAGGGCGCAAGAAAATTGCCGATCATTGGCCCAAGCCTTTCCGATCGTTTCTTGCGGAATGATGCACAGGGCCAGAGGTGGGTCAATGACGGCCGGGAGGGCCAAGTGACGCAACCTTGAACCACCCCGCACAGGGCCGCAACCGCCGGGCAGAGGAGGCCCGGCAAGCAGGCCCGCCCCCATCCGACATCGCAATCCGGGAGGAAACCATGGCGATACGGACGACACTTGGCACGCTTCTGGCAGGCGCCGCGCTGGCCATCGCGGGCAACGCAGGCTGGGCCGCCGATCACACGCTGGTGATTTCCAGCTGGGCGCCGCCCACCCACAACATCAACGCGAAAATGTGGCCGAAATTCATCGAGATGATCGAGGAGGCCACCGACGGGCGCGTGACCGCCGAGGTCAAGCTGGGCCTGGCCGAAGCCCCCGCGCAGATGGACCTGGTCATGGACGGCGCGGCGGATGTCTCGATCATCTTTCACGGCTATCAGCCGGGCCGCTTCGTCACCACCAAGATGATCGAACTGCCCGGCTATGTCGGCACGTCCGAGGCCGCGGCGGTCGCCTATTGGCGCGCCTATGAGGCCCATCTGAAACAGGCCAACGAACATCGCGGCGTCAAGGTGATCGCGCTGCACAGCCATGGCGGGGCGCAGCTGCAATCGGCCGCGCCGGTGACATCGCTCGACCAGATGGCGGGCATGAAGGTGCGCATCCCCGGCGGGGTCGCGACCGATCTGGGGGCGGCGCTGGGCATGATCGGCATCCAGGTGCCCGCCCCCAAGGTCTATGAGACGCTTGCCTCCAAGGCCGCCGATGGCGTGGTGATCCCCATCGAGTCGCGCGCGGGCTTCAAGCTGACCGAGGTGGCGCAGAACATGTACATGCTGCCCGGCGGGCTTTACCGCGGCTCCTTTGCCTACATCATGTCCGAGGAGGCCTTTGCCGCCCTGCCCGCGGACATCCAGGCCGCGCTGGAGGAAAAGGTCTTCGGCGAACCGCTGAGCCGGGCCATCGGCGCGATCTGGGAACAGGGCGATGCCGAGGGCATCGCGCTGACCGAGGCGACGCCGGGTAACGCGATCCATCACGCGAGCCCCGAGGATGCCGCCCGCTTCGACGAGATCGCCGGCACCATCCGCGCCAAGGTAATCGAGGAGGTCGCCGCCACCGGCGTCGATGCCCAGGCCGCCTATGACATGATCCGGGCCGAGATGGCCGCCTGGTGACGGGCGCGCGGGGCCGTTGCCTGCGGCCCCGCGCCGCCTCGGGGGAGGGAAGATGGAAACGCTGATCGCGCTTGCCCGGGGGGCCAGCCGCCTGCCCGTCGCGCTGGCCTGCCTTGCGCTGTTCGCGCTGATGGCGATGACCTTTGCCGATGTGATCCTGCGCTCGGCCTTCAACGCGCCGATCCAGGCGGCAACCGAACTGACCCGGGTGCTGATGGCGGTGATGGTGTTTTCCTGCCTGCCGGTGATCTCGGCCAGGGGCGGGCATATCGCGGTCGATCTGTTCGACGGGATATTCGACCGGCTGCACCTGAACCGGCTGCGCGAGGCGTCGATCAACATCGTCTGCGGCGTGATGCTGGTCTGGCCCACCGAACGGCTGTGGATGCTGACGGGGCGCGCGCGCGGCTATGGCGACGTGACCGAATACCTGTCGATCCCGGTCCATCTGGTGACCGGCTTCATCACCGTCTCGGTGGCGCTGACGGCCGCCGTCATGGTCGCCATCGGGCTGGTCCACCTGTTCGCCCCGCATCTGCTGGACGAGGATCTGGCCCGATGACCGAAGCCCTGATCGGATTCGCGCTGGTCCTTGCGCTGGTGCTGATGCGCATGCCCATCGTCTTCGCGATGGGGCTGGTGGGCACGCTGGGCTTTGCCCATATGCGCGGCGGGTCGATCTTCGATGAACGCGGTCTGAATGCGGCGCTGTCGATGGTGGGGCGCCAGATCACCGACACCGCGCAGGATTACGGGCTGTCGGTGATCCCGCTGTTCATCCTGATGGGGCTGTTCGTGAACAAGGGCGGGCTTGCGCGCGAGCTTTACGCCGTGTCGCATGTCTTTCTGGGCCATCTGCGCGGCGGGCTGGCCATGGCGACGGTGGCGGCCTGCGGCGGGTTCTCGGCGATCTGCGGCTCGTCGCTGGCCACGGCCGCCACCATGTCCAAGGTCGCCATGCCCGAGATGCGCCGCTACGGCTATGCCGACCGGCTGTCGACCGCGTCCATCGCGGCGGGCGGCACGCTGGGCATCCTGATCCCGCCCTCGGTGATCCTGGTGATCTACGGGCTTCTGACCGAAACCTCGATCGGCAAGCTGTTCATCGCGGGCATCATCCCCGGCGCACTGGGCATCCTGTTCTACCTGTTCGCCGTGCGCTGGGTGGTGTTCCGCGACCCCTCGGCCGGCCCCGCCGCACCGCGCACGCCCTGGCCCGAACGGTTGCGCGCGCTGCGCTCGATCTGGGCGGTGGCGCTGCTGTTCGTGCTGGTGATCGGCGGGCTTTACGGGCTGTTCGACGTCGCGCCGCTGAACCTGACCTTCTCGCCGACCGAGGCCGCGGGCATGGGCGCGATGGGGGCCTTCCTGATCGCGCTGGCCCGGGGCGGGCTGACGCTGCGCGGCACCTTCGGCGTGCTGAAGGAAACCGCGATGACTGCGACCAGCCTGTTTGCGGTGCTGATCGGGGCGCAGATCTTTTCCAATTTCGTCAACCTCGCCGGTCTGCCCGAGGCGCTTCTGGGGATCGTCACCGCCTATGACGTTTCCCCCTTTACCGTGATGCTGATGATCCTTGCGATCTATCTGGCGCTCGGCTGCGTGTTCGAAAGCCTGTCGATGCTGCTGCTGACGGTGCCGATCTTTTTCCCGCTGGTCGTCTCGCTCGGCTACGATCCGGTCTGGTTCGGCATCGTCGTCGTCGTCGTGACCGAGATCAGCCTGATCACGCCGCCCGTGGGGCTGAACGTCTTCGTGCTGCGGGGCGTGGTGGGCGATGTTTCGACCGGCACGATCTTTCGCGGCGTCACGCCGTTCTGGATCGCCGACATCCTGCGGCTGGCGCTGATCGTGACGCTGCCCTGGCTGGTGCTGGTCCTGCCCGGCCAGATGGGCCCCTGAACGATGCGGCAATCCGCACCCTGTTATAAAATTGCCCGGAACATAGAACTGTCGTAACTTTCTTAGGCAGCACGCGCGACCCAGGACATAAAGCCATGACCGAAGCCTTGCGGCAGACCGCCGCCGACCCCATCCCTGCGGGCGCCGCACGCCCGTTGACCGGCAACGAGGCCATCGCCCGCGGCGTGTGGGAGGCCGGCGCCAGGGTCGCCGCCGCCTATCCCGGCACACCCTCGACCGAGATCCTCGAAAACATCGCGACCTACCCCGCGTCGGATATCCACGCGCAATGGTCCACCAATGAAAAGACCGGGATGGATGTTACCATCGGCGCCTCCTTTGCCGGGGTGCGCGCCTTTACCGCGATGAAGCATGTGGGCCTGAACGTCGCCGCCGATGCGCTGATGTCCTTCTCCTATATCGGGGTGAATGGCGGGCTGGTGGTCGCGATCTGTGACGATCCGGGCATCCATTCCTCGCAGAACGAACAGGACAGCCGCATCTATGCCCGTTTCGCGCAGGTGCCCGTGCTGGAACCCTGCGACGGGCAGGAGGCGCTGGATTTCACCCGCCAGGCCTTCGACATCTCGGAACAGTTCGATACGCCGGTCTTCGTGCGCTCGACCACGCGGCTGTCGCATACCCGCAGCGCGGTGGTGATGGGCGCGCGCGAGGAACCCGCGTCGCGCGGCTTCACCGAGAATCCGAAAAAGAACGTGATGATCCCGGCACATGCCCGCATGCAGCATGGCGTCGTGCTGGAACGCGAGCGGCGGCTGAAGGACTGGCTGGCGGACAATCCCCTGAACCGGGTCGAGCCGGGCGATACGCGCGTCGGCATCATCACCTCGGGCATCCCCTATACCTATGTGAAGGAGGTCATGCCCGATGCCAGCGTGCTGAAACTCGGCGTCACCTGGCCCCTGCCCGACCGGCTGATCCGCGACTTCTGCGCGAGCGTCGAACGGGTGATCGTAGTCGAGGAACTGGAACCCCTGATCGAGGATGCGCTCAAGGCCATGGGCATCGCCTGCGAGGGCAAGGCATATTTCCCGCGCGAGGGCGAGTTTTCGCCCGAGATAGTGCATGACGCGCTGGCCCGTGCCGGGCTGATGGTGCCCCGCCAGAACGCCGCCCCCTTCGAATTCGCGCCGATGATCCGCCCGCCCGTGCTGTGCGCGGGCTGCCCGCATGCGGCCTGTTTCATGGCGCTGAGGGCGCTGGATGCCCGCGTCGCGGGCGATATCGGCTGCTACACGCTGGCGGTGGTGGAACCGCTGAAATCCATGGATACCTGCGTCTCGATGGGGTCGTCCATCGCCAATGCGGTTGGCATGGCCAAGGCGGGGACCGAGACGAAGCCGATCGTCGCCACCATCGGCGATTCGACCTTCCTGCATTCCGGAATCCCGCCCCTGATCGACGCGGTCTATAACGGCGCCGATATCACCGTCTTCCTGCTCGACAACCACATCACCGCGATGACCGGCGGCCAGGACCATCCGGGCACCGGCCGCACGCTGCGCGGCGATCCCGCGCCGCGGGTCGATTTCATGGAACTGGTGAAATCGCTGGGCGTAAGCTGGGTGCAGAAGGTCGACAGCTATGACACCGCCACCCTGCAACGCACTCTGCGCGAGGCGATGGCCTACAAGGGTGTCTCGGTCGTGATCTCCGACAGACCTTGCGTGCTGGACCCGGTCCGCATCAAGGGCCCGGCGATGGAGGTGGAACAGGAAAGCTGCATCGCCTGCCAGGCCTGCATGAATCTGGGCTGCCCCGCGATCACCTGGTCAGAGGGCTGGCACGAGGGGCGCCACAAGGTGAAGATAGACCCCGAGGCCTGCATCGGGTGCAGCCTGTGCGCGCAGCTTTGCACCAGCCATTCGATCAAGCCGATCCATTAGGGGCAGATGATGGGCGAGAAGATGAACCGCACCATGAACGTGCTGATCGTCGGCGTCGGCGGTCAGGGCGTCATCATGGTTTCCAAGGTGCTGGCCCAGCTTTGCCAGGCCGACGGGCATGACGTGAAGCAATCCGAGGTCCACGGCATGGCCAAGCGCGGCGGCGGCGTGTTCAGCCATGTCCGCTTTGGCCCCAAGGTCTGGTCCCCCACCATCCCCGAGGGCGAGGTGGATATCCTGGTGGCGCTGGAATGGGCCGAGGGGCTGCGCTGGCTCAAGCACCTGAAACCCGATACCGGCACCTTCATCGCCGATTGCCAGAAGATCGTGCCCCCCTTCGCCTGCCGCAACCGCAAGCGCGGCGCCGAACCGGCCTATGCCCCCCAGACCCCCGAAGAGATCATCGAACAGGTCCATGCGGGCTATGTGATGGACGCGACCGGCATGGCCGCGAACCTAGGCAATGCGCGCGCCTCGAACACCGTTCTTCTGGGCGCGCTGTCCACCGTGCTCGACTTCCCCGAAGAAGCCTGGATCGAGATCATCGCATCCACGGTTCCCGCGAAGTCGGCCGAGATCAACCGCGCCGCCTTTGCCGAGGGCCGCGCCTGGGCGATGGGCGGCGATAAACGCATCGACGTCACCGCCGGCGGGCTGCACAAGGCCCATTCCGAGATCCATCACCCGCAGGTCGATACCATCCTCGAAATCACCGAGGAATGGTGCAAGGGCTGCGACATCTGCGTCAAGATGTGCCCCGAACGCTGCCTGCGGCTGAACGACCGGCTCAAGGCGGAACTTGCCCTGCCCGATCTGTGCACCGGCTGCCAGCTTTGCGCCTGGCTCTGCCCCGATCAGGCGATCAGCGTCACCAACATCCCCGTCACGGAGCCCGCCGAATGAGCGCGACGATCCGCAATCTCGAAGGCAACGAAGCCTGCGCGCTGGGCGCGATCCGCGCCGGCTGCCGGTTCTTCGCCGGTTACCCGATCACGCCCTCGTCGGAAGTGGCCGAAGTCATGTCGCGCGAATTGCCCAAGGTGGGCGGCACCTTCATCCAGATGGAGGACGAGATCGCATCCATGGGCGCGGTGATCGGCGCGTCCATGGGCGGCGTCAAGGCAATGACCGCCACCTCGGGTCCCGGCTTTTCGCTGAAACAGGAAAACCTGGGCTATGCCTGCGGCGCGGAAATCCCCTGCGTCATCGTCAACGTGATGCGCGGCGGGCCATCGACCGGCATGCCCACGCGCCCCGCGCAGGGCGACATCATGCAGGCGCGCTGGGGCACGCATGGCGATCACGCCATCATCGTTCTGGCCCCGGCCTCTGTCGCCGAGGCCTATAGCGAAACCATCCGCGCGGTCGAGCTGTCCGAAACCCTGCGCGTGCCGGTCGTGGTGCTGCTGGACGAGGTGATCGGGCATCTGACCGAAACCGTGGACCTGTCCGCCGTGCCCGAGACGCCGGAGGTCTGGCGCAAGTTCGCCACCGGCCCGCGCGCGGGCTTCCAGCCCTATGCCGTCACCGAAGACCTGATCCCGCCCATGCCGCGGCCCGGCGACGGCTATCGCGCCCATTGCACCGGCCTGACGCACGCGCCCGGCGGTTTCCCGACCCAGGTGCCAGAGGTGGCGACCGCCGCCGTCACCCGCACCACCGACAAGCTGGCGCTGCATCGCGAGCGGATCGAAAGCTGGCGGGTGCAGGACGCAGACGATGCCGATCTGCTGATCGTCGCCATCGGCATCTCCGCCCGCGCCGCGCGCCAAGCAGTGCGCGACCTGCGCACCGAGGGGCTGCGCGTCGGACTGTTCCGCCCCGTAACCCTCTGGCCCTTCCCCGAAGAGGCGCTGCGCGACATCGTCGCCCGGTCGGGCGCAAAGGCGGTGCTGGTGCCCGAGATGAACCAGGGCCAGTTGGTGCTGGAAATCGAGCGCGTGCTGGCGGGCAAGGCCCCGGCGCTGCGGCTGAACCGGATCGACGGCCAGCCGATCACCCCCGACGAAATCGCGGACCGCGCGCGGGAGGCGCTGAAATGAAGGACACCACCGAGGCCACCGCCTTCGACGTGAACAGCTGGATCCGGCAGGAGCAGATGCCGCATTTCCTCTGCCCCGGTTGCGGGCACGGGATCGCGCTGCGCGCCCTTGTCTGGGCGCTGCACGAACAGGGCATCGACAAGGACAAGCTGGCCGTGGTCTCGGGCATCGGCTGTTCCGGGCGGCTTTCGGCCTATATCGACGCCAACACCTTTCACACCACCCATGGCCGCCCGCTGACCTTTGCCACGGGGCTGAAACTCGCCCGCCCCGATCTGAGCGTGGTCGTCATCACCGGCGACGGCGATTGCCTTGCGATCGGCGGCAACCACCTGATCCACGCAGCACGGCGCAATCTGGATATCACCTGCCTGATGCTGAACAACGAGATCTACGGCATGACCGGCGGGCAGGTTTCGCCCACCACCGCCGAGGGGCGCTATACCTCGACCACGCCGCAGGGCAATACCGAGCCCGGCTTCGACGCCTGCGCCTTGGCCGCCGCGGCAGGCGCCGGTTTCGTCGGGCGCGAGGTCACGATGCAGGTTCTGGGCCTGCGCGACCTGATCGGCCAGGCCATTGCCCATAAGGGCTTTTCCTTTGTCGAGGTGCTGTCGGACTGCACCGAGATCTATGGCCGCAAGAACGATCTGGGCGCCTCGCCCGAGATGATGCTGGCCAAGAAAAGCGAAATGCGCCCCTTCGCCTATCGCAACACGGTCGATGTGCCCTTCCGCCCGAACCACCTGCGCACCGGCGTCATCGCGCGCAGCGAGCGGCCGGAATATGGCGCCGCCTACCGGGCGATGGCGGCGGGGCTTCGCGGCGAGGGGGGGGACGCGTGATGGCGACGACGGAAATCCGCTTTTCGGGCAGCGGCGGTCAGGGGCTTCTGCTGTCTGCGCGCATCCTCGCCGCGGCGCTGGCCCTTCAGGGGCGCAATGTGGCGCAGTCGAATGCCTATGAACCGGTCTCGCGCGGCGGGCTCAGCCGCTCCGATCTGGTCATCAGCGAGGGCGAGGCGGATTTCCCGCTGGCCCGCCGCCTCGATTACCTGCTGATCCTCGATCTGGCGGGGCTGGGCGTGTCCGATCACCTGCTCTCGCCCCGCTCGGTCGTGCTGGCCGATGCCGAACTGGTGCCCGATCCGCCCCGCGGCGATTTCCGCACGCTTGCCCTGCCCTTTGCGGAAACCGCGCGCAGCCTCGGCAATCCGCGGGTGACGAATATCGTGGCGCTTGGCACGCTTTGCGCGCTGTCGGAGCTTTGCCCGCCCGAGCTGCTGCTTGAGCGCGTGCTGGCCATGACGCCCGCGAAATTCGACCGGCTCAACCGCGACGCCTTTGCCGCCGGTCAGGCCATGGCGGTGCACGAACCGGCCTGACGCGGCTCTAGCCGCAAGCGACCTCGGCGCGCAGCGCCGTCGCGGCGCGGGCCAGCAGCGCGATGTCGATGCCCAGCGCGGTGAATGCCGTGCCCAGTTCCATCCAGCGCCGGGAAAGGACCGGATCGGTGCTTAGGATGCCCGACGGCACGCCCACCGCCTTCAGCCGCGCGATCGCGCCCTCGATCGCGGCGACCACCTCCGGGTGGCCGGACTGGCCCGGAAAGCCCAGGCTCGCGGCCAGATCGGCCGGGCCGATGAACACCCCGTCCACGCCCTCGACCGTCGCGATATCTTCCAGCCGCTCAAGCCCCGCGCGGGTTTCCACCTGCACGATCAGGCACAATTCCTGTTCGGCGCGGGCGATGTAATCGGCGATCAGCCCGAAACGGCTGGCCCGGGTGATGCCTGCCACGCCACGCACGCCCCGCGGCGGATAGCGCATCGCGCGCACCGCCGCTTCGGCCTCTGCGCGCGACTGGACATAGGGCACCATCAGGCTTTGCGCGCCCTGATCGAGATGGCGCTTGATCAGAACCCAGTCATTGATCGCCACCCGCACCACCGCCGAAGACCCCAGCTGCGCCGCAACGGCCTGTAACGCGGGCAGCACGTCGCGCACCTCCATCGGCGCATGCTCGGTATCGACCAGAACCCAGTCGAAGCCGCAGCCCGCCAGCAATTCGGCGATCATCGGCTGCGGGATCGCATTCCAGATGCCGATCTGCGGCCGCCCCGCACGCAGCGCCGACTTGAACAGGTTGGTGGGGTTGTCCATGGTTCCTCCTTAGCCGACGCCCGACGCCCGACGCCCGACGCCCGACGCCCGACGCCCGACGCCCGACGCCCGACGCCCGACGCCCGACGCGATGAGACTGCGCCCGAAGGTCCGGGTCAAGCAGGCAGCCGGATCGCCGCCCCAACGGCCTGCGCAGCCGGCCCGCTCAGAACAGCGTGATGCCCGGATCCTGCTTCGGTGCCGGACGCGATGGGCGGCGTTCGGGCGGGGCTTCGGTCGGCGGCAGCATCACCAGACGCGCGGCCCCGGTCGCGGGGCGGAAATGCAGCCGCCGCGCCTGTTGCCCGCCCAGACTTTCCGACAGCACCTCGAATCCCTCGCGGCGCAGATAGGATCGCGCAAAGATCACATTCTTCTCGCCGATATCGCTGAAGGCCGAACTGACCCGAGCGCCGCCGAACAGCTTGACCTTGAGCTGGCTGCGCAGCGCCCCGCTTTTCAGAAGCTCGTTGATCAGCAATTCCATCGCCATCGCGCCATACTTCACCTCGCTCTTGTTGAGCCCGTCGTCACCCGGCAGCAGGAAATGGTTCATGCCGCCGACCCGCGCGACAGGGTCGTAGATGCAGGCCGAGACGCAGGATCCCAGAATGGTCGACAGCACAACGTCCGGATCGCGCGAGACGCGGTACTCCCCCTGGATCACAGCCTGGATGCGATGGTTCGGCCAGTCGGGCTGGCCCGGGTTCGGGATCGGCGAAAACAAACTCATGCCCCACTCCTTCTCACGCAACTCTGCAGCAGCGCCTGCCCGATCCGGCCAATCGGCAACTGCTCGCGCACCGCGCCCAGTTCGTGCGCCGCACGCGGCATGCCATAGACCAGCGCGCTGGCCTGATCCTGACCGATCGTATGCGCACCGGCGCGGTGCAGCGCCAGCATCCCCTCGGCCCCGTCCCGGCCCATCCCCGTCAGGATCGCCGCGCTGACCCGGGCCGCGACAGGCACCGCCGAATGGAACAGCGCATCGACCGAGGGCCGATGGCCCGACATCGGCGGCCCCTCGCGCAGGCGGCAATGCGTGCCGTTCCCGCGCGCGATCTCGAGATGATGATCCTTGCCCGGGGCAATCAGCACCGTGCCCGGAACCAGCGGCTGCCGGTCCTCGGCCTCGGCGACACGCGCCGGGCTCGCACGATCCAGAAGCCGCGCCAGACCGGCGCTGAAAGTGCCGCTGGTATGCTGAACGACAAGCGTGGGCGGGCAATCGGCGGGAAACGCGGACAGCACGCGGATCAACGCATCCACCCCGCCGGTCGACGCGCCGATCAGGATCAGCCGCCCAGGCTGGAAGGTCATCCGCTCAACCGGCGGCTCGCGCGGCACCGCCGCCGCCGGGCGGTCGAGCAGAACCGCGAACAGGCATTGGCGCAGTTCTTCCTGCGAGGCGCCCAGATGGGTCACCCGAATCCCCGTGGTTCCTGCCCTGGTAGCCAGCCGATCGCCGCTGGCGGGCGTGTCGGCGACCAGAACGCAGCGGATGTTCAGCGCGCGGAACAGGGTCTGCATCACCTCGAACTCGGGCAGCCGGGCCAGGTTCTCGGCGACCAGGACAGCCTGGGGCGGGCGACTCTCGGCGGCGTGATAGGTCTCGGTCAGGTCGGACGCACAGGTGCCCAGCGAAATGCCGCGCATCGAGCCCACCGTGGCCGCGAGCTGGCGCCGCCCTTCCTCGTTTCCATCTGCGATCATCACCCTCATCGGCGTGCTCTCTCGTAATGTCCTGTTCCGGCCTGAAATTCGTCGTTCAGAAATCCTGCCAGGTTGTTGTGTCGTTTGCGGCCTTGCGCTGGGCGGGGAAGGAAAGCTCCGCGGCGGCTTTCGGTTGGCTGGGCGGCGCGGGGCGGGTGGGGGTGGCCAGGCGCAGCGGCGGCAGGGCCGTGCTGGGGCCGGGCTGGCCGCCTTGCAGCCGGAACCGGGCGACCAGGCCTTGCAGCGTCTCGGCCTCGTGGCGCAGGGTGGCGCTGGCGGCGGTGGCTTCCTCGACCATGGCGGCGTTCTGCTGGGTGACCTGGTCAAGTTGGGTGACACCCACATTGATCTCGCCCAGGCCCACCGATTGTTCCTGCGCGCCCGTGGCGATACCCGAGACCAGATCGGCGATGTTCGCCACGCGGCCCACGATGTCGCTCAGCGCCTCGCCCGCACGGTTGACCAGCGCCACGCCGGATTCCACCTGATCCGAGCTGGTGCCGATCAGGGTCTTGATTTCCTTGGCCGCATCCGAACTGCGCTGCGCCAGCGCGCGCACTTCGGAGGCCACGACCGCAAAGCCGCGCCCGGCCTCGCCCGCCCGCGCGGCCTCGACGCCCGCGTTCAGCGCCAGCAGGTTGGTCTGGAACGCGATGTCGTCGATCACGCCGATGATCTGGCCGATTTCGTCGGATGACCGCTTGATCTCGGACATCGCGCCGATCGCGTCGGTCACCACACGGCCCGAGGCCTCGGCATCGCCGCGGGCGGCCGACACGACCCGCTCGACCTCGGCCGCACCGTCGGCGGCGGCCCGCACGCTCGAGGTCAGTTCGTCCAGCGCGGCGGCGGTTTCCTCCAGCGTCGCGGCCTGGTTCTCGGTGCGCTGCGACAGGTCGTCCGAGGCGGTGCCGATTTCCTCGGCGCGGGCGTGGATCTCGGTCGCGTTCTCGACGATCGAGCCCAGCATCTCGTTCAGCGTCGCGACCGTCGCGTTGAAATCATGGCGCAACTGCTCGTAATCGGGCGCAAAGGCCGCGTCCAGACGATGCGTCAGATCGCCTGCGGCAAGCGCCGTCAGCCCGCGGCCCAGACGCTCGACCGCATAGGTCTGGTCTGAACGCGCCCGCTCGCGGTCGGCTTCGGCGGCCGCGGCTTCGACAAGCTTGTCGCGGAATGCAGAGAGCCTCCGGCCAAGGGTACCGAATTCGTCCAGCCGTGTCGCGACAGTAATCTCGGATTTGTAGTGACCCTCGGCCACATCGTCCATCGATCCAAGAGTGCTGGACAGTGGCACCGTGATGCTGCGCACCAGCAGAAGAGAGGTTCCCACAAGAAAGAGCATCCCCAGCCCCAGCGCCAGAAAGGCAGTATTGCGCTTGGCCGCGAGGTCGGCCCGGATATCAGACACATAGGCACCGGTGCCGATCATCCAGCCCCAGGGGGCGAAGGCCTTGACATAGCCCATCTTCATTTCAGGAATTTCGGTACCTGGCTTGTTGAACCAGTAATCCACCCGGCCCGATCCGGAATCCCGCGCGACCCGGCGCATCTCCTGGAAAAGCATCATGCCCTTGACATCCTGGAACCCGGACATGTCCGTTCCGATCCAGTCCGGACGGAAGGGATGCACCTGGAAGACCAGCGCATTGTCGAAGGCGAAGAAATATCCGTCCTGCCCGAACCGGTAGGTCGCAAGCGTCTGACGCCCCAGTTCCTGCGCCGCCTCGAGCGAAAGCGTGCCCTCGTCGACCTGGCGCTCGAGGTCGGCCAACTGGCTGATTGCAACGTCGGAGAGCGCCTCGAGCTCAAGCTCCCGCATGCTGTAGGCAATGTCGACCGCACGAGACATCAGGAAACCGGCCAGCACCAGCGTAAGCAGAAGCGCCAGTGCGATGATTGCGTAGATTCTGGTCGAAGTCCTGTGAAGCGCAGTGGCCATTGCTGGTCTCTTTCGTTGTCAGGCCGGACGGCGGCCGGGCCGCTCGGGATACCCGAGAATGCGAAGCTGCGTTACCGAGGCCGAGTGCATGGCCGGACCTAGGGGCGTCATGGCCGTCTGCGGACCAGCCCTCACCCGTCGGGAAGGGCGGTTTACCCCGGATCGGCGGGCACGAAACGGCCAGCTGCTGTCGCGAGCGCGGGCTTCAACCGAGATCGACCGCGACATGCTCCCGACCTCCCGCCTGCTTGCCCGCCGCTCCGTGGTCTTCCTGTCCGACAAGAGCATGCCGGGGATTGCCATCCTGTTACCCCGGCTTCGCCCGCTCGGCGAAAATGCGTCAAAATCGATCAAAAGACCTCGATATTGCCACCGGAATGCGGTTGGTGACGACGCGTCGGCCCGCCCAGAAGGGCGCGCAACTGGTCGAGCCGCAGATCCTCGAGCACGGAGGCGGGTATATTCGCAGCCGGTGGTGTTTCCTGAGCCAGCCGCGTGGCCAAAGCGCCAAGATCGTCGAGAATCTGGATCACCAGATCGACAAGCTGCAGGTCGCGGACACCACCCGGCTTCGGATCGGGACTTGTTGCGCGGGCGAGCACGGCGCGTTCGTAACGACGCAGAAGGTCAGCCGCATGGCCGAGTTCATGACCGAGCCCCCCAAGCATTGTCGCGAGCGCAAGCGCCCCGGTTTCCTCGGCCGGGTCCAGACTGGCGGGCCCGGTCACAACCGACCCACCACAGCCTCGATCGCCTTTTTCATCGTGGCGGTCGTAAAGGGTTTCTTGACGAGGTTGTTGAGACCAAGCTGCTGCCCCTTCTGGATCAGTT
This sequence comes from Rhodovulum strictum, assembly GCF_009649175.1. GTDB lineage: Bacteria > Pseudomonadota > Alphaproteobacteria > Rhodobacterales > Rhodobacteraceae > Rhodovulum > Rhodovulum strictum. The sequence goes on along the minus strand of NZ_WJPO01000003.1, from coordinate 114,005 downwards.
CGGGGGTCGGCGTGCCGGTGACGAGGATATAGCCGATCCGCTGGGTAGACCGGTTGCGGCGCAGGGCCTCAAGCAATTGAAGCCCGTCCATTCCGGGCATGTTGTGGTCCGCCAGAACCAGATGCACGGGGTCGGCGACCACACGGTTGAAGGCGGACTTGCCGTTATTCTCTGCGCTGATCTGGAAAATCCCGATCTCTTCCAGCGCCTGGGTGACGAGGCCGCGGCTGACGGCCATGTCGTCGACGACCATGACGCGAAGCGAATCCTTGAGCGACATCTTCAGTCCTTTCCTTCTTGTGACGGTATCCTCTGCGCGCCCGCGGCGCGCTTGCGGTAGGCGGTGACGCCTGCGGTCTCGAGCAGATCGGTGGCCGGGCCGGTCACCCGCTCGGAATGGCCGATGAACAGCATGCCGCCGGTTGGCAGCTTCTCGGCGAAACGCAGCCAGAGCGATTGCTGGGTGGCCTTGTCGAAGTAGATCGCCATGTTGCGGCACATGATCACGTCGAACAGGCCGGGCATCGGCCATGGGCCATTAATGTTGAGACGCCGGAAAGTGATCAGCGCCTTCAGATCCGGGCGGATCTGGCGGATCGGTTTCTTGCGTTCGGCGGGATCGAAAAGGCGCGCTTCCCAGTCGCCGGGCGGCGTCTTGCAATCCTCGGCCGGATAGCGCCCCTCCTCGGCCCGGGACAGCACGAACGGGTCGAGATCGGTGGCTAGGATCCTGATGTCGAGGCGGGCGGCTTCAGGGCAGAGATTGAGAACAGTGCCCGCAAGCGAATAGGGTTCCTGGCCACTGGAACAGCCCGCCGACCATAGCCGGACGCGCCCGCGATTGCGTGCCCGGGCGATCAATGGCGGCAGAACCTCTGCCTCCAGTTGGGTGAAATGGTGCTGCTCACGGTAGAAATGGGTGACATTCGTCGTGAGCACCGAGATGAAATGATCGCTCTCCGTTTCGAGGTTCGCGCGGAGATAGGTGTGATAGGCGCTGAAATCCTCCAGGCCGAGCGCGACGATCCGCTTTCCCAGCCTGGAATGGATCATCGCCTTCTTCGAGGGTTCGAGATGCAGCCCGTATTCCGACTTCGCGAATCCGGCAATCCGGGCGAAATCGCTCTCGCCGAACGCGATATCCGCAGAGCGGCGGAAGGCGGAAGATGAGGGCTGCGCGGTCATGCGACCTCCCGAAGAACGCTCGGAAGAAGGACCGATGGCGCCAGGATGCGCGACATGCCTTCCTCGATCGAGATCAGACCGAGGATGCTGTTCGGGACATCGCCCCGGCCCATCGCGGGCGCATCGCAGATCTGCTCGCCGCTGACGGTGAGGATTTCCGAAACCGAATCGACCAGAAGCCCCACGGTCTTGTCGCCGACCGCGACGACCATGATGACATGGCGGGGCGAGGCATCGCATTTGCCCAGCCCGAGCCGGTCGGAAAGGTCGACGATCGGGATCACCGCCCCGCGCAGGTTCATCACGCCAAGCACGGCGCTTTCGGCCTGGGGTAGCGCGGTCACCGGCGACCAGCGCCGGATCTCGCGGATCTGCGTGATCTCGATACAATAGCTCTGGCCGCCTGCCTTGAGCGTCACGAACTCCAGAACGTCGGCATCAGCCCATTGCTGCGGTCTTGCCATGCTGCGTCTCCTCTATCAGCGCCATGTCCCGGCCGAGATCTCCGGCAAGGGTCAGGATGGCATCGGTGTCGATGATCAGGGCGATCCTGCCGTCGCCCAGGATGGTGGCGGCCGAGATCCCCTCGATCGCGCCGTAATTGCCTTCGAGGCTCTTGACCACGACCTGCCGCTGGTCCGAAATCTCGTCCACGGCAAGCGCGACATGGCCGGACCGTTCCGACCGGATCAGGATCAGGATGTTGTCCGAGGAAATCTCGTCCCCGCAGGTAAAGCCGAGCAGGTTGCCCAGATGCACGATCGGCACATAGGTGCCGCGGATCGACAGCAACCTGCCCTCGCGGCCATAGGGCACGACATCCTGGGGCCGCGGCCGGATCGTTTCAAGCACGCTGGACAGCGGCGCGACCAGCGTCTGGCCGGCGGCATGGATAACCATTCCGTCCATCACCGCAAGCGTCAGCGGCAACGAGATCGAGAACAGGGTCCCCTCGCCCGGGCGGCTGGAGATCGTGACCTTGCCGCCGAGCGAGGTGATCGCGGTCTTGACCACGTCCATCCCGACGCCGCGGCCCGAAAGATTGGTCACCTTCTCGGCGGTCGAGAACCCGGCCATGAACAGCAGGTTGTCGATCTCGGGCTCGGTCAGTTTCGCATCACCGGGCACGAGCCCCTTGGAGACCGCAATCTCGAGGATGCGCTTGCGGTTCAGGCCGGCGCCGTCATCGGCGATCTCGATCAGCACATCGCCCGAACGGTGCGCCGCCGAAAGCCGGATCGTGCCCAGCGCAGGCTTGCCGGCGGCGATCCGCTTCTCTGGCGTCTCGATGCCATGATCGACCGCGTTGCGGATCATGTGGGTCAGCGGTTCGGCCAGACGCTCGACCAGGGTCTTGTCGATCTCGGTCCCCTCGCCCTCGGCGACCAGCGCAACCTCCTTGCCCAGAACATCGGCGGCTTCGCGCACGATCCGCTGCATCCGCTGGAACAGCGGCTTCACCGGCTGGGCGCGGATCGCCATGACGCCTTCCTGCAACTCGCGGGCGAGATACTGGTAGTCGTCAAGGTCGCTCATGATGTCGGAGTTCGTGGCGAGCCCCATCTCGAGAAGCTTCTGCGCGATCACCGCCTGGTTGATGATCAACTCGCCCACCGTGTTGATCAGCCGGTCGACGCGTTCGGGATCGACCCGAAGCGTGGTCTGGGGCACGGGCGGGGGAGCCTTGGCGCCCTTCGGCCGGTCGGCGGGCTCTGCCGCGGCGCTGTCAAGGGCCGCAGACCGCGTCCCGGCGCCAAGCGCAAGGTCGATTGCCGCAGGGGCCGGTTCGGGCGGGGGGGCTGTGCGCGGGGCCGGACGGGCGGCAACTGGCGCACTGTCCTCGAAAGGCAGGTCTTCCAGAACCGTTGCAACCGGCTCCTGATCCTCGGCAGAGGCGAACCCTGTCGTGTCAGGCTCCTCTATCGGCTCGATCTCGCAGAGATCCTCGAGGAACATGAAAACGTCCCGAACGGCGGCCTCGGTCATAGGACCGCGCAGCGTGATATCCCAGTTCAGATAGCAGCGTTCCGGGTCGAACTCGTCGCCCGCGGGCAGGCCCGACATATCGCAGCGTGTCTCTACCCGGCCGAGCGCGGCGAGTTCCGAGAACAGCAGCACCGGGTCATGTCCGTTGCGAAACAGGTCGGACGAGGCTGCCAGCCGGATGCGGAAGCCGGACTCGTCCGTGGGCTCGGGCGCCTCGTCCTCGCCGATCGGATCGAGGATGATCGGCTGGAAACCGAAGAATCCCGCATCCATGTCCATGTCGATGGACACATCGTCGTCCGCCGTATCGTGGGGCTCCGTGCCGGACAGTTCGTTGAGCTTGTCGAGGATCGCGGGCATCGCCTCGGGGATTTCCTTGCTGTCGGCCTGGGCCAGTTCCACAAGGTCGGCCAGCATGTCGCCCGAGCGCAGGATCGTGTGCAGCGCGTCGGTGTCCGGCACCAGATCGCCCGAGCGCACCCGGTCGAGCACCGTCTCGAAACAATGCGCAAAGGTCACCAGGTTCTCGAGCCCGAACGCCCCGGCCGCGCCCTTGATCGAATGCACCGCGCGGAAGATCGCGTTCACCGTTTCATCGTCGGCATTGCCGGCGATCATTTCCTGCGAACCTTCGGAAAGCTGTTCCAGAAGATCCTCGCACTCTGCGAAGAAGGTGGCCTTGAGATCGTCGCGGGACATGGTCAGCGCGCCCCCGTCACACGGCGGATCACGTTGATCAGGCTTTCATCCTCGAAGGGCTTGACGATCCAGCCCGTCGCCCCGGCATTGCGCGCGCGTTCCTTCAGGGCCGGACCGCTTTCCGTGGTCAGCACCAGGATCGGCACGCGGGCATTCATACCACCGCCGCGGATGGATTCGATCACGCCGAACCCGTCCATCTTGGGCATGTTGATGTCGGTGATGACCGCGTCGTACTGGTCCTGCTGGAACACGTCGACGCCATGCACGCCGTCATTCGCCGTGGTGACCGAGAAGCCTGCCGAACTCAGCACCTCCCGCACCATCTCGCGCATGGTCAATGAATCGTCGATGGCAAGAATATTGATCATTACTGCACTCCTTGGGTGCCGAGGATCGCGTCGCCGAGACCGAGCAGCGTCAGCCCCTCGACAAAACCCGGAGACGGGTCGGTCACGGCGAAATTGCCGCCACCGGATTCGACGTGATGCCGGAGAAACGCCAGAAGCTGCGCCACGAGCGCCGTGGGCTGATCCGCCCCGGCCGCGTTCACGCTCACGCTGAGCGGTCCCGGGCCGACAACGGCCTTCACGATCTCGCCGGGTGCGGTTGCCCAGGCGGGATCGCGAATGTCGAGATCAAGGTGTCGATCAGGCTCCATTCCGAATCCCCGTGTTCCTGCGTGTCATTCGATGTCTCCGTCTGTCTAAGCTCGCGAGCCCTAAGAACTGGTGAACGTCTCTCGTCCGGCCCGGGCCGTCCCGAAGACACGCGGCACGGGAGGACCCGTCTTCTCGCCGCCTGCTGGGTCGATTTTGGGGCACGGGAAGGACGTCTCGGTGGCGCTTGCATGAAAATGGGAATGGCGCTGCCCGTCTGGCGCCGAGGCCCCATCGCAGCCATGCCCGTTGCAGCCCGCAGGACCAGCCGATGACCGGGGCGCAACCGTGTCGGGATGCACGCTGGCGGACGCTGATTCGCGCGATGCGGGGCAGCCTTTGCCCGGCGGGGTTCGGGCGCGGGGCCAGCCCTCCGGCATGCGGGTGGCGACCCGGCCCGGATCGCGGCTGCGGGTGGCCCGGGCTGCGCGAACGAACGGGTTCACAGGGGGCGCCTCAGGCGGCCGGGGCGCGCAGCGGCATTGCCGCGTGCCGATCCGCGTGGAGCCGCGCGACCAGCGCATTCAACCGTTCGCCTTCGCTCTGAAGCGTGTCGCTGGCCGCGGTCGTCTCCTCGAACATCGCGGCGTTGTGCTGGGTCACGTGGTCGAACTGGCCGGCCGGGATGTTGATCTCGCCCAGCCCCACCGACTGTTCGCCGGCCAGCTTGGCAATCTCGCTGACCCGCTCTGTGACCCCCTCGACCGCCTCGACGATGGCGCCCAGCGCCTCGCCGGTGCGCTGGGCAAGGGCGCGCACTTCCGAGGCGACCACGCCAAAGTCGCTGCCCGCGCCGCCTCGACACCTGCGTTCAGTGCAAGCAGGTTGGTCTGAAAGGCGATGTCGTCGATCACATGGATGATCCGCGCGATCTCTCCGGCCGAGGCGTCGATCTCGCCCATCGCGCGCACCGTCTCGCCCAGCATCTGTGAACCGGACCTGGCCTTGCCGATGGCATCGCGGCTGATCGCGTCGGCACCGCGCGCGCCCTCGGCGGTGGCGCTGATCGAGGTGGTCAGATCCTGCAAGGCCGCCGCGGTCTCTTGCAGCGTGGCGGCCGCGTTCTCGGTGCGCTGGGACAGTTCATGCGCCGAACCGTTGATCGCGGCGACGCTGGCGTTGATGGTCTGGGCCGCATCCGAAATATCGGCGATCAGCTCGGCCAGGCTGGCAACCGTCGCGTTGTAATCGCGACGCAGCGCGTCATACCCCTCGGCCAGAATGTCAACCACCGCCTTCTGATGGGCCGCCGCCGCGTCGCGTTCGCGTTTCAGCACAAGCTCCTCGGCAATGCTTTCTCGGAAATGGACCAGCGCCTCGGCCATCTGCCCGACCTCGCCGCCGATCCTGCGATCGGACTGGAAATCGAGGTCCAGATCGCCCCCGGCCAGCCGCCGCATCTTGGCGATCATCCGCAGCAGCGTCTTCGATATCTGCCCGCTGAACACCACGGCAAACCCAAGCCCGGCCAGCAAGGCCACCGCCCCGCCGCCGATGGCCAGCAGGCGCATCTGCCCCGCGATGGCCAGATAGGCGCTGGGCGGCACCATGACATGCACGAGCCCCGCGGTATTGCCCGCGAAATCGGCCACCGGAATGATCCGTGCGGCATAGCTCTGCCCGGTGATCTCCAGTTCGCGCGCGGTCTTCTGGTCGCCCTCGGCCACCTTCACCGCATCGGGCGTCAGCAACGGGTCACTGGCAAGGGTGCCACCGCGCGCTGGACAGTGGCATCCGCTGCCGAAAAGCCCGCAATGCTGCTATCGGGCAGGATGTAGAATTCAAGCTGCGTATCGCTGTCGTGCACAAGCCCCTGAAAGAAGGCCGCATTCAGATCGATGTCCGATCTCGACCGTGCCGACATGCTGCCCGTCATGGGCGACGGGGCTGATCCCGCGGATGCCCAGCCCGCCCCGGCCGCGTTCCAGACCGGCCAGCGGCGCCTTGCGGGCATTGGCCTCGACCACGGTCTTGCGGAAACCCGACAGATCGTCGCCGAACTGGTCGGGCTGATGCACCCGGAACAGCGAGGTGGCGGGCGGTTCGTGGAACTGCATCTGCACGATCCCGCGCTCGGCGCGCATTCGGGCAAAGCCCGGCACGAACAGCGCGGCCAGCCGGTCGCGGTCCTGCGCGGCCACGGCCTGCTGAACGTCGGGGATTTCGGCGACAAGGGCGGCAGTGGTCAGCGCGCTCGCGATCCGGTATTCAAGTGCTGCCTGAAGCCGCAGTTCGAACTGGTCCAGTTCGCGCAATGTACCGCGGTCGATCAGCCCCTTGATGCCCCACAGCATCGGCGCCAGCACAAGGCCCGCCGTCATCAGGACCGAGACGGAAATCGCAAGAATGATTCTCGTTCTGAAGGACATGGAACGCTCCCCCTTGTTCGGGACAGGGCGCCGCGAAACACCGGCACATCAAAAATAAGCATTTTGGATATATATTTCTTCGGGCTCAAGCCGCCTGTCGGGGTCGTTCGGATTTCAGCGATCCCACCCGGCCCGGGCGCGGCTCAGACGCCCAGATAGCGTTTCAGCAGCTCGGGCCGGGCGCGCAGATCGGCCGCGTCTGCCGTCTCGCGGACCTGGCCGTTCTCGATGAACACGACCCGGTCGGCGGCCGACAGCACCGCGTCAAGCCTCTGTTCCACCAGCAGGATCGCCACGCCCTCGGATTTCAGCCGGATCACCACCTGCCGGATCGCCTCGATCATCGAGGGTTGCAGCCCCTCGGTCGGCTCGTCCAGCAGCAGCACCCGCGGCTCAAGACACAGCGCACGCGCGGTCGCCAGCATCTGCTGTTCGCCGCCCGACAGCGTTTCGGCGCGCTGGCCCATCCGGTCGGCCAGCCGCGGGAACAGATCCAGCACGCGGGTCAGCACATGGCGCGGACTGTTCCGCGTCATCAGGCCGATTTCCAGGTTCTGCGCCACGGTCAGTTCAGCAAACAGCCGCCGCCCCTGCGGGATATAGCCGATCCCGCGCCTTGGCACCTCATGGGCGGGCAGCCGGCCGATATCTTCGCCCGCCAGCGTGATCCGGCCCGCGCCCAGCGGCAGAAGCCCCATGATCGCCTTCATCGTCGTGGTCTTGCCCGCGCCGTTGCGGCCCAGAAGGCAGGTGATCTCGCCCGGCCGCACGTCCAGCGACAGCCCGCGCAGCACCTGCACCGGGCCATAGCCCGCGTCGATGCCCTGCACCTCAAGCATCCGCGCCCGTCCCCAGATAGGCCGCCTGCACCGCGGCCGAGGCATGGATCCCGGCCGGGCTGCCCTCGGCCAGAACCTCGCCGAAATCCAGCACCGTGATCCGGTCGGCCAGCGCCATCACCACGCTCATGTTGTGCTCGATCAGCAGGATCGTCGCCTCGGCGGCGACCTCGCGAATCAGCCGCTTGAACGCCTCGATCTCGCCCTCGGCCAGCCCCTGAGTCGGCTCGTCCAGGATCAGGAGGCGCGGCGCCTGCGCCAGACCCATCGCCAGTTCCAGAAGCCGCTGATGGCCATAGCTCAGATCGCCCGCCAGCGCATCGGCATGGCCTGCAAGCCCCACCCGCTCCAGCACCAAAGCCGTTTCCCGCGCCACCGCCGCCCGGTCGCCGCCCAGCCTGCGCCGCGCGGCAAGGCCCACATTCTCGGCCACGTCGAGCCGGGCGAAAACGGAAGTGATCTGAAAGGTATAGGCCATGCCCAGCCGCACCCGGGCATGCGCCGGCAGCCGGGTGATGTCGCGCCCCTCGAACAGGATGGCCCCCGATGTCGGCGCGATCCGCCCGATCAGCATCGACACCAGGGTCGTCTTGCCCGCCCCGTTCGGCCCGATCAGCGCCCTTATCTCGCCCGGCGCCAGATCGAGATCGACCTCATGCACCGCGCGCAGCCCGGCAAAGGATTTCGACAGCGCCCGGGTGGACAGAAGCGCGCTCATGGCAGCCATCTCAGCCAGCGCCGCCGCACCTCGCCCGCCAGCCCCTGCGGCGCGAACAGCGTCAACAGCACAAGCGCCACGCCCGCGATCAGCATGTAGGCCGGTGTCAGCCCGGACGAGATGTCGATCAGGTAGAACATGAACAGAACGCCGAAGAACGGCCCGATCACCGTGCCCGCCCCGCCCAGCAGCACCCACAGAAGCGGGAAGATCGAGAAATGCACCTCGGCGAAACTGGCGCCGACATAGCCGAACATCAGCCCATAGGCCGCCCCCGCCGCGCCCGAGAACATCCCCGAGACCACCACCGCCGCCAGCTTGTGGCGGAAGATGTCATAGCCCAGCAACTCGGCCCGCTCGGGATTCTCGCGGATCGCCACCAGCACCCGGCCAAAGGGCCGCCGCACCAGCCACAGCGCTGCCGACAGGCACAGCGCGAACAGCCCCAGCGCCAGCAGATAGCGGATATCCGGGTCGGTCAGGTCCAGACCGAACAGCACCCGGTCCGCGCCTGCCAGCACCAGCCCCTCGTCGCCCCGGGTCCAGCGCGCGGCCAGCAGGATCATCAGATAGAATGCCTGCGAAAACATCAGCGTCACGATCATGAAGGCCACGCCCAAGGTGCGCAGGGCCAACAGCCCCACCACCAGCGCCAGCGCCCCGGCCGTGCCGATGCCCGCCAGAAATGCCAGTTCCGCCCCCAGCCCCAGATGATGGAACGGCATCCCCATCCCGTACATTCCGGCAGCAAAGAACATCGCATGCCCAAGGCTCAGAAGGCCAGTATAGCCGAACAACAGGTTGTAGCCGATCGCATAGCAGGCCAGCACCATGATCCGCGCCAGATTGCCGTGGTGATAGACCGGCAGCACGAAATGCAGCACCAGCAAGAGCGCCAGCAACCCGCCATGCAGCGCAAGGATCCGGGCATTCATCGCGCGGGCTTCCCCATCAGCCCCTGCGGACGGAACACCAGCACCAGGGCGACCAGCAGCGTCGCGATGATCTTGGCCAGTGTTGGCGAGAAGAAGACCGAGATGATGCCGTCCGACAGCCCGATCAGCACCGCCGCGATCAGCGTGCCGGGCAGGCTGCCCAACCCCCCGATGATCACCACGATGAAGGACAGCAGCAGCGCATCGCCCCCCATCAGGTAATGCGCCTGCTGGATCGGCACGATCAGCACGCCCGCCAGCGCCGCCAGCCCCGCGCCCAGCCCGAAGACCAGCGCATAAACCCGCCCGACCGGGATGCCGAAGGTCTGCGCCGTCTCGCGGTCGAGCTGGGTGGCGCGCATCACCAGCCCGATCCGCGTGCGCGTCATCAACAGCCACAGCCCCGCCAGCACCGTGGCCGCCGCCCCGATCACGAACAGCTTGTAGGATGTGATCGACAGCCCCCAGGGCCAGGTCAGCACCGGCCCGCCCGCGCCCCAGTCGATCCAGGGCAGCGCGATGCGATGGTTGAAGGGCGGCGCCACCGGCCGCGCATCGGGGCCATAGCCCATCAGCGCAAGCTGTTGCAGGATATAAAGAATCCCGATGGTCGCGACGATGGTCCGCTCGGGGTCGTAGCTCAGCCGCCGCAGCACGGCGCGGTCGGCGGCTACCGCCAGCGCCGCCACGATCAGCGGCACCGCGACCAGCGCCGCGACAAAGCCCGGCGCGCCACCGCCCGCCATGCCCGCCACCACAAAGGCAAGCACCGCGCCCAGCATGTAGAACTCGCCATGCGCGACATTGACCACCCGCATCACCCCGAAGACAAGGCTCAGCCCCGCGGCCATCAGCGCCAGCACCGCGGCCGTCACCGCGCCTTCCAGCGCGGCAAGCATCAGATGGGGACCGAACTCCATGCGGTCGCTCTTTCCTCGGGAACCGGGCGGGGCTCAGAAGGGTTGCGCGGTGTAATCCACCTCGTCGGGATAGAAGGTCTCTTCCAGCGGGACCGTGCGCACCACGTCAAGCCGCCCGTTCTCCAGCTTCGAGACATGCTGCTGGCCGAACACCTGATGCGTCCGCCCGTTGAAGAGCTTTCGCCCCTGCGGATGTTCGTGCGATTCCGGCATCTCGGTCATCACCTCGACCGCCTCGACCAGCTTCTGGCGATCCTGCGGCCCGGCATAGCCCGCCGCCTCCATCCCGCGCTTTATGACATGCAGCGTTTCCCAGCAGCCGAACATATGCGCATAGGCCGAGACATCGCGCGGATCGGCCAGAGAGGCGCCATTCTCGTCAAGCCCGATCGCCGCGCGATAGGCGCGGTCATAGTCGGTCTGGCCGGGCTGGACGTAACGCGGCATCCCCTCCCAGAAATAGGTACCCTCCAGAAATTCCAGCCCGGGGCTGCGCAGATCGACCGCCTCCAGACTGTCGATGAAGCCGAAGATCGCGGGTCGCGAGGGGCCGAAGAACTCGCCCATCTCCTTGACGAAGGTCAGCACGGCGGGGCCGACCATGACGTGATAGATCACGTCCGTCTCGCGCGGGATGCGGGGGAAATACCTGGTGAACGAGGTCTCGGTGGGCGGGATCGCGATCTTGGCGATCACCTCGCCGCCCTGCGCCGCCATGGCCTCGGAAAAGAAGTCGCGATGGTCATGGCCGAAGGCATAATCGGGAAAGATCATCGTGACCTTCTTGCCCAGCGTCTCGGCCACGAAGGGCGCCATCGCCAGAACCTGGCTTTTGACATCCGTGATACCGGGTTGCAGCGTCCAGCGGTTCAGCATGCCGCTGGCGACGTGATGGCCCTCGGAGACCACGAAATAAGGCAGTTTCAACTCGCCCGCCCGCGGTGCCGAGCCGATCACCACATGGCTGAACAGCGTGCCATAGGCCACATCCACCCGATGCTGGTTGGCGAATTTCTCGACCACCTCGGCGCCGCGCCGCGGATCGGTGCCGTCATCCTCGGTCACGATCTCCAGCGGCCGCCCGTTGATGCCGCCCGTCTCGTTGATGAGCCGGGCTGCCGCCTGCGTGGTGCGGTCGTACCAGCGCCCGTAGGCCGCCCCGATGCCGGTCGCGTGCATCTGGAATCCCACGCGGATCGGCGCAGCACTCTGGGCATGGGTATAGCGCGCCCAGAGCGGCAGCGCGGCCGCGGCGGCCCCTGCCCCGGCCAGCGTCCGGAGCGCGTCGCGGCGGGCGGGATCGGCGGGCGTGGCACCCGTTTCGGTGGTCTTGGTCATGGCGTCTTCCCCGGCAAGGAACGGCGTGGCGCGTTTCCGGCGACAGTTTGTCGGGGCGCGGGGGTTTTGTCCATGTCAGACCGCCACGAGCGGCGGCGCGGTGTTCCGGTTGCGCGCCTGCGGCGCAAGCCCTTGTCTCGCCAGCGGCATGCGCCGCAGGCTCGGGTTTGCCTCCGGCGGGGATATTTCGGGCCAGAAGAAGGGCGCGCAGCGGCTTATTGCGGCCGGCAGGTGCAGCCGGTGGGCAGGCCCGCCTCGTCCAGATCGGGCGAGCAGCATTGCTGGCCCTCGGGCGTCGTGCAGCAATAGATCTCGCGCCCGGCGACCCTTTGCCCGGGCCAGGGGCAGAGCGCCGCCGGGACCGGGGTGGCAAGGGTGGCCAGCATTGTCAGGACCGTCATCATCCGGCTTGCTCCTTTGCTGTGCCGCGCGCCCGGGTCAGTCCGCGACCGCGCGGGGAAAGACCCCCGTTACCACTGCGCGCAGCCTGTCCCGCTGCTCATCGCCCTCGTCCGGCTCTTGCGCCGCCTCGCCGAGCGTGGCGAGATAGGCCCGGACCGCGTCCAGCGTGCGCGGGCCGTAGATGCCGTCCACCCGCCCCGCATCGAAGCCCGCGGCGTTCAGCCATTGCTGCACCAGCCGCACGGAATGGAAACCGGCGGGCAGCGCCGCGCCCTCGGGCAGCGCGGAGGGCGCGCGCAGCACGCTCAGCACCCGCTCCGCACCGAACCGGTTCTCGCCGGTCACGATGGCCGCAAAGCCGCCATCCGCGCTGATCTCGATGCCCTGCACCGGGGCGGCCAGATCGAAGCCGCCGCGCGGGACAAGCCGCCCCTCGGCGGTGATGCCGAAGCGCAGCACCCGCCGCATCGAGGGGCCGGAGACGAAGATCTCGGCCCCGTCATCGCTGGCGGCCAGCAGCCCGAAGGCGCCGGTCCGACCCTCGGTGGCGGCATCGCCCAGCGCGGTCAGGTCGATCTCGGAGGAGCGCGCGCGGGAAATCAGCACCTCGCCCCCGGCGATGGCGGTCTCGAAAAGGTAAAGCCGCCCGTTATTCGGCTCGAGCGCCAGAAGGCCGCGCCAGGGCGGGCCGTCCTCCTCGGCGGGGGGCCGGGCGATCAGGGCATGGCGGACGGAAAAGAAGGTCGAGACCGGCATCTTCTGGGCATAGACATTCGCCACCCGGAAGCATTCGGCATGGCCCGGTTTTTCCTCTGCCGCCGCCAGCCGGCCGAATTCCAGCGCCGCCCCCTCGATGGTCGAGGAGACGTAGAAGATCTGGTCTTCCGCCTCGAAGACCGACAATTGCGCCGATGCCCCGCAGCGCAGATCGAGGCTGCGCCGCTGGGTGCCCGGTGCCACGTCCGAGAAATCGTCGGGCACCGCAAGGATCGAGGAAGCCACCGGAGAACCGAAATAGGCCATGCCCGAGGCGTCGAAGGCAACCGACGAGAACTGGCTGATCCCGGCCGCATTGTCGGCCACCTGGTAAAGCCGGAACCAGTCCTCGATGCCCTCGCCGGGGGCGATGGGAAAGGCCAGGATGCTGCCGCCCAGCAGCATCAGCCCCTCGCGGTTCCAGCGCTGGCCCGCCACGAACAGGTTGCCCGCCGGGCTGATCGCCAGATCCGAGGCCAGCGTGTCCAGCTCAAGGCTGGCGCGCAATTCGAGCGGGAACAGCGACCAGTGCATCAGCCGCCCGTCGGCAATGGCGAAAAGCCCCGCATGGGCCGGATCGAAGGCCATGCTTTCGACATTGCGCAACGAAAACACAGCATCGGCTTCGGCCTCGGGGTGAACGTCTTGCGCCGCAAGCGGCGCGGGCTGAACGTCCTGCGCCGCCACGGGGGCTGCCAGCGCGAGGGCGAGCGCAAGGGTTATGAGGGATCGGAATGGCATGTCTCGTTCTGGTCCAGCCTCGGGGTCTCGGAACTCAGAAGGTCGCTCATCTGCCGCGCCGGGTCGAGGGGCAGAACGCCGCCGGCGGTGCCGCCATTCCCGGCGCTGTAGACCTTGCAGGGCAGGATCACGGGGCTTTGATAGCCCTCCTCCTCGTCGATGGTCGCGTCGATGATCGCGCGCAGCACGATTTCTGGGCCGCCGCCGCCCGGGCCGGGGGCTTCGCGGACCACCTGAAGGTAATACCAGCCGTTCCAGGGGTCGAGCTCGCCCTCCGCGTGCCGCGCCTCGGCGGCAAAGTAATGCTGCTGCACGAAATTGTCGGCATAGGGATATTGATACTGCCCGCTCGGCACCAGCACCGGCCCGCCCTCGGCGCGCGCGCCCGGGGCGGCGCCTCGACCCGAAAGCGCGGCATGGTCGATCGACTGGCAGGTGCGCACAAGCGCGGGATTGCTGCGGAAACGGTCGTCCAGAAGCGTGAAGTAGCCCTTGACCGTGGGCATTTCCGACACGGTGACATCGGACCCCGGCGCAGGCAGGTAAAGCGGCGTCAGGCAGAAGCGCAGCGACGGGCTGAACACGGGCGCCGAGATCTGGCGTTCATAGGCCAGCGTCATCGTCACCCAGCCGCCCTCGATCCGGCCGGAAAAGCGCCAGACCGGCTTGGCAAGGTCGTCATAGATCTCGTCCAGCGTGCGGCGGATCGGGCGGCCCTGCAACGCCTCGGCCACGGCCTGCTCGAAGGTCTGCTGGGCCTGGCGCTGGACGATGTCCTCGATCCGGCCCGCAAGGCTTTCAAAGGTCTTGTCGGCCACGGTCTTGGTGGTGTTGAAGGCCGCGCGCAGCTTCTGCATCTCGGCGGACATGAGGCCGGTGGTCTTCTCGACCGCACTGGCGCGGGCCTCCAGCGCCTCGGCGCGTGCGCCCATCGCGTCGATCCGGGCGCCGATCTCGGCCCGCGCGGCGGCCAGGTCCTCGGCCAGATCGTCGATCCGCGCCGCCAGTTCCGCAGGTCCCGGCAGATCGGGATAGCAGCCCGCCGGATTCTCGCTCAGCCGGAAGGTGGCAGAGGTGATCGCCGCGATCGGGGTCATGCCGTAGTAATCCGGCTCGCCGATCGCGCTGACCTGTACGCCCGAGACGATGCCGATCAGGCTTTTCTCGTCCTCGGCCAGGATCGGCCCGCCGCTCATCCCCTGCGCCAGCAGGCTGTCGGTCTCGATCACGCCGTCCGGCGTGGTCTCGGTGGTCGAGAGGATCCCGGCCCGGAACGAGGGGCGGTAGCTGCGCGTGCCGTTCGGGAACCCGGCGGCAAAGATGCGCTTGCGGATCATCCGCTCGTCCAGCCGACAATAGCGCAAAAAGGGATAGACCTGCGTCTCGGCGAATTTCAGCAGCGCCACGTCATACTCGCCCGGCACCCTCTCGGGTTGCAGCACCATGACGCGCGCATTGTTCGGATCGGCCACGCCCGGCAACCCGCGGCACTGGCTGCCCGCGGGCGCGACATGGCGGGCGGTCAGCACATGGCCCTCGGCGCTGACCAGCACGCCCGAG
Organism: Rhodovulum strictum; assembly: GCF_009649175.1. GTDB lineage: Bacteria > Pseudomonadota > Alphaproteobacteria > Rhodobacterales > Rhodobacteraceae > Rhodovulum > Rhodovulum strictum. Next base: position 98,898 of record NZ_WJPO01000003.1, on the reverse strand, counting down.
CCGACGCGCTTGCGCCCCTCGGCATCGGTGCATTCGATATAGACGACCGTATCGGCCACCGGATCGGCCGAAAGCGCCGCGCCCGGCCCGACCGCGACCAGCGCCGCCAGCACCAGCCCCCGCACCCTCATCGCCCCGCCTCCGCGCCCTGATCGGCGATCCATTCGGCGATCCGGCGCATCCGCTCGGGCGTGATCCGGGTAAAGGCATTGTGGCTCGCCTAGGGGTCCTCGCCATGCAGCCCGTTGGTATGCACGCCGACCAGAACCGCGCGATCCCCGTCCAGAAAGACCGGCGAGCCGGACGTGCCGCCATAGGTGTCGTTCAGATAGAACCCCTTGAGATCCCACAATATCCGCAAGCTGTCGGTGCTGACCCATTGGCGCCCCGGCGGCGCCTTGTCGGCGGCATAGCCCTGCACCACCGTCACCGCGCCCAGCTCTGTTTCCTCCAGGACCCGGACCCCGGCCCAGCCCGTCGCCTCGCCCACATTGCAGTCCAGTTTCAGCGCGCCCAGATCGAAAAGCCGCGCCTCCTCGTCGCTGGTCGCGGCGGTCCAGCCCTGCAACACATGCGCCCGCCGCACCCCGCATTCGCCAAAGGGCGTGGCGGCGCGGTTGCGCCCGGGCAGCACCCGATAGGCCGAATACGGCCGCCCGAACACCGTGCCGCTATGGATGCAATGGGCCGCCGTCAGCACCGTATCGGCCGCGATCATGGTGCCCGAACACAGGCTGGTGCTGCCGAAAGCATTCTGGAACAGGATCTGCACGATGGCGCGTTCGGGAAAGGTGGTGGTGTCGTTCACCGCAACCCGCTCATCCTCGCCGATCACCGAGAAGGGCACCCAGGTCTCGGGCCGCACCGACCGCCCGCCCATCTCGTAGGGCGCATAGATGCCTGATGCCTCGGACAGCACCGCCGCCAGATCGGGCGCCATGGTGGGCTCGGCGATGGTCTGGCCGCTGCCGGGCGCGGGCAGCAACTCCACCGGCCCGGCCTCTGCGCCGTCCAGATCGAAACTGACGCTTCCCTCGGGTTCGGCCAAGGCGGCAGGCGGCTGCGGGTCGGACAGCGCCGCCTGAGTCGCCGCATCCAGACGCCCCGTCTCGGGCAGGCCCAGTTCGCGCTGCAAGGCCCGGATCGCCCGCTCGCGCGCATCGCCCTCGGCCATGACGCCCCCCGCAGGCAGCAGCGCCACAAGCGTCAGCACCAGCACCAGAGCGAACCGCATCCCCAGACCTCCCCCGCGGGTGGACTGCCCGGCAACAGGGCGCAATCGCAACGAAAAACTCATGCGAACTGTCGCGCCCGCAGCCCGGTCCTGTCAACCTCGGCGCGCAGCCGCGTCAGTCGAGCGGCCCGAATTCTGCAATCGCCGCGCCCGGGGCCAGCAGCGGCTGCTCTCCCATCGCGACCGATTCCGTGCCGGTCGTGGACAGCACCGTGCCCAGCAGCGCCAGCACCTGATCGTCGCGGATACCCCAGACCAGATCGCGCCCGCTCAGCGTGATGGTGCCGCCCGCACTGCCGGTGACCTCGGATGTCAGCGCCGCGGCCAGATCCTGCTGGACATCCAGCGCCACCGATCCATCCGCACCCTTGCGCGTCGTCGCGACATAGGTCACGTCCGCCATCAGCGCGGCCTTGATCATCGTCAGCGGCTGGCCCGCCGACAGGCGCAGCCGCACCGCCTCGGCGCAGGCGGCATCGCGCTGCGGAAGGCCGCGGATCACGTCGTCATCGGACAGTTCCAGCATCCGCACATTGTCCAGCGTGATGCGGATCTCGCTGACCTCCTCCAGCCTCCCACCCGCCCTGATCCGGTCCAGCAGCCCCGCATCCAGCGCCAGCGAGCGGTTCAGCGCCGAGGAAAGTTCCGTCGAGATCGAGGCCGAGACGGGGATCTCGGCCAGCACCAGCCCCAGCGCCTGTTCCGGGCGACAGACCACGCCCAGCGCGACCGGCTCGGTTCCGGTGACCAGAACCAGCGTGCCGGGCAGCGCGCTCTGGGTCGGCGGGCGGAACTCGGTAAAGCCGTTCTCGGCCAGCACATCCCCGATCGTTGCGGGGCGCGAGCGGTCCATGTAGCCGAGCAGCACATAGACACCGGAAGCCACCGCAACGACAGCCCCCATCACGGCGATCACTTTCCTGTTCATTCGCCCCCTCCCCGCAGCACGACCAGCGGCGATCCATCCGCACCCCGGGGGCGAGCCTAGCACAGCACCCCGGGCCGGTCGCGGGTCATCTGGCCTGCCGTCCGGTCGGCAGCTATCGGCCCAAGGGCACGCGGGCTGGCAAGCGCCTGCCCAGCAATTCCCTTGACTCGAATCCGGGTTTCCTTGACCCTCAAGGGGTTAGGCATGAACAGAGACGTGTAGTGAGAGTGTGCCGGCGTTGCCTTGGCCGCACGTTTTAGGTGTTATCGTGCGCCATAGGCTGCGCCCTGCTGTCCTGGGGGGAAGGGGTCGCTGTCCGAGTAGCCGTTTTTCATGTGTTTTCGCTCCGCGCGACCGGCCATTAGCCGGCGCGTCAATTCGGGATGTCGGGCTTTCGACACGTCGTTGATGCAAGGAGCATCCAATGGCTGTCGCAGTCTCTTATCCCGGCGTCTACATCCAGGAAGTCCCCTCGGGCGCGCGCGCCATCGCAGGCGTCCCCACCTCGGTCGCGGGGTTCATCGGCTACACCGCCCGAGGCCCGGTCAACGCCCCCATCCAGCTTTTCAGCTATGCCGATTTCGAACGTCAGTTCGGCGGGCTGCATCTGGACAGCCCGCTTGGCTATGCGGTCAACCATTTCTTCCTGAACGGCGGCGCCAGCGCCTGGGTCGTGCGGGTGGCCGAGGGCGCGGTGGCCGCGGGGATCGGGATGCGGACGGCGGCGGGCGATCTGACCCTGACCGCCACGGCCGCCAGCGAAGGGGCCTGGGGCAATGCGCTGGTTCTGGGCGTCGATTACGACACCGCGAACCCGGACGAGACCTTCAACCTGACCGTTACCGAGTTCATCGACCGCGCTGGCCGCATGGTCCCCGCCCGGACCGAGGCGCATCGCAACCTGTCGATGGACCCCAACGCCGCCACCTATGCCCCGACCGTTCTGGCCGCCGATTCCCGCATGATCCGGCTGACCGACGAGGGCGCGGGCGGCGCCGCGGCCGGTGTGGCGCGCTCGGGGCCGCTGACGGATGCCGAGATTGCCGCGCTGGACGACAATTCGAGGCGGCTGGCGATCTCGATCGACGGCGGGCCGTTCATCGAGTTCGATCTGTTCGGCGAGGGCGGCGGGCTGGCCACGCTGGCCGCGCTGCGCACCGCGCTGAATACCATCGTCCCCACGCTGGAGCCCGCAAACCCCGGATTTTCCGGCTTTTCCTGCGCGCTTGACGGGAACCGCCTGGTGGCGACATCGGGCAGCACCTCGCGGCAAAGTTCGGTGCGGTTCCGCCGCGCCTCGATCCGGTCCGCGGCGGCGCGGCTGCGGCTGGGGCTTGCCCAGGGCGGGCGCGAGATCCATGGCTCGGCCCCCACCCGCCCGGCGCAAAGCGGTACCGCGGGCGTGCAGATCGAGGATTTCGACGATCTCGATTTCAGCACCGATCCGTTGAACATGTCGGTGCAGGCGCTTGGCCCCGGGGGGGCCGTGCTGGCCGATCTGACGCTGGTTCTTCACGACAGCGGCGCCGTGCCCCCCATCCCCGCCCCCGCGACCCTGGCCGAGGCGCGCGCGCGGATCGAGGCAGGGCTGCGCACCGCGACCAACGAGGCGCTTTCGCGCGCCAGCGTCCAGACCATCGGCGGCGCGATCGTGGCGCGCGCGGCCGGGGCCGATCCGTCGGTCCGGCTCGACTTCGGCGGGGCGGGGGCAACGACGCTTCTGCTGGGGGGCGGCGCAGGCGAATTCGTCAATGTCGCGGGCTACCGCATGGGGTCGGGTCCAGATCTGGCCGCGCAGGTGGGCGCGGTCGGCGGCGATGACGGCAGCGTGCCCGACGATACCGCGATCCTGGGCTCGCGGGCGGCCAAGACCGGGCTTTTCGCGCTGGAAGATGTGCGCGATCTGAACATCCTGAACCTGCCCGAGGTGAATGACGCGGGCGTGCTGGCCAATGCCATCGCCTATGCCGAGGAACGGCGCGCGATGATCCTGATCGACATGCCCGGCAATGTCACCGATTTCGAGGGCGCGCGCGCCTGGATCGGCGATCCGGCCAATGCGGGGCTGCGCCACCAGAACGCCGCGGTCTATTTCCCCCGCGTGCGGATGCCCGATCCGCTGCAAGGCAACCGCCCCCGGTCCTTTGCGAATTCCGGCCTGATGGCCGGGCTTTACGCCCGCACCGATGCCGCTCGCGGCGTGTGGAAGGCCCCCGCCGGCATCGAGGCGCGGCTGCGCGGGGTCACCGCGCTGGACTATGCGCTGTCCGACCCCGAGAACGGCGTGCTGAACCCGCTTGGCCTGAACTGCCTGCGCAGTTTCCCCGTCTTCGGTCAGGTCAGCTGGGGCGCGCGGACCATGGTGGGGGCGGATGCGCTGGCGAGCGAATGGAAATATGTCCCCGTGCGCCGGATCGCGCTGTTCATTCAGGAAAGCCTGTATCGCGGGACGCAATTCGTGGTGTTCGAGCCCAATGACGAACCGCTCTGGGCGCAGATCCGGCTGTCGGTCGGCAGTTTCATGAACCAGCTTTTCCGCCAGGGCGCGTTCCAGGGCGCCACCCCGCAAGAGGCGTATCTGGTGCGCTGCGACAGCACCACCACCACCCAGGCCGATATCGACCTCGGCATCGTCAACATCGTCGTGGGCTTTGCGCCGCTGAAACCGGCCGAGTTCGTCATCATCCAGATCCAGCAGCTTGCCGGACAGAGCCAGAGCTAGGGAAAGGCCGGGACCATGGCAGAATTCAGCGTCAACACCCACCGCTTCGACCCCTACAAGAACTTCAAGTTCCGCGTGAAATGGGATGGCCGCTATGTCGCGGGCATCTCGAAGGTCGGCGCGCTGAAACGCACGACCGAGGTGGTCGAGCATCGCGTCGGCGGCGACCCCTCGACCAGCCGCAAATCGCCCGGCCGTTCCAAGTTCGAGGCGATCACGCTGGAACGCGGCGTCACCCACGACCCCGAATTCGAGGCTTGGGCGAACCTTGTCTGGAATGTCGAGGCCGGGCTGGGGGCCGAGGTCGCGCTCAAGGATTTCCGCAAGGACATCATCATCGAGATGTATAACGAGGCGGGCCAGCTGGCGCTGGCCTACAATGTCTATCGCTGCTGGGTGTCCGAGTTTCAGGCCCTGCCCGAGCTTGACGCCAATGCCAATGCCGTAGCGATCCAGTCGATCAAGCTGGAGAACGAGGGCTGGCTGCGCGACCGCGAGGTGGTGGAACCGCAGGAATAGGGGCGCGAACGGGCGGATGGCCCGGGGGGGCCTTGAACGATGCGGGCAGGACTGAACCCAGAGGCGATGCTGATGGCCTGGGAGGCCGGGCTGGGCCGCGCTCCGCTTGACCGGGCGCTGGTGCTGCTCTGGGCGGGCGGTTACGGGGACGCGGCCGATCTGGCGCTGGCCGAGCGTGACAGGTTGCTTCTGGCGCTGCGGCGCGCGACCTTCGGGCCCGTGCTCGACTGCGTGGCCGCCTGCCCCGATTGCGGCGCGGATGTCGAGGTGACGCTGGAGGCCGACGCGGTGGCGGGCGCGCTTGAGGCGCCCGGGCCCGGGCCGCTGCGGATCGGCAGCCGCGCGGTCGCGCTGGCGCCGCTGACCAGCCGCGATCTGGCCGCCGCGCGCGGCGTCGCGCCCGGGGCGCTGCCGGGCTTCCTGCGCGCTCGCCTTGCGCCCGAAAGCGACGCGCTGTCCGAGGCCGAGGCCCGTGCGATCGAGGCCGAGATCGAGGCGCGGGCAGCGGCGGCCGAGGCGCGCTGCCTGCTGACTTGCCCCGACTGCGGCGCGGACTGGCGCGAAAGCGTCGACATCGCCGCCCATCTCTGGGCCGAGGTCGAAGCCGCCGCGCTGCGCCTGCTGGCCGAGGTGGCGGACCTGGCCCGCGCCTTCGGCTGGCGCGAACAGGATGTGCTGGCGCTGTCGCCCGCTCGCCGCGCGGCCTATCTGCGCCTTGCACGGGGGGGGACATGAGCGCGCTGGCCCGCCTTCTGGCCTGGGCAACCGGGCAGGCCCCGCCGGGGCTGCGCCCCCGCCTTGCCGCGCGGTTCGAGACCGGACCGGCCGAGGATGCGGCCTTGGCCGAAGCCGTGACCGAAACGCTCGCCCCCCCCCCGGCCGCAGAAGCGGTCCCCGCGTCGCCCCCCCGTCACAGCCCGCCGACCCCGCCGCCAGACCCCGCCGCACCGCAACCCGCAGCGCCCCGCACCCTCGTCGCTCTGCCCGAGGCCCTGATCCAGCCGCCCCCGCCCAATCCCCAGCCCATGGCACAGCACAGCGCAGCACCCGGCGCGGCCCCTGTCCCGACAGCGCCCCCGCCCGCACCCGGGCCGGACGCGCAGCCGCAACCCGCCCCCGCCGCGACCCGGCCCACGGCACCGCCCCCGCCCGAAGTCACACACCCCGACCGGCCAACGCAGCAGCCCGCCCACAGACTTCCCCCGCCGCCCGAACCGCTGCAACCGCCTGCCGCGCCCGTGCCACGCACGCCACGGGCCGCCCCGCATTCCCCCGCGCCTGTCGCGGCGCAGCCCGCCCCTGCCCCGCCACCGCCGCCCGAAATCACCATCCATATCGGCCGGTTGCACATCGTCGCCGATCCGCCCCGCGCGGCACCGGAACCCGACCGGACACGGCGCGGCGCCGCGCCGCTCTCGGACTACCTGCGCGGCAGGGAGGGCGGGCGATGAGCAATGTCCTTGCCCTGTCGGCGGTCACCCAGCTTCTCAAAAGCCTGCTGCACGATGCGTTGATCGAGGGCGACGCCAGCCAGGCGCTGGGCGGCGATTTCGCGGTCACGGCGCTGCCGCCCGACCGCATCCTGACCGAGGATGCCGATAGCCAGGGCAACCGGCTGAACCTTTACCTGCACCGGATCACCCCGAACGCCGCGCTGAGCGGTGACGACCTGCCTACCCGCGATGCGCAGGGGCGGCTGACCCGGCGGCCGCGGCTGGCGCTGGACCTGCATTACCTGCTGAGCGCCTATTCGGGCGAGCAGTTGAACGCCGAGACGCTCTTGGGCTTTGCGATGCAGACCTTTCACGAAACCGCCATCGTCCCGCGCGCCGCGATCCGCGATGCGCTTGCCGCCGGGATCGCGGGCGATGTCAGCCCGACGCCCGGCTGGCTGGACCAGGCCGCGCGGCTGGCCGATCAGGTCGAGCGGATCAGGATCACGCCCTGCGCGCTGTCGCTTGATGACATGTCGCGGATCTGGACGGCGATGCAGACCAGCTATCGCACCACGGTCGCCTATGACGTCTCGGTGGTGCTGATCGAGCGCGAGATCGCGACCCGCCCCGCCCTGCCCGTGCTCAGCCGCGGCGGGCTGCGCGACCCCGACAGCGGGCGCGACCCGGGCGTGGCGCTGCGCCCCGATCTGCTGTCGGGGGTGCCGACACTGATGGCGCTGGAACCGCTGGATGGCCAGCCGGTGATGCGGCTGGGTCGCCGGATCGCGCTGAACGGCAGCGCGCTGGACCGTGGCGCGGCGACGGTGCGCTTTACCCGGCCCGAAACCGGGCAGGTGCTGGAGCTTGCCGCGCCGGGCCCCTCCGCGCCGAACCGGATCGTGGCCGACCTGCCCGCGGGTGCGCCACGCCCGCCCGGCGATCCGCTGGCGGGCAGCGGCGCCGATCCGGGCGCATGGCGGATCGGCCCCTATGCGGTCGCGCTGGAACTGTCGGGCAATGACGGGCGCGTGGTGGCGACGAATGCGCTGGCAATCGCGCTGGCCCCCGCCATCACCGCCAGCGCCGCGGCCACGCCGGGCGGCGTTACGGTCACGGTGACCTGTTCGCCGCCGATCCGGCCGGGCCAGAACGTCGCGATCCTTGTCGGTCAGCAGATGGCCCTGGTCGAGACGCCCGCCACCCCGGCAACGACCGTCTCGGCCGAGTTCGCGGGGCTTCCCCCCGGCGCGGCGCTGCCGGTGCGGTTGCGCGTCGATGGCATCGACAGTCCGGTGATCGACCGGCTGGCCGAGCCGCCCGCGCTGGAAACGGTGACAATCCCATGACCGCCGAGCCGCGCATATCCGCCGCCGAAACCGCGACACAGGCGATGCGCGCCGCCCTTGCCCGCCATTGCGACGCGCTTGCCGCCCGCGTGGCGGCCCCGATCGCCCCCGGCCCGCTGCCCCGCGACAGCGCCGCCAGATCGGCGCTGGGGGTGCTGGCCACGCGCTTCGGGCTGACGCCGCTCGAGGCCGATCTGATGGCGCTTGCCGCCGGGCCAGACCTGCATGCCGGGCTGGCCGAAGCCATCGCCGCCGCAACCGGGAATGCGCGCGCCGATGTCTCGCTGGCGCTGGCGGTGCTGGGCGCCGACGCCTGGACCGCGCTTTGCCCCGCCGCGCCGCTGCGCCGCCACCTGCTGCTGACGCTCGACGGCACCGGCCCGATGCTGCGCCGCACACTGGCCGCGGATGAACGCGCGGTGCAGTTCCTGATGGGGCTGGGCTATCTCGACCCGCGTCTTGCGGCACATGTCCGCCCGGTGCCGCCGCCCGATGCGCCGCCGACCGGCGCGGCGCGCGACAGCGCCGCCACCATCGCGCGCGCCTGGGACATGCCCGGGCCGCTGCCCGTGCTGCTGCTGGCCGGTCCCGATCCGGCGGCCACGCGGGCGGCGATGGCAACAGCCGCCGCCGCGCTGGGGCTGGCGCTTTTTCGGATCGGGGCCGCCGATCTGCCCGCCGATCCGGCCGAGCGGCATGCGCTGGCCCGGCTGATCGACCGAGAACTGGCCTTCAGCGATGGCGCCCTGCTGATCGAGGCCGCGGCCGAAAGCGCCGAAGCGGCCCGCGCGCTGGCCGATCTGCTGCATGGCCCCACCGCCATCGCCGCGCCCGATCCCGAGCCGCCCGAACGCGCCCCGCGCCTGCGGATCGAGACCCCCGCCCCCGACAGCACCGAACGCCGCGCGCTCTGGCAGGCGACGCTGGGGCCGGCGCGCGCCGCCGCACTTGGCCCCGCGCTCGACCATCTGGCGGGGCAGTTCGCGCTGGACCGCGCAGGCATTGCCGCCGCCGCCGACATGCTGCCCCCCAGCACCCCGCCCGACAGGCTTGCCCCCGCGCTTTGGCAGGCAGCAAGGGTGCAAGGGCGGCGCCGTCTGGACGGGCTCGCGCAGCGGATCGACTCCCGCGCCACATGGGATGACCTGGTGCTGCCCGCCCCCCTGATCGCGCAACTGGGGGATCTGGCCGCCCATGTCAGCCAGTGCTGGCAGGTCGGCGACCAATGGGGCTGGCGCGCGAAAAGCCCGCGGGGCTTGGGTTCGGCGGCGCTGTTCGCGGGGGCCTCGGGCACAGGCAAGACGCTGGCCGCCGAGGTGATCGCGGGGGAACTGGCGCTCGATCTTTACCGGATCGACCTGAGCCAGGTGGTCAGCAAATATATCGGCGAGACCGAAAAGAACCTGTCGCGCGTCTTTGCCGCCGCCGAGGCCAGCGGCGCGATCCTGCTGTTCGACGAGGCCGACGCGCTGTTCGGCAAACGCTCGGAGGTGCGCGACAGCCACGACCGCTACGCCAATATCGAGGTCAGCTATCTGTTGCAGCGGATGGAATCCTATCCGGGCCTTGCGATCCTGACCTCGAATCAGAAATCCGCGTTGGATGCGGCCTTCCTGCGGCGACTGCGCTTCGTCGTGACCTTCCCCTTCCCCGATGCGGCGGCGCGCGCGGCGATCTGGGCGACGATCTTCCCAGCCGCAACGCCCGTCTCGGGGCTCGATCCCGCGCGGCTGGCGCGGCTGAACCTGACGGGCGGGGCGATCCGCTCGGTCGCGCTGAATGCAAGCTATCTGGCCGCCGGAACCGGCGGGCCGGTGACGCTGGCGCATGTTCTGGCCGCTGCCGAACGCGAATATGCCAAGCTCGAAAAACCCTTCACCGCCGCGGAACGGAGGGCGCTGGAATGACCCCGCAACGCATCACGATCCGGATCGACGCGCTCAGCGTCACGGGCGGGCCGGTCTCGCGCGTGGCCCTTGAACACGCCATTGCCGGGGCACTGGCCGAGGCGCTGGCAGGCAGCACGCCGCCCATCCCCGCCCCGCAGGCGCATGCGCGCATGGCCGCGCGGGCGCAGGCCGAACCGGGCGAGGCCGGGATGGAACCCGCAATCGGGCGGGCCGTGGCCGGGCTTGCGCGCGCTGTTCTGGACGGAGGATGCCCATGACCCACGCCCCGCCCCAACCCGCCCACGACAGCCTGCCCGCCAACGCAACGCGCGTGCAGGCCAAGCCCGTTCTCGGCCGCGCAGGCGACCGGTTCGAGCAGGAGGCCGACCGCATCGCCGACACCGTCACCGCCGAGCGCCCCACCCCCCTGACCGCCCCCCTGCCGGTCACGCCGCTGATCCAGCGCCAGACCGACGAACCCGGGACGGATGACCGGCAGAGCATGGCCACCGCCACGGCCGCGGCCGCCATCGCCACCGGCGGGCGGCCGCTTTCCCCTGCCGAGCGGCGGTTCTTCGAGCCGCGCTTCGGCCGCGACCTGTCGGCGGTCCGCCTGCACGAGGGCACGCAGGCAGGCGCAGCCGCGCGCGGCATCGGTGCACGTGCCTATACGCTGGGCCAGAACATCGCCCTCGCCCCCGGCGAATACGCCCCCGAAACCCGTGAGGGGCGGCACCTGCTGGCTCATGAGCTGACCCACACGCTCCAGCAATCCGGCGATCCAGCCCATATGCCGATCCGGCGCCTGCCGCAGGGGCAGTCCGGCTCCGCGACGGGAAACCGTTCGGCCGGCACCCCGGCATCGAACCCGGCCCATATGCGGTTCCTTGAGGCCCGGGAGGAGATGTGCCGCAGGTCAGACACCTCGGCGCTTCTGGAACGCATCGACCGCGACAATGTCGAGATCCGGCTTTTCCGGACCGCAACCGACAGGTGGCGCCTTGCCGATGGCACGGAACAGGACGAGGACCTGTCGTCACGGCTTCGCGGCAATCTCTTTGTCGACCCGGCGACCGGGCGCGGCATAATCCGCATCAATGAACGGCTCAGCGCGCGGGATATGGTCCAGACCCTGTTCCACGAGATGCAGCACTGGATTCACCGCCAGACACAGGGCGGCCCAACCGGGCTTGAAAGCGAGATCCAGGCGCGGATCGCGACCGAACAGATGGCGATCGACCGCGGATGGCCGGAGACCGCTCCGGGCTATCGAACGCCGGATGGACGGGTCGACGAGGCGTTCATCCGCAGCCAGATCCAGGCCTCTCCGCATTACAACCCGCAAGGTCGCACCCGTGTCCCGGGCGGGCGGCGCTATGGCGGTGAAACCACGATCCCCGGACCCTTTGCCTGTCCGCCGGTCGGCGACTTCCCGACGCCGCGGCGGGACATCGCTTACGCATGACGCATCACGAGCAGGACATCATGGAACTGAACTTCGAGATCATCGCCCATCAGCACGACGCCATGTTCGACGATTACGAGGATGGCACCTCGCAAAGCTACGATGTGGCGACGATCAGGATCCTGACAGGGCCACAGACCGGCCGGACATACCACGTCTATGTCCCCTCGGGCGGGCCGGAGTCCGAGGCTTGGCGCCAGACCGGCAGCGCACTTGCTGCCGATGTCCGGCCCGAGGATCTGGGGGATCAGGATGTCCTGTTTTCCGGCGCCTTCGTGCTGAAGGAGGGCGGGCAATGACCCGATGCGGCCTCTGCAAGGCGGCCAGCGGCGCGCGGGAGGGCTGCCCATGACCGGCTTTCCCCGCTCCCCCCGGCTGACCCGCGCGGGGCTGGTGCTGATCGAGCCGGGCAGCGGCGCGGTGCGCCGGATCGTGGCGCTGCAATATGCCGCCGAGACGCTGACACGTCGGCTGAGCGCGCAGGCGGTCGAGGGCGAGGGCGCGCGGGCGCATCCGCTGCGGCTGACCGGCCCCGCGGTCGAGACGATCACATTCGAGGCCGAACTGGACGCGACCGACCAGCTTGAGTTTCCCGACAGCAACGCCGCCGCGGTCGAAACCGGGCTGTTCCCCGCGCTTGCCGCGCTGGAATCGATGCTGCACCCCACGGTCGCGCAGCTTGAACGCCAGGGCGCCCAGCGCCGCAGCGGCAGTTTCGAGATCACGCCCGCCGAGACCCCGCTGGCGCTGTTCGTCTGGAGCCGCAGCCGTGTGGTGCCGGTGCGGCTGGCCGAACTGTCGATCACCGAGGAATTCTTCGACCCCGCGCTGAACCCGATCCGCGCGCGGGTCAGCCTGACGCTGCGGGTGCTATCGGTGGCCGATCTGGGCTTCGACCATCGGGGCGGCGGGCTGTTCATGGCCTATCTGCAAGGCAAGGAGGCGCTGGCCGCACGCGCCGCCGCCGGGCAGCTGGGCGAATTGGGACTTGGGGGGCTGCCAGCATGAAGAACCCGATCCAGGCGATGTTCGAGGCGGGCATCATCGAGCGCACCGATTTCCCGCCCGAAAGCCGCTATCACGGCATCCCGACCGCGCAGGTCACCGGGCCGGACGGCCAGCCGGTGAGCTGTCTGAAACGCCGCCTCTCACCCCCGCCCGAAGAGTTCGCCCTGCGCCATCTGCGCGAGACCAAACAGGGCGAGCGACTGGACCGCATCGCCGCGGCCGAGACCGGCGATCCGGAAATGTTCTGGCTGCTGATGGATGCCAATGGCGCGCTCTGGGCCGAGGATCTGGAAGAACCGGAGACCGCGATCCGCATCACCTGGCCGCGCGGCGTGCCCGCGCCGCCCGAGGAATAGCGCCATGATCAAGGGCATCGACCTGACGCTGCTGTTCGGCCCGGGCATCCCGGTGCCCGCGCCTGCCTCGGTCGTCGATGCCCTGCAATCGGTCAGCATCGAGGACAATTCCGGCGAGACGCAAAGCGGCTTTTCGATGGAATTCGCAATCGACAAGGCCTCGCCCCTGAACACGATCTTCCTGCTGGCGGGCGGCTCGGCGCTGCCGATCCTGCGGGTGGCGCTGGTCGCGACCGTGAACGGGCAGGCCAGCACGCTGATCAACGGCGTCGTCACCCGCACCGCACTGACCCCCGGCACAGGCGGGGCGCCCGGCACGCTCAGCGTGCAGGGCAAGGATCTGACCGCGGCGATGGAGATCCTCGATTTCTCGGGCCTGCCCTATCCCGCGATGCCGCCCTTTGCCCGGGTCGCGATGATCCTGGCGAAATATGCCTGGCTTGGCGTGATCCCGCAGGTGATCCCCTCGGTCGAGGGGCCGCCGCTGCCGACCGAGCGCATCCCGCGCCATCAGGATACCGACTTGGCCTATATCCGCGCGCTGGCAGAGGCGGCAGGCTACACCTTCTTCATGAAACCGGGCCCCGCACCGGCCACCAGCTTTGCCTATTGGGGGCCAGAGGTGCGCATCGGCGCGATACAGCCCGCGCTGACCATCGATTCCGGCAGCCCCACCAATGCCGAGGAACTGCGCTTCACCTTCGACAAGGACGGCACCGAAATGCCGGTGGTCTTCATCCAGAACCGCGAGACCCGCGCGCCGATCCCAATTCCGATCCCCTCGGCGGTCCCGTTCCTGCCCCCCCTGGGCGCGATCCCGCCGCTGCCGCCGAAAATCCGGCGGCTGACCGACACCGCGCGGATGAACCCGATCGAGGCGCTGGCCCGCGGCTTTGCCCATGCCGCCCGCCATTCGGATGCGGTCACGGGACAGGGCCGGATAGACGTTCTGCGCTATGGCCGCATCCTGAAGGCACGCGGGCTGGTGGGGGTGCGCGGGGCGGGCATGGCCTTTGACGGGGTGCATTACGTCGCCAGCGTCACGCACGAGATCCGGCGCGGCAGCTATACCCAGGGCTTCACCCTGAAACGCAACGGGCTTTTGCCCACCCAGGCATCGGTGCCGGCATGACGCAACGCTATTACGGGAAATATCGCGGCACGGTGCTGAACAATGTGGACCCGATGATGATGGGCCGCATCCAGGCCATGGTAACCGATGTCTCGTCGGTGGCGCTCAGCAGCTGGGCGATGCCCTGCTTTCCGGTGGCGGGGCTTCAGACCGGATCGGTCGCGGTGCCGCCGATCGGCGCGGGCGTCTGGATCGAGTTCGAACAGGGCGATCCCGATCATCCGATCTGGTCGGGCTGCTTCTTCGGCTCGGCCGCCGAGGTGCCCGCGCTGCACCTGATGACGCCGCCCGCGCTGTCGGCACTGACGATGCAGACGCTGGGCCAGAACGGCGTCACCGTGACCGACCTGCCCGGCCCCACGGGCGGCATCGTCATCAAGACGACTGCGGGGGCCTCGCTGATCGTGAACGATACCGGCATCTACATCCAGAACGGCCGCGGCGCCTCGATCACGCTGATCGGCCCGACCGTCACCGTCAACAACGGCGCCCTGACCGTGATCTGAGGAGGAACGCCATGCCCGGACCCATCCTGCATCTTGGCGCGATCCTTACCTGCGCGCATGGCGGTCCGGCCACGCCCACCGCGCCCTTTGCGCGCGTCCTGGTCTCGGGCCAGCCGGTCGCGACCCAGCCCGGCCCCTGGGCGATCACCGGCTGCGCCGCGATCCCCTGCGTCACGGGCAGTTTCCTGGTCGCGGCAACGAGGGTCTTTGCGGGCGGCCAACCAGTGGTGCTGATGGACAGCGTCTCGACCACCACGCCCACGGGCGCGCCCATGGTGCCGGTGATGGCCCAGACCCGCGTGATCGGGAGTTGAGGCGATGCAGATCGACTTTCCCTATCATTTCGACGGATCGGAACGCACCGCACGCGCGGCCGAGGCCAAGCACATTCGCGACCTGATCGAGCAGATCCTGTTCACCAATCCCGGCGAGCGGGTGAACCGCCCCGATTTCGGCGCGGGCGTGCTGCAACTGGTCTTTGCCGCCGCCAGCCCTGAGGCCGCGGCCACCGCCGAATTCCTGATCCGCGGCGCGTTGCAACAGCATCTGGGCCAGCGCATCGAGATCGACGCTGTGGAAACCCAAGCCGAGGACGCCACGCTGCGCATCCGCATCGCCTATCGGCTGCGCGGCCGCGACGGGCGGGAACTGGCCGAGTTCGCGCTGGAGACGGGGACATGATCTATCGCTGCTGCCATCCCCGACGGCGCGAACTGGTTCTGGCGAACCCGCCGCTTAACGGCATCGACTTCCTCGAGGTTCTGGATGGCGAGGCCCCGCCCGGCACGCCGCGCCAGCGCACGCTCCTGCTGCGCTTCCTGCGCACGGCACCCGCCCTGACGCTGGACGATCTGGAGCTTTCGGGCGGCGAGCGGATCACCGGCGTCGGCCTGCTCTGGATCACCCGCGCCGACGCGCCCGACCCCGCGCTGGCCGAGCCGGGGCTGATCGCCCATCTGGCCACGCTGGACCCCGGGGCGCAGGCCGCGACGCTGATGATCCGCACCGACAGCCAGGGCGATCACGCGCGCTACCGGCTTCGGCTGACCCGCGCGGGCGACCCGCTGTCGCCACCCGACGGGATCGACCGGCTGCTGGCCGAGATAGACTTCTCGTTCAAGGTGGAATGCGCGACCGATTTCGACTGCGCGCCGCGCACCGATTGCGCCCCGGACACGCCCACGCCCCTCGCGATCAGCTATCTTGCCAAGGATTACCGCAGCTTCCGCCGCCTGATGCTGGGCCGGATGGCGCAGATCATGCCCGACTGGCGCGAACGCAATCCGGCCGATCTGGGCATCGCGCTGGTCGAGATGCTGGCCTATACCGGCGACCGGCTGAGCTATGCGCAGGATGCGGTGGCCACCGAAAGCTATCTGGCCACCGCGCGGCGGCGATCCTCGGTGCGTCGCCATGCCCGGCTGGTCGATTACCGCATGCATGACGGCGCGAATGCCCGGGTCTGGGTGCAGGTCCGCGTCACCGCCGACGTGACGGCCGAAGCCGCCGATCTGCAATTCCTGACCCGCCTGCCCGGGCTTGAGCCGGTGCTGACACCCGACCAGCGCGAGCGCGCGCTTGACCGCGACCCGCAGGTGTTCGAGCCGCTGCATGGTGGCACCTTCCGGCCCGGGCATAACCGGATCGACTTCTATACCTGGGGCAGCGACGAATGCTGCCTGCCCAGGGGTGCCACGCGGGCCACGCTGGCGGGCGATCTGCCCGATCTGGCGCCCGGCGACATCCTTGTGCTTGCCGAACGGCTGGGGCCGAGGACGGGGCGTGCCGCCGATGCCGACCCGACGCGCCGCCATGCGGTGCGGCTGAGAGCGGTGCAGGCGGGGCTGACCGACCCGCTGCCGCTGGAACCCGGCGCCGATCCCGCGCCGATCACCGAAATCCGCTGGGCCGAGGACGACGCCCTGCCCTTTGCGCTCTGCCTCTCGGCCCGGCGCGACGATGCGGCGGGCGGCGGGGTGGTGACCGGGGTCAGCCACGCCTTGGGCAATATCGTGCTGGCCGATCACGGCCGCAGCATCACGAACGAGCCGCTGGGCCGCGTGCCCGAACCGCATCTGAGCCTTGTGCCCGCGCCCGGGCCCGATCCCTGCACCCGCCCCGATCCCCGGCCGGTGCCGCCCCGCTTTGCCCCGCCTCTGGCGCTTGGCCCGGTGACGCAGGCCGCCGTGATCCGCGACAGCGTGACGGGCGATGCGGTGGCCTATGACCCGCTTGCCACCCGATCCGCCCATGAGGCGATCCACCAGCCGCTGGCCGCGCGCGCGCCCGCCGTCACCCTGACCGATGACAGCCCGGCCCATGACGACTGGCAGGCGCGCGCGGATCTCTTGAACTCCTTTGCCGGGGATCGCCATTTCGTGGTCGAGACCGAACGCGACGGCCGCGCCCGGATCCGCTTTGGCGACGATCTGAACGGGCGGCGGCCCAATGCGGGCACGGGGTTTGCCGCGCGCTACAGGGTGGGCAACGGCGCCGAGGGCAATGTGGGCGCGGGCGCGATTGCCCATGTCATCACCGGCAAGGGCGGGATCGAGGCGGTGACGAACCCTCTGCCCGCTACCGGCGGCCTGGGCCCCGAAACCATGGACGAGGTCCGCGCCGCCGCCCCCTTTGCCTATCGCCGCCAGGAACGCGCGGTGACCGAAGCCGATTACGGCGAGATGGCGCGGCGCCACCCCGACGTGCAGCGCGCGGTTGCCACCTTCCGCTGGAACGGGCATGGCCATACCGTCTTCGTCACGGTGGACCGCTTCGGCGGGCGGCCCGTCACGCCCGAGTTCCGCGCCGAGCTTGCCGAGTTTCTGGAACGCTACCGGATGGCGGGCTATGACCTTCAGATCGACGCGCCGCGCTTTGTCGCGCTGGAAATCGCGTTGTTCGTCTGTGCCGCGCCCGACCATTTCCGCAGCGAAATACGGCGCGAATTGTTGCAGGTGCTGTCCACCCAGCGGCTGCCGGGCGGCCGGACCGGGCTGTTTCATCCCGACAATTTCAGCTTCGGCGATCCGGTCTGGCTCAGCCGCATCCATGCCGCGGCGATGGGCGTGACCGGGGTCAGTTCGGTCAAGGCCACCCTGTTCCGCCGCCGCGGCACCACCAGCGCCAAGCCGCTTGAAGACGGCGTAATCCGCATGGGACGGCTTGAGATCGCGCAATGCGAAAACGACCGCAACTTTCCCGAACGCGGCGCGCTGACAATCACCATGGGAGGCGGGAAATGAGCGAGCCCCCGATCCGCATCGGCCATCCCGACCGCGCCGCCACCCCGCAGGATGCCTGCGGCTGCTGCGAGGGTGTCACGCTGTCCACCCCCCGCCCGGTCGAAAACCGCCCCGATCTGGGTGCGATCCGGACCCGGACCGGCCTGCATGGCGATTTCAAGGCCTCGATGCTGGCCCGGCTTGCGTCATCCACCCTGCCCGCGCTGACCCGGCTGGGCACGCGGGCGGATGACGATTTCACCATCGCGCTGATCGACGCCTGGGCGTCGGTGCTGGATGTCCTGACCTTCTACAACGAGCGCCACGCGACCGAAGCCTATATCGGCACCGCCACCGAGCGGTTCTCGATCGCCGAGATTGCTCGGCTGATCGGCTACCGGCTGCATCCGGGATCGGCCGCCGAAACCGATCTGGTCTTCCTGATGGAGGATCCGCCCGGTGCCGCACCCGATGTGGCCGAACTGACCATCCCCGAAGGCACCCGCGTACAAAGCACGCCCGGCCCGGACGAGACCGCGCAGGTCTTTGAAACGCTGGCCGATCTGGAGGCCCGCGTCGCCTGGAACCGGATGCGCCCGCGGCAGAACCGGCGCGTGACGCTGGCCGAGGGCCAGACCGGCACCTGGCTTGCCGGGCAGGCGACGGGACTTGCGCCCGGGGACGCGATCCTGATCGTCCACCCGCAACGCTTCGACAGCGGCTGGCCGGGGTTTTCCACCGGCTCGGCGCTTTGGGCGATGCGGCGGCTGACCCGGGTCGCGCCCGATCCCGCGCTCGACCGCACCTGGATCGAATGGGCGGGCGCGCTTGGCCCGGTCAGCCCCGCGGGCGAGGAGGCGCCCGTGCACCGACTTTATGCGCTGCGCCGTCAGAGCGCGCTTTTCGGCCATAACGCGCCGCATCCGGCGGTGCTGTCCTCGTCAACGCGCACGACCTTCGGCTATGTGGGGACGGCACCGGACAATTCGCCTTCGCCGATCACCGGCAGCAGCAGCAATGTGGGCGACTGGGATTTCGCCGGGCGCCAGCAGGACACGCGCATCGTGCTGGATGCCGTCCACCGCGAATTCACGCCCGGCGGCTGGGCGGTCCTCGGCAGCCCCGGCGCCGCGCCCCAGCTTTTCCGCATCGCCGCCCTGACCGCCGAGGCCGAGGCGCGCTATGCGATCAGCGGGCGCGCCACGGTGCTGACGCCGGACCGCACCGGCTGGGTCGCGGATTTCGCGGGCGATTACCGCCGCGTCGCAGTGCATGGCGGCAGCGAGGAACTGGCGCTGGCCGAAACGCCCGAACGCGATTTCCTGCATGGCGCCGAAATCGCGCTGGACGCAAGCGTGCCCGACCTGCCCGACGGCCGCCTGGTCTATGTGAAAGGCCGCCGCGCGCAGGTCGAGACCGCCGTTGCCCGGCTGACGGTGCTGCGCGCCGATGGCACGCTCGACAGCGTGGCGCGCGGCACGCGGCTGACGGTTCAGGCGGTCCTGTTCGCCCCCGCCGCGCCGCTGCTGGGCCTGTGGCTGGTCACCGATCCCGAGGGGCGGCTGGCCCTGACGCTGGCGCTGCGCGGCCAGTTGCCCGCAATTCCCGCGGACGAGACCAGCCCCGTGATCGTCCAGCGCCACCGGATCGCCGGTTTCGACCAGTCCGATCCGCTGCGCAGCGCGATCACGCTGGCAGACCCGATCCTGTCGCCCCTCGACCGGGCCAGCGCCGTGATCCATGGCAATATCGCCCGCGCCTCGCATGGCGAAGGGGCGTCCGAGATCCTGGGCGCGGGCGATCCGGCGCAGCCCTTCCAGCGCTTCGCGCTGAAACAGGCGCCGGTCACGCATCTGGTCGCCTCGACCGAGACAGGCGTCGCCTCAAGCCTGCGGATCCGCATCGACGGGGTGGAATGGACCGAGGTGCCCGACCTCTACCAGCGCGGGCCGACGGCGCGGGTCTTTGCCACGACGCTGGCCGATAGCGGCGAAACCACGGTGCGCTTCGGCGATGGCATCTCGGGCGCCCGGCCACCTGCGGGGCGCGACAATATCGCGGCCGAGTATCGCACCGGGCTGGGCCGCGCGGGCAATCTGCGGCCGGGGCAATTGTCGCTGGCGATCGACCGCCCGCTGGGGCTGAAGGAGGTGACGAACCCCGTTGCCGCCAGCGGCGGCGCCGATCCCGAAAGCGCCGAGGCCGCCCGGCGCAACGCCCCGATCCGCACGCTGACGCTGGGCCGGGTCGTCTCGATCACCGATTACCGCGATTTCGCGCTGGGTTATCCGGGCATCGCGCGGGCCGATGCGCGCTGGATCTGGCAGGGCGAAAGCCGCCGGATCGTCGTCACCGTCGCGGGCGAGGATGGCGCGGTGCTGCCCGCCCAGGGGCCGGTCCTCAAGGCGTTGCGCGACGCCTATCGCCGATATGGCGACCCGCTGGTGGGGTTCGAGCTGATCGGCCATGCACAGGCGCAGTTCCGTCTGGGGCTGAAGGTTGCGGTCGATCCCTCGCATGACACACCCGGCGTTCTGGCGGCGGTCGAGACGGCGCTTCGCGCGGCCTATGCCTTTGACCGGCGCGACTTTGCCCAGCCTGTCGCGCTGTCCGATGTCGCCGCCACGGCGCATGGCGTGGCGGGCGTGCGCGCGGTCGATATCGACCGGCTCTATCGCGAAAGCGGGCCGCAATCGACGCCGACCGATCACATGCTGCTTGCCGCACGCACGGGCCGCACGGGCAGCGACGGCACACCGCTTCCGGCCGAGATCCTGACCCTCTCGCCCGCGCCCTTCGACCATCTGGAGCCGATGCCATGACCCGCGTCACGCCAGAGGCGCTTTATGCGCTGCTGCCCGCGATCCACCGGTTGCGCGATGCCGACGAGGGCGGCCCGCTGGCCGCGCTGGTCGATGTGCTGGCCCGCGAGGGCGCGGTGGTCGAGGACAGCATCGAGCAATTGCTTGACGACCTGTTCATCGAGACCTGCGCGCCCTGGGCCGCGCCCTATATCGGCGGGCTGGTCGGCTACCGCACGCTGCACGCGGTCGAGGGGCTGGCGGCGGGCAGCCGGGCCGAGATCGCGAACACCATCGCCTATCGCCGCCGCAAGGGCACCGCCGCGGTGCTGGAACAACTGGCCCGCGACGTGACCGGCTGGCCCGCCTCGGCCGTCGAATATGTCCAGCGCACCGCCTGTTGCCAGCACATGAACGTCGCCCGTCCCGGGGCGCAGACCACCGCGAACCTGCGCAACCCGCTGGAGCTGGAACGGCTGGGCGGCGCCTTTGACAAGATGGCGCGGTCAGTGGATGTCCGGTCCATTGCCGACGGGCGGGGGCGGCGGGGCATCGGCGGGCGGCACAACCTGCCCAATATCGGCCTGCATCTGTGGCGGCTTCAGGCTATGCGTCAGAGCCGTGTGCCAGCGACGGCGGTGGATGAAAGGCGCTTTCTGTTCGATCCGCTGGGCGCGCCGCGCCAACTGGTCAACCGGCAGGAGGCCGAGCGCGAGATCACCGCGCTGGCCGGGCCGGTGAACGTGCCGGGCGCGATCACCCGGCGGATGCTGGACGCCACACCCGCCGCCTGGATGCGCGGCGATGCGCCGGGCGGGCTGCGCGCCCTTGACATCTTTGTGGGCGGTACGCCGGTGCCGGTTTCGGATATCGCCGCCTGCGATCTGTCCGATGACGGGGCGGGCTGGAACCATGTCCCCCATCCCCCCGATCCGGCGGGCAGCCTGCGGCCTGTACGCGTCGATCCCGTGCTTGGCCGCATCGCCTTTCGCGATCCGCCCGCAGGCGAGGTGCGGGTCAGCTTTCACACGGCCTTTCCCGGCCCCATCGGCGGCGGCGAATACAACCGCGCCGCCAGCCTGCCACCGCCTGCGGGCACGGGCAGGCTGATCCGCTTTCCCGAAAGCGGCCATGCCAGCCTTCAGGAGGCGCTGGACAGTATCGGCCCCGAAGGCGGCATCGTCGAGATCACCGAGAACGGCATCTTCCCCGCCCCTGCCACGATCCGCGCGCCCGAAAATGCCGGGATCGGGCTGCGCAGCGCGGACGGGGTGCGCGCGATCCTGCGCGGCAGCGATCCGATCACGATCAGCGGCGCGGCCCGGGGCCGCGTGACACTGAACGGGCTGGTGCTGGATGGTTGCGCGCTGGAGGTCGTGCCGGAGGCAGGCGTGTCGCTGGCCGCGCTCGATCTGGCGCATGTCACGCTGATCCCGGGGCTGTCCCTTAGCGATCAGGGCAACCCGGCCAGCCCCGGCGCGGTCAGTCTGCGGGTCACGGCGACGGGCGTTGCCATCGCCATCGCGCGCTCGATCCTTGGGCCGGTGCGGATGAGCGACACCGCCAGCCTGCGGCTGGAGGAAAGCATCCTGGACGCCGCCGCCGCCGATCCGGCCGACAGCCCCGCGGGACTGGCCATCGCGGGGCTTGCGGACAATTCCCCGGCGGGTGCGCTGACGATCCTGCGGGCAACCGTGATCGGGCGCATCCGGGCGCGCGCACTACCGCTGGTCTCGGATGCGATCCTGTTCGCCCGCCCCGCCAGCCCCGGCGAGGCGCCCGTGCGCGCCGAACGACGGCAAGACGGATGCCTGCGCTTTTCCTATGTGCCGCCGGGCTCGGTCGTGCCGCGCCGCTTTCGCTGCCAGCCGCAACTGGCCATCGACGAGGCCATCGCGGCGCGCGCCGCCGCAATCGGCGGGCCTGTGCCGCTGGCCGAACGGCACCTGATCCGCGCCCGCATCCTGCCCTGGCTGGTGCCGGGCTTCACGGCGCTGACCGCCAGCGCGCCCGCCTATGCGCAACTGCGCCGTTCCGCGCCGCCCGAAATCCGCAAGGGCGCGTCCGACGAGGGCGAGATGGGCGCCTGGCATCTGCTGCACCAGCCCCAGCGCGAGACGAACCTGCGCCTGCGCCTTGACGAATACCTCCGGTTCGGCCTCGAGGCCGGGCTGATCTTCGAAACCTGACCGAAAGGACCCGAGCGATGGGCGGCGATTACAGCAAGGACAGTTTCGACGCGCTGCGCGACTATGCCGGGGTGTTCCTGCAACAGGGCCGGCCGGTGCTGGATTCCGACTGGAACGAGATGGTGCGCGTGCTGGAACGGCGCATCCGGGCGGGCACGGTAGACACGATCGGCCGCGCGGTGGTCCCGCGCGAGACCGAAACCGGCTTTCACATCCGCCTTGCAGGCGGCGGGATCGAGATCGGGCCGGGGCGGCTTTACCTTGACGGGATGCTGGTGGAAAACCACGGCAATGCCGATTTCGCGCGGGCAGGCGACGGCCCCGCCCCGGTCTTCGACCGCGGCACCGGCCCCGCGACCGCCCCGCTGGGCGTGCTGGACGAGATGACATCGCCCCCCGAAGGCTATGTCGCCTACGGCGCCCAGCCCTGGTGGCCGACGCCCGAGGATCCGCCCCGGGGCGGCGGGCCGGTGCTGGCCTATCTGGTCGTCTGGCGACGCGAGGTGACGGCGCTGATCGACCCGACGCTTCTGGACCCCGCGCTGGGCGGGGTGGACAGTGCGACGCGCTGGCAAACGGTCTGGCAGGTGCGGCTTCTGGGCGGGATCGGCACGGGCGCGACCTGCGCCACGCCAGAAACCGCCCTTGCGGGCTGGGCCGCGACCATCGCGCCCTCGACCGCGCGGCTGAGCACGGACACCGTCGATGTCGAAGACCCCGAAGACCCCTGCCTCGTGCCGCCGACCGATGGCTATACGGGTCTTGAGAACCAGTTCTACCGCGTCGAAATCCATCAGGTCGGCGAGAGCGGCGCCCAGTCTGACGCCTGGTTCAAGTATTCGCGCGAGAATGCCTCGGTCGCGGCGGCCATCGACAGTTTCGCCGCCTCGGCCGACCGGATCACCGTGCGCAGCATCGGCCGCGACGAGATCCTGCGCTTTCGCGAAGGCAACTGGGTCGAGATCACCGATGATCGGCGCGAATTCGACCATCGCTCGGGCCAGATCCTGCGCATCGCCGCGGTGCGCGAGGACATGCGCGAGATCGAGCTGGAAGGCAGCATAGACCCCGACCTGATCCCCACCGGCCTTGATGGCGACACCGCGCGCGCGCGCCATTCACGGCTGATCCGCTGGGACCAGACCGGCGTGATCCGCAACAGCGCCGACAATTCCGTCTGGTGGGATCTGGACGCCGAAAACCCCGGCGCGCCGCCCGGCCTGATCCCGGTGCCGCCCGCGGGCACCGTGCTGTTGCTGGAATCGGGGATAACGGTTGCCTTCTCGACCGCGCCGGGTGCGGGGCGGTATCGCGCGATGGATGCCTGGCGGTTCCGCGCCCGCACCGCGGGCACCCAGATCGAGCGGTTGACCGAGGCCCCGCCCGACAGCGTCCAACGCCATTACTGCAAGCTGGCGGTGCTGCCCTCGGCCAATGCCGCGCCGGACGATTGCCGCATCTTCTGGCCGCCCGAGCCTGCCCAGATCCCTGCCGCCGAAGGCTGCGCCTGTTCGGTCTGCGTCACCCCCGAAAGCCATGCCTCGGGCGCGCTGACAATCCAGACGGGCATCGACCGCGTGGCGGCGGCAGGGGGCGGCACGGTCTGCCTGAACCCCGGCCGCTATGAATTGCGCGAAGCGCTGCGCATGGCGAACCTGTTCGGCGTCACGCTGAAGGGGCACGGGATCACCACGGTCCTGTCATTCCAGAACGCCGTCGGCGCGGCCATCGAGATCGACACCTGCATCGACATCCGCATCGAGGATCTGTCGATCATCGTTGCGCCCGAAAGCGCGGGGTCCACCGCGCCCGGCGCGGCCTCGGCGCATGGGCTCAGGGCGACGCATACCGCGACGATGGCGCTGCGCCGCCTGGCGATCCTGGTGCTGGCCTCGGGGCCGACACGGCAGGATCATGGCATCGTGCTCGAAGGCATCGTGATGGCCGCCAAGATCGAGGAATGCCTGATCGCGGCGCCGATGGGAATCGGCTCGGTCTCGGCCTTCGACGCGATGGGCGGCGGCGGGGTGGTCGCCGCGGTCGAGCCCCGCCCGGGCTGGCTGGCGCTGGCCGAATTGCGGATGCTCGACAACATCGTGTTCGCGGACAATGTCGGGCTGCGGCTGGTGGGCCTTGCCTTCAGCCTTGCAGGCACGACCATGGCGCGCAACGTCTTCTCGGGCTCGATGGCGGGGGTTGCGCTGAACTGGTTCGAACTGCCCACGGGCGGCGCAGCACTTGACGGCAACACGATCCAGTCCGAAGGCCCCGCCGCCGTGATCGGCGTGAACGACATCCGCCTTCAGGACAACGAGATCAGCGGCGGACCGGTTGCGGCTGACGGCATCTTCATCATGCCCAATGTGGTGCCCGAGGCGCCGATCTCGGCGCAACTGATCGGCAACCGCATTTCGGATCTGGGCGGCGCGGGCATCCGGATCGCGGGCCATTACGATGCCCTGCTGATCAAGCGCAACCAGATCCGGCGCTGCGGGCTGGCCGGGATCATGTCCCAACCGGGCTTTGACGGGCGCCATATCGCCATCGAGGACAACGTGATCGAGGAAATCCGCGGCGGGCCGAATGGCGTGGGCGCGGCGGGGATCGTCCTGCTGGGCGTGATCGAGGGGCAGGCGCGCGGCAACTCGATCCGACGGATCGGGCGGGAAATGCCCGATGGCTCGCAGAATGCCGGGATCGCGTTGCAGGGCGTCATCGGCATGGCGGTCGAGGGCAACACGATCTACGAGATCGGCCCCGACCGGGCCGAGGCGCGGGCCTGGGGCGTGCTGGTACGCCCGCCCTGGTTCCAGATGTCGATCGCCGATAACCGCATCGACGGCAGCACCGAACGGCGCGGCGAATTCACGGCCTGGCAGGCCATCGAGATCGGCGCGGAGGAGGATATCGCGCGGATCGGCGATGGCGTGGCGCTGCTCGAGGGGTTCACGGGTGCGATGGGGGCGGTCCCCGGCATCGACCGGCGCGCCATCGGCTATGCCGCCATCGACGGGCGGCTTTACGCGCTGACCCATTTCGACGCCTTCGAGGTGGCGCCGATCCTGCCGGTCCAGCTGGGCGTGGCGGGCAACCAGGTGATCCATTTCGCCCCGCAACTGGCCCCGGCCGTCACCATCGTCGCGCGCGGCACCGCCTCGGTCGATTTCAGCCGCAACCAGTGCGACCTGCTGGGCGGCGCGAACATCGCCGCACAGGTGATCGTCGTGGCCGAGCGGATCACCGCGGGCGCCAACAGCCTGCGCCACCCGCGCGATGCGGGGCTGTCGCTGCTTCTGGCAACGCGGGCGGCGGCCCCGGTGGGCAACATCACCTCGGCCGGCGTTCAGGTCACGCCCGCGGGGCTGCCCGCGGCCTTTGCCGCGCTCAACATCATCGCACCCTGAGACAGGAGAGGACGCATCATGGCCGACAGGATCGCCCGAGTGGCCCGCGAGCGCAGCCTGAAGACGCTTGCCCAGCGGCTGTTCGTGATCGAGGAGCCCGACGCCGAACGCAAGCTGCAACTGGCCGAAGCCGCGCTGTTGCGCGCCAACCCAGAGCTTGCCACGCCCGAAGGCTTTGCCAGCGGAAAGGCCATCGTCATCCCCGGCGATATCGGCCTGCCGCGCACCGACCGGGTAATCGCGGCGCGGGCGGATGCAAACGGCATACTGGACGAAACCGGCACCCGGCTGGAACTGGCGGGCAAGACGCTTTCGGACCGCTTCGTCGTTTCGGGCAAGGCCACCGAAGCCTCGCTGGCGCGGCTGGGCGACCGCGCCTTTGCCCAGCAGATGCGCCGGGTGCTGCCCGAAAGCGTCGAGATCGCCGCCAAGGCCCGCGAGGCGCTGGCCAAGCGGCAGGACGAGGACAAGTCCCGCGCCGAACGCTTCGCCAAGGCGCTGGACGAGGCGCAGGAACGGCTGGCCGCCCTCAGGGCGCTGGCCGAGCGCCAGCGCTGAGGGCGGCGCAGCGCCGTTACCGTCCGCCGTGCAGGCTGCCGCGCCCTTGCCCCGCCATGCCGCCCGAGACTTCCTCGGTCGCCTCGGAGGGCAGATCCTCGGGCAGCGCAAGGTTCAGCCCGATGGCGATCAGCGCGGCGGGCAGGATGCCGCTGGTCATCAGGATGCGCAGCGTCTCGGGCAGGTGCTGCACCGCCGAGGGTTCAAGCTGCAAGCCCAGCCCGACCGACAGCGCGATGGCAAAGATCACCATGTTGCGCCGGTTCCAGTGCACATCCGACAGCATCGAGACACCCGCCGCGACCACCATGCCGAACATCACGATGACGCCACCGCCCAGAACCTCGATCGGGATGGTGCGGATCAACGCGCCGACCTTGGGCACCAGACCGCACAGGATCAGGAACAGCGCGCCGATGGTGACGACATGGCGGCTCATCACCCCGGTCATGGCAATCAGGCCCACATTCTGGCTGAAGGACGTGTTGGGCAGGCCGCCAAAGACCCCCGCGACGGCCGTGCCGAACCCGTCGGCATAGGTCGCTCCCTGGATCTCCTTCTCGGTCGCCTCGCGCCCGGCGCCGCCCTTGGTGATGCCCGAGACATCGCCCACGGTTTCCACTGCCGAGACAAAGGCCATCATGCAGAAGCCCATGATCGCCGCCACCGAGAACTCGACGCCGTACTTGAACGGCACCGGCACCTCGATCAGGCCCGCCCGGCCCCAGCTTGTGGCGATGCCCTGAAAGGTCAGCATGCCGATGGCCAGCGCATAGACATAGCCGACAAGAATGCCCACCGCGACCGCCGAGACCGACAGCATCCCGCGGGCATAGAATTTCAGCCCCAGCGTCACGAACACCACCACCAGCGCCGCCGACCAACTGCGCAGGCTGCCGAATTCGGGCGTGCCCATGGCCGGAACGCCGCCCGCGGCATACTGGATGCCCACCTTGACCAGGGCGAGCCCGATCATCGTGACCACAAGCCCCGTCACCAGCGGCGGCAGCGCGAAGCGGATGCGCCCGATCACCGTGCCGAGGGCTGCATGGAACAGCCCGCCCACCAGCACGCCACCAAAGATCACCGGCAGCGCCTCGACCCCCTTGCCCGCGACCAGCGGGATCATGATCGGGATGAAGGCAAAGCTCGTGCCCTGCACGATCGGCAGCCGCGCGCCGACCGGGCCCATGCCGATGGTCTGGAACAGCGTCGCAATACCGGCAAACAGCATCGACATCTGGATCAGATAGGTCATGTCCGGAAAGCCCTGCGCGCCAGCGGCAGAACCGAAGCCGAAGCCCGCCGCCCCGGCCAGGATGATCGCGGGCGTCACGTTCGAGACGAACATCGCCAGAACGTGCTGGATACCGAGCGGCACCGCCTTGTAAAGCGCCGGGGTGAAATTCGGGTCGCGGAGCTGTTCCGGCGTCCCGATGGTGCTGTCTGCCATCGTCCTTCTCCCTGTTGTTGCGCGCCGCCCTTACAGGGTGACGCGGATGGGCCGGCCCAGGCTGTGCTCCTCAAGGTTTCCTCCAGCACCGATGCGGTCGATGACCGCAAAGAGGCCGGAGCCGGCAATCGGGCACAGAACGCCATGCCAAGTGTTCCGTGCGATGTTCACGCATTGATGCCCCTCGGCAACGAAGGCGCGGGCAATTCCGGGCGTTCCGCCCTGGTCTGGCGCGACAATCACCAGATATCGGCCGCCCTGCATCGGAATGAAGCATTGCGAGCCCAGCGGGTGACGTTCCAGAAGCGTGCAGTCATGGGGCAGGCTGCGGATCTCGGCCTGAAACAGGCTGAGCCCCGGCCGCCCATCGACGATGTCGAGCCTGGCCAGATCGGTAAAGCGGCGGCAGGCGCCCTCGTTGATCAGCCTGAAATCGCCCGAGGTTTCGATCACCTCGCCAAACGGGGCAAAGGCGTCGGCGGTCAGGGGCGCGGCCCGCAGGGTCATGCGCCGGGCAGCGCGAGCGCCGGATGGCGGTTCACGTCCTTGTACAGCAGATAGCGGAACCGCCCCGGCCCGCCCGCATAGCAGGCTTGCGGGCAGAAGGCGCGCAGCCACATGAAATCGCCCGCCTCGACCTCGACCCAGTCGCGGTTCAGCCGGTAGACCGCCTTGCCCTCCAGCACGTAAAGCCCGTGCTCCATCACATGCGTTTCCTCGAACGGGATCAGGCCGCCGGGCTGGAAGGTGACGATGTTCACATGCATGTCGTGGCGCAGATCATCCGGATCGACAAAGCGCGTCGTCGCCCAGCGGCCATCGGTGCCGGGCATGGCGACCGGGGCGATCTCGGCCTCGTCGGCAAAGAACGGCTCGGGCGCGTCGATGCCCTCGACCGCCTGATAGCGCTTGCGGATCCAGTGAAACCGCGCCGGATGCTCGCCCAGCGCCCTCAGCCGCCAGCCGCAGCCGGGCGGCAGATAGGCATAGCCGCCTGGCTCGACCAGATGGGCAATCTCGCCCAGCGCGATCTCGACGGCGCCCTCGGCCACGAAGATCACGCCCTCGGCGCCCGGATCGGGCTCGGGCGCGTCGCTGCCGCCGCCGGGTGCCACCTCCATCACATATTGGGCAAAGGTTTCGGCAAAGCCGGTCATGGGCCGGGCGATGATCCAGGCGCGCGCGCCCCGCCAATGCGGCAGGTTCGAGGTCACGATATCACGCATGACCCCCTTGGGGATCACCGCATAGGCTTCGGTAAAGACCGCGCGGCCGGTATGCAGCGCCGCCTGCCCCGGCAGTCCGCCATGGGGCGCGAAATAGGGGGGATGGGTCATTGCGGCAGCATCTCCTTCAGGCGGTGAAGCGCGATCCGTTCGACCTGGCGGCAGGCTTCGGCGAATTCCTGATCGGCGTCGTTCTCAAGCCGCCGTTCAAAAGCCGCAAGGATCGATGCCTTGTCATGGTCGCGCACGGCGATGATGAAGGGAAAGCCGAAGCGCGCGGTGTATCGGGCGTTGAGGTCCTCGAACCGCGCGCGCTCCGCGTCGGTCAACGCATCGAGCCCGGCACTGGCCTGTTCCGCCGTCGACTCCGGCGTCAGCCGTCTGGCCTGCGCCAGTTTCCCCGCAAGGTCAGGGTGGGCGCGCAGAACGGCCAGCCGCCGATCCGCATCCGCCATCCGGAACACCCGGGCCAGCGCGTTGTGCAGCCCGACAGCGCAATCATGCGCGGGGCCAAGTTCCAGCCCATGCGCCCCCTCGGCAATCCAGGGCGAATGTTCGAACACGCCGCCAAAGCGGTCCACGAACCGCGCGCGGTCCATCTGCGAGGGGCGTTCCCAGACCACCGGCGGATGGGTCGCGGCCCAGTGATCCGCGATGTCGATCCGGCGCGCGACCCACACATCGTCATGCTGCGCGACATAGTCCAGAAACCGCGCCAGCGCCGCCGCCCGCCCGGGACGGCCCACCAGCCGACAATGCAGCCCCACCGACATCATTTTCGGCGCGCCCGCCCGCCCCTCGGCCAGCAGGACATCGAAACTGTCCTTGAGATATGCGAAGAACTGGTCGCCCGAATTGAAGCCCTGCGGCGTGGCGAAGCGCATGTCGTTGGCGTCCAGCGTATAGGGCACGATCAACTGGTGCCGATCGCCAAAGCTCATCCAGAATGGGAGCTCATCGGCGTAACTGTCTGCCACATAGGCAAAACTGCCATCCTCGGCCGCCAACCGCACGGTCTGCATCGAACAGCGCCCGGTATACCAGCCGCGCGGGGCGGCGCCGGTCACGGCCTGATGCAGGCGCTTGGCCTCCTCCATATGGGCGCGCTCGCCGGCCTCGGGGAAATCCTTGTACTCTATCCATTTCAACCCGTGGCTGGCGATCTCCCAGCCAGCGTCCTGCATCGCCGCCACCTGTTCGGGGCAGCGCGCCAGCGCGCTCGCCACGCCATAGACCGAGACCGGCATCCCCCGTTCGGTGAACATGCGGTAGAGCCGCCAGAACCCCGCGCGGGCGCCGTAATCATAGATCGTCTCCATGTTCCAGTGGCGCTGGCCGGGCCAGGCAGCGGCGCCGACGATTTCCGACAGGAACGCCTCGGACGCCGCATCACCATGCAGCAGGCAATTCTCGCCGCCCTCCTCGTAATTGACGACGAACTGCACTGCCAGGCTGGCGCCGCCGGGCCATTTCGGGTCGGGGGGCGTCGGCCCATGGCCTCGAAGATCGCGGGGGTAACGGGTCACGATGAACCTCCGGTTGCTACACTTTCGCATATTCCAAGAAGGCCGCCCGCGTCTTTCAAGGAAATCCTGAAAGTGTTTCCGGCGCGGGGGCGTTTATCCTGCGCGCAGGCTCCGGCATGACCGGGGAAACGGCAAGGGAAGGTTCACATGCCCGGATATCTGACGACCCATGTTCTGGACACGGCGCGCGGCTGCCCGGCGGCGGGGCTGCGGATCGCGCTTTACCGGCTGGAGGGCGAGACCCGCACCAGGCTGGTCGAGATGCTCACCAATGAAGACGGGCGCACCGATGCCCCGATCCTGCCCGCCGACGCCTTTGCCCCCGGCAGCTATGAACTGGTGTTCCATGCGGGCGATTACCTGCGCGGGCTGGGGCTGGCGGCGGATTTCCTCGACGTGATCCCGCTGCGCTTCATCATGGCCGAGACCAGCCATTACCATGTGCCGCTGCTGCTCTCGCCCTATGGCTATTCCACCTATCGCGGCAGTTGAAAGACCCGCTCGCGGGCGCGCAGCTCGGCGCGGATGCGGTCGGCCATGAACTCGATGAACAGGCGCGACTTGGGGTCCTGGTTGCGCTTGTGCGGAAACAGGCAGGCCAGTTGCGCATCGGGGGGCGGGGTCGATTCGCAGACCGGCACCAGCGCCCCCGAGGCCAGATGCTCGGCCACGTCGAACACGGGTTTCATCACGATCCCCCGCCCGTCCAGCGCCCATTCCGTCAGCACATCGCCATCGTCGCAGGCATAGGGCCCCTTGATGTCGAAACGCTGCGGCCCTTCGGGCGTGCGCAGCGTCCAGCGGAATTCGGTCGAGCCGGGAAAGCGCAACAGCAGGCAGTCATGCCCTTGCGCCGCCAGATCCGCCCCCGCCTGCGGCATCCCGCGCCGTTCGACATAGGCGGGCGCGGCGCACAGAACCCGCGGGCAATCGGCCAGCATCCGCACCCGCAGCCCCGAATCGGACAACTCGCCCAGCGCGAAGCTGACATCCAGCCCCTCGCCCGTGACGTCCACCTTGCGATCCGACAGCCGCAAACGGACATGCACCTCGGGGTATTTCTCGTGAAATTGTACCACGTTGGGCGCGATCAGCCGCCGCCCCACCCCCAGGGGCGCGGAGACGAAGATCGAGCCGCGCGGGTTCAATGTGACCTCGTGCACCGCCGCCTCGGCCTCTTCCAGCGCCTCCAGCACCTTGACCGCCTTGGGGTAGTAGATGCGGCCCTGCTCGGTCGGCTGGATGGATCGCGTCGTGCGCACGAACAGCCGTATCCCCAGATGCCGCTCAAGCTCCGCGATCCGTGACGACGCCACCGCCGCCGAGACCTGAAGATCGCGCGCGGCGGCGGACATGTTTTCCAGTTCGTAGACGCGCACGAACATGCGGATAGTGTTGATGCCGGTCATGGGAACATTCTTCGGCTTTTCTTGAAACTGATCGGGATAATCAGGAATTCTCGGAAAGCTGGCAAGCCGGTTAGCCTGCAACCGGAACCGCAAGGAGGCCCGACATGTTCGACACCGCGCTGATCTGGGACTGGATCGAATTCGCCATCCGCTGGCTGCATGTCATCACCGGCATCGCCTGGATCGGATCGTCCTTCTATTTCATCGCGCTGGATCTGGGGCTGCAAAAGGTGCCGAACATGCCCCGGGGCGTGCTGGGCGAGGAATGGCAGGTGCATGGCGGGGGCTTCTACCATATCCGCAAATACACCGTCGCCCCCGACCACATGCCCGAGCATCTGACCTGGTTCAAATGGGAGGCTTACGCGACCTGGCTTTCGGGCGCGGCGCTGCTGGCCGTGGTCTACTGGATGGGGGCCGAGCTTTACCTGATCGACTACACCAGGATGGAGTTGACGCAATGGCAGGCCATCGCGCTTTCGGCGGGGTCGCTGGCGGTAGGCTGGATCGCCTATGACCTGCTCTGCCGCAGCAAGCTGGGCCGCCAACCGACAACGCTGATGCTGATCCTGTTCGCTATTCTCGTCGCGATGTCATGGGCTTACACGCAGGTCTTCACGGGGCGGGCGGCGCTTTTGCATCTGGGGGCGTTCACCGGCACGATCATGGTGGCAAACGTGTTTCTGGTCATCATGCCGAACCAGCGGATCGTGGTGGCCGACCTCAAGGCGGGCCGCACCCCCGACCCGAAATATGGCGAGATCGCCAAGTTGCGCTCGATGCACAACAATTACCTGACGCTGCCGGTGATCTTCCTGATGCTGTCGAACCATTACCCGCTGGCCTTTGCCAGCGAGTATAACTGGATCATCGCCAGCCTTGTCTTCCTGATGGGCGTGACGATCCGGCATTATTTCAACACGATGCACGCCCGCAAGGGCCGCCCGACCTGGACATGGGGGGCGACGGCCGCGGTCTTTCTGGCGATCATGGCGCTGTCGGCCGCACCGATGCTGAAGGGTGCGGAACCGGAGCAGGACACCGCCCTGCCCGCCCATCTGGCCCCGGTGGTCGCCGCCGCCCATTTCGCCGAGGTGCGCGAGATCGTCGAGACGCGCTGTGCGATGTGCCATGCCGCCGAACCGCTCTGGCCGGGGCTGGCCACCGCGCCCAGGGGCGTGCGGCTGGAAACCGACGCCCAGATCGCGGCGCAGGCGCGGGCGATCTACCTTCAGGCGGGCATCACCCATGCCATGCCGCCGGGCAACCTGATGCAGATCGAACTGGCCGAACGCGCCCGGATCGTGGCCTGGTATCGCGCGATCGCCACACGGCAGATGGCCCGGGCTGACACCGTTGCGGACCGGGGATAGGACCGCCCCAAGGGCGGTCAGGCAAAGAGCCGCCAGCGGGCCTTGGCCAGGCTGCGGATCACCAGCCCCAGATAGACCAGATCAAGCGCCAGGAAGAACAGCCAGGGCCGCGAGAAGCCAAGCCCGATCCCGATCACGGTAGCGAACATCATCGGCCCGATCAGGCGGCGCGGCACCTTGATCGCCTTGGGCGACAGCGTCTTGAGCTTGGAGATCATCAGAAGCCCGACGATCCCCAGCCACAGCGCCACGACAAGCGGCGCCTCGCGGAAATCGACCACGCCCGCCAGCGTGGCAAAGGCCGGCAGCAGCCCCAGCATCGCCCCCGCAGGCGCCGGAACGCCCAGGAAATAGGGGCTCGACTTGTCGTCCTCCTGCGGTTTGCCCGACATCACGTTGAACCGCGCCAGCCTCAGACATGTCGCGGCGGCAAAGATCAGCACGAAGATCCAGCCGATGCCGCCCGCGGGCGTCAGCAGGTAATGATAGACCAGCACGCCGGGCGCGACGCCGAAGCACAGGAAATCCGACAGCGAATCAAGCTGCGCGCCGATTTCAGATGTCGCCTGAAGCCGCCGCGCGATCAGCCCGTCCAGACCGTCGATAACCGCGGCCAGCAGGATCAGGAACACCGCCGTCGCAAAGCGTTCGTCCATCGCGAAACGGATCGAGGTCAGGCCAAGGCACATCCCGGCCAGCGTGACCATGTTGGGCACCAGTTGCAGGAAGGGCACGCGCTCGACATGGTCGGAATTGGGGTCGGATCTGCGCGTGGAGAAGCGTTTCATGCGCCCCGGTCCCCGGCTGAATTCCGCCCGCCCAGATCCGCGATCACCGTCTCGCCCGCCACCATGGTCTGGCCCAGCGAAACCAGCGGCACAGCCCCTTCGGGCAGGTAGATGTCCAGCCGCGAGCCAAAGCGGATCAGCCCGAACCGCTCGCCCGTGGCAAGGGTCTGGCCCGCCTGGCTCCAGCACAGGATGCGCCGCGCCACCAGCCCCGCGATCTGCACCACGCCATAGCGCCGCCCATCCGCCATTTCCACGGCCAGCCCGTTGCGTTCATTGTCCTCCGACGCCTTGTCGAGCGAGGCATTCAGGAACTTGCCCGGCCGATAGGCGACCTTGGTAATCCGCCCCGCCGCGGGCAGCCGGTTCACATGGCAGTTGAAGACCGACATGAAGACGCAGATCCGCATCATCGGCGCCGAGCCCAGATCAAGCTCGGCGGGCGGCACGGCGGGCCCCATCAGCGAGACCAGCCCATCGGCGGGCGAGACCATGACGCCCGGCCTTTCGGGCACGACGCGCACCGGGTCGCGGAAGAAGTAGTAGACCCAGACCGTCAGGCCCGCGCAGATCCAGCCCAGCGGCGCCCAGATCAGAAAGCCGACCAGCGTGACCGCAAGGCCGATGGCGACGAATTTGCGGCCCTCGGGATGCATGGGCTTGACGAAGGTGGACAGCATCGAGACGGCCATGGGGTTCCCCGTTTCAACAAGATGGCCGTCTCCTTAGCCCAGATGGGCCGGATTGAAAACGCCGGATCGGGTCGCAGGCCGCGCCGGACGGCCCCCTACAAGCTGCGCAGCGCCCGGCGCATGATCTTGCCCGTCGCCGTCATCGGCAGGCTTTCGGCCCGAACCACCCGGCGCGGCGCGACATGGGGGCTGACCTGATCGCGGACGCGCTGGATCAGCACCTCGGCCAGCCCCTCCCATTCCGCGCCCGCGCGCAGTACCACATGGGCCACGACGATTTCGGTGCGCACCGGGTCGGGCTCGCCCACCACGGCGGCCATCACCACGTCGGGATGGCCCATCAGGCAGTTCTCGATCTCGGTCGGGCCGATCCGGTACCCGGCCGAGGTGATCACGTCATCATCGCGCGAAACATAGGTGAAATGCCCGCCCGCGTCGCAGATGCCCAGATCGCCCGTCCGCATCCACTCGCCCGAGAATTTGTCGGCCGTCTTGTCGGGCAGGCCCCAATAGCCCAGGAACATCGAGGCCGCGCCGCGCCTGACCGCGATCTCGCCCAGCGTGCCGGGGGGCACGGGCGCGCCGTCGGCCCCGATCACCGCGACATCGAAACCGGGCGTCGCGCGGCCCATCGCGCCGGGCGGCGCATCCATCAATTCGGGCACGCAGGTCACGACAAGGTTGCATTCGGTCTGGCCGTAGAATTCGCAGATCCCGACCCCCAGCGCCTGCCGCCCCCAGTCCAGAAGATCGGCGCCCAGGCTTTCGCCGCCCGAGCCGACACTGCGCAGGCGCACCCCCGGCGGCACCGACGTCTGGCGCATCAGCTTCAGCGCGGTGGGCGGCAGGAACAGGTTGCGCACGTTGAGCCGCTCGATCAGCGCCCAGGCCTCGGCCGCGTCGAACTTGCGCATCCGGCAGGCCACCAGCGGCACGCCGTAGTAAAGGCAGGGCATCGCCATATCCATCAGCCCGCCGATCCAGGCCCAGTCCGCGGGCGTCCAGCCGCAATCGCCAGGCTGCGGGAAGCCGCGATGGTGCAGCTCGATCGACGGCAGATGGCCGATGAGAAAGCGGTGGGCATGCAGCGCGCCCTTGGGCGGGCCGGTCGTGCCCGACGTGTAGATCAGCACCGCCGGATCCTCGGCCAGCGTGTCGCGCGCCGCCGCAATCGGCGGGGCGACGGCGATCTCGGCCCACAGATCGCGTGCCGGGCCGCCATCAGCCGACAGCACATGCGCCAGATCGGGCAGCCGGTCGCGCAGGGCGGCCAGCTTGACCGCGCCCTCGGCATCGGTCACGACCAGACGCGCGCCGCTATCGGCAAGGCGGTATTCCAGCGCATCCGGGCCGAACAGCGTGAACAGCGGCAGCACGATGGCGCCCAGCTTCATCGCGGCGAAATGCGCCACCAGCACCGCGGGCGATTGCGCCAGCAGCACCGCCACCCGGTCGCCCTTCCCCACGCCCGAGGCCGCCATGACGCTCGCCAGCCGGTCCGAGGCATCCCTGAGCGCGCCATAGCTCCATTCCCGGTCACCGTCAGAGGCGTCGATCACCGCCACGCGGCCCGGATCGCGTTCGGCCCAGTCGTCGCAACAGGCGCGCGCGATGTTGAACCGCTCCGGGATGGTCCAGCGAAAGCCCGCGCGCATCGCGTCCCAGTCGCGCTGGTCGGGCAACAGCCTGCGGTCGCTCATCGGATCATTCTGCGGCATGGATCGCGATCTCGCGCAGCGCGGTCAGCGGTACGCCCAGCGCCCGCATCGCCGGCAGCGAAACCAGCGTGCCTGAACCGGGCGCGGCCGCGCGCGGGCGCAGTTCGACCTGCACGCTGATGCCGGTCACCGGATCGACCAGCCGGCCCGGCCGCACCCGGCTTACCAGCGGCGTCACTGCCCAGAACCCGGGATCGGTCGGATCGCCGAGGCTCGCCACGCTGAGCCCCAGCCGCGCATCGCCCCCACGCGGGGCGGTACGCACCGCTTCGCGCTGGGCGGGCGTCGTCGTATCGAATTCCTCGGCGGTGCGGGCGCTGGTCGGCGGCGGGCGCACGGCTGCAACCGGCACCGCAGGTTCGGCCGGGGGGGCGCTTGGCCCATGCTTCGGAACCGCCGCACAGGCCCCCAGCGCCAGCACCAGACAAAGACCCGCGGTCCTTTTCATCCTGCCTGCCTCCCCTGTTGTTTCGCCCAGCCTAGCCGCTTGATCGCCGGTCCGAAAGACGCTTGCCGCAAGCCTTGGCGGCGCCTACCTTCATATCCATGGGAGAGCCGAAACTTATTGATCCTTTCGCCCGCGCGATCACCTATCTGCGCGTGTCGGTCACGGACCGCTGCGATTTCCGCTGTGTCTATTGCATGGCAGAGAACATGACCTTCCTGCCCAAGCGCGATCTTCTGACGCTCGAGGAACTGGACCGGCTCTGTTCGGCCTTTGTCGGGCTTGGCGTGCGCAAGCTGCGCATCACCGGCGGCGAACCCCTGGTGCGGCGCGATATCCTGACCTTCTTTCGCGCGATGGGCCGGCATCTGGAAACCGGCGCGCTGGACGAACTGACGCTGACCACCAACGGCTCGCAACTGGAACGCTTTGCCGCCGATCTGGCCGCGGCGGGGGTGCGCCGGGTCAATGTCAGCCTGGACACGCTGGACGCGGACAAGTTCGCCCGCGTCACCCGCTGGGGCAAGCTGACCCAGGTGCTGCGCGGGATCGACGCGGCGCAGGCGGCGGGGCTGAGGGTCAAGATCAACACCGTCGCGCTCAAGGGGTTCAACGAGGACGAATTGTTCCCCCTTGTCGACTGGTGCGCCGCGCGCGACATGGACCTGACCTTCATCGAGGTCATGCCGATGGGCGATCTGGGCAACGAGGATCGGGTCGGGCAATACTGGTCGGTGCGCGACGTGCGTGCGCGGCTGGAGGAACACTTCACCACGCTGGATCTTGCCGAACGCTCGGGCGGACCCGCCCGCTATGTGCGGATCGAGGAGACGGGGCAGAAGATCGGCTTCATCACCCCGCTCAGCCACAATTTCTGCGAAAGCTGCAACCGGGTGCGGCTGACCTGCACGGGCGAGCTGTTCATGTGCCTCGGCCAGGAGGATCGCGCCGATCTGCGCGCGCCGCTGCGCGCGCATCCCGAGGATGACGCGCCGCTGGTCAGCGCCATCCGCGCCGCCATCGGCCTGAAACCCAAGGGGCATGATTTCGACTATTCCCGCCAGCGCCCCGATGGCCAGGTCTCGCGGCACATGAGCCATACGGGCGGCTGAGCCCGGGCATA
This sequence comes from Rhodovulum strictum, assembly GCF_009649175.1. Classification (GTDB taxonomy): domain Bacteria; phylum Pseudomonadota; class Alphaproteobacteria; order Rhodobacterales; family Rhodobacteraceae; genus Rhodovulum; species Rhodovulum strictum. The sequence continues at coordinate 60,431 of NZ_WJPO01000003.1, read as the reverse complement.
GCGACGCGGCCAGGGGGCACCCATGATCGACAAGCTCGAGATGTTCATCGCGCTGGCGCGCGAGCAGCATTTCGGCCGCGCCGCCGAAGCCTGCGGCGTGACCCAGCCCACGCTGTCGGCCGCGATCAAGCAGCTTGAGGAACAATTGGGCGTGATGCTGGTCTGGCGCGGCTCGCGCTATGGCGGGTTGACGCCCGAAGGCGCGCGGGTGCTGGAACGCGCGCGCAACATCGTCGCCGATGCGCGCGCCCTGCGCGAGGAAATGCGCGCGGTCAAGCAGGGGCTGTCGGGCGATCTGCGCATTGCCGCGATCCCCACCGCGCTGGCCGCCGTCAGCGCCCTGACCCAGCCGCTGGCCGCGCGCCATCCGGGGCTGCGGCTGACGGTGCTTTCGCGCAATTCGGCCGAGATATTGCAGATGCTGGACGATCTTCAGATCGACGCCGGGATCACCTATCTGGACAACGAACCGCTGGGCCGGGTCACGACCCTGCCGCTTTATTCCGAGCATTACAATCTGGTGCTGCGCGCCGACGATCCGCTGGCCACGCGCGGCGCGCTGACATGGGCCGAGGCTGCGGGGCTGTCGCTGTGCCTGCTGACGCCCGACATGCAGAACCGCCGCATCGTCGATCGCCACATGGCCGAGGTGGGCGCATGCCTGCGGCCGCGGCTAGAATCGAACTCGATCATCACGCTGATCGCCCATGTCCAGTCGGGCGGCTGGGCCACGATCCTGCCCCGGCGCAGCGCAGCGCCCTTTCTGGATGGCGGCGGGCTGGTCGCGCTGCCGCTGACCGAGCCCGAGGCCGAGCATCAGGTGGGCCTTGTCGCGCCGCATCGCGAACCCCACACGCCGGTTCTGGCTGCCCTGCTGGATGCCGCGCGACGGGCACAGTTCTGATAGAAAATTCCTATCGACCGACGAATCCCCGGCATTGATCCGTCGCGCCCCGTTTTGGCACACTATCGTATGCCAGGAGGAGAGCGCGCATGACCCGGGAGGAGACCCCCAACGCCCTGCGGGCGCGCGAGATCGCGGCCGCGCATGCCGGGATGGATGGACCGCTCTTGCCGGTTCTGCATGCCGTGCAGCATGCGCTGGGACATATCCCGCGCGAGACGCTGGCGCCCATGGCCGAGGAACTGGACCTCAGCCTGGCCGAAATTCACGGGGTCATCAGCTTTTACCCCGATTTCCGCACCGAGCCGGGCGGGCGGCGCATGCTCAAGCTCTGCCGCGCCGAAGCCTGTCAGGCCATGGGTGCCGAGGCGTTGGGCGACGAACTGCGCGCGCGGCTTGGGGTCGACTGGCATGGCACCACGGCTGACGGCGCCGTGACGCTGGAGCCGGTCTATTGCCTTGGCCTGTGCGCCTGCGGTCCCGCCGCGCTGGTCGATGAGACGCCGGTGGCCCGCGCCACGCCCGAACGGCTGGAACGGCTTGCGCGCGAGGTGACGGGATGAGCCTGACGCTCTATCTGCCCAAGGATTCCGCCGCGCTGGCCCTGGGCGCCGACGAGGTCGCCGCCGCGCTGACCCGCGAGGCAAGCGCGCGTGGGGTGGCGTTGCGGCTGATCCGCACCGGTTCGCGCGGGATGGTGTGGCTGGAACCCCTGCTCGAGATCGAGCGCGACGGCGTGCGCCACGGCTTCGGGCCACTTGAAGTTTCGGATGTAACGAACCTTTTCGAAAACAGATTCCGCCATCACCCCAAGGCACTCGGCCCGGTCGAGGCGATCCCCTTTCTGGCCCGCCAGACCCGCCTGACCTTTGCCCGCTGCGGCGTGATCGACCCGCTGGATCTGGACGCCTATCGCGCCCATGGCGGGCTGAGGGGGCTGGAACGCGCACGCGACATGGCACCCGCAGAGATCGTGGCCGAGGTGACCGCCTCGGGCCTGCGCGGGCGGGGCGGCGCGGGCTTTCCCACCGGCATCAAGTGGAAGACGGTTCTGGAGGCCGAGGGGCCGCAGAAACACATCGTCTGCAATGCCGACGAAGGCGACAGCGGCACATTCGCCGACCGCATGCTGATGGAGGGCGATCCGTTCTGCCTGATCGAGGGTATGGCGATTGCCGGTCTGGCGGTCGGGGCCAGCCGCGGCCATGTCTATTGCCGCTCGGAATATCCCCATGCGATCAGGACGTTCGGGGCCGCTCTTGATGTTTCGCGCGGGGCCGGTCTGCTGGGCCGGGGCTTCGATATCGAACTGCGCGTCGGCGCGGGATCCTATGTCTGCGGCGAGGAAACCGCGCTTCTGAACTCGATGGAGGGCAAGCGCGGCACGGTCCGGGCGAAACCGCCCCTGCCGGCGCACAAGGGTTTCATGGGGCGGCCCACGGTCGTCAACAACGTGATCTCGCTGGCCTCGGTGCCGGTGATCCTGGCCGAAGGGGCAGAGGTCTACAAATCCTTCGGGCTGGGCCGGTCGCTGGGCACGGTGCCCTTGCAGATCGCGGGCAATGTGAAACATGGCGGGCTGTTCGAGGCGGCCTTCGGCATGACGATCCGCGAACTGATCGAGGATGTCTGCGGCGGCACCGCCTCGGGGCGCCCGGTCAAGGCGGTGCAGATCGGCGGCCCCTTGGGTGCCTATTTCCCGGTCTCGCTGTTCGACACGCCGCTGGGCTACGAGGAATGCGACGCGGCGGGCGGGCTGATCGGCCATGCCGGGATCGTCGTCTTCGACGACAGCGCCGACATGGGGCGGATGGCGCGCTTTGCGATGGAATTCTGCGCGGTCGAAAGCTGCGGCACCTGCACGCCCTGCCGCATCGGCGCGGTGCGCGGCATGGAAACCATCGACCGCATCCTTGCGGGCGACCCGGCGGCACCGGCGATCCTGGCGGATCTGTGCGAGACGATGCGCGACGGCTCGCTCTGCGCGCTGGGGGGCTTCACGCCCTACCCCGTCGAAAGCGCGCTGCGGCATTTCCCCGAGGATTTCATGGCGAGACAGGAGGCCGCGGAATGAAGGACTTCATCCTGCCCGATCCCGATTTCGGCACACCCGCGTGGGCCTCGGACCGGACCGTGACGCTGAGCATCGACGGCTTCGAGGTGACGGTGCCCGAGGGGACCAGCGTGATGCGCGCCGCCGCCGAACTGGGCATCGAGATCCCGAAGCTTTGCGCCACCGACAGCGTGGAGCCCATCGGGTCCTGCCGGCTCTGCATGGTCGAGATCGAGGGTCGGCGCGGCACGCCCGCTTCCTGCACCACGCCGGTCGCGCCGGGCATGAAGGTGCATACCCAGACGCCCAAGGTCGCGCAACTGCGCCGGGGCGTGATGGAGCTTTACATCTCGGACCACCCGCTTGACTGCCTGACCTGCGCGGCGAATGGCGATTGCCAGTTGCAGGACATGGCGGGCGCGGTGGGCCTGCGCGAGGTGCGCTATGCGCCGGGCGCCAACCATTTCCAGACGCGCCAGAACGGCGAGGACAACCCGCGTTACACGCCCAAGGACCAGTCCAACCCCTATTTCACCTATGATCCGTCGAAATGCATCGCCTGCTATCGCTGCGTGCGCGCCTGCGAGGAAGTGCAGGGCACCTTTGCCCTGACCGTGGAGGGGCGCGGCTTCGAGGCGCGGATCTCGGCGGGCGGCAGCGATTTCCTGTCCTCGGATTGCGTCAGTTGCGGCGCCTGCGTTCAAGCCTGCCCGACCGCGACCTTGCAGGAGAAATCCGTCATCGAGACGGGCACGCCCGACCGCGCCGTGATCACCACCTGCGCCTATTGCGGCGTGGGATGCAGCTTCCGCGCCGAGATGAAGGGCGACCAGCTTGTGCGGATGGTGCCCTGGAAGGCGGGCAAGGCGAACCGGGGGCATAGCTGCGTCAAGGGCCGCTTTGCCTATGGCTACGCCACCCATCCCGACCGCATCCTGAACCCGATGATCCGCAACACGATCGACGAGCCGTGGCGCGAAGTGAGCTGGGAAGAAGCCTTCGGCTTTGCCGCGCGGAAATTCCGCGCCATCCAGCAGGAACACGGGATCGGCGCCATCGGCGGCATCACCTCGTCGCGCTGCACGAACGAGGAAACCTTCCTCGTGCAGAAGCTGATCCGCCAGGTCTTTGGCAACAACAACGTCGATACCTGCGCGCGGGTCTGTCATTCGCCCACGGGCTACGGGCTGAAGACGACCTTCGGCACCTCGGCGGGCACGCAGGATTTCGACAGCGTCGAACAGGCCGATGTGGTCCTGGTGATCGGCGCGAACCCGACCGACGGGCACCCGGTCTTTGCCAGCCGCCTGAAGAAGCGGCTGCGGCAGGGGGCAAAGCTGATCGTGGCCGATCCGCGCCGGATCGACCTGGTGCGCGGGCCGCATGTGCGGGCCGCCCATCACCTGCCGCTGCGGCCGGGCACCAATGTCGCGCTGCTGACCGCGATGGCGCATGTGATCGTGACCGAGGGGCTGACGGCCGATGCCTTCATCCGCGAACGCTGCGAGATCGACGCCTATCAGGACTGGGCCGGTTTCGTCGCCGAGGACCGCCACAGCCCCGAAGCGACCGAGGCGCTGACCGGTGTTCCGGCCGGGGATGTGCGCAAGGCCGCACGGCTTTACGCCACGGGCGGCAATGCGGCGATCTATTACGGGCTGGGCGTGACCGAACACAGCCAAGGCTCGACCACCGTGATGGCGATTGCCAACCTTGCCATGGCAACCGGCAATGTCGGGCGCCCCGGTGTGGGCGTAAACCCGTTGCGCGGGCAGAACAACGTGCAGGGCTCGTGCGACATGGGGTCTTTCCCGCATGAATTGCCGGGCTATCGCCATGTCCATGACGATGCGGCGCGCGGGCTTTACGAACGGCTCTGGAACGTCACGATCTCGGACGAACCGGGGCTGCGCATCCCCAACATGCTGGATGCGGCCGTGGGGGGCACGTTCAAGGGCATCTACATCCAGGGCGAGGACATCCTGCAATCGGACCCGGACACGCGGCATGTGGCCTCGGGGCTGGCGGCTATGGATTGCGTGGTGGTCCATGACCTGTTCCTGAACGAGACCGCGAATTACGCCCATGTCTTCCTGCCCGGCTCGACCTTCCTGGAAAAGGACGGCACCTTCACCAATGCCGAGCGGCGGATCAACCGCGTCCGCCGGGTCATGGCGCCGCTGACCGGGATGGCCGACTGGGAGGTGACGCAGGCACTGGCCAACGCCATGGGCGCGGACTGGGCCTATGCGCATCCGTCCGAGATCATGGCGGAAATCGCGGCGACGACCCCCAGTTTCGCGGGCGTCAGCTATGACCTGCTGGACCGCGAGGGATCGGTGCAATGGCCCTGCAACGCGGCGGCACCCCTTGGCACGCCGATCATGCATGAGGGCGGGTTCGTGCGCGGCAAGGGGCTGTTCGTCGTCACCGATTACGTGCCGACCGACGAGCGCACCGGGCCGCGCTATCCGCTGTTGCTGACCACGGGGCGGATCCTGAGCCAGTACAATGTGGGCGCCCAGACAAGGCGGACGCCGAACACCATCTGGCACGCGGCCGACATGCTGGAGATCCATCCCCACGATGCCGAAACCCGCGGCATCACGGATGGTTGCTGGGTGCGGCTGGCCTCGCGCTCGGGCGAAACGACGCTGAAGGCGACGCTGTCCGATCGCGTCAGCCCGGGCGTGGTCTATACCACCTTCCACCACCCCGAGACGCAGGCCAATGTCGTCACCTCGGACTATTCCGACTGGGCGACGAACTGCCCGGAATACAAGGTGACGGCGGTGCAGGTCTCGCCCTCGAACGGCCCGTCCGAATGGCAGCAGACCTATGCCGAGCGCGCCCGCGCCGCCCGGCGCATCCTGCCGGCCGCGGAATGAGCGCGGGCGCCACCAGAACCACGGCGCTGGCCGTGGGCCCCGGCGGGGCCGAACGGGCGGGCCGCAGCCTTGCCCGCGAGGTTCCGGTGGCGCTGTCCTATGATGGCACGACCCATGCCGTGATGCTGGCAAGCCCGCTGGATCCGGAGGATTTCGCGCTGGGCTTTTCGCTGTCCGAAGGCATCGTCACCGAACCGGGCCAGATCGAGCGGATCGAGCGGATCGAGCATGCCGAGGGGATCGAGCTGCGCATGTGGCTGGCCCCGGGCCTGGGCGCGCGGCTTCTGGAACGGCGCCGCGCGATGGCGGGGCCGGTGGGCTGCGGGCTCTGCGGCATCGACAGCCTGAAAGAGGCCAGCCGCCCCCTGCCCCCGCTGCCGACCGGCGGGATACGACTGGCCGAGGGCGACATCGCCCGGGCAATCACCGCGCTGGCGCTGGCCCAGCCGCTGCACGCGGAAACGCGGGCGATGCACGCGGCGGGGTTCTGGACGCCGGGCGAAGGGCTGATCGCGGCGCGCGAGGATGTGGGGCGGCACAACGCGCTCGACAAGCTGGTGGGTGCGCTGGCGCGGGCCGGACGCGATGCCTCGGGCGGTGCGATCGTGATGACCTCGCGTGTCTCGATCGAGCTGGTCCAGAAGGCGGTTCTGGCCCGCGCCCCCATCCTGATCGCCGTCTCTGCCCCTACCGACCGCGCCGCCGCGGCGGCCGAGGCGGCGGGGCTTACGCTGATCGCACGCGCCCGCGGCGCGGGCTTTGACATTCACACCCATCCCGACCGGATCGCATTGACAGAGGTACCCCATGACGCCTGAGAAACTGACCTACATGGCCAACCAGATCGCCACCGCCTTTGCCCGGCGGCCCGAGGACGAGGCGGTGGCCGCCATCGCCGAGCATATCGACGCCTTCTGGGGACCGGGGATGCGGGCCGAGCTTCTGGCTCTGGCCGAAGCCGGTGCGCCGGAACTCTCGCCCCGGGTCGCCCGCGCGGCACACCTGATCCGCAGGCCGCAAGCGGCATAGGCCGTGATCGGCCCGTTCCGGGCCGATTCAGGTATCTGAACCAGAAAGAAGACGCGGCGCTTCTGCATTGCGAAGCGCCGCGATTACCGTGGGGCGGTTCGGGGCGATCAGGCCAGGCGGCTGATGACCACCGTCACCTCGGGGCGCTTGCCGATCTCGTTCTCGGTGGTGCGCCGGGTCAGGATGCCCAGATCCTTTTCCAGCAGATCCTCGTCGGCCAGCACCCGGTCATCGGCGCGGGCGAGGAACCGCTCCAGCGCCTGTTCCAGCACCTCGGAGAGCGGCGCGCCGCCCGGCACGGTTTCGGGCAGGCCCGAAAGTTCCACCCAGGGCTCGCCCAGCGGCGCATCGTCCTCGTCGAAGATCAGCGTCACCGTGACATGCCCGTTCAGCGCCATGCGGATACGGTCGCGCACGACCCCGTCCAGCGCCCCGATCTGCACCTTGCCGTCCAGATAGGTGCGGCCCGTCTCGACATGGCCCGCCACGACCGGCACCGCGCCGCTGAGGTCCAGCATCGTGCCATTCGGCGCAAGGGCCGCGGCAAGCCCGTTCTCGGCCGCCAGCTTGACGTGCTCGCGCAGATGCCTGTGTTCGCCATGCATCGGCACCACGACCTGCGGCGCCATCAGCTTGTGGATCGTGGACAGGTCGGGCCGGTTCGCATGGCCCGAGACATGGTAGAGATCGGCGCCGTCATCGACCACATCGACCCCCATCTCGGAGAAGGAATTGACGATGCGCAGCACGTCGCGCTCGTTGCCGGGGATGGTCTTGGAGGAGAACAGGAACAGATCGCCCTCTTTCAGTTCCAGCCCCAGATACTTGCCGCGCGACAATTGCGCCGAGGCCGCGCGCCGTTCGCCCTGGCTGCCGGTGACGATCAGCATCAGGTTCTCGCGCGGGATGCCGGCGGCCATTTCGGGCGGCACGGTCGGCGGGAAATCGGTCAGCACGCCCGACTCGACGCCCGCCTCGATCATCCGCCGCATCGCCCGGCCCATGAGACAGACCGACCGGCCCGCCTCGCGCCCCGCGATGGCCAGCGTGCGCACCCGGGCGATGTTCGAGGCGAAGGTGGTCGCCACCACCATGCGCGGCGCGCGTTCCACCAACTGGCGGATGGCGGGGCCCAGCGTTGCCTCGGACCGGCCGGGATGGGGCGAGAAGACATTGGTGGAATCGCAGGTCAGCACCTTGACGCCGGGTTTGGCCACCTCCTCCCACAGCGCGCGGTCAAAGGGCTCGCCCACCAGCGGCGTGGGGTCGAGCTTGAAATCGCCGGTATGCACGATGCGGCCCGCCGGGCTGTCGATCACCAGTGCCGAGCTTTCCGGGATCGAATGCGACACCGGCAGGAAGGACACGGTGAACGGCCCCGCCGAAATGCGATGCGGCCAGGGTTCGGCCACGCTGACCCTGACGGGATCCTGTCCGCGTTCCTCCATCTTGCGGCAGGCATGCAGCGCGGTGAAGGGGCGGGCATGGACCGGTGCGCGCAGCCGCGGCCAGCCAAGCCCCAGCGCGCCCACATGGTCCTCATGGGCATGGGTGATGAAGATCGCCTCCAGCCGGTCGCGGCGCTCCTCGAGCCAGGCGATATCGGCATAGATCAGATCGACCCCGGGCGAGGTATCCATGTTGGGAAAGGTCACACCCAGATCGACAAGGATCAGACGCTCCTGCCCCGGCGCGCCGTAGCCGTAGACATAGGCGTTCATCCCGATTTCCCCGGCACCGCCGAGCGGAAGGTAGATCAGTCTTTCGCTGCTCATTCTGCCCCGTTTTCCTTGTTGTAGGCATGGATCACGGTCAGGCCGTGCATGGTCAGGTCGTCTTCGACCGTGTCAAATAGAACGTCGCCCTGGGCGAACAACGGAGCCAGCCCGCCGGTGCCGACAACGCGCATCGGCGCCTCGTATTCGGCGCGAATCCGCGCACAGATCTCGCGCACCAGCCCGACATAGCCCCAGAACACGCCCGACTGCATGCAGGCAACCGTATTGGTGCCGATTACCTGCTGCGGGCGCGTCACGTCGACATGGGGCAGCGCAGCGGCGGCCATGTGCAGCGCCTCCAGCGACAGGTTCACGCCGGGCGCGATCACGCCGCCGATATAGGCCCCGTCATGGGCCACCACGTCAAAGGTGGTCGCCGTGCCGAAATCGACCACGATCAGATCGCCGCCATGGCGATCGAAGGCACCAGCCGCGTTCACCAGCCGGTCGGGGCCGACATTGGTGCCCTGATCCACCCGCGGCGGATGCGGCAGCAGGCAGTCGGGCTTGCCCACCACCAGCGGGCGCGCGTTGAAATAGCGGTCAGCAAAGACGCGCAGGTTGAAGACGACGCGCGGCACGGTGGACGAGATGATGACATCGGTGATGCGCATCTCGATCCGGTGATGTTGCAGAAGCGTCGAGAACCAGACGAAATACTGGTCCGCCGTGCGGGTATGCTCGGTCGCGGTCCTGAGCGTGCACAGGAACCGCGCGCCATCCCAGATCGAGAAGACGGTATTGGTATTGCCGCAATCGATGCACAGAAGCATGGGCAGCCCTTCAGAAGAACACGTCGGCCGCGGCGATGCTGCGCCGCCCGCCCGCCGTCTCTAGGACAAGCTGGCCGTCCTCGTCCACCATGACAAAGGTCCCGGCCAACTCCTCGGTGCCGGTGCGCGCGGTGATGGTCTGGCCCAGCCGCGCGGCGCGGTCCAGCCAGGCGGCGCGCAGCGGGCCGAAGCCGTGGCGACGAAAGAACCGGTCCTGGTGGGCGAAATGTTCGGCGAGGAAGGCCAGGAATTCCAGCGGATCGACCGGTTCGCCCGTCAGTTCGGCCAGCGTGACGGGGGCCAGCCCGCGCGGTTCCAGCGCCACCGCCGCGGGCGCGGTGTTCAGGTTCACCCCGATCCCGATGGACAGCCGCGCGACGCGCCCCCCCGACCCGTCCGATTCCAGCAGGATGCCCGCCAGCTTGCCACCCCGCAGCAGCACGTCATTGGGCCATTTCAGCGCGATCTGCGCATGGTCGTCCACATAGGCCGTCAGCGTCGCGAACAGCGCGTAGGAGGCGACGAAGGAATAGAGGGCTGCCTGCGCGGGCGGGCAGCCGGGGTCGATGACCAGCGTGGCCGACAGGTTGCCCTCGGGCGCGGCCCAGGCCCGGCCGCGGCGACCCACCGCGGCATTCTGGCGGCGGGCGACGATCCAGGTTGGTCGCGGCAGCGGCGCGCGGCGGCGGGCCTCGGCCATGGTGCTGTCGACCTCGTCGAGCAGGATCAGGTCATGGCCCGACGGCCAGTGCCAGCCGCCCTGCCCGGCGCCGGGCTCAGTTGACAAGGGTCTGCGCCGCGCTCAGTGCCAGCCCCTCGATCCCGAACAGGTTGATGACCCCGGCCACCATCGCAAAGGCCGAGACCATCAGGAACCCCCACAGGACGGGGGGCATCGCGCCATCCAGCCGCGCCTCGCCCTCTTCGCCGAAATACATGTAGAAGACGATGCGCAGGTAGTAGAACGCCCCCACGACCGAGGCGATCACCCCCGCCACCGCCAGCCACACGAGCCCCGCATCGACCGCTGCACGCACGACATAGAACTTGCCGAAGAAGCCCACCAGCGGCGGCACGCCCGCCAGGCTGAACAGCAGGACCAGCATCGCCAGCGCCTTGGCCGGTTCGCGCGAGGCGAACATGTTGAGGCTGCGGATATCGGTCACGGGCTGGCCATCCTTCTGCATCGAAAGGATGAAGGCAAAGGTGCCCACGCTCATGGTGATGTAGATCGCCATGTAGACCAGCATCGCCTGCACACCCAGTTGCGTGCCCGCCGCCAGACCCATCAGCGCATAGCCCATATGCGCGATCGAGGAATAGGCCATCAGCCGCTTGATGTTGCGCTGCCCGATCGCGGCAACCGCGCCCAGCGCCATCGACAGCAGCGACAGCACCGCGATCACCTGCCCCCAATCGCCCGGCACGGAGCCGAACGCCTCGTGCAGCACGCGGGCGAACAGCGCCATGGACGCCATCTTGGGCGCGGTCGCGAAGAAGGCGGTGACCGGAGTCGGCGCCCCCTCATAGACATCGGGCGTCCACATGTGGAACGGCACCGCCGAAACCTTGAAGGCAAGCCCGGTGATCAGGAACACGAGCCCGATCAACAGGCCCAGCGGCATCTCGCCTCCCTCGATGGTCGAGAGGATGCCGGCAAACAGCGTCGTGCCCGAATAGCCATAGATCAGCGAGGCGCCGTAAAGCAGCAGGCCCGAGGAAAGCGCGCCGAGGACGAAATATTTCAGCCCGGCCTCGGTCGATCTGAGGCTGTCGCGCCGCATCGCCGCCACGACATAAAGCGCCAGCGCCTGCAATTCGAGGCCCATGTAAAGCGTCATCAGGTCGGCGGCCGAGACCATCAGCATCATGCCGACCACGGCCAGCGTGATGAGGATGGGAAACTCGAACATCAGGGCGCGCGAGCGGCGCAGATGCTCGGTGCTCATCAGCAGCACCGCCCCCGCCGAGATCAGGATCACCACCTTGGCAAAGCGCGCGAAAGCGTCGTCCACGATAGCGCCGCCAAAGGCGATGCGGGTTCCGCCCGCGCTCATCCCCAACCAGACGGCGAGGCCGAAGAAGACCGCCGAAGTGGTCCAGATCAGGACCGGCGCGGCCTTGTCCTTGGCGGTGTAGACCGCCGCCAGAAGCGCGACCATGGCATAGACCGCCAGCGCAATCTCGGGCAGCACAACGGAAAGATCGTCAGAGATCATCGCGGTCCCCTCAGTTCTGCGCCAGCCGCGTGGCGGCCTCGGCCGCGTTCAGCGCGGTCTGGTAGTTGGACAACAGCGCCTCGACCGAGGGGCCGACGATATCGGTGACGAGCGCCGGGTAGACGCCCAGAAGCAGCGTCATCGCCACCAGCGGCGCAAAGATCGCCCGTTCGCGCAGGTTCATGTCGCGGATCGCCTTGAGGCTTTCCTTGATGAGCCCGCCGAACACAACCCGGCGATAAAGCCACAGCGCATAGCCCGCCGACAGGATCACGCCCGTACAGGCCACCGCAGCGACCCAGGTGTTCACCTGGAACACGCCCGCCAGCGTCAGGAACTCGCCCACGAAGCCCGATGTGCCGGGCAGCCCGACATTGGCCATGGTGAACAGCATGAAGACGAAGGCATAGGCCGGCATCCGGTTCACGAGCCCGCCATAGGCGTCGATCTCGCGCGTGTGCATCCGGTCATAGAGCACGCCGACGCACAGGAACAGCGCGCCCGAGATGAAGCCGTGGCTGATCATCTGGAAGATCGCCCCGTCCACGCCCTGCTGGTTCGCGGCAAAGATGCCCATGGTCACGAAGCCCATATGCGCGACCGAGGAATAGGCGATCAGCTTCTTCATGTCGGACTGCGCCAGCGCCACGAGCGAGGCATATACCACCGCGATGGCCGAGAGCCAGAACACCAGCGGCGCCCAGATGTCGGAGGCGACCGGGAACATCGGCAGGCTGAAGCGCAGGAAGCCGTAGCCCCCCATCTTCAGCAGGATCGCGGCCAGCACGACCGACCCCGCGGTGGGCGCCTGGACGTGGGCATCGGGCAGCCAGGTATGGACCGGCCACATCGGCATCTTGACCGCGAAACTGGCGAAGAAGGCCAGCCACAGCAGCGTCTGCATGCCGCCCACGATCTCGCGTCCCGCAAAGGACAGGCTGCCCGCGCTGAATTCATGGCGCAGGAGCGTGGGAATGTCGGTGGTGCCCGCATCGACGAACATCGCCACCATCGCCACCAGCATCAGCACCGAGCCGAGGAAGGTGTAGAGGAAGAACTTGAAGGTGGCATAGATGCGTTCCTTGCCGCCCCAGATGCCGATGATCAGGAACATCGGGATCAGCCCGCCCTCGAAGAACAGGTAGAACAGCACCAGATCAAGCGCGGTGAAGACGCCGATCATCAGCGTTTCCAGCACGAGAAACGCGATCATGTATTCCTTGACGCGATGGGTCACGTCCCAGCAGGCCGCGATGGTCAGCGGCATGAGGAACGTCGTCAGCATCACGAACAGCACCGAAATGCCGTCCACGCCCATCTTGTAGCGCAGCCCCATCAGCCATTCCCGGTCCTCGACGAACTGGAACTCGGGGTTCGACGGATCGAAACCGAACAGCACGAAGAGCGAGATCAGGAAGGTCGCGGTGGTCGCGATCAGCGCCAGCCACTTGGCGTTCCGCTGCGCCGCCGCATCCTCTCCGCGCAGGAACACGGCCAGGATCAGGGCGGCGATCAGCGGCGTGAAGATGATGATCGACAGAAGGTTTTCCATCACTCAGCCCCCCCGGTCAGCATCATCCAGGTGATGAGAAGGGCAATGCCGATCACCATCGCAAAGGCGTAGTGGTAAAGGTAACCCGATTGCAGCCGTCCCGCGACGCGGGTGAAGAACGGCACGATCCCCATCGAGACCCCGTTCACCGCGCCGTCGATCACGCTGCCATCGCCCCCTTTCCACAAGGCGCGGCCGATGCTTTTCGCCGGGCGCACGAAGATGGCGTCGAACAGCTCGTCGAAATACCACTTGTTGAGCAGGAACAGATAAAGCGGCCGGAAGCTTCGCGCCGTGCGTTCGGGCAGGCCGGGGGCGCCGATATAGAACATGTAGGCGATCCCGAGCCCCAGCAGCATCGCCAGGAAGGGCGCGGACTTGACCCATTTCGGGGCAGCCTTTGCCTGCGCCATCACGTCATTGTCCGGCGCCATGTAAAGCGCGCCCTGACCGGGCAGCGCATGCTCGGGCATGCCGTCGACCGCGGCAATCTCTGGGCTGGGGATGCCGTAGAAGCGGTTGACCTGGTCCTGGCTGCCGAAGAAGCCCGAGAACCAGACCATGCCCGCGACCACCGCGCCCAGGCTCAGCACGCCCAGCGGGATCAGCATGGTCCTGGAGCTTTCATGAGCATGTTCGTGGGTGTGCTTGTCGCCCCGGGGCGTGCCCCAGAAGGTCAGGAACATCAGCCGCCAGGAATAGAAGCTGGTCATGGCCGCAGCGAACACCAGCGTCCAGAACGCCCAGGTCGCCCCGCCGCCCCAGGCGCTTTCGATGATCGCGTCCTTCGACAGGAAGCCGGCAAAGCCGATATGGGTCAGCGGGATCCCGACCCCGGTGATCGCCAGCGTGCCGATCAGCATGGCCCAGAAGGTATAGGGGATCTTGTCCTTCAACCCGCCATAGCGGCGCATGTCCTGTTCGTGGTGCATCGCATGGATGACCGAGCCCGCGCCAAGGAACAGAAGCGCCTTGAAGAAGGCATGGGTGAACAGGTGGAACATCGCCGCCGAATAGACGCCTACGCCCACCGCAACGAACATGTAGCCCAGTTGCGAACAGGTCGAATAGGCGATCACCCGCTTGATGTCGTTCTGCACCAGCCCCACGGTCGCGGCAAAGAAGGCGGTCGCGGCCCCCACCACCACGATCATGGTCTGCGCATCGGGGGCGAATTCCAGGATGGGCGACATGCGCGACATCAGGAACACCCCCGCCGTCACCATGGTCGCGGCGTGGATCAGGGCGGAAACTGGCGTCGGCCCCTCCATCGCGTCGGGCAGCCAGGTGTGCAGCAGCAGTTGCGCAGACTTGCCCATCGCCCCGATGAACAGCAGCACGCCCACCACATTGGCCGCGTTCCAGGTGCCGTTGAGGAAGGTCAGATCGGTCTGCGCGATGGTCGGCGCGGCGGCGAAGATGTCGTCGAAATTGACCGAGTCGACCAGGAAGAACAGCGCGAAGATGCCCAGAAGGAAGCCGAAATCGCCCACCCGGTTGACCACGAAGGCCTTGATCGCGGCGGCATTGGCCGAGGGCTTGCGGTAATAGAACCCGATCAGCAGGTACGAAGCGACGCCCACCCCTTCCCAGCCGAAGAAAAGCTGCACGATGTTGTCCGCCGTCACCAGTGCCAGCATGGTGAAGGTGAAGAAGGACAGATAGGCGAAGAAGCGCGGCTTGTAGACCTCGCCCTCGCGCCATTCGGGGTCGTGGTCCATGTAGCCGAAGCTGTAGAGATGGACGAAGGCCGAGACGGTCGTCACCACCACCAGCATGATCGCGGTCAGCCGATCCACCCGGATCGCCCAGTCGGCGACCATGCTGCCGCTTTCGATCCAGCGAAAGATCTCGACCTGCCGCGTCACGCCATCAAAGCCCAGGAAAACCACCCAGGAGAACAGCATCGCCAGGAAGACAAGGCCCGTCGTGGTCCAGAGTGCTGCCTTTTCGCCAAGGAAACGCCAGCCGAACCCGCACAGGATCGCGCCGATCAGGGGGGCAAAGAGGATGATCTTTTCCATGCGCCTACCCCTTCATCACGTTGACATCGTCCACCGCGATGGACCCGCGGTTGCGGTAGAAGCACACAAGGATCGCAAGGCCGATGGCGGCCTCGGCGGCGGCGACGGTCAGCACGAACATGGTGAACACCTGCCCCACCAGATCGCCCAGATAGGCCGAAAAGGCGACAAGGTTGATGTTGACCGACAGCAGCATCAGTTCGATCGACATCAGGATGACGATGACATTCTTGCGGTTCGCGAAGATGCCGAAGACGGCGATGACGAAAAGCGCCGCGGCCACCGTCAGGTAATGTTCCAGTCCGATCATTCCGTCCCTCCGGGCGTCCCTGCCCGCCTGTTCTTGCGATCCGGGGTCAAAGACCCTGCCCCGGTTTCACGTCCTTCAGTTCCATCGCCCGCGCCGGATCGCGATACATCTGCGCCAGCACGTCCTGCCGCTTGACATCGGTCCGGTGGCGCAGCGTCAGCACGATCGCCCCGATCATCGCCACCAGCAGGATCAGCCCCGCGGCCTGGAACAGGTGAATATACTGGTCGTAAAGCAGGTTCCCCAGCGCCTTGGTGTTGTGGATCTCGGCCGGGTCGGGCGTGGGGGCGCCGCGCAATTGCGCCGCCCCGTCAGAGCTTTGCCAGACGCCGAACACCATCACGAGCTGCGCCAGGAACACCGCCCCGATCAGCGCCGCGATGGGGAAATAGGCCGCCATCCGGGCCTTGAGCTCGGAGAAATCGACATCGAGCATCATCACCACGAACAGGAACAGCACCGCCACCGCGCCGACATAGACGATGACCAGGAGCATCGCCACGAACTCGGCCCCCAGCAGCACGAACAGCCCCGCCGAGGACAGGAAGGCCAGGATCAGCCACAGCACCGAATGGACCGGGTTGCGCGCCAGCACCACGAACAGCCCCGAGGCAACGGTGACCGAGGCAAAGCAGTAGAATGCGAAATCCGCGACGCTCATCCGCCGTCCTCCTCGTTCCTGTGGCGCTCGTCGAACACGCTTTGCGCCAGTTCCAGCGCGCGCGTCATCGCCGGGATCCCGCCCAGCATCGCCATCTGATAGATCACCTCGGCGATCTCGCGTTCGGTAGCCCCCGCTTCGAGCGCATGGCGCACGGTCAGCTTGAACTGCGTGTCGGCCTGCGCGCCCAGCACCGTCAGCCCCGCCAGCACCACCAGCAGCCGCGTCTTGGCATCCAGCCCCTCGCGGTTGAAGGTATTGCCCCACATCATCTCGATGAAGTCCTTGGGCATGGTGGGGATCAGCTTGTCGAAGCCATGCACCTGAAAACTTTCCAGCGCCGGGTTGAAGGCGCGGGCCATCTTGTGGCTTTGCTCGAGCATCTGTTCGAAGAGTTTGGCGTATCCGCTCATCGGTAGGGTGCATCCAGTTCGAGGTTGCGGGCGATCTCTGCCTCCCAGCGTTCGCCGTTCTCAAGCAGTTTCTGCTTGTCGTAGAACAGTTCCTCGCGGGTTTCGGTGGCGAACTCGAAATTCGGGCCTTCGACGATGGCATCCACCGGGCAGGCTTCCTGGCAAAAGCCGCAATAGATGCATTTCGTCATGTCGATGTCATAGCGCGTGGTCCGCCTGCTGCCATCCTCGCGCGGTTCGGCGTCGATGGTGATGGCCTGGGCCGGGCAGATCGCCTCGCACAGCTTGCAGGCGATGCAGCGTTCCTCGCCATTGGGATAGCGGCGCAGCGCATGTTCGCCGCGGAAGCGCGGCGACAGCGGCCCCTTTTCATGCGGGTAGTTCAGCGTGGTCTTGGGGGCGAGGAAGTATTTCATCCCCAGCTTGAAGCCCACGAGGAAATCCATCAGCAGGAAGTATTTCCCGGCGCGTTTCCAGTCGATTGCGGTCATGGGTCAGCCTCCCACTGCCCAGCGGGCATAGGCGCCGCCGAACAGTTCGAATTTCGCAAGGAACGCCACGATCACCACCCAGGCCAGCGACATCGGCAGGAACACCTTCCAGCCCAGCCGCATCAACTGGTCATAGCGGTAGCGCGGCACGATGGCCTTGACCATGGCAAAGAGGAAGAAGAACCCCGCCATCTTCAGCACCATCCAGATCGCCCCGTCGGGCAGCCCCGGAATGGGCGAGAGCCAGCCGCCGAAGAACAACAGCGTCATCAGCGCGCACATCAGGAAGATGGCGATGTATTCGCCCGCCATGAACAGCAGGAAGGGCGTCGAGGAATATTCGACCTGATAGCCCGCCACCAGTTCGGACTCGGCCTCGGGCAGGTCGAAGGGCGGGCGGTTGGTCTCGGCCAGCGCCGAGATGAAGAACAGGAAGACCATCGGCAGATGCGGCAGCCAGTACCACGAGAAGATGCCGAAACTGCCATCCTGCGCCGCAACGATGGCGCCGAAATTCAGCGAGCCGGTGGACAGGATCACCCCGATGATGATCAGCCCGATCGACACCTCGTAGGAAATCATCTGCGCGGCCGAGCGCAGCGAGCCGAGGAACGGGTATTTCGAGTTCGAGGCCCAGCCCCCCATGATGACCCCGTAGACCTCGAGCGAGGAGATCGCGAGGACATAAAGGATCGCCACGTTGATATCGGCCAGCACCAGCCGGTCCGAGAACGGGATCACCGCCCAGGCCAGCATCGCCATGACAAAGGCGATCATCGGCGCCAGCAGGAACACCGGCCGGTCCGCGCCCGCGGGCACGACGACCTCCTTGACCACATATTTCAGCGCATCGGCCACCGTCTGCAACAGCCCGAAGGCGCCGACCACGTTGGGCCCCCGGCGCAACTGCACCGCCGCCCAGATCTTGCGGTCGCCATAGACGAGAAACAGCAGCGAGATCATCACGAAGGCAATGACCATCAGCGACTGCGCCATGATCGTCAGCGCCAGTCCGAACCCGCTATCCAGAAAATTCGTCATCTCGTCCCTTCGTCCCTCAGACTGCCGGTATTCCCCGCCCCACGCAATCGGCCACGACCACCTCGGCGTCGATGGTCCTGACCCCGCGGGGCAGCGAGGTCGACATCGTGTAGACGGCATCGGCCTTGACCACGCCGACACGTTCCGTCCCGAACTGCGTGCGCACATGGCGCAGGAAGCCCATGCCCTGCACCAGCGCGAAATTCGCCGCCGCGCAGCGCGCATAGGCCTCGATCATCGCGGTGCTTTCCGGGTCGCGCATCCGCACGACCATGTTCACCAGATCCGCGCTGAGAAGCGCTGCCTCGGCCCCCAGATAGGCCGGAGCCCGCTCGCCCGGGCGGGCCGCCACGCCCAGATCGGGCTGGGGCGCGGGCGGCGGTACATCGGGCGCGCAGGCGCCTGCCCCGGCCATCAGCGCCAGCGCCACCACCGGCGCCATATGATTGCGAGCCCCCCCCACGCGCCTATTCCGCAGCCAGCGGCGCCGCACGGCGCGCCCTGGCATTGGCCGACAGTTCGGCCATCAGGGCCGAGGCCCGCGCAATCGGGTTGGTCAGGTAGAAATCCCCCACCGCCGGCAGGAACGCCCCGCTGCCCAAGGGCGCGGCGGGCAGCGGATCCCACAGGTTTTCCGGCAACTCGTCGATCAGGCCCAGATGCGGGAACCGCCCGACCAGCCGCTTGCGCAGCGCCGCAAGCGTGTCATAGGGCAGCGCCGCGCCCAGCTCGCCCGACAGCGCGCGCAGGATCGCCCAGTTCTCGCGCGCATCGCCCGGCGGGAAACCGGCGCGCAGCGCCAGTTGCGCCCGGCCCTCGGTATTGACGAACAGCCCCGGCTCCTCGGTCCAGGCGGCACCGGGCAGGATCACGTCGGCCCGATGCGCGCCGCGGTCGCCATGGCTGCCCTGATAGATCACGAAGGGGCCGGGCGCGATGTCGATCTCGTCCGCGCCCAGGTTCAGCACGACATCCGCGCCCTCCATCAGCCCGGCAAGACCAAGCGCGCTGACGCAGCCCAGGTCCATCGCGCCGACCCGCGCGGCGGCCGTATGCAGCACCAGCATCCCGCCGCCGGTCCTTTCGGCCAGCAGCATCGCCGCCGCCAGCACCGCCGCGCCATCGGCCTCGCGCAGCGCGCCCTGCCCGACGATCACCAGCGCATCCTCCTGCGGCCCCGCATGCTCGACCAGACGCGCCAGCGCCGCGCGGTCGCTGCCCAGATCGGCGACGTCATAGGTCAGATCGGCCCCCGGCCCGACCCGCCGCACCGTCGCGCCATGCAGCCACGCCTTGCGGATCCGCGCGTTCAGCACCGGCGCCTCGGCGCGCGGGTTGGTGCCGATCAGGTAGATGTTGCGTGCCCGGTCGATATCCTCGATCGCGGCATTGCCGACATAGGCCGAACGGTTGCCCGCAGGCAGCCGCGCCCCGTCCACACGGCATTCCACATGCCCGCCCTGCTCCTCGACCAGCTCCTTCAGCGCAAAGGCGGCCTCGACCGGCACCAGATCGCCCACGAGCCCCGCAAGCTTCCGCGCGCCCCTTATCGCCGTGGCGGCCGCCGCCAGCGCCTCGGGCCAGGTGGCGGGACGCAGCTTGCCGTTCTCGCGGATATGGGGCCGGTCAAGCCGCTGGCGGCGCAGCCCGTCCCAGACGAAGCGGGTCTTGTCCGAGATCCATTCCTCGTTCACGCCGTCATGGTTGCGCGGCAGGATGCGCATGACCTCGCGGCCCTTGGTGTCGACGCGGATGTTCGAGCCAAGCGCATCCATCACGTCGATGGTCTCGGTCTTGGTCAGTTCCCAGGGCCGGGCGGTAAAGGCATAGGGCTTCGAGGTCAGCGCGCCCACCGGGCACAGGTCGATGATGTTGCCCTGCAACTCGCTGTCCAGCGTCTGGCCCAGATAGGAGGTGATCTCGGCATCCTCGCCGCGCCCGGTCTGGCCCATCTGGGTGATGCCCGCGATCTCGGTGGTGAAGCGCACGCAGCGGGTGCAGGAAATGCAGCGCGTCATGCAGGTGGCGACCAGCGGACCCAGATCCAGATCCTCGGTGGCGCGCTTGGGCTCGCGGTAGCGACTGAAATCCACCCCGTAAGCCATTGCCTGGTCCTGCAGATCGCATTCCCCGCCCTGGTCGCAGATCGGGCAGTCCAGCGGGTGATTGATGAGCAGGAACTCCATCACCCCTTCGCGCGCCTTCTTGACCATGGGGCTTTTCGTGCGCACGACGGGCGGCTGGCCTTCGGGACCGGGGCGCAGGTCGCGCACCTGCATCGCGCAGGAGGCCGCGGGTTTCGGCGGGCCGCCGACGATTTCCACGAGGCACATCCGGCAGTTCCCGGCAATCGACAACCGTTCGTGATAGCAGAAGCGCGGCACCTCGATGCCCGCCAGTTCGCAAGCCTGAAGCACGGTCATCGCGGGGTCGACCTCGATCTCGTGCTCGTCGATGATGATCTTGCGTAGCTCTGCCATGCCCTTGCCCTGTCGTATCCCTTCCGCGCGCGCCTCGGCGGCGCGGGCCTTTCTCAGCGGTTCCTGCCGCCGCCCCGGCGCTGTCCTGCCGCCGCCCCCATCCTCATCGCGCCCTCAACAGAACGCCGACCTGGCTGTTGCGCGCGATCTCGGTTCGGCCCACCGGACAGTAGCTGGCCCCCTCGCCCGGTCGCACGCCGCGCGCCACCAGCCAGGCGCGGGCGGAGTCCTCGATGCGCTTTTTCTCGGCCTTGTCCGAGACATAGGTGTCGATCTCGCGGTCGGAATAGCCCGCAGCGCTGGCCACCCGCTTCAACTCTCGCATGTAGCCATAGGCGCGGACCATCCGGGGCTCGATGCTGTCGCAATTCTTGCGGATCATGTCGGCGATGGCGATCACGGTCAGCCCCCGATTGACCTCGGCATGCTCGCGCAGCGGCGGGCGGGCCTCGGCGGCATGGACGGTTCCGGTGGCCATGAGAACGGCAAGGACGGCAGAGAGGATCGGGCGCATCGGCGGCATTCCTTTCGGGACAGCGCGGGGCGCCGACAACCGGCCCCCGTCGCTGCCCGAAATGGGGCCGCAGGGCGCTGCTATGCAATAACAGCCCCGCGCACTCGCGCTTATGTGCGCCCCGCCCCTCACTCGGCCGCGACCGCGCTGAGACGGCCGGTCTTGCGGGCCTTGATGCGGTCCTCGATCTCGTCGCGGAAATGCCGGATCAGGCCCTGGATCGGCCAGGCCGCGGCATCGCCCAATGCGCAGATCGTGTGTCCCTCGACCTGTTTCGAGACATCGAACAGCATGTCGATCTCCTCGATCTCGGCCTCGCCGGTGACCAGCCGCTCCATCACGCGCATCATCCAGCCCGTGCCCTCGCGGCAGGGGGTGCATTGGCCGCAGCTTTCGTGCTTGTAGAATTTCGACAGACGCCAGATCGCCTTGATGACATCGGTGGACTGGTCCATCACGATCACCGCCGCCGTACCGAAGGCCGAACGCTGGTCGCGCAGCCAGTCGAAATCCAGGATCGCCTCGTCGCAGATGCTGGCCGGGATCAGGGGCACGGAGGAACCGCCCGGGATCACCGCCTTGAGATTGTCCCAGCCGCCGCGCACCCCGCCGCAATGCCGGTCCAGCAGCTCGCGCAGGCCGATCGACATGCTTTCCTCGACCACGCAGGGGTGGTTCACATGGCCCGAGATCGCAAAGATCTTGGTGCCCGCATTGTTCGGCCGCCCGAAACTGGCGAACCAGTCGCCGCCGCGGCGCAGGATGGTGGGCACAACGGCAATGGATTCGACATTGTTCACCGTGGTCGGGCAGCCATAAAGCCCCGACCCCGCCGGGAAGGGCGGCTTCATCCGCGGCATACCCTTCTTGCCCTCCAGGCTTTCCAGCAGCGCGGTTTCCTCGCCGCAGATATAGGCGCCCGCGCCGTGATGCAGGTAAAGGTCGAAATCCCAGCCCGTCTTTGCCGCGTTCCGGCCCAGAAGCCCGGCCTCATAGGCTTCGTCGATGGCGGCCTGAAGCGCCTCGCGCTCGCGGATATATTCGCCGCGGATGTAGATGTAGGCGGTGTGCGCCCCCATCGCGAAGCTTGCGATCAGCGCCCCTTCGATCAGCGTGTGGGGGTCGTGGCGCATGATCTCGCGGTCCTTGCAGGTGCCCGGCTCGGATTCATCGGCGTTGATGACCAGGTAGTGCGGCCTCCCGTCGCTTTCCTTCGGCATGAAGGACCATTTAAGACCGGTGGGGAAACCAGCCCCGCCACGGCCGCGCAGACCGGATTTCTTCATCTCGTCGATGATCCAGTCCCGGCCCCTGGCGATGATCGCCGCCGTGCCGTCCCAATGACCCCGGGCGCGCGCGCCGGAGAGGGTACGGTCATGCATCCCGTAAAGATTGGTGAAGATGCGGTCCTGGTCGGTCAGCATGGTTCATCCCCGTTGGTCCCGGCCATTCGGCCGGATCTTGTCCGTTGCGCCCCGCTTCTGGCGGGACACCGGGCCCGGCGCAGACCGGGCAGGTGCGGCCACCGGCAGGACACCCTGCCATGGTCCGCGATCCGCGGGGGAGGCGGGCGGCGGGTTCGGGCGCAGTCCATCATTCTGGACCAGACCCGTTAGCCCGCCGCGCGTCGACGTCGTTCGCCCCCACCCTTTACGGATGGCTCAGTCGTTCTTCCCCTCGTCTGCCTTCTTCGAGAACTCGGTCTCGCCGCCGGCAGCAAGGATCTTGGCCTGCGACACCCATTCGTCGCGGCTGACCCGGCCCTTGAACCCTTCGAGGTTCTCATCGACCCAGGCCACCTCTTCGGGCGTCCATTTCGCGATCTGGTCGTAGTGGTAGAAGCCCAGATCGTTGCACAGCTTCTCAAGCTTGGCACCGACGCCCTTGATCCGCGTCAGATCGTCCGCACCACCCTTGCGCGGGGCCTTGAGCGCGGCGGGACGCTTGCCGGTCTCGGCGACAGCGGCGGGCGCGGGCGCAGCGGCAGGTGCAGGGGCGGCAGCCGGTTTCGGCGCGGCAGCAACAGGTTTCGCGGCCGTTTTCGGCACGGTCGGCGCAACCTTGACGGCATCGGCGCCCGGCTTCTTCGAGGGCACGATCACCTTGGCGGCATTCGCGTCCAGATAGGGTTTGCGGGCGGCTTCGCCGTCGCGCAGCTTCCTGGCCTTGGCGGCCATGGCTTCGTCGGTCTGGCAGAAATTCGCGATCAGGAAGAAACCTGCCACGAGACCGGTGCCAGCACCCACGGCCAGCGACGCCAGCGGCCACAACTCGAGCCAGGCGGCAAAGGCCATCGCGAACAGGCCGATCACGGCGGCCACCAGCCACCAGAAGATGGCGAACTTGAACTTCGCTTCACTGCGAGAAATATTCATCTCTTGTCTCCGCTTCGACGGTTATTCGTCCGACGCCCTTTGTAGCGCGTCATCCGCCATCTGTCTTGACGTCTTCCGCCGCAGCCCCCGACCGCCGCCAGGGCGTCAGAAGCGGCACTTCGGTACCCTCGATCCGCTTGATCGTGTCGCCGATGGTCCGCGCCAGATCGACCGAGGCATTATGCTCCATCCGCCGCCCGCCCTGCCCGGTCAGGCTGGTCGGCCCGCCCAGGGGTTCCGAGGCGAAGCGGCCATTCTGCGGCCCAGGCAGCGGCACACGGCCCGCGGCCAGTTCGTCGAGGATGAAGGACAGCCGCTCGGCAGTCAGATCCTCGTAGTAATCCTTGCCGATCTGTACCATCGGCGCGTTCGCGCAGGCGCCCAGGCACTCGACTTCTTCCCAGGAAAAGCGTCCATCGGCCGACAGCTTGTGCGGGGTGTCGGCAATCTTTTCGCGGCAGACCCCGATCAGATCCTCGGCACCGCAGATCAGGCACGACGTGGTGCCGCAGACCTGGACATGGGCCACCGAGCCGATCGGGGAAAGCTGGAACATGAAGTAGAAGGTCGCCACCTCGAGCGCCCGGATATGCGCCATGCCCAGCATGTCGGCGACATGCTCGATCGCGGGGCGGGTCAGCCAGCCCTCCTGCTCCTGGGCACGCCACAGAAGCGGGATGATCGCGCTGGCCTGACGGCCGGGCGGATACTTGTCGATCTGGGCCTCGGCCCACGCCCGGTTGGCGGGCGTGAACGCGAAGCTGTCCGGTTGCTCGTGGTGCAGACGCCGCAGCATTATCTCTTACATTCTCCCGAAAGCAGTTGGACGCCTTGCTGGGCGTTCTGGGTGTCCACCTCGCCGCGCGCGTGCAACTCGACGACGATAAGGCCAAGCTTTTCGCGGTCAAAGCCGGTGGCACTTTCCACCTGCGCGGCCTGTTGTTCGTTGTTGACCATGCATCCGACCGCGATCATCGCGGCGCGGAAGCTGTCCAGATCGGCGTCCGTGAACGCGGGCTGGGCCATGGCGGATACGGGCGACAGGGCGGCGAGGATCGCCAGGGTCTTGAGGGGTTTCATGGGGGATGCTCCGAAGGTTACGGGCGCGGGCGACCGCGCCGCTGTCATGGATCCCGCGCGCTGCCGCGCGGTCCGGTCCGTGGGCGACCTCATGCCGCCCGCCGGATTCACAACAGCCCCCTTCCGATGCCGGCGGCCCCCCGCCGACATCCCAGCCCTGCCCGCCGCGGGACGCGACGCACATTGCTTGCCACCGGCCCCAGCGCCAGCGGCTGCCATGCCCGCAACAGGGGCGGATATGGCCTGCGACCGGCTCATCGGTCGATCTCTCCGAACACCACGTCCATCGTGCCGATGATCGCGGCAACATCGGCCAGTTGATGGCCGCGCGTCATGTGGTCCAGCGCCTGAAGATGCAGGAAGCCCGGCGCGCGCAGCTTGGCGCGGTAGGGGCGGTTGGTGCCATCGGCCACCAGATAGACCCCGAACTCGCCCTTGGGCGCCTCGACCGCGGCATAGACCTCGCCCGCGGGGACGTGGAACCCCTCGGTATACAGCTTGAAGTGATGGATCAACGCCTCCATCGAGGTCTTCATCTCGGCCCGTTTCGGCGGCGCGATCTTGCCGCGGCTCAGCACATCGCCCGTTTCATGGCGCAACTTCTCGCAGGCCTGCCGGATGATATGCGTGGACTGGCGCATTTCTTCCATCCGCACCAGATAGCGGTCATAGCAATCGCCATTCTTGCCGATGGGCACCTGGAATTCGAACTCGTCATAACATTCATAAGGTTGCGCCCGGCGCAGATCCCAGGCCATGCCCGATCCGCGCACCATCACGCCGGAAAAGCCCCAGTCCAGCGCCTCTTGCTGGGAGATGACGCCGATATCCACGTTGCGCTGCTTGAAGATGCGGTTCTCGGTCAGAAGCCCGTCCAGATCGTCAAGCACCCGGGGGAAATCCTCGGCCCAGGCGTCGATATCCTCGATCAGGTCGGGCGGCAGATCCTGATGCACGCCGCCTGGCCGGAAATAGGCCGCATGCAGCCGCGCCCCGCAGGCCCGCTCGTAGAAGATCATCAGCTTCTCGCGTTCCTCGAAGCCCCACAAGGGCGGGGTCAGCGCGCCGACATCCATCGCCTGCGTGGTGACATTCAGCAGGTGGTTCAGCACCCGGCCGATTTCCGAATAGAGAACCCGGATCAGCTGCGCCCGGCGCGGAACCTCGGTCCCGGTCAGCCTTTCGATGGCCAGACACCAAGCATGTTCCTGGTTCATCGGCGCGACGTAATCCAGCCGGTCGAGATAGGGCAGGTTCTGAAGATAGGTGCGGCTTTCCATCAGCTTCTCGGTGCCGCGATGCAACAGCCCGATATGCGGATCGGCGCGTTCGACGATCTCGCCGTCCAGTTCAAGCACGAGACGCAGAACGCCATGCGCCGCAGGGTGTTGCGGGCCGAAATTGATGTTGAAGTTGCGGATCTTCTGTTCGCCCGCGCGCATCCCGATGGCGTTGTCCTTCATCTCACACCCCCACCCGATGCGATTGCCAGACGGCAGGCACGCGCCCCAGCCGGTCGGCCACGAAATCATATTGCGGCGCAAGCCATTCCACCGCCGCGCGCCGCTGGTCGCGGCTCATCGGCACCGGCACGCCGGCATGAACGCGCAGGCTGATTTCTGCGGGTTGGGGCGCGATCCCCAGAAAACCGCAGATGCGGTCGACCGATGCCTGCGAAAAAAGTTCCTCGTAGAAGGAAAGGCACAGCCGCGAAGGATCGACCGCCGCCCAGAGCCGCGTCAGCACCGCGCGGTAATCGCCCCGCTCGGCGATATGGGTTTCCTCGCCCGCCAGCACCCGCGCCAGAATCCGCCCCGCCCGGGGTCCGATCGCCTCGCCCGGATTGGCGCGGCGGCGCGCAATCATGCGCACATGACTCCAGAGCCGGTCGACCGGATCACGCAAAAGATAGACGAAGCGCACATCCGTCGCCATCGCCGCCATCCGTTTCAACCGCCCCACCGGCAACAGCGCATACGCTGGCGTTATGTCAGCAACAAGGCGACGGCCGCCGCGACCGGCGGAAAGATAGTCCAGATAGGCCGCCTCGGTGCCTGCCGACAGGGCCGCCGACCAGTCCGCCAGATCGGCCATGCGCCGGGCGCGCGTCTCGGCCCGGGCGCGGCTGGCCGGCACCGGGCGCGCGGCAAGACGGGCCCGCTCTTCGTCAAGCTCCGTCCGCGCGCGCTCCAGCCGACCCTCCTCCAGGGTATCGAAGAAATGCAGTTCCTTGATCGAGCGCAGATGACATTCGGGATGGCCCGCCAGATAGCGGTGCAGCCAGCTGGTGCCCGCCTTGGTCGCGCCGACCCCGAACAGAAGCGTCGCCTCTCCGGTCATGGCCGCCCCTTGGCCCCGGCGGCCTTGCTGTCGCCCGGCAGGATGTAATCCGCGCCTTCCCACGGGCTCATGAAATCGAACAGCCGGTATTCCTGCGTCAGTTTCACCGGCTCGTAGACCACGCGCTTCTCGGTCTCGGAATAGCGCACCTCGGTATAGCCGGTGGTGGGGAAATCCTTGCGCAGCGGATGGCCGCGAAAGCCGTAATCGGTCAGGATGCGGCGCAGGTCCGGATGGCCGGAAAAGATGATGCCGAACATGTCGAACACCTCGCGCTCGAACCAGTTGGCCGAGGGGTGGACAGACGCGATGGAGGGAATCATCTGATCCTCGCGCAGGGCGCATTTCACCCGGATCCGCTGGTTCTGGTACATCGACAGGAAGTGATAGACCACATCGAAGCGCGCCTCGCGCTCGGGGTAGTCGACCGCGGTGATGTCGACCAGCGTCGAGAACCGGCAGGTGGCGTCGGCGCGCAGGAATTCTGCCAGCGCCACGATCGCGGACGGCGCGGCAGTCACGTTCAGTTCGCCATGCGCCACGTCCCAGCCGATCACGCTGTCGCTGCGGCGCGCGGCAACATACTGGCCGAGTTCGCTCAGCGCATCATCCATGGATCATCCTCCCAAAGCGCATGGCACGGCTATGCGCCCTCCTCCGCCTTCCTTCTGGGGCAAGGCGGGTGCGGATGTATGTGACCATGTCACATCCCGCCCCGACACGCGCCGCGCCCTGGGTTTTCGCCCGGCCGCTCATCGCACGATGGTCCCGGTGCGGCGGATCTTGCGCTGCAATTGCAGAATTCCATAGAGCAGCGCCTCGGCGGTCGGCGGGCAGCCCGGAACGTAGATATCCACCGGCACGATCCGGTCGCAGCCGCGCACCACCGAATAGGAATAGTGGTAATAGCCGCCGCCATTGGCGCAGGAGCCCATCGAGATCACATAGCGCGGCTCGGGCATCTGGTCATAGACCTTGCGCAGCGCGGGCGCCATCTTGTTGGTCAGCGTACCCGCCACGATCATCAGATCCGATTGGCGCGGGCTTGCGCGCGGCGCGGTGCCGAAGCGTTCCAGATCATAGCGCGGCATCGAGACATGAATCATCTCGACCGCGCAGCAGGCGAGGCCAAATGTCATCCAGTGCAGCGAACCTGTCCGCGCCCAGTTGATGATATCCGCCGTCGAGGTGACCAGGAAGCCGCGATCCTGCAATTCGGCATTCAGCGCGCGCGTGGCCTGTTCGGCATCGGGACCGGCGGTCGTGGGGTTCGTCGTCACGCCCATTCCAGCGCCCCCTTCTTCCATTCATAGGCAAAGCCCACGGTCAGGACGCCCAGGAACACCATCATCGACCAGAAGCCCACCATCCCCATCTCGCCGAAGGACACGGCCCAAGGGAACAGGAAGGCAATCTCGAGGTCGAAGATGATGAACAGGATCGCCACCAGGTAGAATCGCACGTCGAAACTCATCCGGGCATCGTCGAAGGCGTTGAAGCCGCATTCATAGGCCGAAAGCTTCTCGGGATCGGGGTTCCTGACCGCGATCACCACCGCCGACAGCATCAGCAGCAGGCCCAGGGCCACCACCATGCCGAAGAAGATCGCGATGGGAAGGTAATTGCTCAGAAGCTCTTCCACCGGGTTCTCCCTTTCGTCCTGCGCGCATTTCTGACTCTGTCGCGCGTCTTTTCCCTGTCCGACGTTAGCCGGGACGCCGGGGTCGGGTCAACAAAGCCCGAAAGCCGACATCGGCCCTCTGTTAACCCGGTCTGCCGGAAATGTATACAGTTGTGCGCACTGAAAAGGCGCCGGAATGACGCATTGCACCAAAACATCGCCATTACAGCGACTTCCGGGCATGTGTTCAGGAGATTTTCAGGGGCGCAGACGGGCGCTCAGCCGTCCTGATCGGCCACCCAACGCGGTTTGCGCCGCTCGAAGAAGGCCGCGATTCCCTCGGCCGCCTCGTCGCATTCCCAGGCCGCGACAAGGCGGGCGATGCTGTCCTCGATCACCGCCTCGTCGATGCGTGGACCCAGCGCGCGCAACTGTGCCTTGGCGCGCGCCACCGCACCGGGCGCGCAGGCAAGGAAGGGCGCGATCTCGGCCTCGGTCGCGGCGTCAAGCTCGGATTCCGGCACCGCCCGCGCCAGAAGCCCCAGCGACACCGCCTCGCCCGCATCGAAGCGGCGGCCCGACAGGAACACCCGCCGAGCCGCGGCCTCGCCCAGCCGCGCCGCGACATAGGGGCCGATGGTGGCCGGGATCAGGCCCAGCCGCGTCTCGGTCAGCGCGAAGCGCGCGGTGTTCACGCCCACCGCCACATCGCAGACCGACATCAGCCCTACCCCGCCGCCATAGGCCGGCCCCTGCACCCGCCCGATCAGCGGCCTGGGCATCGTGTTCAGCGCGTCCAGCATCTGGGCCAGCCGCCGCGCGGCCGCCGCGCGGGTGGGTCCATCGGCCCCGATCTGGGCCTGCATCCAGGCCAGATCGCCGCCCGCGCAGAAACTGGCGCCATTGCCGGTCAGCACGACCACGCGCACCGCGGGATCGGCGCCCAGCCGTTCGGCCGCGGCATGAAGCGCCGCGATCAGGTCTTCGGACAGCGCGTTGTGCTTGTCGACCCGGTTCAGCACCAGCCGCGCAACGCCGCGCCCGTCGATCTCGATCCCCAGTTCCTCACGCATCGCGCCCGTCTCCCTCGCCTCTGCGCATCGCCCGCGCCATTGCCGCCGCCGCCTCGATCACCGCCAGATCAAGCCCGGTCGCGTAGCCAAGTTCCGCCAGCCGCGCCGCCACCGCCTCGGTCGCCACATTGCCGGTGGCGCCCTTTGCATAGGGGCAACCGCCCAGCCCCCCCACCGCCGCATCGAAGACACGGAGCCCCAGCGCAAGCGACGCCTCGATATTGGCCAGCGCCCGGCCCGCGGTGTCATGGAAATGCCCCGCCAGCCGGTCGGGCGGCGCGACCTCCAGCACCGCGCGCAGCATCGCGGTTACACTGTCCGGCGTGCCCTGCCCGATCGTGTCGCCAAGACTGATCTCGTAGCAGCCAAGGTCCATCAGCCGTTCGGCGACCCAGGCCACCTTGTCGGGCGGGGTCGGCCCGTCATAGGGGCAATCGGTCACGCAGGAAATGTAGCCGCGCATCCGCATCCCGTCGGCGCGCGCCGCCTCGGCCACGGGGGCGAAGCGGTCAAGGCTTTCGGCGATGGAGGCGTTGATATTGGCCCGGCTGAACCCTTCGGAGGCCGCGCCGAAAATCGCGATCTCGTCCGCGCCTGCGGCTTTGGCCCGTTCATAGCCCTGCATGTTCGGCGTCAGCGCGGCATAGCGCACGCCCGGCGCGCGGGCGATGCCCGCCAGCACCTCGGCGCCATCGGCCATCTGCGGCACCCATTTCGGGCTGACGAAACTTGCCACCTCGATCCGCCGGAACCCGGCACGCGACAGCATGTCGATCAGCGCGATCTTTTCAGCCGTGGGAATCGGGCGCTTCTCGTTCTGCAACCCGTCGCGC
The DNA here is from genome assembly GCF_009649175.1 of Rhodovulum strictum. Lineage (GTDB taxonomy): Bacteria > Pseudomonadota > Alphaproteobacteria > Rhodobacterales > Rhodobacteraceae > Rhodovulum > Rhodovulum strictum. The sequence goes on along the minus strand of NZ_WJPO01000003.1, from coordinate 29,979 downwards.
GGGCCGACCTCAAAGATCTCGACGCGCTCAGCCATCCTCGTCCTCCAGCCGGATCAGGGGCGCATGCGGTTCGACCTGGGTGCCGGGGGCGACCATGATTTCGGCCACCACCCCGTCGCGCGGGGCGGTCAGGGTGTGTTCCATCTTCATCGCCTCGAGAATGGCCAGCGGCTCTCCCGCCGTCACCGCCTGCCCTGCCGTGGCAAAGACCGCCTTGACGAGGCCGGGCATCGGCGCCTCGATCACGCCGGAATGGGCATGCGCGGCGGCGGCCCGGTCCAGCGGATCGAGCGGCACGAAACCGAAGGTGCCCGCCTCCCCGGCAAAGACATGGATCGCGCCGCCCGCCCGCAGCACCGGCCCCGGCGCGCGGCCCGCTATGCGCCAGCCGCCCGCATCGCGATGCGCCTCAAGCAATTCGCCCGCGATCTCGACCTCTGCGCGGCCGGGACCGGTGGCCATCACCACGCCCGAGATTTCCGCGCCCGCATGGGCCAGCGTCAGCGTCCGGCGCAAGGGCGACCAGAGCGCAAAGCCCGCCAGCGGCCCCTCGGGCAGCGCGGCGGCCTCCAGCAGAGCGGCGGCCTGAACGGCCAGCGAGGGGCCGGGCGCCTCGGTCAGCGCGGCAAGATCGCGTTCGATGAGGCCGGTGTCCACCTCGCCCCGCGCGAACCCTTCATGCCGGGCAAGACGGCCGAGAAAGGCCAGGTTCGTCACCGTGCCCGCCACCTGCGTCTCGTCCAGCGCGCGCGCCAGCCGGTTCAGCGCGACCGCGCGGGTGGGGCCATGCACGATGATCTTGGCGATCATCGGGTCGTAGAACGGGCTGATCCGGTCGCCGGTGCGCACCCCGGTATCGGCGCGCAGCCCGGGCGGAAAGGCCAGATGGGCCAGCGTTCCGGTCGCGGGCAGGAAACCTGCGGGCACGTCCTCGGCGTAAAGCCTGGCCTCGAAGGCGTGGCCGGTCAGCGGGATGTCGTCCTGGGCGAGCGGCAGCCCCTCTCCGGCGGCGACGCGAAGCTGCCATTCCACCAGATCGAGCCCGGTGATCGCCTCGGTTACGGGATGTTCGACCTGAAGCCTCGTGTTCATTTCCATGAACCAGAACCGGTCCGGCCTGAGCCCGTCCGAGCCATCGACGATGAACTCGACCGTGCCCGCACCGCGATAGCCGATGGCCCTGGCGGCGCGGACGGCCGCCTCGCCCATCGCGGCGCGCATCTCGGCGGTCATGCCGGGCGCGGGGGCTTCCTCGATCACCTTCTGGTGGCGGCGTTGCAGCGAGCAGTCGCGTTCGTAAAGATGCACGGCGTCCGAGCCGTCGCCAAAAACCTGAACCTCGATATGGCGGGGTTTCTCGACATATTTCTCGATCAGCACCGCATCATTGCCGAAGGCATTGCGCGCCTCGGACCGGGCGGCGGCCAGCGCGGCGGGGAAATCGGCCGCGGCCAGCACCTTGCGCATGCCCTTGCCGCCGCCGCCCGCCACGGCCTTGATCAGCACCGGGTAGCCGATCGCCTCGGCGGCACCGGCCAGATGCGCGTCGTTCTGGTTCTCGCCGTGATAGCCCGGCACGACCGGCACGCCCGCCTGTTCCATCAGCGCCTTGGCGGCGTCCTTCAGCCCCATCGCCCGGATCGCGGGCGCCGAGGGGCCGATGAAAGTAAGCCCCGCAGCCTCGACCGCCTCGACGAAATCGGGGTTTTCGGACAGGAAGCCATAGCCCGGATGGATCGCCTGTGCCCCGGTGGCCCGGGCGGCGGCAATGATCCGGTCGGCACGCAGATAGCTTTCGGCCGGCGCTGCGCCGCCGATCGGCACCGCCTCGTCGGCGGCCGCGACATGGGCGGCGCATTCGTCCACGTCGGAATGGACGGCGACGGTGGCCACGCCCATCCGGCGGGCCGTCTCGATGATGCGGACCGCGATTTCGCCGCGGTTGGCGATGAGGATTTTCCTGAACATCCGTGCCTCTTGTTGCGGTCGCCTGCGGGGGGCCAGCCCCCCCGCACCCCCCGGGGTATTTGGCCCAAGAAGAAGGAGGGGGCGGGGGCGGGGCTACATCCGGAAGACGCCGAAGCGGGTTTCTTGGATCGGGGCGTTCAAGGCCGCCGAAAGCGAGAGCGCGAGCACCGCGCGCGACTTGCGCGGGTCCACGATGCCGTCATCCCAGAGCCGGGCCGAGGCATAGAGCGGGTGGCTCTGGCGCTCGAACATCTCGACGGTGGGGCGGCGGAACTCGGCCTCCTCCTCGGGCGACCAACTGCCGCCCGCCCGTTCGATGGCGTCGCGCTTGACCGTCGCCAGCACGCCCGCGGCCTGTTCGCCGCCCATCACCGAGATGCGGGAATTGGGCCAGGTCCAGAGGAAGCGGGGCTGATAGGCGCGGCCCGCCATGCCGTAATTGCCCGCGCCGAAGCTGCCGCCCACGATCATGGTGATCTTGGGGACATTGGTCGAGGCGACGGCGGTGACCATCTTGGCGCCATGGCGCGCGATGCCCTCGTTCTCGTATTTGCGACCGACCATGAAGCCGGTGACGTTCTGAAGGAAGATCAGCGGCGTACCGCGCTGGGAGCAGAGTTCGACGAAATGCGCGCCCTTCTGGGCGGATTCCGAAAAGATCACGCCGTTATTGGCGATGATGCCCACGGGGATGCCCATGACATGGGCGAAGCCCGTCACCAGCGTCTCGCCGAAGCGCGGCTTGAACTCGTCGAAGCGCGAGCCGTCGACGATGCGCGCGATCACCTCGCGGATGTCATAGGGCGTGCGCAGGTCGGCCGGCACCACGCCCAGCAATTCCTCGGGGTCGTAGGCCGGGTCTTCGGGGGATTCCAGCCGCACGGTCGCGGGTTTCTCGCGGTTGAGATGCGCGATTGCCCGGCGGGCAAGCGCCAGCGCATGGGCATCGTCCTCGGCCAGGTAATCGGCCACACCCGACAGCCGCGTATGCACGTCGCCACCGCCCAGATCCTCGGCCGTGACCACCTCGCCAGTGGCGGCGCGCACCAGCGGCGGCCCGGCCAGGAAGATCGTGCCCTGCTCGCGCACGATGATGGTGACATCCGACATGGCGGGCACATAGGCACCGCCCGCGGTGCAGGACCCCATCACCGCGGCGATCTGGGGGATGCCCTTGGCCGACATCCGCGCCTGGTTGTAGAAGATGCGGCCGAAATGGTCGCGATCGGGGAAGACCTCGTCCTGGTTGGGCAGGTTGGCGCCGCCCGAATCGACCAGATAGACGCAGGGCAGATGGCATTCCTCGGCGATTTCCTGGGCGCGCAGGTGCTTCTTGACCGTCAACGGGAAATAGGTGCCGCCCTTCACGGTGGCATCGTTGCAGACCACCATGACCTCCTGGCCATGCACCCGCCCGATGCCCGCGATCACGCCCGCCGCGGGTGCCTCGCCACCATGGATGCCATGTGCGGCCGTCGCGCCGATTTCCAGGAACGGCGCGCCCGGGTCCAGAAGGTTCGCCACCCGTTCGCGCGGGAGCATCTTGCCGCGCGCGAGATGGCGCTCGCGCGCCTTGGCGCCGCCGCCCAGAGCGGCCAGCGCGGCGGCCTCCTCGACCAGGCGCAGCGCGTCCAGATGGGCGGCGCGGTTGGCGCGGAAGGCGTCCGAACCGGGGATCGCGGCAGAGGTCAGGCGCATGACCGAACCTCCCCAAGGCGGGCCATCTTGCGGATCATGGCATCGTTCCTCCCTTGGACCGGCCCGCACTGTCCCTCCCCCGGACGGCGCGGGCCTTGGGTCTACTTTGTCTGCATGTAGCGTAGCGCATTTTCGTAGAACAACGCGCGTTCGGCCATCTGTTTCATCGTGCAACTGGCCGCGGCGGTCACGCGATAGGGCGTGCCGCGGCGCAATCCGGCCTCGATCCAGCAGCGGGTCTCGCTCCAGCGGTCCCACTCTGCCTGTTCCTTGGCCATGTCGTCGGTCATCTTCGCCTTCTGCTGCTGGGCCTCGGGCGTCTTGGCGAAGGCGGCATCGGCCTTTTCGGCTTCGGCCAGCATCGCCCTGAAGGCGACATCCATCCGGCCCTTCCAGTATTCGGCCTCGGATTGCAGGCAGACCGCGCTGTCGCTGACCGAGGCGCCCTTGACCTTCTGGATGCAGGCGCGGGCGGCCTCGCCCACGCAGAGGATCGCGGCGCCGGGGCGCTTTTCCTTTTCCATGCAGGCCAGCGTCGCGTCGGGCTTGAACTCGATCACCTGCGCCGCGGCAGGACCGGCAAGCGCCAGCGTCGCGGCCAGAAGAAGGGGGAGTCGCATGGGATCACCTCTCAAAGTTGAGTTTATGACTCAGCTTTACTCCATCGCCTTCATCAGTTCACGCCCCACCAGCATGCGCCGGATCTCGGATGTGCCGGCGCCGATCTCCATGAGCTTGGCATCGCGGAACAGCCGCGCCACGGCGCTGTCGGCAAGAAATCCAGCCCCGCCCATGGCTTGCACCGCCTGATGGGCCTGTTTCATCGCCTCTTCGGAGGCGTAAAGCACGCAGGCGGCGGCATCCTGGCGCGTCACCCGGCCGCGATCACAAGAGCGTGCAACGGCATAGACATAGGCCCGCGCGCTGTTCATCGCCGTGTACATGTCGGCGATCTTGCCCTGCATCAGCTGGAAACTCCCGATCGACTGCCCGAACTGCTTGCGGTCGCGCATGTAGGGCATGATCTCGTCCAGACAGGCGGCCATGATTCCGGTGCCGATGCCGGCCAGGACCACGCGCTCGTAGTCCAGGCCCGACATCAGCACCCGAACGCCCTTGCCCTCCTCGCCAAGGACGTTCTCGAAGGGGACTTCCACATCGTCGAAGATCAGTTCGGCCGTGTTCGAGCCACGCATCCCGAGCTTGTCGAAATGCGGAGACGTGGAAAACCCCTTCATCGTTTTCTCGATGATGAAGGCCGTGATGCCCCTGGGGCCGGCCTCTGGGTCGGTCTTGGCATAGACCACCAGCGTATCGGCATCGGGGCCGTTGGTGATCCAGTATTTCGTGCCGTTCAGCGTGTAATAGCCGTTCTTCTTCTCGGCGCGCAGCTTCATCGACACGACGTCGGACCCCGCCCCGGCCTCGGACATGGCCAGCGCGCCGACATGGTCGCCCGAAAGCAGGCCGGGCAGGTATTTGCGTTTCTGCGCGTCACTGCCGTTCAGCTTGATCTGGTTGACGCACAGGTTCGAATGCGCCCCGTAGGACAGCGACACCGAGGCCGAGGCGCGCGCGATTTCCTCGACCGCGATGACATGGGCCAGATAGCTCATGCCCGCGCCGCCATATTCCTCGGGCACGGTGATGCCCAGCAACCCCAGCTCGCCCATCTCGCGCCAAAGCGCATGCGGAAAGACGTTGGTGCGGTCGATCTCGGCGGCCATCGGCTTGACGCGCTCCTGCGCCCAGCGATGCACCATGTCGCGTAGCGCGGCGGTGTCCTCGTCGAGGTCGAATTCCATCGTGGCGGTGAACATCCGGCGCGCCTCCTCCCGGCACTTATTGAACGCTTGTTCATTAAATAGCACCCCGACGGGTGCGGCGTCAATCATGCTGGCGGGCACGGGCGTCGCACCTAGCTATGTGGCAGAAACCACCCCGGAGAACCCACCATGATCCGCCATGCCCTTGCCGTGCTTGTTGCCCTGCTGCCGATTGCCGCCCCCGCACAGGAGGTCGGGCGCGTCGGGGTGGACTGGACCGGAAACGACATCATCCTCGAGGCGGTGGCCGATCCCAAGGTCAAGGGGGTGACCTGCCACATCGCCTATTTCAGCCGTTCGCTGATCGACCGGCTGAGCCAGGGCAACTGGTTCGAGGATCCGTCCAACGCCTCGATCGCCTGCCGCCAGACCGGCCCGATCGAGATCGGCAATATCGACCGCAGTCGCGGCGGCGAGGAGGTGTTTCGCGAAAGCCGGTCGCTGGTGCTGAAATCGCTGCGCGTGCGGCGCGTGTTCGACGAGGCGAACCAGACGCTGATCTATCTGGTCCATGCCCGCGAACTGACACAGGGCTCGGCCAAGATGTCGATCTCGACCGTGCCGCTTTATCGCTCGGGCGCCGAGTAGCGGCCCCGGCGCGGGCGCCCCGCTCAGCCGGCGGTGGCGCCTTCCTTCTTGTGATCGGTATGAATCATCAGCGGCGCCGCCTCCGAGGTCACCGCCTCCTCGTTGACCACCACTTCCTCGACGCTGTCCATGCCGGGCAGGTCGAACATGGTGTCGAGCAGGATATCCTCCATGATCGAGCGCAGGCCGCGCGCGCCGGTCTTGCGCGCAATCGCCCGCTTGGCGATCGCCGACAGCGCGTCGGTGGTGAAGGTCAGCTTGACGCCCTCAAGCTCGAACAGCCGCTGGTACTGCTTGACCAGCGCGTTCTTGGGCTCGGTCAGGATCTGCACCAGCGCGGGCTCGTCCAGATCCTGAAGCGTGGCGATCACCGGCAGACGGCCCACGAATTCCGGGATCAGTCCGAATTTCAGCAGATCCTCGGGTTCCAGTTCCTTGAACATCTCGCCCACGCCGCGGGTGTCGTTCTCCTTGACATCGGCACCGAAACCGATGGCCGAGCCCTTGCCGCGCTGGGCGATGATCTTTTCCAGCCCCGCGAATGCGCCGCCGCAGATGAACAGGATGTTCGTGGTGTCCACTTGCAGGAATTCCTGCTGCGGATGCTTGCGCCCGCCCTGCGGCGGCACCGAGGCGACCGTGCCTTCCATGATCTTCAGAAGCGCCTGCTGCACCCCCTCGCCCGAGACATCCCGCGTGATCGAGGGGTTGTCGGACTTGCGGGTGATCTTGTCGACCTCGTCGATATAGACGATGCCGCGCTGGGCGCGTTCGACATTGTATTCGGATGCCTGAAGCAGTTTCAGGATGATGTTCTCGACATCCTCGCCGACATAGCCCGCCTCGGTCAGCGTGGTCGCATCGGCCATCGTGAAGGGCACATCGAGGATCCGCGCGAGCGTCTGGGCCAGAAGAGTCTTGCCGCAGCCGGTCGGGCCGATCAGCAGGATATTCGATTTCGACAGCTCGATATCGCCCGATTTCGCGCCGTGATTCAGCCGTTTGTAATGGTTGTGAACGGCAACCGACAGCACGCGCTTGGCATGCATCTGGCCGATCACGTAATCGTCCAGAACCGAGCAAATATCCTTGGGCGTCGGCACCCCGTCGGTGGATTTCAGACCGGTGGTCTTGGTCTCCTCGCGGATGATGTCCATGCACAGTTCGACACATTCGTCGCAGATGAACACCGTCGGCCCGGCGATCAGCTTGCGCACCTCGTGCTGGCTCTTGCCGCAGAACGAGCAATAGAGCGTGTTCTTGGAGTCGCTGCCTGAAGTCGTCGCCATGTCGGTCCTCTGCGGTCGTTCTGTGCGGCCCGTCCGGGCCATTTGCCCGGAGGGCGGCCGTTCCGCCCCACGCCACGCTACAGCGTAGGGCAGTCGTTGTCGGGGCACAACGCCAAATTCGGGGCTTGTTCCCCCGGTTGTGGCGTCAGGCCTTGGCGCCTTCGACGGCAACGCGGCTTTCGACGATCTCGTCGATCAGCCCCCAGGCCTTGGCCGCTTCGGGGTCCATGAAGTTGTCGCGCTCCAGTGCATCCACCACGGCCTGGAACTCCTGGCCGGTATGCTTGACATAGATCTGGTTCAGCCGGTCCTTCAGCTTCTGCGTCTCCTGGGCGTGGATCATGATATCCGTCGCCTGCCCCTGATACCCGCCCGAGGGCTGGTGGACCATGACGCGCGAGTTGGGCAGCGAGAAGCGCATCCCCGGCGCACCGGCGGCCAGCAGAAGCGAGCCCATCGAGGCCGCCTGCCCCACCACCAGCGTCGAAACCTTGGGCTTGATGTATTGCATCGTGTCGTAGATCGACAGACCCGAAGTCACAACGCCACCGGGGCTGTTGATGTACATCGAGATGTCCTTGGTCGGATTCTCGGCCTCGAGATGCAGCAGTTGTGCCACGATCAGCGAGGACATTCCGTCATGGATCGGCCCCGTGATGAAGATGATCCGCTCCTTCAGCAGGCGCGAAAAGATGTCATAGGCCCGTTCGCCGCGCGAGGTCTGCTCGACCACCATGGGCACGAGGGTGTTCATGTAATGGTCGATCATGTCGGTCATGCGCCTGCCTCATGGTAGATTACGGGGCGATCCGCCCCCGGTTCCGTCGAGTCTTAGTTCCGCCTCCGGACCCCTGCAAGGGATAGCGCGTTTTTGGCCGCGCATGGGTTAACACCGGATGATCGGCGCCCGGCAAATCCGCGCAGGCTGCCCAAGCGGCGGGCATCTGGCAACGATCCGTCCGCAACGGATGCGCCAGCCGCAGAAAACCTGTCGGGCAGGCCGGGATTCCGGAGGCGGCACCGGCACTTGCCGGGGGAATCCGGGCCGGGGAACGGACCCGGCGAATCCCCGTATGCGGTCCTAGCCCAGCGAAACCACCTGACCGCCCGCGGCCTCGGCATCGGCGGCGTCATGGGTGACCAGCAATACCGGCAGTCCCCGCGCCCGGGCGCGGGCAAGGACCATCTCGCGTACCTGCGCCCTCAGCCCCGCATCCAGCCGCGAGAAAGGCTCGTCCAGCAACAGCGCGCGCGGTTCGGCCAGCAGCATCCGCATCAGCGCGACCCGCGCCTTCTGTCCGCCCGACAGCGTTGCCGGGTCGCGCCCGGCAAAGCCCGCCAGCCCGACCTCTGCAAGCGCCTCCGCGACACGCGCCGCCCGTGCCGCCCGCCCCCGCACCGCACGCGGCAGGCCGAAGGCCAGGTTGCCGCCGACGCTCAGATGCGGAAACAGCAATTCCTCCTGATAGAGGATGCCCACCCGCCGCGCCTCGGGCGGCAGGCGCGTGATCTCGTGCCCGTCGAGCCAGACGCGCCCCGTCATCGCAAAGCCGGGCGCCAGCGTGCCCATGATCGCCGACAGAAGCGTGGACTTGCCCGAGCCCGACGGCCCCATCACGCTCAGCACCTCGCCGGGCGCGATGCTGGCCTCCAGCGTCAGCAGCGGCACCCCGCCGTGCGCAATCGTCAGCCCCTCCAGCCGCAACCCCGCCATCTAGCCCGCCCTCAGCCCGCGCCGGTTCGCCCACAGGATCCGCGGGATGGCCAGCGCCAGCGCAAAGCCCGCCATCCCCACCAGCGTCTGCGCCAGCGCGGTGACCGCGATCGCCCGCCGGTCGCCGCCCGCGGCCAGGGCCACCGCCTCGGTCGTCAGTGTCTGCACCCGCCCGCCCCCGATCAGCAGCGTCGGCAGGTATTGCCCGACCGACACGGCAAAGCCCACCGCCGCCGCCGTCAGCACAGGGGCCAGAAGCATCGGCAGCCGCACCTGCCGGAACACGCGCCCCCGCCCCGCCCCCAGCGCCGCCGCGACGCTGGCATAGCGCATGTCCCAGGCCCGCCATGGCGCGGCCAGCGACAGGAACACATAGGGCAACACAAAGACCAGATGCCCCAGGATCACCGCGCCCCGCCCCATATCGACGCCCAGCATCAGCGCAAACCCCTGCAAGCCCGGCAGGAACGCGACCTGCGGCACCAGAAGCGGCAGGTACAACAGCCACAGGCTGCGCGCTCCGGGCACCAGCCCGAACCGATGCTCGGCCTCCAGACAGGCCAGCACCAGCGCCAGCGCCAGCACGGTCGCCGCTCCCGCGATCCAGAGCGTTTCAAGCCCCGGCGCCAACAGCCCCGGCCCATGCCGGAGCCAGCTGCGCGTACTGAGCGCCTCGGGCCACGCTTCGGGAAAGGGCCAGAGTCCTGCCATCGACCACAGCCCCAGCCCCGCGAGCCCCGCGATCACCGCGCCCGCCGCCAGCACCGCCAGCCCCAGCCCGGCCGCGCGCAGCACGCCATCGCCATGCCGCCGCGCGCCGCCCTCGGCCCAGATGCGGCCCAGGCCGCCCAGCACCGCCTCGCCCAACCGCCAGAGCGCGAGCACCCCGATCACCAGCGCAAGTTGCAGCACCGCCCCCGCCGCCGCCTGAAACCGCAGCGTAAGATCCGGGTCAGCCATCCAGCGCACCACCTGCACCGACAGCGGCGGCGGCGTGCCGGGCCCCAGGATGATCGCCACATCGACCACCGACATCGAATAGGCCAGCACCGCATAGACCAGCAGCCTGATCTGGGCATAGACCGCGGGAAACACCGCCTTGAGCCAGCCCGTGACACGCCCATAGCCCAGCGCGCGCGCGACCCCCATCCGCTGCGCGGGCCGAACCTGCGGAAGTGCTGCCAGCGTCATCAGCAACAGGAACGGCACCTCCTTGACCACCAGCCCCGCGACCATGGCCAGCCCCAGCGGATCCTGCACGATCAGCAGATCGGGCGGCCGTTCCCAGCCCGTTGCCCAGGGCGACAGCGCGCGAGCGATCCAGCCCGAAGGCGCGATCAGGAAGGCAAGGCCAAAGGCCGCCGCCGCATGCGGCACCGACAGAAGCGGCGCCAGCGCCCGTTCCAGCCCCGCCATCGCCCGCGTCCCCTGCCAGCCCGCGACGAACAGCACCACGATGGCCAGCGAAGCCACCGTCGCCGCCAGCCCCACCCCGACCGACAGCATTACCGCCCCCGGCAGGCCCGGCCATGCCGCCAACGCCGCCATCGGCGCCAGGCTGAGCGCCCGCCCGCCCAGTGCCGGGAACAGCCCCAGCGCCGGGGCCAGCGTGCCGACCAGCCCCGCCGCCACCGGCCCCAGCAGGACCAGAAGCGTCAGCAGCGGCGCGCCGCGCAGCGGGCGCATGGGGCTACTCGGCCAAGCCGAAGCGTTTGCCCCAATCGGCCTCGATCAGGCTCATCCAGGAGGGGTGCGGCTCGGGCAGCGCCGGACCCAGTTCCTCGGGCGAGAGCGTGGCGATGCCCAGGTCCAGCGCCTCGAACCGCGCGCGATCCTCGGGCGACAGCTTGTCCATGGCCAGCACCGTGCCATAGCCCAGAACATCGGGATCCTGCGCCCGCGCCTGTGCCTCGGGCGACAGCAGGAAATCGGCCAGCACCATCGCGCCCGCCTTGGCATTGGCGTTGTAGGGGATCGCCACGAAGCTTGCATTGCCGATGGTGCCGCCCTCCAGCACCAGGGTCCGTACCGTGTCCGGCAATTGCCCGTTCGCGATCGCCGCCGACGCCTCGCCCGGGCTGAACGAGATCGCAAGGTCGATCTCGCCATCCGCCATGAGCTGCAATTGCCGCGGCCCGCTTGGCGGATAGGCCCGGCCCTGCCGCCACAGATGCGGTGTCAGATCGTCCAGAAACGCCCAGAGCGGCGCGGTGACGGCCGCGTAATCGGCCTGATCGACCGGGCGCTGCAACACGGAAGGATCCTCGACCATCCCGTAGAGCGCCTGTTTCAGAAAGGTCGTGCCCAGGAAATCGGGCGGCTGCGGATAGGTGAAGCGGCCCGGATTGGCCGACGCCCAGTCCAGCAGCGCCGCCATGCTGCGGGGCGGATCGGGTAGCCGCGCGGTATCGTGATAGAACACCACCTGCGCCATCGCCCAGGGGCTTTCCATCCCCTCGGTCGGCACCGTGAAATCGGCCGTGACCGCGGGCTTGCCGTCGACATCGACATAGCTCCAGTTCGGCAAATCCTCGGCCCAGGGGCCGAACAGCAGCCCCGCCTCCTTCATCGCCCTGAAATTCGGACCGTTGATCCAGATCAGATCGACCGCGCCGCCGTTGTCCTTTCCGGCGGTCTTCTCGGCCAGCACGCGGCTGACGGCATCCGCGGTATCGGCCAGCTTCACATGCTCGACCCGCACGCCGTAGCGCGCCGATACCTCGTCACCCGCCCAGCGGATGAAATCATTGGTCGCCGCCGCCCCGCCCCAGGCGTTCCAGTAAACCACCTGCCCGCGCGCCTCTGCCAGAACCGCGGGCCAGTCGGCGGGGTCTGGGTCGGCCAGGGCGGTCCCGGGCCCCAGGGCGACCAGGGCGGCAAGAACGGCAAAGCGGCGCATCGGCATTCTCCTTCCGGTTTTCATGCCCTTATGCCAAGCCATCGCCGCCCCGCGAAAGCCCCCGCGCGGAAAAAGCCCGTGATCGCCCGGCGCGTGGCGCAAAACGAAAGGGGCCGGTGTCGCCACCGGCCCCTTCGCATTTCCGTCCGCCGGGATCACTCGCGGTTGCCGAGGAATTGCAGCAGGAACATGAACAGGTTGATGAAGTCGAGATAGAGGTTCAGCGCCCCCATGATCGCCGACTTGGCCAGCCACTCGCTGTCCATCGACTGCGCATGCTGGATGTAGTCCGTCTTGATCCGCTGGGTATCATAGGCGGTCAGCGCCGAGAACAGCAGAACGCCGATGATCGACACCGCGAACATGATCGCCGGGCTGCCCAGGAAGATGTTCACGATCGAGGCAACGATCAGGCCGATCACGCCCATGATCAGGAACGAACCCCAGCCCGAGATGTCCTTCTTGGTGGTGTAGCCCCACAGCGACAGGCCCGCAAAGGCGATCGCGGTGATCAGGAAGGTCTGCACGATCGACAGCCCGGTGAACACCAGGAAGATCGAGCTGATCGACAGGCCCATCAGCGTCGCAAAGCCGTAGAAGTAAAGCTGCGCCGCCGCCGCCGACAGCCGGTTGGCCACCGCGCCGAAGCCGAAGACCATGATCAGCGGGGCGAACATGATCACCCATTTCAGCGGCGAGGCATAGATCGCCTGACCCAGCCCCGACAGCGTGCCCTCGGGCGTCACGGCAAGGCCCGAGATCGCCCAGGCGGCCAGCGCCGTGATCACCATGCCGACCGACATGGTGCCATAGACCTTGTTCATATGGGCACGAAGGCCCGCATCGATCTGCGCCGACGAGCGGATGCCTGCCGTCTGGCCCGCGCGGATCGTGTTCGTGTTGTAGTCAGCCATCGCTGCCTCCTCAGATTTTCACACCCGGCGGACCGGAAAATCCGGGCCCCGCCATTGCGGGGGAATATCGGCGAAGGGGAAAGGCATTTCAAGGCGCGCCGGTCCGAAAACGGCGCGATTCCTTAACGTTTGCGTCAGCCTGCCACGCGGCTCAGCGCAGCCAGGTTTGCGGCACGTCCCAGACCGGGCGGCGGGCCTCGGCCAGCGCCTCGTCGCGGGTAAGGCCGATGTCGCGCAACATGGTCTCGTCAAGCTCGGCCAGACGGTGACGCTGGCGGGCGGCGCCAAGGCCAAGTCCGATGCGGCGCAACAGATCGCCCAGCGCGGGAAGACGGACGCCCCGGATGGTGTCGGTGACGATATGGGCCATGGCCGTGCCTCCTTGTGATGCGGACTGCTCTCTCTGCTTGCAGCTTATCGCGCATCGTGTTTCATTCTTCAAACGAATGATTGTTATGCCTTGCATCAGGGATCGTGATATGCCGCGCCATCTGGATCTGACCGCCCTGCGCTCTTTCGTGGCCGTGGCCGAAGCGGGCGGGGTCACGCGCGCGGCGGGGTTCCTGAACCTGACGCAATCGGCGGTGTCGATGCAGCTCAAGCGGCTGGAACAGGCGCTGGGGCTCGACCTGCTGGACCGCTCGGAACGCCGGGTGCGGCTGACTGCGGCGGGCGAGCAGTTGCTGGGCTATGCCCGCCGACTGCTGGCGCTGAACGACGAGGTCTATGCCCGCATGACGGCGCAGGATTACGAGGGCGAGATCGTGCTGGGCGTACCCCATGACATCGTCTATCCGGCGATCCCGCAGGTGCTGAACCGCTTTGCCGCGGATTTTCCGCGCGTCCGGGTGCAGCTTATTTCTTCCTACACCACGCGGCTGCGCGAACAGTTCCGCCGCGGCGAGGTGGACCTGATCCTGACCACCGAGGATCGCTGCGGACCGGGCGGCGAGACGCTGGCCGAACTGCCGCTTGTCTGGGTCGGCGCGATCGGCGGCCATGCCTGGAAACAGCGCCCGCTGCGGCTGGCCTATGAACATGCCTGCATCTTCCGCCAGGACGTCGAGGAGGCGCTGGACCGCGCGGGCATCCCCTGGCAGATGGCCGTCGAAAGCGACTCGATCCGCACGGTCGAGGCCAGCGTCAGCGCCGATCTGGCCGTGCATACCGTCGTCGAAGGGGCGATGCCGCCCTATGTCGAGCGCATCACTCATGGCGGCGCGCTGCCCGACCTGCCGCGCACCCTGATCGACCTTTACGTGTCGGATGTCGCCCCGGGCCCGGCACTTGACGCGCTGGCCGGGCTGATCCGGCAGGCCTATCGTGCGGGCTGACCGGCTGCGCCTTGACACCGATCAACGCGCGGTCTGCCGCCGCCTGCCTAGGCTGACCCCAGGGGGACGTCATGCCGAAGGGAGGACGGAAGATGGCCCAGCATGTGGCATGGTTCGAAGACCTGCGCCGGGACGACGTGACCCGGGTGGGCGGCAAGAACGCCTCGCTCGGCGAGATGGTGGCGGCGCTTGCGGGTCAGGGCATCCGGGTGCCGGGCGGTTTCGCGACCACGGCGGACGCCTATCGCGCCTTTCTGCGGCACAACGATCTTGAGGCACGCATCGCCGCGACGCTGGCGGCCCTGGACGCACAGCGGATCGAGCTGGCCGAGGCAGGGGCCACGATCCGCCGGATGATCCGCGAAGGCGAGTGGCCCGTGGATATCGCAGGTGAGATCCGCGCGGCCTATGCCGAGCTTTGCCGCCGCGAGGGGCAGGAGGCGCTTGCCGTTGCGGTGCGTTCCTCGGCCACGGCCGAGGATCTGCCCGACGCCAGTTTCGCGGGCCAGCAGGAGACGTTCCTGAACATCCGCGGCGCCGATGCGTTGCTGGCGGCCTGCCGGCGCTGCTTTGCCTCGCTGTTCACCGACCGGGCGATCACTTATCGTCGGCTCAAGGGCTTCGATCATGGGCAGGTGGCGCTGTCCGTCGGGGTGCAACGGATGGTGCGTGCGGATACGGGCGGCGCGGGGGTGATGTTCTCGCTCGACACCGAGACGGGCTATCCCGATCTTGTGCTGATCAACGCCGCCTGGGGGCTGGGCGAGAATGTGGTGCAGGGCGCGGTGACGCCGGACGAATACCAGGTCTTCAAGCCCTTTCTCGACCGCCCCGGCCTTGTGCCGATCCTCGACAAGACGCTGGGAAGCAAGCTTTGCAAGATGATCCACGGCGCGGACGGCACCGCCACCCGCAACGTGCCGACCTCGCGGGCCGAGCGGGCGCGCTTCGTGTTGACGGAGGACGAGATCCTTGCGCTGGCCCGCATGGCCGTGACCATCGAGCGGCATTACGGCATGCCGATGGACATGGAATGGGCGCGCGATGGCGAGACGGGCGAAGTGTTCATCGTGCAGGCCCGGCCCGAAACCGTCCAGTCCCGCGCCGAGGCCGGGGCGTTTCGCAACTACCGCATCGGGCAGAAAGGCAGGACGCTGGTTTCCGGGCTGTCGGTGGGGGGTGCCGTCGCCTCGGGCCCCGTCTGCGTGATCGAAAGCGCCAGGGACATCGCGCGCTTTGTCGATGGCGCGATCCTTGTGACCTCGATCACCGATCCCGACTGGGTGCCGATCATGAAGCGGGCCGCCGCCATCGTGACCGATCATGGCGGGCGCACCAGCCATGCCGCCATCGTCAGCCGCGAGCTTGGCCTGCCCGCCATCGTCGGCACCGGCAATGCAACCCATCTGCTGCATGACGAACAGGTGGTGACGGTCTCCTGCGCCGAGGGCGAGACGGGCCATGTCTATGACGGCATAGCCGAGGTCGACATCGAGGATATCGCGCTGTCCGACCTGCCCGAGACGCGGACCCGGGTGATGCTGAACATGGCCAATCCGGGTGCTGCGATCCGCTGGTGGCGGCTGCCCGCGCAGGGCGTGGGGCTGGCGCGGATGGAGTTCGTGGTCAGCAACGCGATCAAGGCGCATCCGATGGCGCTGATCCATCCCGAGCGGCTGGACGAGCCCACCCGCGCAGCATTGGCGGCGCTGGCCGCGGGCTATGCGGACGGGCCGGATTTCTTCGTGCGCAAGCTTGCCATGGGGCTTGGCCGCATCGCCGCCCCGGCCTGGCCCGAGCCGGTGATCGTGCGGATGAGCGATTTCAAGACCAACGAATATGCCGAACTGCCGGGCGGTGCGGGGTTCGAGCCGCACGAGGAAAACCCGATGATCGGCTTTCGCGGCGCTTCACGATACTATTCAGAGGCTTACGCGCCGGGTTTCGCGCTGGAATGCCGGGCGATCCGGCATCTGCGCGCGGTGATGGGGTTCGACAACGTGATCGTGATGATCCCGTTCTGCCGCACCCCCGACGAGGCCGACCGCGTGCTTGAGGTCATGGCGGCGAACGGCCTGAAACGCGGCGAAGACGGGCTTCAGGTCTATGTCATGTGCGAGGTGCCCTCGAACGTGATCCTGGCCGAGGAATTCGCCCGCCGCTTTGACGGGTTTTCCATCGGCTCGAACGACCTGACGCAACTGACGCTGGGGGTGGACCGGGATTCGGCCGATCTGGCGGCGCTGTTCGACGAACGCAACGCCGCCGTGCAATGGATGATCCGCAGCGTGATCGAGCGGGCGCATGCCTGCGGGGCCAAGGTCGGCTTTTGCGGGCAGGCGCCCAGCAATGATCCGGATTTCGCCCGTCTGCTGGTGGGCTATGGCATCGACTCGATCTCGGTCACGCCCGACAGCTTTCTGGCGGTCAAGCGCAACGTGGCCGAGGCCGAGCGCATGGGCTGAGCGGCCCGCACCATCAGCCCTCGCGCGGCTGGGGGCGCGAGGGGATCTCTTTGAGAAGCCCCCCCACACCCATCGCGGCAATCTCGTCGGGGCCGACGGCCAACCCGCAAGCGATGCGTTCCAGCACCCAGTCCGCCCCGTTCAGGGCGGGGCTGCGGGCGCAGCCCGGCAGGCCGATCACCGGCCGCCCCCCCTGCTCGCCCAGAAACAGCAGGTTGCCCGGATCGACCGGCATCCCAAAGCGCGTGACCGTTCCGCCCGCCGCGCGCACCGCGCCGGGGCCGGTATCCTCGGGGTCCGAGGTGGCCGAGCCGGTGAGGATCAGCGCGATCTCGCCCGGCAGCGCGGTCAGCGCCGCGGCCATGGCGGCGGTGTCATGCGGCACGGTCGCGACCGCGGCAAGCGCGATGCCCAGCGCGCCCAGCCGGGTTTCCACCGCTGCGCGGCCCTTTTCGGTCAGCCCGGGTTTCTGGCCGGCGACATTGGACAGGATCAGCCCGGCGGTCCGGCGCATCACCGGATGCACGCGGATCGCGCCCGGCGCGGTGGCACAGGCAGCGGCAAGGGCTGCGCCGGGCACCGCATAGGGGATGATCTTGACCGTGCCGACCAAGAGCCCCGGCGTGACCCGGGTCAGCGGCGCAAGCGTGGCAAGCGTCACGCCGGGGTCGATCCGGTTCAGCGCGTGGATCGCAGCGGCGTCCAGCCCGACCACACCCGCGCAGGCCGCGTGCAGGTTCACCCTCCCCCGCGCCGCCGCCCCGATCCGCAGCCCCGCCGCCGCCGGATCGGGCACCAGCGCCTCGGCCAACCGCGCGGCCGCCGCATCCTCGGCCACATCGCCGGGGTCCGGACGGGCGACGGTGACAAGGGCGATGCCCGCCGCGGTCAGCGCGGCGATCTCGTCCGGCCCGAGCACGAGGCCCTTCTTCAGCATCCGCCCGCCGACACACTGCGAATGGGCCAGAATCGCCCCCTCGGCCTGATCGGGAGGGACGGGGCCGAAGCGCATCACCCCTGCCTCAGCGTCGCGACGATCTGGGCCATGATCGAAACCGCGATCTCGGCCGGGCTGCGCGCGCCGATATCCAGGCCGACCGGCGCATGGATGCGGGCGATCCGGTCCTCCGGGATGCCCTCAGCCCGCAGCCGCTCGACCCGTTTGGCATGGGTCCGGGGCGAGCCGAGGCAGCCCAGATAGAAGGCGTCCGAGCCCAGCGCGGCCAGGATTGCGGGATCGTCAAGCTTGGGGTCATGGGTCAGCGTCACGACCGCCGTGCGCGCATCAAGCCCATGTGCGGCAAGCGCGGCATCGGGCCAGTCGTCAAGGATGGTCTCGCCCAGGAACCGCTCGGCCGAACCAAAGGCGGGGCGCGGGTCGATCAGCACGGGCGCGAAACCGGCAAGCCGCGCCATCGCCACCAGCGGCTGCGCAATATGGACGGCGCCGACGATGGCCAGCCGCAAGGGCGGGTTGTGGATCGCGACGAAGCACGCCCCCTCGAAGCCCGAGCGGTCGGCGCGCATCCGTGCGGCGATCTGCGGGCCAAGGGCGGCATCCTCCGGCCCGGCCAGCCGCCTTTGCCAGCATTCGGTATCGACGACATAGGCCAGCGCGCGGCGCGCGGCGCGGGCAGTGACCAGATCGGCCAGCAACGCCTCGGGCAGCGCCGCGCCGACGGGATCGACCAGCACCCGGATGCGCCCGCCGCAGGCCAGCCCCACGGCAAAGGCATCGTCATCGCTGACCCCGAATTCCAGCAGGCGCGGACGGCCATCGCCCAGCGCCTCCAATGCCTCGGCGATCACCGCGCCCTCGACGCAGCCGCCCGAAACGGACCCCGCCATGCCGCCCTCGCCCGAGATCGCCAAGAGGCTGCCCACCGGGCGCGGTGCGCTGCCCCAGGTCTCGATCACGGTGGCCAGCACCGACCCCTTGCCCGCCCGGTGCCAGTCGAGCGCGGTTTCCGCGATCGCGTCGAATTCGGCTGTCTGCATGACCGCCCTCCTCCCTCGCGGGGATAATGGGCGCGGCAGGGCGGCTTCGCCAGTGGAAATCGGGACAAAAGGAAAGGGCGCCGCGGATCGGGTCCGCAGCGCCCCTGCCCCCTGTCGGGGAAGGTTATTCGGCCGGTTCGGGTTGCGCTTCGCCCGCGGGCGCGCCCTTGCCCGACAGCCGCCGGGGCAGAAGGATCGCGACCAGGATCAGCACGACGCCGATGCCGATGCCGATCACATCGCCGGTGATCGGCAGATCGGGCAGCGCCGCCGGATAGTTGGAGCCGGGGATCGCGCCGATGGTCCATTTCTCGCCATTCAGGAAGCCGATGTTTTCCCAGAACGGATGGCTCAGCGCATAGGCCCCCGCGCCGACAAGGCCGCCGACGATGAAGAACAGCGCGTCGAACCGCCCCGTGGC
The DNA here is from genome assembly GCF_009649175.1 of Rhodovulum strictum. Taxonomy (GTDB): domain Bacteria; phylum Pseudomonadota; class Alphaproteobacteria; order Rhodobacterales; family Rhodobacteraceae; genus Rhodovulum; species Rhodovulum strictum. The sequence continues at coordinate 10,865 of NZ_WJPO01000003.1, read as the reverse complement.
CGCCGCGCAGACGCCGGTGCCCGGGCAGTATCCCGACATGGCCCAGCCGATCCCGAGAATCGCGCCGCCCAGCAGCACGCCCACATGGACCTCCTTGACCGACATGTGCCCGACCTCGACCAGGCCCAGCATCTGGCCGCCGAACATCAGGATCGAGGCGGTGCCGATCGCCACCAGGATCGTCTTCATCAGGTGCATGTTGACCAGGCTCAGCATCCGCCCGACCCAGTTCGGATCGGTCGCGCCGATGCGTTCCAGCATCAGGCCGAACAGCGCGCCCAGGCCGATTGCGAGTGCGATTTCCATCTCAGGCCTCCTTCTTCAGCAGGATGCGGGCGGTGGGAAAGGCCGTCAGGAACGCCCCGAAGGCAAAGACGTAGCCCGAAACGGCGGTCTGCATCATGCCCGACATCATGTGCCCCGAGGTGCACCCCCCCGCAAGCCGCGCCCCGAACAGCACAATCACGCCGCCGAGGAAGGCCAGAACCCAGCGCCCCACCCAGCCGATGCGGAAATTCGCGCTCCACAGCGCGGGGCTGAACCGCTCGCGCAGCGGGATGCGGCCGAAGGCGACCGAGGACAGGAAGGCGCCGCCCATCATCGCGGCGACGAAGATCATCGAATAGGTCAGCGGATTGGCGATATCCGCGGCGTATTTGGCGAAATAGGGATAGGGCGAGGTCCAGCCGCCATCGGCCGTCTGGCTGATGACGCCCGGCGCGTATTGCTCCCACAGAACGCCGTCGGCCACGACGAATTGCGTCGATACGCCGATCGGTTGGACCAGGAGCACCGCGAGGAAAAAGACGACCCCCAGAAGCGGGCCGCCGATCTTCCAGTTCAGAACCATGGAGATGTCCCCCTCGTGACATGCGTTCATTTGCGCGAACCTTGGCATGGGCAACGATGCCGATCCAGTTCAAACATTGGGCGCAAAACGGAAAAAACGCCGTGGGAGGGAGGGCCCACGGCGTTTCTGTACACGGCGCCGAGGGAGGGAGGGCCCTCTGGCGCCCGGGAACCTGCGTCGGGAAAACACAGGGGCCGTCTGCGGGTTATCCGATACGCGCCGGGAACTTGCGCCCATCGCCACAAACGACGCATGCTGGATGCAGGTTATGCTGCGCTGCGGCCTTGATCTGGATCAAGCGGTCAGGAATGTCGCACCTGCGCCAGCATCCGGTCCCGCTCTCCGGCATCGCCGGCATCCGTGATCGCCCGGGCCAGATCCTCGAGCGAGCGGATCGAATGGCCCGCCCGGAAACAGTCGACATGGGGCAGCATCGCCCTTATTCCACGGGCTTTCGGCGCGAAACCGTCCCAGCGCAGCAGCGGGTTGATCCAGATGAGGCGGCGGGCCGACAGATGCAGCCGCTCCATCTCCTGCGACAGGGTGTCCGCCTCGTCGCGGTCAAGCCCGTCGGTGATCAGCAGCACCACCGCCCCCTGCCCCAGCACCCGCCGCGACCAGTCGCGGTTGAAGACATGCAACGCCGACGCGATTCGCGTGCCGCCCGCCCAGTCCTGCGCCTCGGCCCCCGCAGCCGCCAGCGCGGCATCGACATCGCGGGTGGCCAGGTGGCGGGTGATGTTGGTCAGCCGCGTGCCGAAGGTGAAGGCATGCACCCTGGCCCAGCCCGCGCCCTTCTCATTGGCGACCGCATGCAGGAAATGCAGCACCATGCGCGAATATTGCGACATCGAGCCCGAGATGTCGCAGAGCACCACCAGATTCGGCCAGCGGCTGCGCCGGTTCTTCATCGCCAGTTCGCTGAGTTCACCGCCCCGGCGCAGGGCATGGCGCATCGTCGCGCGCCAGTCGGGCATCCGTCCCTGCCGGTCGGCGCGGGTGCGGCGCGAGACCAGCGGCTTCACCGGCAGGCTGAGTCGGGCCAGCATGCGCCGTGCCTCGGCGATCTCGGCGGTGCTCATCTGCTCGAAATCCAGCGTCTTCAGCCGTTCGCGGCCCGAATGGGTCTGGCTGGCATCGATCTCGACCTCCTCGCCGGGCGCGTCCTGCGGTTCGGGAAGCGCGCGCTCGATCCCGTCGAGCAACGCCTCGGCGGCGCGCTTCTCGGCGGCCCTGGCGCTGCGTTCCTCGGCCACGCCGCGCAGCGAGGGCAGCATCAGGCTCATCATGTGTTCGAGAAAGCGCGGATCGCGCCAGTAAAGCCGGAACACCTGGTCATAGACCTGCCGGTGCTCGGGCCGCGAGAGAAAGCAGGCGGCAAGCGTGTGGTAGAAATCGCCGCGCTGCGAGAACCCCGCCGCCTCCACCGCGCGGACCGCGTCGATCACCCGGCCGGGGCCGACGGGCAGGCCCGCCTTTCGCAGGGCGCGCGCGAAATGGACGATGTTGTGCGACAGCTTGCCGTCATCGGGGATGTCGAGCGTGTGCAGATCTGCCATTCGCGGCCTCGGCGCTGGTGGAGAGGCCGGGGGGCCGTCTGCCCCCCGGACCCCCCGAGGATATTTCCGGCCAGAAGAAGAACAGGCCGGTTCGCGTCAGGCAGGCGCCAGTTCCGCGCGGACCTGGTCGAGCAGGCGTTTCGCCTCGGAGCCCTCGATCTTCTGGATGTCGTCCTGGTATTTCAGAAGCGCCCCGATCGTGTCGGCAATGACCTGGGGCGACAGGTCGATCACATCGAGCGCGAGCAGGCATTTCGCCCAGTCGATGGTTTCGGCCACACCGGGTTTCTTGAACAGGTCTTCGCTGCGCAGTTTCTGGACGAAGGCCACGATCTCGCGGCTCAGCGTTTCGGCCGCTTCGGGGGCGCGGGCATGCAGGATGTCGAGTTCGCGCTGGAAATCTGGGTAATCGACCCAGTGATAGAGGCAGCGCCGTTTCAGCGCGTCATGCACTTCGCGGGTGCGGTTCGAGGTGATGACGACGATGGGGGGCTGCGGTGCCCTGATCGTGCCAAGTTCGGGGATCGTGACCTGGAAATCGCCCAGCGCCTCGAGCAGGAAGGCTTCGAAGGGCTCGTCGGTGCGGTCGAGTTCGTCGATCAGCAGCACCGGCGGGCCCTCGACATGGGGGCGCATGGACTGGAGAAGTGGGCGTTCGATGAGATACTCGTCCGAAAAGAGTTCGTCCTTCAGCGCGGTCCTGTCGGCGCCCGCGCCCTCGAATCCCATCGCCTCGGCGGTGCGGATCGCGATCATCTGCGCGGCAAAGTTCCAGTCGCAGACGGCCGATGCGGCATCGAGCCCTTCATAGCATTGCAGCCGGATCAGACGGCGGCCCAGCGCCGCGGCGATGGCCTTGGCGATCTCGGTCTTGCCGGTACCGGGTTCACCTTCAAGAAAGAGCGGCTTGCCAAGGCGCAGCGACAGGAAGGTGACCGTCGCAAGCGCGCGCCCGCAGACATAATCCTGCCCGGCAAGCAGCGCCTGCACCTCGTCGATCGAGCCTGGCCCGGTCCTGTCCATTCCACGTCCTCCCTGCGCGTAGAACTGCATGCGCAGGGGCGGCGGTCAAGCGCGGGATCGGGTGTGGCCTTGCCGGGGCGGGCGCAAGCGTCCCGCCCGGCGGTGAGAGCGCTCAGAGGTAATAGCGGTCGCGGAAGATGTGGCGCACGACATCCTGACGGGTCAGGCCGCGTGCGGCCAGATCCTCGTCGCTGAGCGCGTTCAGACGCTCGATCTGGCGGGTGCGGGGATGGTGTTCCATCACCCGGACAAGCGCGTCGAGCACGGTGGAAAGGATCGAGCCGGTGCGGCCGGTGATCGCTGTAACTGCAAGTGCCATGTTCTGGAAACTCCTGCCGATTCACAGTTGTTTCCCCCCTGAGGGCCAAAATAGGACAGACGCGCTGACATGACCAATGCCCGCTCGCAAACCCCGCCTTGCGCCCAGCGGGCAGCAGAAGCGTGAAATCTCAACCCGATATTCACCTTTTCCGGGGCGGATGCCGGGCGGTGCGGGGCCGGTGGGCGTGATCGGCACTGGAAAGCCGTGCGGCGATTGTGTATCGCGCGGACCATGACAGAGCGCCTTATCATCCGCCGCCCCGACGACTGGCACCTGCATCTGCGCGATGGCGCCATGCTGTCGGGCGTCCTGCCCGAGACCGCGCGCGACTTTGCCCGGGCGATCATCATGCCGAACCTGGTGCCGCCGGTGGTGAATGCGCGCGAGGCCGCCGCCTATCGCGAGCGCATCCTTGCCGCGCTGCCCGAGGGCATGGATTTCACGCCGCTGATGACGCTTTACATGACCGAAGAGACCGATCCGGCGGATGTGGCCGCGGCCCATGCCAGCGGGCTGGTGACGGCGGTCAAGCTGTATCCGGCGGGCGCGACGACCAATTCGGCCTCGGGTGTGCGCGATTTCGACAAGGTGCGCGGCGTGCTGGAGAAGATGGCCGAGATCGGCTGCCCGCTTTGCGTGCATGGCGAGGTGACCGATCCCGAGGTGGACATCTTCGACCGCGAGGCGGTGTTCATCGACCGGGTGCTGGACCCGATCCGCCGGGCGACGCCGGGGCTGCGCGTGGTGATGGAGCATCTGACCACGGCCGACGGCGTGGCCTATGTGCAGGCGAACGCGGCCGACCTTGGCGCCACGATCACGACGCATCACCTGATCATCACCCGCAACCATATCCTGGTCGGGGGCATCAAGCCGCATTACTACTGCCTGCCGGTGGCCAAGCGCGCCCGGCACCGCGATGCGCTGGTCGCCGCCGCCATTTCGGGCGATGCGCGGTTCTTCCTGGGCACCGACAGCGCACCCCATGCCGACCCGACCAAGGAATGCGCCTGCGGCTGCGCGGGCATCTTCTCGGCCACCAATACGCTGTCTTGTCTGGCGGAAGTATTCGAGCGCGAAGGCGCGCTCGACCGGCTGGAAGCCTTTGCCTCGCTCAACGGTCCGGCCTTTTACCGCCTGCCGCCGAACGAGGCGCGGACCACGCTGGTCAAGGGAGCGCCCGTGACCTACCCCGCCCGGATCGAGACCGGGGCGGGGCCGGTGACGCTGTTCGATCCCGGCTTCCCCCTGCACTGGCGGGTAGAGCGGTGAGCCGCGAATTTCCTGCAAGAAATTTGCCAAGAATTTTCCCCAAGATTCTTGGCCCCAGACACTGAGGTCCGCGCCATGATCCCCACCGCCTTCCCCGACCGCGCCGAGATCGCCCGGCTGTCGGCCCGCATGCTTCTGGAAATCCGCGCGGTGCATTTCAACGCGGAAACGCCGTTCACGCTGGCCTCGGGCCTGCCTTCGCCCACCTATATCGACTGTCGAAAGCTGATCTCCTTCCCGCGCATCCGCGCGACCCTGATGGATTTCATGGCCGTGACCGTGATGCGCGAGGCCGGGTTCGAAGCCTTCACCAATATCGCGGGCGGCGAGACGGCGGGCATCCCCTTTGCCGCGCTGGTGGCCGAGCGTCTGGCCCTGCCGATGACCTATGTCCGCAAGAAGCCCAAGGGCTACGGCCGCAACGCCCGGATCGAGGGGGTGATGGGCGAGGGCGACCGGGTGCTGCTGGTCGAGGATCTGACCACCGATGGCGGGTCCAAGCTGTCCTTCGTCGATGCGATCCGCGAGACGGGGGCAGCCTGCGGGCATACCGCGGTGATCTTCTATTACGGCATCTTCCCCGAGACCGAGGCGACGCTGGCCGCCCATGGGGTGCAGCTTCATCACCTTTGCACCTGGTGGGATGTGCTGGCCGAGGCGCGCGCGCAGGGTGCCTTCGATGACGCCACGCTGGCCGAGGTCGAGGCGTTCCTGAATGCGCCCAGGGAATGGCAGGCGGCGCGGGCCGCAAAATAACCGGGGACGAGACTGTGGATGACCTGGGGACAAGGCATCCACAGAATCGGTCGCGTCCCCCAGATTTTGCGGCTATCCTGTTCTGAACAACAACAACCGGGCAGTCTGGCGTTATCCACACGGGATCCACAGGGATATGCCGCGGGGTATCCACCAAGTTGTTGCGGTATCCCTGGCCGCGTCCCTGCGCTAGTCAGCCCGGACATGACCGCGGGGGCAGGCAATGAACGAGATCAGCACGATCCATCCGGGCGGGACAGGGACCGAGGACGAGACCGGCGCCCTGCCCCATTCCATCGAGGCCGAGCAGCAGCTTCTAGGCGCGATCCTGACGAATAACGACGTGTTCGACCGGATCGCGGCGATCATCCAGGCGCATCATTTCTACGAACCGGTGCATCAGCGCATCTACGAGATCGCCGCCGCGCGCATCCAGAAAAACGCGCTGGCCTCGCCGGTGACGCTCAAGGCGTTCATGGAGAATGACGAGGGGCTCAAGGAACTGGGTGGGCCGGCCTATCTGGCGCGGCTTGCCGGGGCGGCGATCTCGACCTTCGCGGCGCGCGACTATGCCCAGATGATCTATGACTTCGCGATCCGGCGCGAATTGATGCGGCTTGGCCGCGACATCTCGGACAAGGCGGCGCGCGTCGACATCGCCTCCGAGCCGCGCACCCAGATCGTCGAGGCCGAGCAGGCGCTTTACAAGCTGGGCGAACAGGGCCAGTCCGAAAGCGGGTTCCAGTCCTTCCTCAAGGCGGTGACCGATGCGGTCAATGTCGCGAACGCCGCCTATCAGCGCGACGGGCAATTGTCGGGGGTCTCGACCGGCCTGATCGACCTTGACCGCAAGCTGGGCGGGCTGCACCGCTCGGACCTGCTGATCCTGGCCGGGCGCCCGTCGATGGGCAAGACGTCGCTGGCCACCAATATCGCCTTCAACATCGCGAAATCCTATCGCCGCGGGCTGCAACCCGATGGCACCGAAGGCGCGGTCGAAGGCGGCGTAGTCGGCTTCTTCAGCCTCGAGATGAGCGCCGAGCAGCTTGCCGCGCGGATCCTGTCGGAAGCCTCCGAAGTGCCCTCGGAACAGATCCGCCGCGGCGACATGACCGAGGCCGAGTTCCGTCGCTTCGTCGAGGCCGCCAAGGCGCTGGAAGCCTGCCCGCTGTTCATCGACGACACCCCCGCCCTGCCGATCAGCCAGCTTGCCGCCCGCGCGCGCCGGCTGAAACGCACCCATGGGCTGGATGCGCTGTTCATCGACTACCTGCAACTCGTCCGCCCCGCGACCGCCAAGGACAGCCGGGTGAACGAGGTGTCCGAGATCACCCAGGGGCTGAAGGCCATCGCCAAGGAACTGGACATCCCCGTGGTGGCGCTGTCGCAATTGTCGCGTCAGGTCGAGAACCGCGAGGACAAGCGCCCGCAACTGTCCGACCTGCGCGAGTCGGGCTCGATCGAGCAGGATGCCGACGTGGTGATGTTCGTCTACCGCGAGGAATACTACAAGGAACGCGAGAAGCCGGGCGAGGACAACCTGGAGGCCATGGCCAAGTGGCAGGAGGTGATGGAACGCTGCCACGGCAAGGCCGAGGTCGTCATCGGCAAGCAGCGCCACGGCCCGATCGGCACGGTGGAACTGAGCTTCGAGGGCCGCTTCACCCGCTTTGGCAACCTGGTCAAGCCCTGGCAGCAGGGCCATGGCGGCGCCGACGGGTTCTGAGTCCCGCCGATCCGCGCTTCGCTTCGGCCATGTTGCTCCTTGCACTCGGCCCAGGTGAATCGGGACCGACGGCACGAATGGCGATGATCGGCACGTCCGGGTCGGCTGGCAGGAGTCTTTGCTTGGGCGGGCGACAGCGCGCTGCTGATCTTTGGTGGTTGCGATCTGTTCTCGACCAGCGGGCTTTCGCTGGACGAGGCGGGCGCGCAGGATGGCTGGCCCGCGCTTGTCACCGGGACCGACGAACGCTGGGTCTGGACCGGCAGCCGCTACGAACGACGCTGAGCGCAGCAGCGGAAAACCGGATTCGCCTTGACGCGCGCCCCGCCCCTGTCGGAAACAGCGCCATGGCTACCGGATTGCTTACCATCGACCACGGCGCCATCGCGCGCAACTGGACCGCCCTTGACCGCGCCAGCGGCACGGGCACCGAAACCGCGGCGGTCGTCAAGGCCGACGCCTACGGGCTGGGCGCGGCCGAGGTCGCGCGCACGCTGGCTCGCGCCGGTGCCCGCCGCTTCTTCGTCGCCGTCGCCGAAGAGGGCGCAGCCGTGCGCGCCGCCCTTGGCCCCGGCCCCGAGATCGGCGTCTTCGGCGGCCACATGGCGGGCGATGCGGGCCTGATCCGCGATTGCGCCCTCGTGCCGATGCTGAACGCGCCCGAGCAGTTGACCCGCCACCTTCAGGCGCTGCCGGGCCACCCTTTCGGCATCCAGCTTGATTCCGGCATGAACCGTCTGGGGATGGAACCCGCCGACTGGGCCGCGATCCGCGCCGACGCGCTGGCCGCCGGGCTGCGGCTGATCATGAGCCATCTTGCCTGTGCCGACGAACCCGAGACCGGCTTCAACGAGATCCAGCTTGCCTGTTTCCGCGACATGACCGAAGGCTGCGACGTGCCGCGCTCGCTTTCGGCCACGGGGGGCATCCTGCTGGGCCCGGAGTATCATTTCGAGATCACCCGCCCCGGCATCGGCCTTTACGGCGCCCTGCCCTTCGCTCAGGCCACGCCGGTGCTGCGGCTGTCGCTGCCGGTGATCCAGACCCGCATCGTCGAACCGGGCGAGGCTGTGGGCTACGGGTGCAGCTTCCGCGCCGACACCAGCCGCACCGTCGCCACCGTCGCGGGCGGCTATGCCGATGGCATCCTGCGCGCGCTGTCGGGCCGCGGCACGCTCTGGTCCGAGGGTCGGCCCTGCCCGATCCTTGGCCGCGTCTCGATGGACCTGATCACCGCCGATGTCACCGACCTGCCCGCCATCCCCGAGGCGCTGGACCTGATCGGTCCGGATCAGGGCGTTGACAGCCTGGCCACCGCCGCCGGAACCATCGGCTACGAGCTGCTCACCAGCCTCGGCCCCCGCTATGCCCGCCGCCATATCGGCGCAGCGGCACCATGATCCTCGCCCCGGTCGCCGCCATCGGCCGCTCGACGCTCGGGGGGCTGGCGGCCCTTGGCCGGATCGCGATCTTCCTGGTGGCGACGCTGTCGGCGGCCATACGCCCGCCCTTCTACTATCGCGAATTCCTTCAGGCGCTCTGGGTGATCGGCTACAATTCGCTGCCGGTGGTGGCACTGACCGCACTGTTCACCGGCGGCGCGCTCGCCTTGCAGATCTACGAGGGCGGCGCGCGGTTCAATGCCTCGCAGGTGGTGCCCTCGATCGTCGCCATCGGCATGGTGCGCGAGCTTGGCCCGGTGCTGGGCGGGCTGATGGTGGCGGCGCGGGTCGCCTCGTCCATCGCGGCCGAGATCGGCACGATGAAGGTGACCGAACAGATCGACGCGCTGGTGACACTGTCCACCGACCCGATGCGCTATCTGACCGTGCCGCGCGTGCTGGCGGCGACCATTGCGCTGCCGGTGCTGGTCGCGGTGGGCGATTCCATCGGCATCCTGGGCGGCTATCTGGTCGGCACCGGTCGGCTTGACCTGAACGCCGCGGCCTATCTCAAGACCACGGTCGATTATCTGACGCTCTGGGACGTGACCTCGGGGCTGATCAAGGGGGCGGTCTTCGGCTTCATCGTGGCGCTGGTGGGCTGCTATTTCGGGATGAACTCCGCCCGCGGTGCGCAGGGCGTGGGCCGGGCGACGAAATCGGCGGTGGTGACGGCCTCGGTGATGATCCTGGCCAGCAACTACCTGCTGACCGAACTGTTTTTCTCGGCATGATCGAACTTCTCGGCCTCCACAAGAGTTTCGGCGCCAACCGCGTGCTGCGCGGGGTCGACCTGACCGTGCCCCGGGGCGAAAGCATGGTCGTCATCGGCGGCTCGGGCACCGGCAAGTCGGTGCTGCTGAAATGTATCCTGGGGCTGGTGAAGCCCGATGCAGGCACCATCCGGATCGACGGGCAGGACGCCGCCAGCCTTGACCGCGATGCCTTTCTCGCGCGGTTCGGGATGCTGTTCCAGGGCGGCGCGCTGTTCGATTCGCTGACCGTCTGGCAGAACGTGGCGTTCCGGCTGCTGCGCGGCCCCGGGAAACGCCCCAAGGCAGAGGCGCGCGAGATCGCCATCGAAAAGCTGCGCCGCGTCGGCCTGAAACCCGAAACCGCCGATCAGTTCCCCGCCGAGCTGTCGGGTGGCATGCAAAAGCGCGTAGGCCTTGCCCGCGCCATCGCCGCCGAGCCCGAGATCATCTTCTTCGACGAGCCCACCACCGGCCTCGACCCGATCATGGCCGGGGTCATCAACCAGCTTATCCGCGAGATCGTAGTCGAGATGGGCGCCACCGCCATCACCATCACCCATGACATGACCAGCGTGCGCGCCATCGCCGATGATGTCGCCATGCTGCATGACGGGGTGATCCAGTGGACAGGCCCGGTCAAGGATATGGACACCGCGCCAGACCCTTACCTGCAACAGTTCATCCATGGCCGCGCCGAAGGCCCGATCGCTTCGGTGCGCTGACCCCGGTCACTCAGAACTGCGCACGAACCGCGGCGGGGCGCCTGCGGATCAGCCGCGCCGGTCGAATTTCAGCGGCACGGTAAAGCTGTAGCTGGCCTGGTCCAGCCCCTTGGGCGCACTGGGGAATGGCCCGGCCCGATGAACGGCGGCCAGCGCCGCGCGGTCGAGCACGGGGTCGCCCGTGCCCTGGACCAGTCGGGCCGAGAGCAACGCGCCTTCGCGCGTGACCACCAGTTCGACCAGCGCCCGCCCGGTCGTGCGGGCCTCGCGCGGGTAGCGGTGAACGCGGCTGACGCGGGCCAGGATCTGGCCGCCCCATTCGGCGCGCAAGGCACGCGCGGCCGCCTCAGACAGGGCAGGCGCGGCGCGGGCGGGGGCACCGGCCTGCGCCGCGCGTGCGGTGCCGCGGGCGGTCTGAGCCGGGGCGGGGGGCGGCGC